>JACZUF010000066.1 GCA_022573285.1 Chloroflexota bacterium
ATGCTGATCACGCCATTCAGGCGGGGGTCCTTTATCTGACGCGCGAGGAGCGTGCTGATCTCTTCGCGCAACTGTTCGTTGACACGGTCGGTGCGTCGGGACATGGCGGGTATACCTTGTGGGGGTTGATGCTCCGGGGAGTTGGGAGCCTGCCGGAAGGGGACGGCCTAACGCCGGCCCCGCTCCTGACGGTGGATTTCCAAAATGTCGCCTTCTTGGAAGTCGTTGAACCCCTGGAGAACGATTCCGCATTCGGTGCCGGCGTTCATCTCATTCACCTCTTCGCGGAAGTGGCGTAGGCTGGTTATGGTGCTGTCTTCCACGACGGTGCCGTCCCGCACCACCCGCACGTCGGCGTTCCTGACCATCCGGCCTTCGGAGACGCGGCAGCCGGCGATCTGGGTGCCACGGCGGCCTTCGAAGATCTCACGGACCTCGGCCCGGCCTACGATCACTTCGGTGTAGACGGGATCCAACATACCGTGAAGGGCCTTTTCGACGTCGTCGATCAACTGGTAGATGATGTCGTAGTGGCGGATTTCCACGCCCATGCGGTCGGCTAGCCGCTCGGCGCTGGGCTCGGCCCCGATGGAGAAGCTGATGACGATGGCTTCGGACGCGCTGGCCAAGAGGATGTCTGATTCAGTTACCGCGCCGCTGCCGGTGTGCAGTATCCTCACCTTGGCGTCTTCATCGACCAACCGCTCCAGCGCCCCGCGGACCGCCTCCACGCTGCCCTGGACATCGGCCTTGACCACCAAGTTCAGCTCTTTGACATCGTCGGTGTCCACCTGATTGACCACGTCTTCCAACCTGAGGGCGCGAGTCTGTCCGGGCTGGGTGCCATGGGCCTTGGCGCTGTTTCCGGCCAGGGAGCGGGCCTCCTTCTCGTCGGCAGTGACCTTAAACTGGTCACCGGCCTCGGGCAGCGACCCGAACCCCAGGACCTCGGCAGGGGAGCCCGGCGTGACGCCGTGCACGGTTTTCCCCTGATCGTTGGTCATCGCCTTGACCCGTCCGAATGCGGCGCCGGCGACGATGAAATCGCCTACTTTCAGGGTGCCGTCCTGCACCAAGACCGTGGCGCTGGGTCCCCGTTTCCGGTCCAATTTTGCTTCGATGACGGTGCCTTCGGCTGGCTTATTGGGGTTGGCCTTAAGTTCGGCAATCTCCGCCACCAGCAGCAGGTTCTCCAGCAGGTTGTCGATGCCGTCGCCGGTCTTGGCTGAGACATCTACGGAGATGACGTCGCCGCCCCAGTCCTCAACCAAAAGTTCCTGCTCGCTGAGTTGGCGCTTCACTTTCTCTGGGTCGGCGCCCGGCAGGTCCATCTTGTTGATGGCGACCACGATCGGCACCTTGGCCGCCTTGGCATGGTTGATGGCTTCCAGGGTCTGGGGCATGATGCCGTCGTCTGCGGCGACGACCAACACGGCTATGTCGGTTACCCGTGCCCCTCTGGCCCGGATGGCCGTGAATGCAGCGTGGCCCGGTGTGTCTATAAACGTTATCGGGTGACCGTTGGATTCTACCTGGTAGGCGCCGATGTGCTGGGTGATGCCGCCGACTTCCCCCTCGGCTACTTTGGAGTTCTTGATTGAATCCAAGAGAGAGGTCTTGCCATGGTCTACGTGACCAAGGATGGTGACCACCGGCGGGCGGGTCACCAACTCGGATTCGTCTTCTGTTCCGGCCACTTTCGCAGCCGGGCCCTTGGCGGCGGTGGGCGCTTCGGCCATGCTGGTGCGGACTCCCAGTGCAGTGGACACCAGAGTGGCCACCTGATAGTCGACCACCTGGTTCATGGACGCCATGATCCCGTTGCGCATCAACTGCTTGATCACGTCAATGGGATTTTGGTTCAAGACCTCGGCCAGATACTGAACTGTCATAGTCTCCGGCAGGACTAGGGCACGGGACTGGGCCCGCCTCGCGGCAGTCTTGCGGGGTCTTGCGGCTTTGCCTGCGTCGTCCACTGCAGTAGGTCGTCCGTTAGAAGTCATTTACACATCCATCAAGAAACTAAAATTAGGGTGCGGTAGCCTGCGGGGCGATATTCTCTTCGTAATAGGTCCGTACCAACTCCAGGTCTTGGGAAGAGAGGTCCTGTCCGAGACTACGTCCCAGAGCCCCTTTGCCAAGTGCCCGGTCCCAACATTGGGGAATCCGGCAGAGGTAGGCTCCCCTTCCTGGGGCCCTCCCGGTGGTGTCGATAACGACTGAGCCCTGAGTGATCCGGACGACTCGGACCAGTTGCACCTTTGGCATCTTAACGCCACAAGCTACACAACTGCGTTCGGGGACGTGCCGGTTCTTTGACAAGGCCATCCCTCCAGAGAACTGCCCCCGGGCTTTCCTTCGAAGGCCGTTTGTGGGAGACAATTCTGGGAGCACCATTCTGGGAAGGATCTAGCGGCCTCCACCGGCAGCAGCTCCGCCGCCACGGCGGGCGCCGCCGCCGCGGGCGCCACCACGGGCTCCTCCGCCCCTTCGGCGCCGGCCGCCCCGGCCGCCGCCACGGAACTCTTCTACGATGTCTTCGGCGAACCGAATCTTACCGGCATCAGGAATCAGGACCGGCACATCGACGACGTCGCCCAAGTCTCCGTCTCCGTCTTCTTCTTCGTCCTCTTCTTCGTCGTCATCCGACAACTCGACGTCATCCAGGGTGAAAGCGCCCAAGTCTTCAACACTGAGGCCTTCGACCCCGGCAGTCTCCGCGGATTGAGTGGCCTGCTCTTCCTCCTCCCGGATCAGGGCCTCAAGGATGCTGTCCTCATCGAGCGCTTCTTCGGGAGCCTCGGTCGCTGCTTCCGCTGTCGTGGCTTCGGCAGCCGCCGGTTCCGCGACATCAATCGCGGCCTCTTCGGCGGCGACGGCTTTCGCTTCCTCAACGATGGCGATCGCTTCTTCCACAGCCTCAGCGGCTGCTTCCGCGCCTACTTCCGGCACATCGGCAGTCTTGGTTGCCGCGCCGGCGCCGGCTACTGCGGCTTTCTTGATCTCTTCCCACTCGGTCATGCCCTTGATGTCCAGTCTCCAGCCGGTCAAACGGGCGGCCAACCGGGTATTTTGGCCCTCTTTTCCGATGGCCAGGGAGAGTTGCCGGTCCGGCACCACCACGATTGCGGTCTGCTCTTGCTCCAACAGTTCCACATGGACCGGTTCCGAAGGGCTGAGGGCGTTGGAGATGAACGCCTTGGCGTCTTCATCCCAAGACACGATGTCGATCTTCTCGCCCTGAAGTTCGTTTACGATGCTTTGAATCCGGTTGCCCCGGATGCCTATGCAGGAGCCCACCGGGTCGATGCCTGGCTGGGTGGCGCTCACAGCGACTTTGCTGCGGTAACCAGCCTCCCGGGCAATGGCCTTGATCTCGACCACGCCGTTGTAGACCTCAGGCACCTCAATCTCAAACAGCCGCTTGAGCATGTTCTTATGGCTTCTGGAGACCAGGATTTCCGGCCCTCTGGGCGTGCTCCGCACGCTCATCAAGTACACCTTGGTGCGCTGTCCCTTGCGGTACCGCTCTGTGGGAGCCTGCTCTTCGTAAGGGAGGATCGCTTGAGCGCGGCCCAAGTCCAGGGTGATGGCACGGCCGGGCTCGGCCTGCTCAATCACGCCGGAGACGATGTCGCCCTCGTGCTGCTGGAACTCCTGGTACAGGAGCTCCCGTTCCGCTTCCCGGAGGCGCTGCAACACCACCTGCTTCGCGGTTTGCGCCGCGATCCGGCTGGCATTGTGGGGCAGTGGCTCGGCGGCGGCGACCTCATCACCGAGCTCGGCGCCCTTTTTGATGATTTGGGCGTCAGCGACGGTGATCTCTTTTTCTGCGTCCTCAACCGTTTCCACCACGGTCTTCAGCGCAAAAACGCTCACATCCCCGGTGTTGGGGTTGAGCGTTACAGAGATATTCTGGCCTGAAGCCGGATTGTCTTTCTTGAAAGCCGACGCCAGGGCAACCTCAATTGCTCCGAGCACTTGCTCCCGGGGCAAGTGCCGCTCTGCCGCCAACTGGGTCAACGCAATCAGAAAATCGCTTTTCATCGGTTCGCACCCCTCCCAATTCCCGGACGGGAAACGATTGTCTCCGTCAACAAGAGAGCGGGTTGTTTGTACCCGCTCTCCAAGGAAGGACTATATGTAGAGCCAGTATAGCATCGCCACGGCTGAGTTTTCAAGTTACATCACCCCTCTCCAGCCTCACATAAGCCCCTGCCCGGCATGCCTAGACCATTGGCCCGGAATGGCTTCAAGAAGCCTCTAATCTGTTCTCTGGTCCTTAACTCCTCGCCCAATTGGTGTTGCTACGCCTGAATTACGCCTGGCTCTTGGTTACCACCAGATTTTGCCCTTGGCCTCCTTGGCCAGTTGTTCGTAGTCCTTGGTCCAGAGGGCCGTACTCAGGTACTTCCAGCCTCCGTCGGCCAGCAGGCACACGATATCGCCCTCGTCCATGCGTTCCGCCATGCGTATGGCCCCGTAAACCACGGAGCCCGACGAAACGCCGGCGAAGATGCCCTCTTCGGCTAAAAGACGCTTGGCCGTGGAGAAGGCGTCGAAGCTGCTGACCAGCATCCTGGAATCCAGCAGACTGATGTCCAGGATTGGCGGAATAAACCCCTCTTCCAGGCTGCGCAGTCCGGAGATGAAGTCATCGGGTTCCGGCGCCACGGCTACCACCTTGGCCTGAGGGTTGTGCTCCTTCAGGCGGCGGCCCACGCCCATCAAGGTGCCGCCGGTGCCCAGCCCGGCAACGAACATGTTGACGTCGGGCAAGGCTTCGATGATCTCCGGACCGGTGGTCTCGTAGTGGGCGTCGGGGTTGCCGGCGTTGCCGTACTGGTACAGCATGAAATAGTCGCTGCCCCGCTTGGCCACCAGGTCCTGAGCGACTTCGATGGACCCGTTGGTGCCTCGGGAGCCGTCGGAGGGAATGATCTCGGCCCCGTAGGCCTCGAGCAACTGCACCCGCTCGGCGCTGACGTTCTCCGGCATGACCACGGTGACTTTATAGCCCTTCAGCCGGCCGATCATCGCCAGTGAGATGCCAGTGTTGCCGCTGGTGGGCTCCAAGATGGTGCGGTTGGCGGAGATCTCTCCGTCCTGCTCGGCCTGCTCGATCATCTTGAGCGCGATGCGGTCCTTGACGCTGCCGGTGGGGTTCTGCCCTTCCAACTTGGCGAATATACGCACGCCCTCTTTGGGGCTCATGTGCTGCAACTCAACGACCGGGGTGTTGCCGATGGTGTCGATTATGCTTTTGTAGGTGAGTCTAGTAACCATATACGCTGTATCTATCGTGGGAATATATCGTGGATCTATCCGCGCGTGGGTCCACTTGGTTCCAGGCCTCTTTCAACGCCCGGACCAGGCACCAGAGGGCGCCCATTTTCCAAGACGCCCCCAGATTTTTCGGTTTAGTCCGAGGCTACCGCCGCCGGCTCGTGAGGCTCGGCGACCCCGCAGAAGACTTCGTAGTCGATCAACTCGGTGACCGTAGGGTTATCTCCGCATAGCGGGCAATCCGGGTTCCTCTTCAGACGTACTTCGCGGAAGCTCATGCTCAATGCATCGATCAGCAGCAACCGGGAACTGAGGGACTCGCCGATGCCCAGGATGTATTTGAGGGCCTCGGTGGCTTGGATACTGCCGACCAAGCCGGTCAGAGCGCCCAATACGCCAGCCTCGGCGCAGTTGGGTACCATGCCCGGAGGAGGCGGCGACGGGAACAGGCAACGGTAGCAGCCCTGTCCCGGCAGGAACACGGTGGCCTGGCCGTCGAAGATCAGGATGCTGCCGTCCATCAATGGTTTGTTCAGCAGATAGCAGGCGTCGTTCACCAGATAACGGGTGGCGAAATTGTCGGCGCCGTTGATCACCAGGTCGTATTGGCTGATGATCTCCATGGCGTTCGAGGAATCCAGGCGGGTCTCGTGCAAGACCACGTTCACGTCCGGGTTGTAGGCCTTGATGTTGTCGTAGGCCGACTGGACCTTGGGCCGGCCCACGTCAGCGGTGTGGTGCAACACCTGACGCTGCAGGTTGGACAGTTCGACAACGTCGAAGTCGACGATGCCAACGGTACCCACCCCAGCCAGCGAGAGGTAAATGGCGGAGGGTGAACCCAGTCCCCCGGCGCCTATGATCAGGGCTTTGGAACTCATGAGGGCGCGCTGGCCTTTGCTGCCCACGTCACCCATGATGATGTGGCGGCTGTATCGTTTTACTTGCTCTGGTGTGAGCGCTAGGGGCTGTTCGGCCATGGAATGGACCCTCCTCTTTTTTCCGGTACTATTGGGGTGACGTTTTGGTGTCCGCTTGATTAGATGTATCTGAGACCCGATGGATGCCCAGACCGGCGATTTCGCAATAAAAAACTGCGCTTACCCGAAAGGCTCTATCAATACGGGTGGGCGCAGGCTTCAGGTGTGCAGAATTGCTACCCGCCCCCTATGTGGGCGGACACGTACAAGCGCAGTTCAGTTGAAATTGGACTGTAATCATAGACATTTCGAGTCTATAGCTGGCAAAAGTCGTTGTCAAGCTAAGGCAGGCGTGGACGCCGGTCTTTAGGGGTTTCCAGTACTGTTCTAAAGCGGCAATGCCGCCTGTTTCGCCAAGCTGGATTGACGTTCGGCCAGGTCGGCTAAGGTGATATTGCTGAGAACGTCGCGGATCGTAGCTTCGACGGTCTGCCACACCTCCTGCTGAGCGCAGGTATGGGAGAAGACACAATCGTGGGGGTTGATGAGGCAGTCCAGCGGGGAATTGCCGCTGTCCAAGTTATCCATCACCATTTGGAGGTCGATGTCTTTGGGGTCCATGGCGAGCGCATGCCCACCCTGGGGGCCCCGCCGGCTATGGACGAAGCCGAACTTGTTCAGGGAGGTCATCAGTTGGTCCAAGTAGGCTTCTGGGATACTCTGCTTGTAGGCAATCACGGCCGTCTGGATGGGGCCGTCTCCGTAGTGAAGGGCCAACTCCACCAGCGCCCGCACCCCATAGTCCACTTTCATGGGGATCTTCATCAGGACGTACCTCCGAGCTGGTAAGCCAGCTAAAATTATACACCAGCCCAACCCCAAATCCAAAATTGCCTGCCGAACCGTTCAACGATTACGGCTGGTTTCGCGGCTGGATCACCAAATAGGTGCCGAGACCCTGGGCGATAAGCTTGCCGTCCTGGTCTTTGACCTCCATCTCGCCAACCATCACCCGGCGTCCAGGGCTGATGATCTTGGCGGTGGCGGTCAGTTCGCCCTTCTCTGCGGGGGCGAGGAAGTTGATCTTGATCTCGATGGTGGTGGTGGCCTCGCCGGGCTTCAGCAAGGCCTTGACCGCGCGGAACAAGGCGTAATCCGCCAGGGCCACAACAATCCCGCCCTGGACCCTGCCGGCCTGCTGCAGGTGGCCGGGGTTGATGGGCATTATGACGGTGCTGGAACCGTCGTCCGGGTCGGTCACCCGCATGTCCAATAGCTTGGCGAAGGGAGATTCGTGCACGTACCCGTCAGGGCCCGACGGTGAATCGGTGGCCAATGGGGCTCCTTATTCGTGGGTTGGGCGATTTTTTAAAGCCGCCTCAGTATAACGCGGTCCCTTGATTTGGCGTCCAGGGGATACTTGCGCGTGACTCGGACCGCGAGTCTATAATGTTTACGATGAAATTCAAGCCTACTCCATAGGCAACAAACTAGGAGCGAACAGGTGAAAGGCGGTAACACTCGGCGGAGGTTCAGGGCAACCCTTAGGGGGCCCAGGGCATGATAAAAGGTGTCTTGATCGGCTTCGGAATCATGATTGTATTGGCTTTGATCCCCATCGTGCACATCGCTGGGATCCCGTTCGGCCCGTTCATCGGCGGCTACTTTGGTATCTCGGCCGCCAACGACAGCCAGGGCTCCCCGGGCCGGAAGGCCATGGTATTTGGTGTTTGGACCGGCTTGCTGATGCTTGTGGTGCTGGCCGTCGCCGCGGGCATCGCCAACGCCGTTAGCGGCGTCTCACCCATCCTATTGTGGGGCGGCGTCTGGTTGTTCACTTTCTATTACGGGAGCATGTCCGGACTGGGCGCCTGGTATTCGGGGCTTAAGTCCAGGAGCTGACCGGTCCTGAATACGTCGTTGGCAGTCAAAAGGCCCATCCACGAGTAAGAAGTGGCTGTTGCCGGCCGTGCTTGCCGTGGGCGTATTCGTGGCGCTGGCGGGGTACGGCGATTTCCGCGGCACCGTCGACGAGATCGGCAATCTGCCCGTCCGCTATCTCTTTGCTGCCTTGGGTCTGGCATCGGTCAACTATCTGCTCCGTTTCGTCCGCTGGGCCTTTTATCTGAGTGTGTTGAAGATCCCGGTCCCGGCCGGCGTCAGCGTCCTGGTGTTTCTCTCCGGTCTCGCAATGTCGCTAACACCGGGCAAAGCGGGCGAGTTGGTAAAATGTTACTTGCTCAACAGCCGGACCGGAGTGCCCATCAGCCGGTCGGCGCCGGTTGTGGTGATGGAGCGGCTGACCGACGTGATCGCAGTGATTATCCTTGGGCTAACGGGATTTGCGCTGTTGCCCGCCCCAATCATCGCGGTCCTGGCGGTCGCGTTGGTGGTCTCGGTGGCCGGGCTGGTGTTCGGGGTGTCGCGGTGGGCTTCAAGATTGGCTGGCTTGCCCATCTTGTCCCGGTGGAGCAGCCTGCTTCGAGACTCCCAGGAGGGCTTCAGGGAGCTGGCGGCGCCCAGGGTGATGGCCGTTGGCGTGGCGGCCGGCGCCGCGGCCTGGTTCGCCGAAGGACTGGCATTGTGGGTGATATTAAAGGGCATCGGTTCCGAAATAGACCTGGCGCGGGCGCTGTCCATCTACGCCGCGGCGACCCTGGTAGGCGCGCTCACGGCCCTTCCCGGCGGTCTGGTGGGCACTGAGGGAAGTATGCTGGCTCTCCTGCAACAAAGCGGCGTGACCAGGGTTGGAGCGTCGGCGGGCACGGTGTTGGTCCGGTTGGTCACCCTGTGGTTTGCGGTGGCCGTTGGGCTGGCGGCTCTTCTGGCTTTGCGCCGGGTCCCAAAGATTGAATCCGAATTGAGTCCAGTTCCCGAGGAAAGCTGACCGACATTGGGCACTACAGACAACATCGGCGGTCCGGTGACTCAGAGCGCCCTGGCCCTTAGTCCAATGGCGCTGCTTAAGGCGATGCGCCCGTTGCAATGGGTCAAGAACGGCCTGGTGTTCTTGCCCTTCGTCTTCGCGGTTGATGTTGCCTGGAGCACCGACGACCTCGGTCCGGTGCCCGGACTGTTGCTGCGCCTTTTGCTGGTCGCCCTGGCCTTTTGCGCCCTATCCAGCGCCGTTTACCTATTCAACGACTTGATGGACCGTTCCGGGGACCGGCGGCACCCGGTGAAACGGAACCGGCCCATCGCCTCGGGGAAAGTCAGTGTTCCCGTGGCCGTGACGGTCATGGTGCTGCTGGCGGCGGTGGGACTGGTGGTAATGGTCTTGGTGGAGCCGCTGTTGGGGGTGTCGGGAGGTCTGTACGCCTTGATCAATGTCGGCTACTCCCTGGGCCTGAAGCAGGTGGTGCTATTGGACGCTTTCGCCGTTACCAGCGGTTACGTGATCCGCGCTGCCGCCGGGGCGGTGGCCATCGACGTAACCCCCTCCCCCTGGCTGTACGCCACCACCGGAGCCGGGGCATTGTTCATCGTTTTGGGGCGGCGTTTCGCCGAAGTCAGGTTGGCCGGGGACGCAGCCGAAGACCAGAGACCGGTGCTGAAGGATTACTCCGGCCCCTTTATCAACCAGCTACTGATGTTGTCTGGCGCGGCGGCCTGGCTGAGCTATACTCTCTATACAGTGGAGGCCACCAACCTCCCCGACAACAACACCATGTTGTTCACCCTGCCTTTGGTCACATTCGGTCTGTTCCGTTACCTATTTCTATTGAACAACAGCGAACGGGCGGAGGCCCCGGAACAGTTGATCATCCGAGACCTGCCACTGGTCTTATCGATCATCGGTTGGGTCGCCGTGTCAACCCTGGTCCTGCTACTAAATAGCTGACCTATGCCCGCCAGATAGGAGCCAATCAATGACTTCCCTCGACCCCGGTACAACTCAGCCGGCGCCCGTGTCCGGTCCCGGCAGCCAGGCCGGCCCCGGTAGCCCGGTGGTGGCGGTGGTGGCGACCTCGCCGGGGACTGCGGTGGAGGATATGGGCCGGGCCATGGACCTTGCGGGAGTCGGCGAGTTCCTGTCGCCCGATATCAAGACCCTGCTGAAGGTAAACATATCCTGGCAGCACTGGTACCCCGCATGCTCCACCACCCCCTGGCAGATAGAGGGTGTGACCCGGGCCTTGGAAGCCAGGGGACATAAAGACTTGGTGGCGGCCCACAACGGGACCGTGGTGGTGAACTCCTATGAGGGAGAGCTTAAGAACAAGCACAAGGCCGCCCAGGAGAAGTGCGGCCTTGCGGACATCCACTTGGACTCTCCGCCCAACCGATGGATCGATTTCAAACCAAAAGCGGAGATGCTGGTGCTGGACGACATATTTCCGGAGGGCATACAGATCCCGGAGACCTTTCCAGGAACGAACATCGTTCATCTTCCGACGATGAAGACCCACGTTTTCACCACCATGACCGGGGCCATGAAGAACGCCTTTGGCGGGCTGCTCCACCGCAAACGCCACTGGACCCACTCGGTGATCCACGAGACACTGACGGACCTTCTGGCCATCCAGAAAGAGATTCACCCCGGATTGTTCGCGGTAATGGACGGGACCTTCGCCGGAGACGGCCCCGGTCCCAGGGCCATGCGCTGGCACATCAAGGACCGGATATTGGCCAGCAATGACCAGGTCGCCATCGACGCCGTGGCCGCCAAGATGATGGGCTTCGACCCGATGAGCATAAAGTTCATCCGCCTGGCCCACGAGCGGGGCCTGGGTTGCGGCGATGTGTCCGAGATCAACGTGGTCGGCGAGGACATCAGCCAGGTGGACTGGCAGTTCACGGGCGCGGAAAACACCTTTGCCAGCCGGGGCCAAAAGCTGATCTATTGGGGCCCCTTGAAGCCGCTGGAGAAGATGCTGCTCAGGACTCCGCTCGTGGGCTTGGCCTTCTTAGCGTCCAATCTCTACCACAACGGGTACTGG
>JACZUF010000081.1 GCA_022573285.1 Chloroflexota bacterium
TACACCGACCTGGAACACGCCACCGGCTGTACCGTCTTCCTCTGCCGTGACGGCGCGGTCGGCGGGGTGGACGTCAGGGGCGGCTCGCCGGGCACCAGGGAGACCGACCTGCTCCGTCCGGTCCACCGCGTGGAGCAGGTCCATGCCATCGTCCTCAGCGGCGGCAGCGCCTTCGGTCTGGATGCCGCGTCAGGGGTGGTCGCCTACTTGGAGTCCCAGGGAATCGGGTTCAAGGTAGGCCCGGTTGTCGTGCCCATAGTTTCTTCGGCCATCCTGTTCGACCTTGGCTTGATCACGGCCGACGTGCGGCCCGGTCCTGAAGAAGGCCGCAGCGCCTGCCTGGCGGCCAGCGCCGCGCCCATGACCGAGGGCAGCGTTGGGGCCGGCACCGGGGCCACTTTCGCCAAACTGGGCGGTCCGGAACGGGCGGTAAAGGGAGGCATCGGGTCAGCCGCCATCACCCTTTCCACCGGCCAAACCGTGGCCGCCGCCGTTGCGGTGAACGCCGTGGGCGGAGTCTGGGATTACACCAACGGACGGCTTCTGGCCGGACCGCGCCGGGCCGGCGGCGGGTTTGACGACCCGGTGGCGATGCTGCTGAAGGGCGAATCGAATGCCCCGGCAGGCCCGGTGAACACCACCATCGGACTGGTGGCAACCGACGCCCAGATATCCAAAGAGGACGCCAATTACCTGGCCCGGGTGAGCCACGACGGGCTGGCCCTGTCCATCCGCCCCTGCCACACGGTCCGGGACGGCGATACCATGTTCGCCCTGGCCACCGGACATAACCAGTCTCCCGCGGACCTCACCGCGCTGGGAGCGGCGGCGGTGGAAGCGACGGCCCAGGCGGTGCTTAGGGCGGTCCGGCAAGCAACCGGACTGGGCGGAATCCCGTCCATCGGCGAGTTGACGGCCTAGCCATCCGCAATTCAACCGGTTCAGTCCCGAAACCAACGTAAATTCAGAAGTGTTTTCAGATGACGCAGACGATACCGCACAGCATGCGGGTGATCAGCACCAACGAGAAAATGTCCCAGGCCTGCCGCGAGGCCGTCAAGCCCATCGGCCTGGTGCCGACCATGGGGGCCCTCCATGCCGGGCACCTGAGCCTGGTTGACCGGGCCCGGGCCGATAACCTCACGGTTGCCGTGAGCATCTTCGTGAACCCGGCCCAGTTCGGCGACAATGACGACCTGGAGAAGTATCCCCGGGACTTGGAGGGCGACCTTGAACTGCTGCGCCGCCACGGCGTCGACCTGGTCTACACCCCCACCGTGGACGAGGTCTATCCCGAGGGATTCGACACCTGGGTGGACGTGGGCCCTTTGGCTGGCAAGCTGGAGGGCCTCCACCGTCCCGGCCATTTCCGGGGCGTGGCCACCGTGGTATCCAAGCTGTTCAACGTGACCCGCCCCGACCGGGCCTACTTCGGCCAGAAAGACGGTCAGCAGACGTTGGTGGTCCTGAAGCTGGCAAAGGACCTGGAAATGGGGGTGGAAGTGGTGGTGATGCCCACCATCCGGGAACCGGACGGTCTGGCGTTGAGCAGCCGGAACGTGCAACTTTCCCCGGAACAGCGGCAGGCCGCCCCGGTGCTGTACCGGGCGCTGTGCCGGGCGTACAGGCTATGGATGGACGGAGAACGCCGCGGAGACGCCTTGAGGGAGGCCGCTCGTGAGGAACTGCAAGCCGAGCCCAGGGTGGACGCGATTGACTACGTGAGCGTGGCCGGCATGGAGACGCTGGACGAACTGGAACAAATCGAAGGCCGGGCCATGGTTTCGGCGGCAGTCCACATGGGCGCCGTCCGCCTGATCGACAACATTGTTCTGGAATAGAACGTCCGGCGTCCCCAACGCGGACTCGGTCATGAGTCATCCCGGAGTTTACTCGAACGAACATCCCTGTGTGTCAACGCCGTCGTCCCGACTCTAGTGGGGACCCAGAGCGGCTGCCCTGAGGCGCGTAGGGGCACGGTCCCGATGGAATCGGGATGCCCCTACTTCTTTTGAACCCACGCCACTATGGCTATGAAGAACCGGGGCCTTGGATTCCGGCCTTCGCCGGAATGATGAAAGCGGCTCTGCCCAAATTCAATGGCAGAGCCGCCTTGCACGTCGTCTCAATTCCCCTTGGCTCGCCATCCCCCTCTGCCGACACCACTCGGCAAAATTCGGGATGGCTCATGTTAGAGTGGGGGTGAAATCGTAATCGCCGGCTTCACCTAGGCGCCGCCCCTAACTCTGGACCAGTTCCCGGACTGCCGCGGTCAAGGCCGGGAGAACGCTTTCCCAGTCTCCGACCACCCCGTAACGGGCTTCTTTGAAGATGTTGGCCCCGGCGTCCTTGTTGATGGCCACGATGACCTTGGCCCCGGAACACCCCGCCATATGCTGGCTGGCGCCGGATATGGCCACCGTGATGTACAGGTCCGGGGTGATGGTCTTCCCGGTCAGCCCCACCTGATAGCTGGAGGGCACCCAACCGGAGTCCACCGCGGCCCTGGAAGCGCCAACCGTGCCCCCCATGATCTTGGCCAGTTCTTCCAGGTGGGCGAAGGGTTCGGGCCCGCCCAGTCCGCGGCCTCCCGAGATCACGACACGGGCGTCCTCCAGCTTCACGCCTTCGGCTTCTTCGATGACCGTGTCCACAACTTGGGTGCGGGCTTGGGAGGCGTCCAGTTCCACGGGGAAGGAGACAACCTCGCCCTGGCGGGAGGAGTCCGCTTCGGCGGGCTCGTAGGCCTTGGGGCGGATGGCGGCGATCTGCGGGGTTTGGTTGCA
>JACZUF010000020.1 GCA_022573285.1 Chloroflexota bacterium
GAGTTCCCAGCAGCCTGTAGCCGGGCAAGCTCACACCGCTCTTCAATGGTGATCTGCGTATATCGGTTTCCCATGACAACACCTTAACTTGGTGTTGCACTTCGTTTGTGAACTTAGGGAATCCAGGGCGGCTCTGCCTGGTGCCCCTGCGGGCGTATGACGTTATCCCCGATGGCCGATGTCCCTCCGCGTGCCGTAAGATAGCCCACCATTTCGTCGATGGCGTTGGCCAATATGAACCAGGGCGGGTCACAGACCCGCCCCTACGTAACGTGATGGATTCCGTGGTGGGCAATCTGCGAACACATATTGTGCTGCGCGGGCGTAGGGGCGGGTTTCAAACCCGCCCTGTGTCCGTTAAACCGAGCGCGAAGAAAGATTCCAGGCGTATTAATTCCAACGAAATGCGGAAGGCGCGCCAACACGCCTAGCCGGTCTCTTCCACCAAACGGCGTAGTTCTATCAGCGCTTGGTTGGGGACCCGGCGCTTGATGGTCACCCGCCGGGGTGGCAGGCGCATCTCCATCTCGCGGGTCTGTTTGCCGTTGGTGACGGAGATGTAGGCGAGTCCCAAGGGCTTTCCCTCAAACTCGCCGGGACCGGGAACCCCGGCCACGCCGATCCCCAGGTCGGCGTTAAAGTTGCGGCGTACCGTCTCGGCCATGGCGTTGGCCGTTTGCTGGCTCACCACTCCGTGTTTTTCCATGACCTCGGCGGGGACTCCGCTGGCGCTGAGGGCAGCGCCGTCGGAGGCCACCGTGCCGCCCTTGAAGTAGCTAGTGCTATCTGGGACGTCCGTGATGCTATTGGTCAGAGCGCCGCCGGTGCACATCTCCATCACGGCCAAGCTCAGACCCTTTTCCAAGAGTGACCTGCCCGCCGCCTGCTCCGGGGTATCATCGTCGTAGCCCCAGATGTACTCGCCCAACCGGTCGTGGATGGCCTGCTCCACGGGCTCGATCATGGCTCGGGCGGACTCGCTGTTATTGGCCCGGGCGATGATCCGCAGGTGGATGCCGTCGGCCTTGGAGTAGATGCCCAGGTAGGGGTTGTCAATGCCGAAAAACTCGGAGACTATCTCGTCCACGGCGCCTTCGGACATTCCCATAATCTTGATGTTTCGGGTGATGGTCACTTCGTCTGCGATCAACTCGGCCAATTGGGGCGCCACCTGCTCCTCCCACATGGACTGGTTCTCGGTTGGGGGGCCGGGCATGCAGATGATGATCTTGCCGTTCCGCTCCACCCACCAGCCGGGGGCGGTGCCGTTGCGGTTGGGCACGAACCGGGCTGACGGGATCAGATTGGCCTGTTTGATGTTGTGTTGGGGCATGGGCGTGCCGCGGGCGGCGAAGTAACGCTCCAGGTTGTCAACCACTTCTTGTTGAATGGTGGGGGTTTCGCCGAAAGCCGCGGCGATGGCTTCCCTGGTCAGGTCGTCCTGGGTGGGGCCAAGTCCGCCGGTGGTGAAAATGATGTCGGAGCGCTCCATCCCGCGCTTAAAGGCCTCCGTCAGATTGGGGAGGTCGTCGCCGATGATCGAGACCCATTGGAGTTGTATGCCCAAAGCGGGCAGCCGGCTGGCGATCCAAGAGGAGTTGGTGTCGGTCAACTCCCCCATCAGCAGTTCGGTGCCGATGCCCATGATCTCTGCTTTCAAATCTCCCCCCTGATGGCCCGCCAAGGCTCTGCCTGTGGACCATCCGATAGTTCGTGGATGCCCGGGTTCAGCTCTGGGGCGTGGCGCCGGCCTCTCCCTCCAGCGCCGGGTCGGTGGCCAAGGCGATGATCTGGTCGATGCGGGACGTTAGCACTCCGTAGAGGTTGGTGTCTTTGCTCTCTAAACTGCCCGCTATCACCGAAACGTAGCGGTGGTCGCCGTCGGGCGTTACGTCGCCAATGTGGAACTCTATGGCTGGTTCACCGCCCTGCCTGACGATCACGACGACGGTGTCCGGCGGCTCCAATCCATAAAGGGTTGGGTCGTCGATGTCGTAGGCAATGATCTGGTCCATCCTGGGGTTTTTCAACATCAGCAGAGATTCGGCCCAAGCGCCGGGGTCCACGGGCTTGGGGGTTTCGCCGTCCAGGAACCACCTTCCGGTCCCGTCTTCGATTACATACCGGGTGGTGTCATCGCCGCGGAAGAACTGGACCAACAACACCGTCCGCAGGTCGATGTCGTAGAGCCGCCCCACCGGAGGGTCGATGACCAGGCGGTTCACCACCTGGGCCCACTCGAAGGCCACCGTGAACAGAGTGTCGTCGCCCACCAAACGAGCGTATTGGTTCTTGTTGTCGGGCGTGGGGATGCCCAGGTGGAACTGCACCTCGTTGCCGTCCCGGTCGATTACCGTCACCGCGGTCTCCGGCGGATCCAGTCCGAATTCCGCGGGGTTGTCGATGGTATCGGACAGCGGCCGGGTCACCCCGGGCCCGCTGAGCAGCAGCGGAGTGCCGCCCCACCGCTGCTGGAAAACGGGGACGTCCGGGTCACCTTCGATGTACCAGGTCCGGCCGGCCGGGTCCCGGTAGTAGTTGACCGCTTCCCCCTGGTGCACCACTTCAAATTTGACGATGCTCCCCTCGTTGATCCGGTACAACCATATCCTGGGATCGCCCCTATCGTTGTGGTCGGTGAATCTGAGGATCAGGAAGGTGCCGCCGAAGATTACCAGCACCACCACCAATAGGATTGAGAGTCGCAAATTCATAGCTTGGACCTGTGGAAAGAGTGGGCCTGGTGAGGCCGGATGCTCGGGTCGCGCCGCTTCATGATGGGCCTACCGCCGCACCCACCAGACCAGGGCGGCCATCAGCCCCATGAGCCCCGGAAGGAACAACCAGGACGCGAACCGGACGAAGTCATATTCGTTGGCGTCCAGGTTGAACTCCCGAAAAGCGAATACCTTGGGACGGATGGATACCAGGGAGTAGTCGCCGACCAAGAAGTTGGCCGAATTCAAGAAAAGGTCGGCCCCGCCGCCCTGATTATAGGAGCTGTTGGACAGAAAGTCGGAATCGCCGAAAACAATGATGTCGGAGATCTCAGACGGTTCCGGCTGGGAAGCCGGCGGTTGGGAGCCCACCTGTCCGATCGACTGCACTCGGACAACGGGATAGAAGGGGCCACGCTGGTCTGAATCGGCCCCGGCGTTGGTGATTGGGTCGGTGCGGTCGGGGTCTGTGATTAAGTAGCTTTCGGCGGACGTGGCCGCCAGTTGTAAACTGAGGCGCAAGTCGTCCCGAGACAGGGCGATGGCCGTGGCCCCCGGCATGAACACATCTTGCAGCCGCTCACCCTTGGGCTGGGTTATTTCCTTTGGCGCTTCTGGGTTGAAACTCTGGAGGGTCAGGGTCTGGGGCAGCCCCGGCACCGAACTTCCGACGTCACGGATATACCCGGTGGAGATCAGTATGCCCCAATCGGCGAAGAATTTCCGGAACGATTCTGGTGAGTCGGTTTCGGCCAGGAAGATCATCCGGCCGTGTTCTCTTCGGAGTGTGCCGTCTGACTGGACGCCCTCCAGATACCGGTCGAGGGCCTCCTCGTGGGCCTCCGGCAGGCTGGATGTTGGTCCGGCGATCACCACCAGGGCGGCGTCGACGGGCACTTCCACATCTACTTCAGTGGAACTCCATATCAGCTTTTGCACCTGATAGTTGTCCCCCTCCAGGCCCGAACGCACGGCCGCGTAGCCGTCGGAGGCGGTCCGGTTTATGTCACGCTCTCCGTGGCCGGAGAGGAAGTAGATTTTCTTCTTCTCGCTGCCGGTGGCCACCAGGGTGCTGGTGACCAGGTCCTGCTCCAGTTTGGTGTAGTTGGCGTCGGTGGGCTGAAGAACGTCGAACCGCCCGCTTTCCATACCCTCAACCACTACTATCTCGGCGACGAAACTGGTGGGCCGTGCGCCGAAGTATTTGCTCACCACCTCGGGTTTCAGATCGGGGTCGATAACGCGGTAGGAAAACTTGCTGGACCTGGAGTCGAACTCCTCCAGTGTGTTGAGCACCTTGTTGCGCCGCTCGGCTAGATCGGGGGAATCGGTGTCATCTTGGTCTTTGTAGAAAGCGGTGGCCCGTACGTCCTCGGTCAGGTTGCTGAGCACGTCTTTGGTGCGGTTGGCCAAGCTGAACTGGTTGGTTGCGGTGACGTCCATCCGGCTGCCGTTCTCAAATGACACAACGTTGGCCACTACGATTATCCCGGTGAACGCGCCCACCAATATCAGGGTGTTGAAACCGTAGCGGCCGGTGCGGCTGAGGAAGGTGGCCAGGACGTTGCTGAAGAACACGGCCGCGACCAAGCCCAGCAGCACCGCCCCAATGATGATGTCGATGAAGCCGTAGAGGCGCATGGAACTGATGAAGGTCACCACGACGACTCCGGTGACCAGGCCGATGATCCCGGAAAACACCAGGGGCCCGCCGTAGCCGCCGATCCAGTCCATGGCCGGCTCGAAAAAGGTGATCAACGGCTGGGAGAGGACCTCATCCGTGGCTCCAGCTTGGGGCTGTTGGATTTCAGCCTCAGCGGCCGCCGTCTCGGGGGTGGTGCGCTCAGAACGCCGGCGCCGGCGCCAGTCTCCTGGGCGTTGGTCCTCCGGTTCCTGGCCGGGCTCCCGGTCAGAGGAACTGGTCATACTAGCGCCACCTGCGGGATTCCAAGGTGCGGATGGACAAGAACAAGAAGAAAGCGATGACGCTTACGAAGTAGACGATGTTCGTGGTGTCGATTACGCCGCGCGCAAAGTCGTCGAAGTGACCGCGCAGGCCCATCTCGCCGATGATCTCGCCGGCGAGGCCGCCAACGGCGCCGAAGGCCCGGTCGGCGAAGAACATGGCCAGCAGGATGCCCATGGCGACCACGGCGGACACTATCTGGTTATTGGTCATGGTGGAGGTTAGCAGCCCGACCGACAAGGCGGCCGAGCCGTATAGGATCAAACCGAGATAGCCGGCGTAGATGGGGCCGGGGTCGGGGCTGGCGTAGACAAAGAGCAGTATGGCGTAGAAGAAAGACAGGGCCACCAACGCCAGAAAGAACACCAGGCTGGCCAAGTATTTGCCCATGATGATCTCCCAGTCGCGGACCGGCGAGGTCAACAGCAACTCGATGGTGCCCAGCTTGCTCTCTTCGGCCAAAAGCCGCATGGTGAGGGCCGGGGCCAACAGGACGAACACGATGATGGCGCCGTCGAAGAAGGGCGCTAGAGTGGCTTCCGGGAAGGGGTCGCCCAGGTCCTGGGTGAAGAAGAAACCGGTTAACGCCAGAAAGATTAGGCCTACAATGTAGGCCGTTGGGCTGCTGAAATAGATCTGAATCTCTTTCCAGGCTACGGCCTGGACCGTCCGCATGCTTATAACTCCTCATGGGTGGTGAGGCGGAGGAAGATCTCTTCCAGACTCATCCCAACCAACTGCAGGCTGCGCAGGCTCCAGCCGTTGCGGATAATCGCCTGGGAGATTTCGTCCCGCAGGTCTTGCCCGGCTTGGGCCTGGATGGTGTAGGTGTGGCGGCCGTTTTCGTTGACATGGGCGACGTTGCTCACGCCCCTTATGCCCTTGAGGACTGGAAGCACCTCTGCGGCCGGCCCGCCGACCTCCACCTCAAGACGGTCCACCCCCTGCAGCCCTGCAGCCAGGTTCTTGGGGGTGTCTTCGGCCACGATGCGGCCTTCGTTGATGATCAAGACCCGGTCGCAGATCATGCTGACTTCGGGGAGGATGTGGCTGCTCAGCACCACGGTCTGGTCGCGGCCCAGTTCCTGGATCAATTTGCGAGTCTCCACCACTTGAATCGGGTCGATGCCGATGGTGGGTTCGTCCAGCACCAGGACTTGGGGTTCGTGGAGGATGGCCTGGGCGATGCCCACGCGCTGCCGGAACCCCTTGGAGAGTTTACCTATCTGGGTCTTGCGGTAGTCGCCCAGCCGGCACACGTCCACCACTTCGTTCAGGCGCGTCTTGATTGCCTTGGGAGGCATGCCTCGCAATGTGCCCATGTACTTCAGATAGCCGGTAACCGACATATCGGTGTACAGTGGCACGGTCTCCGGCAGATACCCCACGCGGCGGCGGGCCTCCAGGGATTGTTCGACCACGTCGTAGCCGTCCAGGATCACCTTGCCCCGGGTAGGAGGCAGGAAGCCGGTGATGATACGCATGGTGGTGGTCTTTCCAGCGCCGTTGGGGCCCAGAAACCCTAGTATCTCGCCCTTTCTTACGCCGAAACTGACGTCCTGAATTGCAGGATAGGGACCGTAGTAGTGGGTCAGGCCCTCGGCCTGAATCATATCGGGCTGCAAACTATTTCCCGTCAGCGGGCCCGTTTAAGCGGGCCGGATTTTGCCTAATTGTGCTTGGCCACAAGTGATGATATTCTATACAACTGTATTTGCCAAGGAGAACGATTTCGTTATTTAGGCTATCTATAGCGTACCTACCTGGAGGTTTGATGCATCTGGTTATCGACGGCTACGGCGGGGATATCGGCAAGATGTGGGATGAGGACCTGGTCCGCGATTTCTTGTACCAGTACCCCGACGCCTTGGGCATGACCCGCATCACCGAACCCAAGGTGTTGAGATACGATGCGCCCAAGAGCGAGGACTCCGGCGTCTCCGGCTTCGTGATAATCGCCGAGAGCCACATCAGCATCCATACATTTCCGCGCAAAGACTACATCAATATCGACATCTTCTCCTGCCGGCCCTTCGATCACGATCGGGCTCTGAAAGACGTTAGAGACCTGTTTGGCCTGGGCGAGGTGAAGACCTGGCTCTTGGAGCGGGGTCTGGAATGGCTGGATGAGCGCCAGGGCCTAGCCGAGGCGCAACAGCAGCGCACCGCCATCGAGGCCGGAGGACCGGGCCACCACCGTGCCTGAAGCCGGGTCAGGGTCCGAAGCTGGGCCAAACTCCGCCTCGCCTTTGGTCCCCCACAACTTCCTCGCCTTGCCCCAGGAACAGTCCTCCCTAGACGCCGCCCAAGTGGTCCTCATTCCCGTCCCTTACGACAGCACAACCTCCTTCCGGAGCGGCTCCCGGGAGGGCCCAGAGGCCATTATTACGGCGTCCTATGGTCTAGAGGATTACGACTTCGAGCTTGAATTGGATGTCTCGGAGATCGGCATCCACACCACCGGCGCATTGGAGCCCCACATGGCCGGCCCCGGCCCGATGACCGAGCGGGTCAGGGACGCGGTGACAACCTATCTGGATACCGGAAGGACCGTTGGACTCCTGGGCGGAGAACACTCGATCACCATCGGTTCGGTCCAGGCCCATGTCGATGCCTATCCTTCTCTTTCAGTGTTGTATCTGGACGCCCACGCCGACCTGCGCGACGAGTACATGGGCACCCCCTTCGGTCACGCCTCCGCCGCCCGGCGGGTCTATGAGTGTTGTCCCATATCGCTGGCCGGCGTGCGCAGCCTGTGCCAGGAAGAGCACGACTTCATCCGGAAAAACAACGTGCCGGTGTGGTATTGGGACCCCAACTCCCAGCGCAGTTCGCCAGAAGGCGTTCTGGACAGCCTGAGCGACACGGTGTACGTGAGCGTGGACCTGGACGTGCTGGACCCGGCCTTGATGCCCGCGGTGGGCACGCCGGAACCCGGGGGAATGAACTGGCATCAACTGGTGTCTTTGCTGGGCAAGTTGGCCGAATCCCGCCGCATCGTGGGGTTCGATGTTTGCGAACTGGCGCCAGCCGACGGGCCGCCCGCCTGCTCCTACACCGCCGCGAAATTGGTCTACAAGCTGGTGGCTTACGCCTGCGGGAACCGGCAAGGCCGGTAATCCAGAGCCCGTAACCGAGAACCCATGACCCAATACCGGTTAGGCGGGTATGGCGGCTTCACCGTTGATGTGAGATGCTGACTCCACAGGACCAATTTCAAATTAGAACGCCGGACCACTGGCTCAGGGTCATGGATTAATGGGTGCATCGCTGCGCATAGGCCGGGTTTTTGGGATCCCAATCGAAGTTCACTTCAGTTGGGTGTTCGTTTTTCTTCTGCTGACCATCTTGCTTGCCGGCCAGTTTGAGGACGCCAGACTCCGCTGGCCGGTGGCCCAACGGTGGTCGGTGGCCATGGTCACCGTGGTCTTGTTTTTTCTGTCGGTCTTGGCCCACGAGCTTAGCCACAGTGTCATGGCCTTGAGCAAGGGGATTCCGGTCCGGGGCATCACGCTATTTATATTCGGCGGCGTCTCCCGGCTGGAACGGGAGCCCCAGCGGCCCATCACCGAGTTCACCGTAGCCCTGGTGGGCCCCCTGAGCAGCATCCTGCTGGCGGCCGTCTTCGGTGGGGCCTGGTATCTGCTGGGCCGAGGCCATTCCGCCCTTGAAGTGATTCTGCTGCTTCTGGCGTGGACCAACCTGAGTCTGGGAGTGTTCAACCTGGTGCCCGGCTATCCCTTGGATGGCGGCCGCCTGCTGCGGGCCGGGATCTGGGGAATGACCGGAAGTCACCGCCGGGCGACCCAGATAGCGGCGGGGATGGGCCAGGCTGTGGGCGCCGCCATGGTCCTGGGGGGGGTCGCTCTGGCGTTTTTCTTCGAACCGGTGGACGGCGCGTGGGTTGGGATCGTGGGAATCTTCCTGTTCTCGATGGCGAGAAGCAGTTACCCCAAGTAGAATCGCCTATTCGTGGGCGGGCCGGCGGCTTCGGTCTCAGGCTGAGTAGGCCCAGCTATGCTAAAATGAGTCCATTAGCGAGTCGCGGCCCCGATCAGAATCGGGGTCGATGTAGATACGGATAAACATGACGGTTGAAGGCACAGTCTATCTGGACCATGCAGGCACGACGCCCCTGGACCCCAAGGTCCTGGAGGCCATGGTCCCCTATTTTAGTCAACGCTTCGGCAACCCTTCCAGTCTCCACTCGGTGGGCCAAGAGGCCCGTTACGCCCTGGACGAGGCCCGGGAAAGGGTGGCCGGCGTGCTCAACTGCCGCCCCAGAGAGGTGGTTTTCACCGCCGGCGGGACCGAGTCGGACAACGCCGCCGTCCACGGCGTCGCCACCGCCCTCCACGAAACGGGTAACCACGTCATAACTTCCAGTGTGGAGCACCATGCGGTGCTGCATTCCTGCCAGAACCTGGAATCCCAGGGCTTTGAGGTCACCTACCTGCCGGTGGATGCCGCTGGCATGGTGCAACCGGAAGTGGTGTACAACGCCATCAACGAGCGCACCACCCTGGTGACCATCATGTACGGCAATAACGAGATCGGGACCATAAACCCCATCTCCGAGATATCCAAGTCCATCAAGAAGCGGGCCGAAGAGTTGTCCCGCACCATCGTATTCCACACCGACGCGGTGCAGGCCGCCGGGTACCTTGGGCTGGACGTGGCTGAATTGGGGGTCGATCTGCTGAGCCTGTCCGGGCACAAGTTTCACGGCCCCAAAGGCACCGGCGTGCTTTACATAAAGCGGGGCACGGCCTATCTGCCGCTGATCCACGGCGGAGGACAAGAAAGGGAACGCCGCTCCGGCACCGAGAACATACCGGGGATCATCGGCCTGTCCCTGGCCCTGGAAGCGGCCAACTCCACTAGGGAGGAGACCAGCAAACGCTGCGCCGCGCTCAGGGACCGGATCATCGAAGCGGTGTTGGAGCAGATACCGGGCACCCGCCTCAACGGCCACGCCACCCAACGGCTGCCCAACAACGCCAATTTCTCCTTCACCGGAGTGGAAGGGGAACCCATCCTGCTTGGCCTGGACATGGCCGGGATCGCCGCTTCCAGCGGCAGCGCCTGCAGTTCGGGCTCACTGGAGCCCTCCCACGTTCTGTTGGCCCTGGGCCAATCGGCCGAGACCGCCCGCGGCAGTCTCAGGCTCACCCTGGGCCGGGACAACACGGAAGAGGAAGTGGAATACCTGCTGGAAGTATTGGTGGACTTGGTCCAGCGTCTGCGCCTGTTGCCCAGTCTGACCACGGCCGGCTCTTGAACCGACTATTGCTGCCAATGGCGAATTTCCCTCGGTCCCGCCTGCCAGATGGCCCCACTTGACCGGAGAGCCGGCTTGATATCTAAGCGCTCGTTCTTTTGGCTCCTTCTGGTGTTGACGCCCTTTTTGATTGCGGCGTGCAGCAGCACGTCGAGCGCGCTGGGCCAAAACCACTTGGGCCGCATCCTGAATTTGACCGTGTTGGAGATGGACCGCACCGACGAACTCCGTTACTCGACAATCGACCCCTCCGACGTGATCCGCAAATGGCGGATTCAGCCCTCCGCGGAAGGACTGGAGTTGCTGTTGATCCGCTTCAAGGTTGAGAACCATATCGCCGTGAAAGCTGTGTTCGTGGCCGACCAGCGGGCGGTAATCCTGAGGGGTTTCGTCCAGAACGACTACCGTCCCCTCAGCATCAACGACACGGTATATCTGGACTGGCGCGGTCAGGCGGACGCCACGGTGACGCTGGTAGGGAGTGAATGCCTGGGCGACGCTAGACTGGTCGTGAACGCCGGTACCAACGTTCGGTGGACCAACGATGGGGACACGGGATCGGTTATCCAGTTCGGCCCCGGCGTACTGCCTGAATTGGGTGCTGACCCGGTCCAGATCGCGCCGGGAGGGTCGGTCTCCCACCATTTTGGCCAACCTGGGACATTTGATTACCAGTGCGGCGGCGGGGACGAGCCGCTAGAGCCAAAACAGGTCCTGGTGGAGGACGCCGATTCGGTCCGGGGCAAGGGGGAGAACAACATCCTCTTTCTGGACGGCCCCTTTGTGCTGCTGAAGGGGTTCCAGATTGACGGCTGGATGGTCTTCGAGGTCCCGATAGGGACCAAGATCCGCGACCTGCGCTGGCGGGCCGGGGACAGCATCACAATCCGGTTCTGACCGGTCTTTACCTGGTTCCTACTTCCCCTTTGAATCCTCTCTAACCGGCTGTCTTCATCCCGGCCATCTCCGTTGGCGGCGGGTTAGAATCTAGGTCATATCTGGCTGGGAGCGTCTATGCGCCGGTATTTGGACATACTGGTCTTCGGCGGGGAGAGGAGGGGGGCACAGAGCGCTCCGCCTCCCGTGTGGCGCCGGCTATTCCACGTGGTCGCCGGGTCTTCCATCCCCCTGACCGGCATCTTCCTATCCGAGACGGCCATGATCTGGGCCCTTTCTTTCCTGGCTGCGGGTGGGTTGGCCCTGGACCTAGTACGGTTCAGGGTGGAGTGGCTGAACCGGCTGTTTACCCGCTGGATGGCGCCGCTCCTGAAGCAGGATGAGGCGGCCCATATCACCGGGGCAACCTATATGCTCGTCGCTGCCCTGCTGGTTTACGTGCTCTATGGCAAAGAGGTGGCCATCCCGGTCATGTTCTTCCTGTCCCTCGGCGACCCGGCGGCGGCACTGGTGGGACGCCGCATGCCCGGCCCACGGATACGGGGCAAGTCTCCCCTGGGGACGTTGGCGTTCATCGGCGTTGGGGCCGGCGCCGCGGCGGTGCTGATCGCGGCCAACGGCATCGACCACCATTGGGCCATTTGGGTCGGGGCCGCAGTGGCTGGAACGGTGGAACTTGCGTCGGTCCCGCCGGATGACAACCTGGCTATACCGCTCCTGGCGGGCACGGCTATGCATTTCCTGGGAGTCTAAGTTTGGACGCTAAGCGGCCCATTTAGGTGAAATTGACGAATAGGATTTTACCCCGACTCTAACTCTCCCGCTGGAGGGTGAAAGAAATAATCCCTTCCCCCGAACCAGGGGCTTGCCTCAACAATGTCATTCTGAGGCGTCAGCCGAAGAATCTCGTCGCCACTGAAGCGACACTGACCAAGAACAAAGAGACCCCTCGCTACGCTCGGGGTGACAAAGTTGGGGCGACGTGCCGCTATTAGCACTTTTGAGGCAAAGACACGCCCGGGGGAAGGTTAGGTCCCCCGATGCATCGGGGAGACTCACGACAGAGTCGGAGATGGGGGCGTTGCGCACCCCATCAAATCCATCTGGTCCCGGCGCTAGGCGGCCCCGTCGAACTCCGTTACTTCCGCCCGCTCCCGCTGGAACTTGATATAGGCCTGCTTGGTCATGGCCGGCCGGTGATTGGACTTCACCTCTTTGGCCCGTTTGGCGCCGTCGGCCAGCAGGTCGATGACCACCATGGCCATGATCTTGGCCGGTACGATCACCGCCGACTCATAGTCGGTGATGACGTATTCCTTGCTGTGTCCCGGCCCGGAGGCCCCGGAGGTGTAGGGATGGCAGGCCGGAATCAGGTGGCTCAGGTCCCCCATGTCGGTGGAACCGCCCCGGTTGCGGCGGGCCGGCATCACCACGGTGGCATGTTCGCCCAACAGTCCCACCGCGCTCCGCCGGAAGATGTCCTGCAGTTTGGCGTCGTGGCGCATGGGCAGGTAACCCGGAATGGTGGTGATCTTCACCGACGCGCCGACGGCCAAGGCCCCGGCCCGGAAACAACGGTCCACCGCCAAAGAATTTTCCACCACCATCTTGGGAGTGGCTGAGCGGACCCGCCACTCCAGCCTTACGTCGGAAGGAACGGCGCTGACCGCCTCGCCGCCCTTGGTCATGATGCCGTGGATGCGGACGGTGTCCTCGCCCCGGTGGGTCTCCCGGAGCGCGTTGATGGCCTGGATGGCGAAGGACGCTGCGTTCAAGGCGTTGACGCCCAGATGGGGCATGCTGCCGGCATGGGCCCCGCGGCCGGTGTATCTAACAAACTTCACCACGTGGCCGTTGCTGGTGCCGCCCATGGCGAATTTCCGCTCGCCCATGTCGCTGGCGGTGTGGCACATCATGGCGATGTCCACGTCATCGAACTTGCCCAGCCGGATCAGTTCCTGTTTTCCGCCCAGGAACTCCAACTTGCCCTGCTCACGCATCTCCAGCCGTTGTTCGACCTCGATGAATTCCTCGGCGGGCACGGCGAAGGGCACGATCTCCCCGGAGAGTTGGGCCACGACCTCAGGGGTCAGCAGTCCGATGGTGGCCCCCAGCATCATGCCGATCTGGCAATGGTGTCCGCAGGCATGGGCCGCCCCGGTTTCGGGGTCGGCGTCGGGGTGTTCGGTCACCACCAGGGAGTCCAGTTCGCCGATCACGGCCACGGTGGGGCCGGGGCCGGCGCCGCCCGGAATGCGGCCCTTCAGTCCGGTGAGGGCCAGTCCTTGCTCGTAGCGGATGCCAAGTTCCTGGAATTTCTGGGCGACCAACTGGGCGGTCTTGGTCTCCCGGAACCCGGCCTCGGGGTTGGCCAGCACCTGCTGGGCCACGCCCACGATCTCCTCCTTGCGCTTTTCGATGGTCTCGCAGGCCCGTTGTTTGAGCTCTTCGACTGAAAGGGTAGGTGTGGTCATGGGTTAGGCGCCCTCGAAAAGCTCTTCCGAGGCCAGTCCACGCATGAATTTCAGGTATTCTCCGACGGACATGTCCGGGCGCTGCCCTCCCACGATGCTGTTGCCCTGGGACGCGCCGTCGCCCAGCAGGTCGATGGCGGTGTAGGCCAGGGCTTTGGCCCCCTTGATCACCGCCAGGCCGTAGTCCTCTATGACGTAGGTTGCGCTGTGGCTAAGGCCGGTGGCCCCGCCCACATAGGGGTGGATGGTGGGCATCAGATGGCTGATGTCGCCCATGTCCGTGGAGCCGGTGCGGTGCTCCACGTAGCCAACGTTCTCTTCTCCCACCAAGCTGGCGGCGTTGGCGCGGAATACCTCCGCCATGGCCTTGTTCTGTTGCAGGGGCATGTAACCGGGAATGGTCTGAATCTTGACCTGGGCGCCCACCGCCATGGCCCCGGCTTTCAGCGCCCGGTCCACCTTGGCGTTGGCGTCCATGATGGCCTCCAGGGTTCGGCCCCGGACGAAGGTCTCCATCCTCACGTCGGCGGGCACCGCGCTCACCGCTTCGCCGCCCTTGGTGATGATGGGATGGACGCGGATGCTGTCCTCGTCCCGGAAGGTCTCGCGGTTGAAGTTGATGGCGGTCATGGCCATGGTGGCGGCGTTCAGGGCGTTTATGCCCAGATGCGGGGCGCCGCCGGCGTGGCTGGCCCGGCCGATGAACTGGATGCGCTTGGCCACCGCGCCGTTGTTGGTGTTGCTGATGCACATCAGCTTTTCGGCGGGGTTGCTGGTGGTGTGGAGCATCATGGCCAGGTTGACGTCGTCGAATTCTCCCAGGCGGACCATCTCCGCTTTGCCGCCCAGGAACTCGATCTTTCCCTGCCGGCGCAGCCCGTCCCGGAATTCGATCTCGATGTATTCCTCGGCTGGGACCGCCATGAAGGCGATGCGCCCCGACAGTGATTCCAGGACGTCGGACTGGGTGAGAGCCGTGGCCGCGCCCAGCATCATGGCTATCTGGCAATGGTGCCCGCAGGCGTGGGCCGCGCCCGTGTCCGGGTCGGCATGGGGATGCTCGGCGACGATCAGAGAGTCCATCTCTCCCAGTATCGCCAAGGTCGGTCCGGCGGTCCCGCCCAAGGCGTCGGCCCGCACCCCGGTCACGGCCAACCCGTTCCTGGGCTGCAGTCTCAATTCGCCAAACTTCTCGGCCACCAGCCTGGCGGTCTTGAGCTCCCGGAATCCGGGTTCGGGGTTCTTGAGTATGGTCCGGGCCAGAGCGATGAGTTCATCGGCCTTGGAATCGATGATTTCCGCTGCCCGGCGTTTCAGGTCCTCTTTCGAGGGCATTGGGCAATCTCCAATCAAGCCGCGCCCCAGTTGATTTCCCAAGTTGGGTTCCGAGGCAGCGGTTTAGCGATTTTGCCTGCGGCTTCGATTGTAACAAAGGCCGCCTGGGATGGGTATCCCGGAGTGTATAATGGCCGGGCTGTGGATGGGCCTTGGTCCAGGCTCAATTCCCACCCGCCTCAATCTTGCCGGATACCCTTATGAAGATAGTTATCGCCCCTCAGGGATTCAAAGGAGGAATCTCCGGTCTCGAAGCCGCCCAGGCCATCGCCCGGGGGGTTCTAGCCGCCGTTCCCGATGCTGAGACCGTGTTGCTTCCCGTGGCCGACGGCGGCGACGGGACGCTGCACGCCCTGGTGGACGCCACCGGAGGCGAGATATTCACCAGCACGGTGACCGGGCCGATCAACCAACAGGTGGAGGCCCAGTGGGGAGTCATGGGCGACGGCCGCACCGCCGTGATCGAGATGGCCAGGGCCTCGGGGTTGTCCATGGTGCCGGCCCGCCGGCGCAACCCCAAGGTGACCACCACTTTGGGGACCGGCGAGATCCTGAAAGAGGCATTGCAGCGGGGCTACAGCAGGGTGATCGTCGGCCTGGGTGGCAGCGCCACCAACGATGGCGGGGCCGGGATGGCCACCGCCTTGGGCGCGAGGTTCTTGGACTCCTCCGGCAATGCCCTGCCTTCCGGAGGCGCCGCCCTGGCGCGCTTGGACCGTATCGACACATCGGGGTTGCTGGACCGTATTGCCGGCGCGGAGATCGTCGCCGCCACCGACGTGACCAACCCTCTGTGCGGGCCCACGGGCGCGTCGGCGATATTTGGCCCCCAGAAAGGGGCGTCGAAAGAGGTGGTTGCCGAACTGGACGCCGCCCTGCTCAACTTCGCCCAAGTGGTCAAAAGGGATACGGGCCGTGATGTTTTAGACATCCCCGGAGCGGGGGCGGCTGGCGGACTTGGGGCCGGGCTGATTGCCTTCGCCGGGGCCGAGATACAGTCCGGCATCGACATGGTCTGCCAGGTGCTGGACTTCGACTCCCATTTGGCGGGGGCCGACCTGGTGATCACCGGAGAGGGCCGGGCCGACCGGTCCACGGTGTTCGACAAAGCCCCGGTGGGCGTGGCGCGGCATGCCAGGGCCCACGGCGTACCCACAGTGCTTCTCGCGGGCAGCCTGGGTGAGGGACACGAGGAACTTTACGAGCACGGCGTGGCCTCGGTGCTGTGCATCTCCGACGGCGTCATGACCCTCGAGCAGGCCCTAAGCCGGACCGGAGAGATGTTGGAGGGGACGGCGGAACGGGCGGTGCGTTTGTTCTTGCTGGGAAACGAAAAATCCCCCCTTCGCCCCCCTTTATAAAGGGGGGTTGGGGGGATTTCCTAAGCCCTAGACCATCCGCTCCTTGACGAACCCCATAACCTGGGTGGAAAGCTCGATTGACCGCTCCGAGTCAACCTCGTCAAAGGCCTCGGAACAGGTGCCGCTGGGCAGGAACTCCGGGTACCGGGTGATGTAGTGGTACTTGTCCAACTGCCGGGCCTCGGACTTCACGGTGTCGAACATCATGTCGAATAGCTTGGCGTCCTCGCACAGGTCCAAGAGCGAGTGGCCCCAGACGTCCTCAACCCGCTTGTGGTAAAGGTAGGCCTTGATGGCCTTTTCCGCCGCCTGTTGTCCCATGAAGCAGGCCAGGTTGTGCCGGCCGCCTTCCCGGAGATAGCGGGCGTCGTCCAAGTCTTGCTCGGCCTGGCGCAACCATCGGGCGCCCTCCGCCAGATAATCAGGCATTAAATATCTCCCGTCCCTCGCGGCACGCCTTGGCCAATGCCGGCAGTTTCTCCCGCAATTCCTCAAATTCCGCCGGCGTGTAGACCAGGGTGTCTACCTCCACCGAACTCGGCAGGTGGTAGGAGAAGAAATCGGCGCGGCGTCCGAAGGAATACTCGGTGTCGTGGACGATGACCAACTCGATCTTGGTGTCCGGTTTGTAGTCCCCGGCGGCCATGTCCCCAACCAGGATCACTTTCTCCACACCCAGGATGGGAATCATTTCCTCGATGGCCTTCAAGTCCCGCTCCAGCATCTGTTTGCGGAACTCGGAAAATCCAACGCGCATCGGCATGTATGTTCACCTATCGGCAGGTTGGTTCGATTTCGATAATTGGGAGCGGAGTAGGCGGCTGCCCCCATCTCCGACTTTGTCGTGAGTCTCGACTTCGCCGGACCTAACCTTTCCCCTGCGAGGGGCTTTGCCTCAAAATTATCCGCCGCACCTTATTTCCGGTTTGAGCGATGCTACCCATTTGTCACCCTGAGCGTAGCGAAGGGTCTGCCAAGGTGATGATTGGGAGATTCTTCGTCGCTCCGCTCCTCAGAATGACAGTTTTGAAGCAATGCCCTCGCGGGAGGAAAGGGATCGGTTCTCCCCGGCTTTCGGGGGTCAGTCCCTATCCGCCAATCTCAGCGCAACGGGGCACTAACCCAAGATGACCATGTGCACTTCTTTGGGTCCGTGGACCCCTTCCACGATGGTCATTTCGATGTCGGCGGTGCGGCTGGGGCCCGTGATGAAGTTCAGGTAGCTGCCCATCTCGCCGCCCCGCTGATGATACTCCAGCCGCCGCAACAAGAACAGGTCGTCCAGGGACTCCAGCACCTCTTCGGGACGCACCAACGCCACGTGGACCGGCGGGACCAAGGACACCAGCCGGCTCAGCCCGCGGCGGGGCAGGATGATCAATGACCCAGTCTCGGCCAGGGCGTAATCGGCCCCCGTGATGCCGATGTCGGCTTGCCTTATCACCTCGCGCAGCGCCTCCCGGGGGTTGGCTTCGTCCCGGGCCACGGTAGTTACCTTTAGGCCCAGGTTGGCGAGCGCGGCGTCCACCGGGACTTGGTCGAAGACTGCCTGGGCGGAACGGACGATATTGGAGACGCCGGACTCACGGGCCAGGGCCTCGATGTAGCCGATGGCCTCTTCAACCCCCGGGGCCCGGTACACCTTCCAGCCGCCCTTGGCGGCCATGTCGGTTAGTTTGTCCAAGAGCGCGGGCAGGTTTTCTTCCAGACGGCGGCGCATCTGGGTTGCCTGCTCCTCCAACTCCGCGACGCTCTCCGCCAGCCGCGGGTAGGTCTGGTCTGGCGGGCCCTCGGCGCGGCCCAAGGCTTGGCGCACGGACTGAAGGAATTCCGCTTTCGGGGTTCCCAGCGGGGAGCCGGACTCAGGAGCGGTCTCTTGGGCCACCGGACAACTCCTTTTCCCAAATTTCGTGGAAGGTCTGCTTGGGCAGAGTGGGCAGGTCTCTGGACCGGGTCCATTTCGACAGGGGCGGCAGGGGCGCATTTCTGATCCATTTCCGATCTTTGGTCAGAGGCGAGAACGGCATCACGCGCTCCAGTTTCTGGAGGAAACGCCCGAATCCAACGGCCACGCGCAACAGGCGGGGACGGCTCATCAACCCGGCGTAGAGCCGTGCCATGGTCCGTTCGATCTGGGGCGCGGAACGCTGGGATTTGTCCGGGCTCTCGGCGGTCTTCTTTCTTAGGTCTAAGAGCATCCTGGGGATGTCAATCTTGATGGGGCAGGCCTCCCGGCAGGCCCCGCAAAGACTCGAGGCCTGGGGCAGTTCTTTGGCCTTGGGCAGACCGACCAACATCGGCGAGACCACCGCGCCGATGGGGCCGGGATAGACCCAACCGTAGGCGTGGCCGCCCACCCGCTGGTAGACCGGGCAGATGTTCAAACAGGCCCCACAGCGGATGCAGTAGAGCGACTCCCGCAAAGCCGGGTCGGCCAACAACCGGGAGCGGCCGTTGTCCACCAGGACGAGATGGAATTCCTCGGGGCCGTCCTCGTCGTCGTCTCGCCGTGGGCCGGTGATTATGCTCACGTAGCTGGTGATGCGCTGGCCGGTGGCGGAACGGGGCAGCAGCCGGAGGAAGACAGACAGGTCCTGCATGGACGGAATCACCTTCTCCATGCCGGTTATGCCGATGTGTATTCGGGGGGCTGAGGTGCAGAGACGGCCGTTGCCTTCGTTGGTGATGATCACCAGGGAGCCGGTCTCGGCCACCACGAAGTTGGCCCCGCTAATGCCCAGGTCGGCCTCCATGAACTTGTCCCGCAGCACCGTCCGGGCCGTGGCGGCCATGTGGTAGATGTCGTCGTCGTAGGGAATCCCCAGCTTCTCGGTGAATAGCTCGGCCACGTCCTCTTTGGACTTGTGCAGCGCCGGGGCCACCAGATGGGAGGGCGTCTCGTCGGCCAGTTGGATGATGTACTCGCCCAGGTCGGTCTCGTAAACGTCCACTCCCATGGATTCCAGGACCGGGTTCAGGCCCAGTTCCTCGGACACCATGCTCTTGCTCTTGGTGGCGACCTTGACGTTCCGGGTGCGGGCGATATGGGCGACTATCTCGTTGGCCTGGTCGGCGTCCTTGGCGAAATGAAGGTGCCCTCCGGCGGCGGTGACGTTGGTGTGGAGCAGGTCCAGGTAATAGTCCAGGTGCTCAATGGTGTGGACCTTGATGTCCCGGGCCTCCTGCCGCCACCTATCCCACACCTCGGGAGTCACTTCCTCGATGGCGCTCAGGCGGGCCACGTCGAACCCGGAACCCACGCGGTTCAACGCCCGTTGCAACTGGGGATTCAGCATGGCCTTGACCGACGCGGCGGAAAAATCCTGTGTCTTTATCTCGGGCAATGGGCTTGGTCCCCCTTGGTTTTTGGTCTCGGTTTTTAACCGAGGTTATTGGGAGTCGGCGTCCAGTATCTGGGCCAGGTGCCGGACCTTCACGTTCGAACCCTGACGGTTCAGCGCCCCGCCGATGTTCATCAGGCAGCTCATGTCGCAGGACACCAAGGTTTCGGCGCCGCTGGCCTGCACGTTGGCAATCTTGTCGGCGACCATTCCCTCTGAGATGTGGGGGAATTTCACGGAGAAGGTGCCGCCGAAACCGCAGCAGACCTCCGCTCCTTCCAATTCTATCTCCTCAAGTCCCGGCACCGAGCGTAGCAGCTTATGGGGTTCTTCTTTGACACCCAGCTCCCGGAGCAGATGGCAACTGGGGTGATAGGTGGCCGTTCCTTGGTAGTTGGCCCCGCAAAGGGAGGCGTCCTCCACCTCCAGCACCTTCACCAGGAACTCGGAGAACTCGTAGGTCTTGGCGGCCAGGGCCTTGGCCTCCGTCAGCAGTTCGGGATCGTCGGCGAACAACTCCAGATAGAAGACACGCAAGGTGGCGGCGCAGGAACCCGATGGGACCACCACGTACTCGCTTTTTTCGAACTGTTCCAGAACCCGCTTGGCCAGGGTGCGGGCCTCCCGGTGGAACCCGGTGTTGTAGACGGGCTGGCCGCAGCAGGTCTGGTCTTTGGGAAAGCCCAGGTTGACCCCCAGCCGCCGCAGGACCTTGACCACGCTGACACCGACCTCGGGATAGAACTGGTCGACGATGCAGGTGACGAACAGGTCGGCGTTGGCGACAGATGTCTGGGTCAAGGGGATTCACTCCCGTGTTCAGCTTCCGCGTTTAGCTTTCGGAAGCGTACCAGAGGGATAGACGGGTAGCAACTTCTTGGCTTTGTTGACACCCGCCTGGGGCGTTATTACACTCGCTCCAATCTCTCTCCAGAGGCCATGACCCATGCTACCCAAGACGGCGGACGTAGTGATAATCGGCGGTGGGGTGGTGGGCTGCTCCATCGCCTACCAGTTGGCCAAGCAGGGCGTGCAATGCACGGTGCTGGAGCGGAGTAGGTTCGGCGGAGGCGCGTCCGGGGCGGCGGCGGGGGTGATTTCGCCGCTTTGGCACGTGGACCCGGCGGTCGAGCCCATGTGGCGCTTGGGCATGCGCAGTCTGGAGCTCTTCCCGCCATTGGCCGCGGAGTTGTCCGCAGCCGGTATCGACCCCGAGTTCCGGCAGACCGGGGTGCTCAAGCTGGCTTTCACCGAAGACCAGGTTGACGATCTGCGCCGTAATCTGGTCTGGCAGAGCGAATTGGGGCTGGATGTGGCTTGGCTGGACCCGGCCCAAGTGGCCCAGCGGGAGCCTGAGGTCCGTCCGGCGGTCTTGGGCGGCGTGTTTTCTCCCAGGGAAGGATACGTCCGCGGCCAGCGGCTGGTCGACTCTTTGGTTCACGCCGCGGGCCGGCTGGGCGCCCAGTTTCACCAGGGAACCGAGGTCTTGGGCCTTCGGCGCCGGGGACGCCGGGTAACCGGGGTTGACACGCCGGCAGGCGGAATAGACGCCGGACAGGTGGTGCTGGCCGCCGGACCGTGGAGCGGGATACCCGCCAGGTGGCTGCCGGAGGCCCAAGACCCTGATTCCCCGGCGATCCCGGTGCGGCCGGTCAAGGGAGAAAGAATCCTACTGCGAAAGCCCGGCTTCCTGCCGCGTTCACCGGTCCGAAATTTTGAAGGCTACGTGGTGCCCAGGTTGGACGGAACCGTGCTGGTGGCCGCCACGCGGGAGGAGGGCCGGTTCGACGAACTAGTAACCGCCGGCGGAGTCAGCCAACTGATTGCCGCGGCTACCCTGAGCTTCCCCAGCCTGGCCGACGCCGAATTCATCTCCGGCCGGGCCGGGGTGAGACCGGCCACCCCAGATGGCATGCCGGTGTTGGGACCAATGCCTGAAATCGAAGGCTTCAGCATCGCGGCGGGACACGACGCCGTGGGCGTAATGCTTAGCCCCGGCACCGCCGAATTGATGGCCCAGTATCTATTGGACGGGAACGCAGCACCGTTGGAACCGTTTAGCCTTTCGCGGTTTTAAACGATCTCCGGTGAGGCTTTGTCCGCGTTGGCCCTGGTTCGATAAGTCCGATCAAGGGTGGTTTCCCCGCTTAACCGGACAGGACCACGTCCAAGATTGCCACCCGGCCTTCGGCGACGGCGGCCAGGCCGTCTTTGATTGCCCCTTGCAGCCGTTTGGGGTCTTCCACCCGCTCTCCGTGGCCGCCGAAGGGGGTTACCAGTTCTTGATAGTCGGGGCCGGGTATGTGCACGCCGTGGAAGATGCCGGACTTGGCGGCCTCACCGTCGGGATAGAAGGACAGGTGCAGCCGCTTCATGGCCGCATAGCTGGCATTGTTGAACACCACGATCATGATGGGCAGGCTGCTCTCCCTGGCCACGCCTAAAGCCTGCGTGATCGGGTTGTACAACAGCGCGCCGTCGCCCATGAGGGCCACCACCGGGCGGTCGGGAAACGCCAGTTTCGCGCCCAACGCGTTGCCAAGTCCCTGTCCCAGTCCCCCGGTGGTACGCAGGTAACTCTGGGGGTTGTCCCAGTTGATCCGGCGCAGTATCTGGGGCCGGTGGACGATGGTCTCGTCGATGTAGACGGTGTTGGAGGGCATGGCTTCGCTCAAGGCGTTACAGAGTACGCCGGGGTCGATGGGACTGGCGTCGGCGGCCCCGTCGCTGATAGCCCGGTACTTCTCCCACACGGCCCCGTTTCCGGCGTGGCCGTTGGCCTTGACGCCATTTGACCCAACGGCCTCGGTCAACAGTTGCAGCGTGAGTGGCAGGTCGCCCTCCAGGTAATGGTCCGCTCCCAGGTCTTGGTACACCATGTAGTCTTTTAAGGGGTTCTCGTCGATGATCACCACGGTGGCGTTGGCGGGGCCGGCACTGGCCGGATACCAGGGCGCGCGGTTGCCCACCACCAAGAACAGGTCAAACTCGCCCATCCTGGCCTTCAGGTCGTAGCCGTTGTGCAGTGGGTGGCTCTTGGGGAAATTGCCGTACGAGGGCCCATCGGACTCAAAGACCGGGATGGACAGGGTCTCAGCCAGGGCCACCAAGGCGTTGAAACCCTCGGCGCTCCGCCCCGAGGAGTCGGCCACGATCACCGGGTTCTTGCTCTGGGCTATCAGGTCCGCCACGCGTGTGATGGCGGAGGACTCGGGCTGGGTCTTGGGGGCCTGGGGCTTGTTCTTGATCCCGGCGGGCGGGGTCCACTCTTCCAGCATCACTTCCATGGGGATGTTCAGGAAGGTCGGACCTTTGGGAGTGCGCTGGGCCATCTCTCCAGCGCGGCTGACAGTTTCATACAGCACCTCAGCGCTGGTAACGCGGCTGCTGAACTTGGTGATCGATTCCACCAAGCGGTTGGGCCCGCCCACGATGCTCAAGTTGCGCAGCCACTGGGGACCGGGGTCGAAGCCGTCAGCCTCGCCGTAGGTGGTTGACTCACCCGAGCAAACAAGCATGGGCACCTCGCCGTGCAGGGCGCCGTGGATGCCCATGGAACCCTGGAGCACGCCCACTCCCGCGTGAAGCAGCACCGCCTGCATCCGGCCAGTCATCTTGGTGTAGCCTTGGGCCATGGCCACCGCCAGGGTCTCATGCCAGCAGTTGATGTACTTGGGTCCGGGCTCTTCGTTGACGGCCTGCTTGGCCAAAGCCTCCCACACCGACGGCCACTCGGAGCCGGGCGAGGATATGATGTAGTCCACGTCGAGCTTGCGCAGGGCCTCGAGAATGGCGTCGCCGCCGTCTTTGCGATCAGGCATAGTGAGTCCTCCAATGGTGTGCGTGCCGGTCGGCCGGGGGGATTTTCCGCCCATTATACAGATTCTGGGTAGTGTATTAGTTTGAACGGTCAAGCAATCCAAGCAATTCTTCGACGGTCCAAACATGATCAGTTAGTCCAGCCGCCATTGCCGGTGTCCGCTGATATGGCTTGCTCAGAGTCTTGTGTGGGCGGCAGAAATTATAGAACGCGAAATGCAAAGCGATGGCGTGCATATGATTCTCAAGTTTCTTTGAAAATCCGTTGGTAAGCCTCGTAAACCGCCTCATGCTCATTCTCATGGTTAAGTTGGCGCGTTCAACAAATGACGTGGAAATGTGGGCGTTATCGGGTGATCCGGTGACTACATGGGTACTGGCTCCAAGGCACTCTGCCGGACTGTAGCGGCGTTGCCCCTCGGTCGATTGGTGCCCGTATATCTTCTGAAGCATCGCGTAGTCCACATCAGCGCCGAAAACGCCCTCTATGGCCTCTAGGTACGGCTTGTGCCCATCCGTGGTTAATTGGACGCGATTACTCAGCCGGGAGCGCAAATTCGCCATGAAATCCAAGGCATCCTCTGCGGTCCGCCCACCGACATGCCAACACGGAATTAACTTGGTGTCGGCATCTATCGCCGTCCACGTCCAGACATCGCCGTAACCAAATTCGCCCTGGTGTTCTTTCGGTACGTTCTTGGCCTTGGAGAAGACAAAAGACCAAATTTCATCGACCTGCAACCTCTGACATGATAAGTCCCGCATGATATTATCTTGATAATCGAGGCATACGGAACCGATTTCGCAAAGCAATTTGACCACCGTATTGACGGCAACATCTGTCATACGGGCGGTCGAACGAATAGAATTACCCTCACAAAGGGCTTTAACAACCTGAGCCTGCCGATCAATCGTCAATCTATTCATAATGACTAAATTATATCTTACCGCTCAAGCATTGTCAAGCAATACACAGTCATTTAGGAGCCTATTCATATGGCAATTCTGAGACAGAACGCACGGGAATTACGCATTGTAGAGCAACTCATTGAAGACCCGATTTCAGGGTTGACGATTCAATTTGCAGTCAGCCCCGACGGCAAGACCTCACGTCTCCGATTGTTCGGGAATCTCCCGTGTGGCAATCGAGAGTTCATATTTAATTATCTTGGGGAAGAGGCCGGTGCGGGGGTTGCCCTCACCGACCTCTGCGACTTGCCTAACGACCAGGCGGAACCCGATCATTGCAACGAGGCGGACGACCATGTGTAGCGACATGCTCTCTGTATAGTTCCAACTCTCGCGCCGCCGCATCTTCGTGAGATTCCCGGCTGTAGGTGGCGGCTTGTTTCGTACAAGGCCCCTCATCCCCTCGCTGGTGCTCTTGAAGCCTACTGCGGAGTGTCACGCCAGTGCCGGACGCGCGACCAATATAGATGGTCTCATTCCCGACAAACAGGACGTAAACCCCGTGATCTAGGGGAGCCCGATCCACGTTGGTTTTGGTGAAATCGTATCGCTTTCCAGTTACAGGCATTACGTTAGTCCATGTAGTAAGATACCCTGGGTAAAGAGGCTCGACCTACCGACTGCCCCACCGCCCTATCACAAGCTATAGGGGCCTCAACCCGGTCCACACAAAAAGAGGGGTCCGTCTCAAAGACGGACCCCTGCTCATTGACAAAGTTAGGGTACTACGCTAAACTCTAGGAGAGTTAGAACTAGAGCGGGCGCATCGTCTTCTCCAAATTAACGACCTCTCGAACAGGTCGTTTTTTTGTGCTTACCGCCAAATTCTAACATAAGAACCTTTGTTCCAGCAAGTGTTGTGGTTTGCTGCCGTGAAATAGTCCTGGTCTACTGTATATGGTGGTCAGGTTCTCTTTGACCAGCGAGCCTGAGCAGCCTTCTTCGCAATCGCACTCCGCTGTTCCGGTGTCAGCTTCGCGGCCCTAGCTTTCCCACCTTTTCTGCCGCCTAATCTTCCAAGAGCCACCGCCGCCGCATGGCGTTCTTCTGGGGTAATTTCAGGCGGGCTGTCAGCTTCTTCCGGTTCTTCGGTCGCCTCTTGAACAACGCGGAAGGCCGTCACACTGGCGTCATGGTCCCGTTTCTTGCGTTTGCTTGAGCGTTCTGGCATAGTCCCATTATGCCAGACCCAATAACAACGGTAAAGAGGTACATGTGATGGTGCGCATTGGACCTAACGTCCAAACTACCCGCAATACCCTCCACGATATTACCTTAGAAATAAGCACCCGTGGGATCAATGTTGCCTTAGAGGCCACTAGCCATCGATGGACAACATCCACCATCGATTGGGACGAGTGGGATCGGATGGTGGCGTGGGTCGAGTGGCGGCGTAAAGTCCTCGTAGCTGAAAGCAAGTCAAACTAATACACTACCAGATTCTGAGGAACCTTGACGCCGGCGCTCTCCGAATATATCCTCAGGCGCGCGAGACTCGACCAATAAACCCCCCGATGGAGGAGCCATGGCCCAGAACACGCCCGAGGGATCCCCCCAGGGATTTATCGATGTCCACGCCCACATCGCGCCGTTGAGCTTCCTGAAAGAGGCCCAGAAGTCGGCCAAGACCTTCGGTGTGGAAGTCGAAGAGACCGACTCCGGCCACGCCCTGACCTTTCCCGGTCTACCCACCCTACGGGCGGCGGGCGGCAGTCTGTCCGAGACGGAGACCCGGTCCGCCTGGATGCGGGAACAGGGAGTGGGGTCCCAATATCTGGCCGCTTGGCTGGATATCCAGGGGTACACACTTCCTCCGGAGAAAGAGGCCGACTGGGTGCGGTTGTTGAACGAGCACATGGTGCAGACGGTCAAGGACAGCGGCGGGGCCTTCAGGACCATTGCGGCGGTGCCCATGCGGGACGGCGAACGCGCGGCCCGGGAGTTGGAGTACGCGGTGAAGACGCTGGGGATGCTGGGGACCATGCTGCCCAGCGACCCCGCCGACATCGACGTGGCCGACCCGAGCTTGGAGCCTTTGTGGGCCGCCGCGGAAGAATTGGACGTGCCGGTGATGCTCCACGGGGCTTCCCACAGCAAATGGCCCCAGATTGGACCCAGTTATTTGGCCTTCAGCCTGGGAAGAACCCTGGACACTACCATCTTGGCCGCCAAGCTGATCCACTCCGGGCTTCTGGACCGCCATCCCAGGTTGAAGCTGATGCTCTGCCACGGCGGGGGGTTCCTGCCCTACCAAATCGGCCGGCTGGACGTGGCCTACCGCAGGGGCATGGAGAAGGTGACGGAACTGGAACGGGGCGGGCCCGAAGCGTACATGTCCATGCTCTACTACGACACGGTCACGGTTAACCCCCGCTCGCTGCGGTTGCTGCTGGACCTGGCCGGACCGGAACACGTGCTCTTGGGTTCGGACTGGGTCTGGGCGGCCATGAGCGGCGGCCTGATGGACGCCGTGGATAACATCGGCCTAGACCAGGCGGACAAGGACCGCATCTGCCGCCAGAACGCGCTGGACCTCTTCGGGGGATGAACGGCGGAGATGGCGTGATATGACGTAGGGGCATCCCGATTCCATCGGGACCGTGCCCCTACGTCATTGGCTGGTCTTCACACGTCAGAAGACAGCCCCCTCTTTTCCGTTCGTCAATTAGTGTTCAGGCTTTGACCCACCGGCACTCCGGCAGGTGGCCGTGGGCGCCGTTGTCCGAGCAGGTGCAGGGGATATCATCCCGTTTACCAAATCCGTGGTTCTCCAAAGAGGATTGGAACCCCAAATAGAAGCCGTCGCCGTCGTCGATGGAATCGAAACCGGCCTGGAAGGCTTCGCTCAGTTGTTCGTGGCTCGGCCGGGCAGAGAGGGAGTTCGTCATTAGTCCAGCACTTCCACGATGTCCTGGGCGAAGAACATGTCTTCGGTCCCTTCCAGGGACGGGTCGTCGGGGCAACTCAGATACTTGGCAAAAACCCAGACGCCGTCTTTGGGGTTTTCCACCACCTCGACCGTGGCCCCAGCGGTGGTGGCGATTTTGACGCCGGTTTCCAGAAGCATCAGGTTTACTACTTCAGCCATCTCAATACCTCTCTCCGGTGTGCATCCGATAGAGACCGGTCGTAGTCTGTCTCGGATTTTGGTGTCTCTTAGAAAAAGAAGGTCAGGTTCTTGGCCAGGAGAACGTTCTGGTCCAAGATTATCTTTCGCTGGGCGATCTTCCAGGCCCCTTCCACCTTTCTGAGGGTGTCTTCCCGCTTGCCGATCAGGAAGTCGGTCTCGGTCTGCACCCGGTTGCGGTAGACCAGGAACCGGCACTTCACCGACACTTCGGTGGGGTCGGAGGCCGACGGCGTCACGTTCAGGAGTTGCACGTTGGTTACGAAGTGGCAGATGCGGGAGAGGGGCTCCTCCGCCCAGTGGACGCCGGTGAGTATCTGTTTCACCCGGCGTTCCAGGGTGTCCCTGCCCTCATCGAACCAGTTGATGTCCTGGCCCTCGCGGGTGAACTCCCGGTCCAGTTCGCCGAATTTGACGTTGCGGCGCATGGGCATCCAATAGCGGATGTCGTCGGTGAGCAGGTCCAGCCACTCCTCGAACTTCCGCTCGTCCAGCAACTCGGCTTCTTGAAAGAGGAACTCCTGAATCTCCTCCTTGAGCAGCAGATGGGCGATGTTTAACTCGGTGGTTGTCATTACGCTGGGCCTCCGTGATGGCCTGGTATTTCGTGCGATGCTATTCGACTTTTCGGAACCGGTGGTTCGACGGGCTCACCATGAGCGGAACCAAAACCACCTTGAGCGGAACTGAAACAACCATTTGAATCAGCAAATCCGCTCACCCTGAGCTTGTCGAAGGGGCCGCCGGGACCAATTTTCGGACCTAATTATTGAGATTTGCCGTTGCGCCAGGTGGCCAGGGCGTCCCAGTCTGGGGCGCTCATGAATTCGGACCACCGCCGGTAGAAGCCGCGCTGGTTCTGTTCGGTCGCCTTGGCCGCGGTCACGTTCCGGATCTGGCCGGGCATATCCAGGCCGTCGGTGTCCACCGGCGGGGCGTCGAAGCCCATGCCCATCTGATAGTTGTAGGGGTGCCGCCGGGCGATGACCCCTTGGCTGGCGTTGTGGGCGTAGTTCCAATTTTCCATGTCGTCCTGCTCGGTAAGACCAGCGGGGCCGGAGTAGCTGATGTAATAGTGGCGCAGGAACTCTTTGACCTCGGCCGGGGCGTTCTTGTCGATCAGGAACCACCGCCAGGCCTCGTGGCTGTTGGGGCCGCGGGGGTGCCAGACGGAGATAGTGCGCGGCTGGCGCGGCAGGTAGGACATGTTGGGGAACAGTGTGCCGGGTCCGGGGACCAGGCGGGACCACTGTCCGTAGTTCTTGCGGCGCTCGGCCTCGCAGTGGGCGAAATACTCCGAGACGACCTTGGAGTGTTGGTAGCCGGGTAAGATCTCGTCGTCGGGCCGCAGGAAGGCGAGGGTTCCGTGACCCCGTTCCGGGAAGGAGATGTCCAGGGCGGTGGCCCCTTCCCGTTCTTGGTTGTCGCGCCGTCCGCTGCCGCTGGGGCCAAACCCCACCAAGTCCACCGAACGGTGGCTGATGTTGTGGTAGCGGTCGCCGATGAAGTTCTCCGCGGGGAACTTCCAGTTGCAGGGTATGATCCATTTCTCGACGCCGCCGAAGACCTCCGTCTCCCCACCGGCCCCGTCCCAGGTGTCCAGCAGGAAGTCCAGGTAGGTCTGGTACCCGCCGATGTACTCGAGGAAAGAGGGAGCGGTTTTATCCCAGGTGGCCCAGATGGCGCCCTTGTAGTTGCAGATCTGGGCTACTTCCGCCAGTCCCCACTTGGACTTGTCCAGCTTCTCTTTATAGGCGTCCTTGAAGTAGGGGACCCCCACCAGCTTGCCGTCGGTGGCGTAACTCCAGCCGTGGTACGGGCAGGAGAAAACGGGGGTGTTGCCCTCGTCGTAACGGCAGACCTTCATGCCCCGGTGGGCGCAGGAGTTGAGGAATACGTGAATCTCGTTCTGACGGTCGCGGCAGAGGATCACCGATTCTTCGCCCATGGAAGACACGAAGAAGTCACCGGACTTGGCGATCTGGCTCTCGTGTCCGATGAACAGCCAGGCACGGGCAAAAAGCTGCTCCTGCTCTTGGGCGTATATCTCGGGGTCGACGAAGACCTCCCGGCTGATGGTGCCGGCGTCCAGGTCGACCATGCGGCCTATTTGTCCGTTTGCCTGGCCGTTCATGGTGCGGGTCTTGCGGGCGGTTGCCATGTCGGGTCGCCTCCTCAATCTGGGCGAAGTTATCTTCCTCGTGCAGTCCTTTTAATTGCTTGGTCTGTGCGGAGCCGTCTTCCTCGATTAGGCCTTTGACTTGGAGCGGATGTCCGCGCCAGCCATCTGTTCCAGGACTTTAGCGACGATGGGGTACCCCTCTTGACCCCAACCCTGGGCTTGGGCGCGTTGGAGCACGTCGTCTACGATGTCGCCGATGCGGGACGGCGCCTGCACGTCCCGGGCCAACTGACAGGCTAGGTGCAGGTCCTTGGCCACGATGTCCAACGTTCCGTTGGAGGCGAATGTGCCGTCAAGGAGCACTTCCAGAGACCGGTTCATGACGCCGCTGGCCGACGCGCTGATGGGGATAAGCTTGGCTAGGATGTCCATGTCCAGCCCGGCCTTGGCCCCGATGAGCATGCCTTCAACGCCGGCCACGAAGTTGGAGTAACCCAGGTATTGGGTAACCAGCTTGGCCGTGCAGCCGGAGGCGGTCTCTCCCACGTAGATGACATCTTTGCCCATGGTCTCCAGCACCGGACGGTGTTTCTCGAAAACGGCGGGGTCGCCGCCGACCATCATGGTCATGTTGGGTATCCGGCCGCTGACCGGCGAGTCCAGCATCTCGATGCCGCGCTGCTGGCAGATGTCGGCCAACCGGTGAATCACCGTAGGCGAGTTGGTGGTGGTGTCGATCCACACGCCCCCACGTTTCAGTCCCGCCAGTATGCCGGAATCCGGGTCGGTGAGCACCTGGTCGGCTTCCACCGGGCCGGGCAGGGAGGTGAACACCACCTCGCTGGCCGCGGCCAACTCCCGGGGGCTGTCGGCCCAGTTGGCGCCCATCTCGCATAGGTTGGTGGCCGACTCGCGGCGCAGGTCATGGACGGTGACCGTGTGTCCCGCCTCGATGAGGGCCTTGGCCATGGGGTTGCCCATGGTCCCCGTGCCGATGTAACCGAGTTGCATCTAACGCTCCGTGGGGCTATCTGGCGGCGGCTTTGGCTACTGGGGGGCGATGGCCCCAGATGCTGCCCTTCTCGTGGCGCTGCACCTGCCAGGTGGCGTCGTCCACGGTGCGGGCGCCCCAGCCGTACTCGACGTCGAACCCTGACGGGGTCTTCATGTAGAAGGACGTCATGTGGTCGTTGGTGTGCCGGCCCAGGCCCCGGGTCAGGGGCATCTCTTGGTCCAGCACCATGTCGTAGGTGGTGCCCACGTCGTTCATGGACTGGGTCTGGATCATGAAATGGTTTAGCCTTTTGGGCGCTTTGGACTCGATCAACGCCAGCGAGTGGTGGCGCGGGTTGCAGTGGAAGAAGGCCAGGTTGCGGATGAAGTCGCTGATCTTCATGCCCAACACGTCGCGGTAGAACTTGACGGTCCGGTCCAGGTTTTCAACGTGGAGGACCACGTGCCCCATGCCCTGCTCGCCGGTCACGAAACCGGAGATGGCGCGGGGCGAGTTGAAGGGCCGGTCGAAGCTGATGGGCGGGCCGTAGAAGATCTCGCTGGGAGTGCCCTCAGGGTCGTCAAACTTGACGAACCCCTCGACCCGGCGTGATTTGGTTTCGTCGTCGGTGCCCTCGGTGACCTCTATTCCGGCCTCCCGCAGTTGCTCCGCCATCTCTCTTAGGGCGGGTTCGTCGGTCACTTGCCAGCCAACGAAACCGATGTCGTCCTTGCCGGTGGGCTGGATGATGAAGCGCTGGCTGTATTCGTCCATCCGCAGCGACAGATTGCCGTCGGAATCGATGCCGTTGCTCTGCAATCCCAAGAGCTCAGTGGCGAAGTGCTCCCACTCCTCCACGTTGCTTACGCTCAGTCCCACGTATCCAAGTTGCGTTACGCTGGCCATATTGCTCTCTCCAGATTGAATGATTTGGCGCCGCCAATGTCGTTACACAGGGGTGGATTATCTCTTTTTGCCGCGTCCGTTGCCGTTAGACCGGGCTTTGCCCGTGGGCGCCAGGTCATCCCAACCTTTGGCGTCCATCATGGCGGCCCAACGACGGTAGAAGCCCCGCGCGTTCTCCTCACAGATGCGCTCGGTGACCACGCCGGGCAGCCCGGTGTCATTCTGGATATGGCCGATGCCCATCTCGTAGTTGTAGGGGGTCCGGCGTGCGATGATCCCTTTGCTGGCGTTATGGGCGTAGTTCCAGTTCTCCATGTCGTCCTGCTCGGTCATCCCGCCGGGGCCGGAGTAGCGGATGTAGTAGTGGCGCAGTACCTCCTTGACCTCGTCCGGGGTGCCCTTGTCGATCAAGAACCACCGCCAGGCCTCGGTTGAGTTGACCCCCCTGGGGTGCCACATGGCGATGGAGCGGGGTTGGCGGGCCAGGTAGGACATGTTGGGGAACACCGTGCCCACCATGCCGATGAGGTTGGGGCGGTCCCCCAAACTGGCGCGTCTTTTGGATTCCTGCTCACGGAAATAATCTTCCAACACCTGTTTGTTGGAGTAGGTGGCGACCTGGGGCAGATCCGCCGGCAGCATATCGACCACGGCGGCGTGGCCCAGGTCCGGGAAGGAGACATTCAGGCGGCGGCCGGGCAAAACCTCGGCGTCGTCCCGCCGTCCCCGTCCGCTGGGGCCGATGCCCACCATGTCTACCGAGCGGTGGCTGATGTTGTGGTAGCCGTCTCCGGCGAAGTTCTCGGCGGCGAACTTCCAGTTGCTGGGCATGGTCCATTTCTGGACGCCGCCCAGGACCTCGGAGCCGCCCTCGCTACCGTCGCGGCCGTCCAGGGCCAGGTCCAAGAACATCTTCATATCGCCCAGGTAGTCCAGGAAGGGCGGCGCGTTCTTGTCCCAGGTGGCCCAGATGCTTCCCTTGTAGTTATACATCTGGGGCACTTTGATCAGGCCCCACTCGGACTTGTCCAGGGTCTCTTTGTAGGCGTCTTTAAAATAAGGAACGCCCACCAGTTCACCGTCGGTGGCATAACTCCAGCCGTGGTACGGGCAGGAGAAAACGGGGGTGTTGCCCTCGTCATAGCGGCAGACCTTCATCCCGCGGTGCCGGCATGAGTTGAGAAAGATCTGTATCCGGTCCTCGCGGTCCCGGCACAGGATCACCGACTCCTCGCCCATGGAGGAAACGAAGTAATCTCCAGGCTTGGTTATCTGGCTCTCGTGGCCCACGAACAGCCACGCCTGGGCGAATACTTGTTCCTGCTCCTGCCGGTAGATGTCTTCGTTGACGAAGATCTCGCGGCTGATGGCGCCGGCGTCCACGTCGACGATGCGGCTGAAGGCGCCCAGCTTAGTCGTGGTGGCCATGGACTCCGCTCTCCTATGGGTTGCGCTCGGATACCGGCATTTCAGGGGAACTACGGAGGCAGCAAAGCTGCTCCCGACAGTATACCGCACCTGCGGATTTAACAGCCACAGGGGTTGGAACAGGCGCCGGACCTATTGGCCGGTGGCGATTGGACAAAGAATGCCCCGGCCACAAGGGCCGGGGCTGAGACGCGCGGGGTCGAGGCAAGGCCCGCCCGTTAGATAATGTTGTCTTCGTGGAGGCCCTGCCAGCGCGGGGAGGTGCGGACCACATTGGCGTCGTAGAACCCTGGGTCAAGCAGGTCCATGTCGATGACATCAGCCGTGCTGCTGGTGCGGATAACCTTGGCGTCGTAGAACCCTGGGTCAAGCAGGTCCATGTCGAACCCGAGTGCTGAGTTACCGGACCGAATAACCTTGGCGTCGTAGAAGCCTGGGTCGAGTAGGTCCATATCGATGACATTAGCCGTGCTGCTGGAGCGGACCAACTTGGATGTCACGTCCTCGTAAGGGTCGAAGCCAGGGCTCTGCCAGACTGAGGAGGTTCGGACTAATTTGGCGTCGTAGATACCGGGGTCAAGGAGGTCCATGTCGAACCCGGGTGCTGAGTTACCGGACCGAATAACCTTGGCGTCGTAGAAGCCTGGGTCAAGCAGGTCCATGTCGATGACATTAGCCGTGCTGCTGGTACGGACCAACTTGGCTGCCACGTCTTCGTAAGGGTCGAAGCCGGGGCTCTCCCAGACTGAGGAGGTTCGGACTAATTTGGCGTCGTAGACTCCGGGGTCAAGGAGGTCCATGTCGAATGAGTGAGCCGTGCTGCTGGTACGGACCAACTTGGCTGCCACGTCCTCGTAAGGGTCGAAGCCAGGGCTCTCCCAAACTGAGGAGGTGCGGACTAATTTGGCGTCGTAGAACCCCGGGTCCAGGAGGTCCATATCGAACACGTTTGCCGTGTTGCTGGCGCGGATAACCTTGGCGTCGTAGAACCCTGGGTCGAGCAGGTCCATGTCGATGACGTTAGCCGTGCTGCTGGAGCGGACTAATTTGGCGTCGTAGAACCCCGGGTCCAGGAGGTCCATGTCGAACGTGTGGGTTATTTTCGCTGCCGCTTCGGGATCGCCAACCGGTCTCGCCGGGGTGTCCGCCGAAGCGTTGCCGGGGAGCATGGATGCCGCCGCGATCATTCCGCCGATCAACAGTCCGGCGAGAATGGCGCGATTGGTCCTTATGAAGGTGGAAACCAGAGATTTTGGTCCATGGATGTTGTTCTCGTTAGTCATTTTGCCTGCCTCCTTAATATCGCCGTTTGCCTCTTTTAGGGTTGCCATCTGGATGTTGTTTGCTGTCGTCATGATTGCCTCACCTCGAAAATTTATCGTGACGTCATCGTAGTAGGGAGGCGGAGGACGGCACATGGGGGAGGTTCCTTATCTTTGGAAACCGGGAAAATCCGGGTTAGACCGGAGGCAATAGGGAGACCTCCCTATAGGCGGTTTGGGACAGGCGTCACAGGGTCCAGACAGCTAGAGGCTATTTCAAAATGTGGTTCGACAAGCTCACCACGAACGGAGGGAGGTGTCTGTTCCGTTCGTCCTGAGCTTGTCGAAGGACCCAAAGGCAGGGCTACAAGTTTTTAAATAGCCTCTAAAGGCCGATGAAGGGGAGAGGAATGATGTGGTGGGAGCTTTGAGAACGGAGAATCAGCCGGATTCGGAGCCTGCCTCAATGCCGTGGCGCGCGGCGTAGGTGGCGGCCTCGGTCCGGTTGGCGGTGTTGGTCTTGTTGAGAATGTTGCTTACGTGGTTGCCCACGGTCTTGACGCTGATGAAGAGTTCTTCGCCGATCTCCCGGTCGGTCTTGCCGCCGCTGATCAACTGCAGGACTTCGACTTCGCGTTGGGTTAGGCCGTCGGGGTAAGCGGGCGTCCGGACTGGCTGGGTCTCAGCGTTTTCTTGCAGGACCTTGACCCGCTCCACAAGAGGCCGCATGCCCAACTCGCTGGAGATGGCGAGTGACTCGTCCAGCAGGGACATAGCCTTGGCGCGGTCGCCCTCCGCGCTGCGCTGAATTAGCATATTGGCGTAGTCGTGGCAGGTCCAGGCCAATTCGGGACGGTAACCCGCTTTGCGGCAGAAGGCCAGCGCCTCTTCGAAGTGGGGAGCCGCTTGGTCCAGGTTAACCATGGTTTGGGACAGGAGGCCGAGAAGGCGGTCGATCAATGATGCCGCCCATAACAGCGTGTTTCGCTGCCCAAGAAGATGGGCATAATGCTCCTTCGCCGCAGACTCGTCTCCCTTCTGCACGGCCAGCAGGGCCAACCCGGTCCTGGCGCACATGGCGTTAAGAGGACTAACAGACTGTTCTGAGAGAATCGCCTCGGCGGCTGCCTCGGCTATTTCCAAGCGGTCGGGGGCACCGGTGATGCGGGCTATTGTGGGTATGGCGATACACGTCCTTGCAGACGCGGTCAATTGAAGTGGCCCGGCCCGGCGCATCGCCTCAAGGAGCCTCTCTAGGTAGACTTCTCCTTGGGCGGACTCCCCCGCCTCATGTTCCAACAGAGCTCGGACCGCTAATAGTTGCGGACTTAGAGGTGACAGCGCCAGGCCTCGGTCGCTATATTCACGGCCTTCTTTCCAGTTGCCCTCAAGGGACGACAGGAACGAGATTGGCATAAAACTGTTACTAGCAATCTGCCGGGGAGTGCTTCGCCTCTCCGCCAGGTCTCGCAGGACAAAAGCGTGGTGACGGGCCCCATGAAGATCACCCATATTAAGTAAATTGAGCGCAATCATAATTCGATAAACCGCGTCAGCGTAGGGGTTTTGATCAATCGTGGCGAGTTCGATGGCCCGCAGTCCATTGTCTACGCTCTCTTGCGGGCGAAGGTGATTGCCGCTCACAACAGCGGCATTAGACCGGGTCTGCACCTCCAAAGCCACGTCCCCCTCACGCCTCGCGATGGCGATCGCTCGCCCCAGGGCCTCTTGAGCGCCTTCGTAGTCAACCTCCGCAACCCCAAGGATCCCGCCATAGCGAGAGAGGAGGCGCCCTGCCTCGTGGGAATCGGCCGGGACCAGAGTGAGAGCACGAGCCATAAGCTCGGCGACACCTGGAATCCGAAAAGGTAGGCTCGCAATTGGGAACTCCGCGGCCGCCACCGCAAGAGCGACATTCCCCACCTTGGCGTAGTACTCGAAGGCGCGGCTTAGGGTGGCGAATGCCTCCACAAGCTGATGCCCGACGCCTGTGGCTGACTGGGCCCGCGCCAAGCCGAACAGCAGGGCCGCGGCCTCTTCATCGGAAGCCTCCTCTGTTCCGGACAGGGTAATGGCCCGCGCAACTAAGCCTCTTTCAAAATGTGTAATTGCGTCCTCGTAGGCGTAGGTGGCCAGCGCCCGTTCTCCGGCCATCAAGGAATAACGCGCCAGTTTTTCGGGGCCAAGTAATGATTCTGCCTCTGCGAAATGGCGGGCAAGCTCGGCCGCATATGCCTCCAAATCGGATTGATGCATCTGTTCCAGAGTTTCTCCGATACTCGCATGCGCCCGGAGCCTGCGGATGGACGACATATCTCCGTATAACGCCTGCTGGACCAGCCCGTGTCCAAATTGGTATCGTCCCACCGCCGCGGGCAAAGCTTCGATCACTTTTGCTTCCAGGGCCTCGTCCAATGCCTCCAGCACTCCATCTGCGCTGATGTCGGAGTCCAATCCACTCAACAAGGAGAAGTCGAACTCCCGCCCAATGACCGAGGCAGTCCGCAAGACTTGGTTGCAGTTTTCCGACAACCGGCTCAGCCGGCTCCCGATCGCGTCCCTCACACCGTCGGGAATCATATCGGCCCAGGCCCTGTATTCAGTGATCTGTTCCGGATCGATTAGCTCAACGACCTCGTTCACGAACAAGGGGTTGCCCTCGGTGCGGCTGTGAATCGTTTCCAAGGCGTCACTGGGCAGAGTCACTCCGATGTTGGCCTCGACGAACTCACCCACCTCTTGCCGCGTAAAACCGCCCAATTGGACACGCTGGAAGTGTTGCTCACGGACGAGGTTTCCCAGGGTCTGTGACAAGGGATGGCGGCCGGTCACCTCCACATCCCGGTAGGCGCCCAAGATCAACAGCGGGCTGGCCGCGATCTCCCGAACCAGGAATTCCAGCAAAAGGAGGGAAGACTCGTCGGCCCAATGCAGGTCGTCCACCACGAAAACAAGAGGCTTGATCTGAGCAGCGTTCTTCAGAAAGGTCGCCACTGAATCGAAGAGCCGGAACCTGGCTTGTTCGGGCTCTGCAGCCAAAGGTTGTCCCAGGTCCGGCAATTTCACCCTTAATTCGGGGACAATCTCAGCGATCTCCGCTCCTCCCGAGCCCATCTGCGAGCTTAGTTGCTGGGCGTCCGCCGCCTCGACGTAGGCCCGTATGGGCTGGACGTACGGCCAGTAGGGTGGCGCGCCGGCGTGTTCGTAGCACCAGCCCCATAGCACCTGAGCGCCCAAGGACTCGGCGCGGGAGGCTAACTCTTGGGCCAGGCGGGTCTTGCCGATGCCCGGCTCGCCGGCCAGCATCACCATCTGTCCCCGGCCGGACAGCGCGTCGTCCAGCGCGGCGGCCAGTACGGCCAACTCTTGTTGGCGGCCGATGAAATCCGATGCCCGAGATTCGTTGCTGCTCAAGGCTATGCACCACCGCACGTCGTTGGGCATATTCTACACCGGAGCCGCTGATTTCCGCCCAATATGGTGGAAGAATGTTTCCTCGGCTCGTGGACGGGGGGTGAGCAAAAGAGACGGACTCCAGAGACGGACTCCATTGGGACATGGAGTCCGTCTTCACCTGCAAGCTGCCGACGGGAAGAATCTTCCGTTTTGTTGGTGGATTAAACGTCTATCCGGTACACCCGTGCGGCGGTGTCGTGGAGCATGTCGGCCCGTTCCGAGGCTGAATAGCCCTTGGAGAGGCGTTTGAACGCGTTGTACATCACGTTGTACGAGTAGGACACCTTGTCCACCGGGAAGTTGCTCTCGAACATGCAGCGGTTGGGGCCGAACTGCTCGATGCAGTAGTTCATTAACGGGGCCATGTCGCTGGCCAGCTCTTCCGAGCCGATGGGCTTTTCCCGGAGGTGCCAGTCGAACCCGGTGCGGGGCATGCCGATGCCGCCCAGCTTGATGACCACGTTGGGACACTCGGCGGCGGCGGCGATGCCCTTCCGCCAGGCGGCCATCACCTCTTCGTCGCGGTTGGCGTAGGGGCCGTCCCGCAGCAGACCGCCGATGTGGCATAGGATGATGGTCAGGCCGGGAACGGCCTTGGCGAACTCGGCCAGTTCCGGCATCTGGGGGAAGAACATCCATCCTTCGAGAGAAAAACCCATGCCGGCCAGCACCTTGGCCCCGGCCCGGAACTTGTCGCTGGACATCTGCCCTTCCATATTGTGGGCGGCGGTGTTCTCGACTGCGGGATTCGCGTCCCAGGTGACGGAGTGGCGGATGCCGCGGAAGCGGTTGGGACTGGCGGCCTGCAGCGCCTCCAACACCGGCTTTACCTGGCCGCCCAGGTTCAGGTTGGCGTGGCCGACGATGGCGGCGGCGGCGCGGCCCGGCCCGTAGAGCCCGGTGGCGCTGGCGGCGGCCAGGCCCTGGACGAACTCTACTTCGCCCACCGGTTTCATCTCGTCCGGGCCGTCGATGCGGTACATGGACCGGGCCTCGACGAATACGGTGGAGCGCACGTTGTGGCCGCTGTTAATGTCTGCGGCCAACTCGTGGAGCAGGTACCGTTGGTAGGGGACTCTCGCGTCCCGGTAATCCCAAAAATGATGGTGCGGGTCACAGATGGGCAGGTCGGGCTCCAGGGTGGCCTCTGGGGTCAACGCTAGCCAGTCATTGCCTCCGAACGGCATGATGGCGCCTCCGTATCATGAAATTTGAGGCCCAATGATAGCATGGCGGCAAGCCCCAACAGTCTTGGCAAGACTGTAGCTGAGGGCGATGGATAGGGTGGTAGGCCGCACTGGTTGAAGACTGGGATAAGCCGGGTATAATTGCGGACGGCGAAACGGACCGATGGCGGGCCCCACATCCGACAGTAAAGGCCGAGGAGGCGCGATGCCTGGAAAGGGACGTTCGATACACGTTGATGGTGTAAAACACGGAGCGCCGATTCCCATGGGGGCGCGGGTGGGCAATATGATCTTCTCCAGCGGCATCATCGGCGCCGACCCTTCCACCGGCACGGTCCCGGAGGACCTGGAGAGCCAATGCGTGTTTGCCTTCGCCAACATGAAGACGATGGTGGAAAACGCCGGCGGCAAGCTGGAGAATATCGGCTCCATCAAGGTCTACATGAAGGACCGCTCCCAACGCGAGGCGGTCAACCGCCCCTGGCTGGAGATGTTCCCCGACGAGGACGACCGGCCCGCGCGCCACGCCATCGAGTACGACGCATTTCCCCCAGGGGTTCTGGTGCAGTTGGAAGTTATCGCCGTGGTCGCCTGATTGCCGGACAATTTTAATAAAACGCCGGGAATCATAAATAAAACGTTGAATCAGGAGAGTTCGTTGCAACCGGTAAGCAGGTTCGTGGAGTCCAACGGGGTCAATCACCATTACCTGGAATGGGGTAGCCCCGAAAACCCGAACTTAGTGATGTTTCATGCCGTCGGCATGTGTTCCCAGATCTGGAATAACACCGCCCGGGACCTGGCCCAGGACTACCACGTGTTTTCATTCGATCTCCGGGGACACGGGGATACCGAACACCCCGGCGGCGGGTTCACCTTTGAGCAGATCGGCGAAGACGTGGCCTCGGTCATCGGGACCATGGGTCTGGAGGGGTCCATCGGAGTGGGACATTCCGCGGGTGGGATGTCCATGCTGATCGCCGATTCCCTGGCCCCCGGGATCATCGGTAAGGGCGTGCTGGTGGACACCCGGGTGGGAGAGAGCCCCATGATGTTGCTCACTCCCCAGGAACAGGAACAACGCATCGAGCGCACCCTTCAGAAGCGCTCCATTTGGGAGAGCCGGGAGACGATGTACGCCGCCTACCGGGACCGGCGGGTGTTCAAGCCCTGGAACGACGAGGTCTTCGCCGATTACATCGAGGGCGCCACGCGGATTCTGGACGACGGCCGGGCCGAGTTGAAGTGTCATCCCCAAGTGGAAGAGCATTTCTACCAGAACCGTACCGAGCTGGACACATTCAAGGTGCTCCGGGGGTTGGGCGGCGAATACATCCTGCTGGTGGGCGATTACGAAGGCGCCCAGACGCCACAGGACGACGCCGTGCAGCACCTGACCCGGGAGACCAAGGGGTTCCAACTCAAGAAACTGGGCGCGGGGTCCCACTTCGTGCCCATGGAGCATCCCGCATTGGTGCTGAAAGAGATCCGGAATTACATCGACCAGTCCTAGGTCCAATCAGCGATAAACTAAAGAGGTATAGACATTGGCCGAGCAACAAGGCGGATTCAGCCCGGAGACCATCCTCACACATCTGAAAGCCAACAATGTTACCCATGTGGTCTGGTTGCCCGACAGCGAGACTAATTTCCTGTACGTGTTGATGCAGGATGAGCCCTCGCTCGACCTGATTACGGTCAGCCGGGAGGGTCAGGCGTTCTCCACCGCCGCCGGTCTGTCGGTGGGCGGGGCCAAGCCGGTCATCCTGATACAGAACACCGGCCTGATGGAGTCGGGAGACTCCCTCCGGGGTTGGGCCATGGGCATGAACATCCCGGTGGTGCTGATGGTGGGATACCGGGGCTGGACGCGCCACGGCGTCAACACCGACACCGCCGCCACCTATACCGAGCACTTCCTACATGCCTTCGGCATCAAATACTTCCTGGTGGAGAGCGACGCCGACGCCGACCGGATCTCGGTGGCCTTCGAGCAGGCGGAAAGGACCAAACAACCGGTGGCGGTGTTGATCGGCGATGAATATCACGGCTTTGTTCAAAGATAGACCGGGGCCTGATAGCAAACACCCCGGAAACGGGATCCCGGACCCTGAAAATTTGAAACGGTGTTTTGTAGAGGATAAATGTTCCAGACCGCAGATATGTTCAAGGCCTTCGCACCCTTCCGGGGCAACGCGGTGGTGATACCCGGCCGGGGCGGCCGTCACTGGATCAACATCAGCGACAAGCCCGACCGGGACGTTCCCCTGGGCGACCCGGCCATGGGCGGCCACGCATCGTTCGCCCTGGGCCTCGCACTGGCCAGGCCCGATGAGAAGGTCATCCTGTTCGACTCCGAGGGCGACATCCTGATGAACCTGGGCGCGCTGCCCACCATTGCCGAGAAAAACCCCAAGAACTTCTATCATTTCGTGTTGGACAACGGGGTGTACGCCACCACGGGCGGCCAACCGGTCCCCAACGCCCAGAACGTCCAATATGACGTCATAGCCAAGGGCTCGGGATACCCGTCAACCTACGCCTTCGACAACCTGGAAGAGTTCGCCAACAACATCGAAGAGATACTCAGCAAGCCCGGCCCGGTCTTCGTGACCATGAAGGTTGTGCCCGAGATCGAGAACGTGCCCATCAACCAGCGGGTCCGTTGGCAGAAGAAGACCAGGGACCAGACGATCGCCGATTTACAAAAAGACCTTGGCCCTCGGCGGCAGTGATTTGCCGGCGCCGGGTGAGGGAAACGCCCAACCTCTGACCGGAATCCGGGTATTGGACCTGTCCGGCGATCTGGGCGTCTACTGCGGCAAGCTGTTGGCCGATGTGGGTGCGGACGTGATCAAGGTGGAGCCGCCGGGCGGCGATTCCATGCGCCGGACCGGCCCCTTTATGGATGACGCCGAGCCGCCGGAGAACAGCATCCACTGGCGCCACTACAACACCAATAAACGCGGCATCACCCTGGATATCGCATCCGATGCCGGCCGCGCCCTGCTCCGCCGGTTGGCCGGGAACGCCGACGTCCTGCTGGAGTCCTTTCGGCCGGGGTACATGGACTCCCTGGGGTTGGGGTACGGGCATCTGAGCGATGGTAATCCAGGGTTGGTCTACGCTTCTCTGACGGCCTTTGGGCAGACCGGCCCTTACCGGGACTACAAGGCCAGCGACCTCGTCGGCTTCGCCATGGGCGGCTACATGTACGTCACCGGATGGCCAGACACCCCGCCCAACAAACTCTGGGGTTCCCAGGCATATCACACCACCTCCAACCGGGCGTTCATCGGCATCCTCATCGCCCTGTACCACCGTCTGGCCAGCGGGCAGGGGCAGCAGGTCGACGTGTCCATGCAGGAAGCCGTGGCCACCACCACCGAGCACGTGAACACGACCTATAACTACACCGGGGAGTCCGCCGTCCGCTGCGGGTTCCGCCACGGCGGCCAGTTCGTGGCGACCTGGCGGTGCCGCGACGGCTACGTGAGCATCACCACCAACACCCAGAAAGCGTGGGACGACCTGCGGGCTTGGATGGACCGGGAGGGCATGGCCGGCGACCTGATGGACGAGAGATACAGCGACCGGTTCATCCTTCGCGGCGAACTCTCCTCTCACATCGAGGGGCTGATCGAGGCCTGGACGCTGACCCATACCCGCCAGGAGATCACCGATTGGGGACAGGCCAATCACCATCCCTGGGGTCCCGTCGCTACTGCCGGCGAACTGCTGGACAACGAACAACTCTGGGACCGCGGGTTCTTTTATGAAGTGGAGGACCGGGAGAGCGGCAGAAAGGTGGTCTATCCGGGCGCTCCCTACAAGCTGACCGGGTCCGGTTGGCGGTTCGTCTCGTCAGCGCCCCGCGTCGGCCAGCACAACCGCCAGGTCTACTGCGATGAACTGGGGCTGTCGGACGGGGAACTCCAAGACCTGATTGCGGCTGGGACCGTCTGACATGGCTGAATCCGGCGAGCTTGCACTAAAAGGCATCCGGGTCTTGGATTTTACCTGGATACATGCCGGTCCCTCGGCCACCCGGATACTGTCCGACCAAGGGGCCCAGGTGATCAAAGTGGAGTCCGACCAGGCCCTCTCGGTGGTGGGCGGTCCGGCGTCCAGCACGGCCCGGGGGTTGGGGCAGCGTCACAACTGGAACGCCGGTAAATTGTCAATCTCGCTGAATATGAAGACCGGCGCCGGGAAAGAACTGGCCAGGCGGCTGGTGGCCGTCTCCGACGTGGTGGCCGAGAACTTCAGCGGCCGGGTGATGCCAAGTTGGGGCTTGGACTTCGAGAGCATCCGCAAGATCAGGCCAGACATCATCATGTTGAGCATGTCTGGGTTTGGCCGCACCGGGCCTTGGAAGGACCGGGTCACCTACGGTCAGACGCTCCAAGCCTGGTCGGGTTTCACCGACCTAACCGGGTTCCACGAGTCCAGGCCCAGCGGTCCGGCCAGCGCTTATAGCGACGCGGTGGCCGGCATGGCCGGCGCTCAGGCCGTCTTGCTGGCGCTGCTCCACCGGGCGCGCACCGGGCAGGGCCAATGGATCGACATCTCGCAGATGGAGGCGCTTTCTTCGTTGTTGGGACCACTGGTCCTGGAACTGAGCGCCAATAACGCCCAGGTGCAGCGCACCGGCAACCGGCTGCCCCACGGCGGCGGCGCTCCCCACGGGGCCTACCGTTGCCAAGGAGAGGACCGCTGGTTGGCAATCACCGTGTTCACAGACGACGAGTGGAGCGCATTCGCCGGCGCGATAGGCTCTCCCGAATGGGCGTCGGACCAACGTTTCGCCAGCGCCGAATCGCGCCTCCGCCACGCCGATGAATTGGACAAGATGGTCGAGTCTTGGACCGCGCAACAGAGCGCCGAGGCAGCGATGCACCTCCTGCAAGCGGCCGGTGTCGCCGCCGGGGTGGTGCAGACCGGCGAGGACCTGGCCGAGAACGACCCGCACTTGAAAGAGCGGGAGCTTTTCCAGAAGGTCCCAGACGCCGCCGGGGTGCCGCGGACCATCGAAAGAGCGCCCTACAAGCTGTCCCGCACGCCGGGTAAGGTGACCAGAGGAGCCCCGGAGTTCGGCGCGGACCAGACGTTTATCCTCAGCGAGGTCCTCGGCGTGGACGACGAAGAACTGGCGGAGATGGCCATCGCGGGTGCCTTCGATTGACCGCTACGGCACCGCCGCGGCGATTGTCAAATAGGGAACCATGACCCATAATATGGCTCGCTTTCCCAGACTCGATTTTCGGCCAACCTCGTTTTTCGGTTAAACACATCAGGGTCAAGGAGAAATATTGGAGACCAGTCTTAGGGGAAAATACGCCATCGTCGGCATCGGCGAGACCGAGTACAGCCGGGGCTCCGGACGGAGCACCAGGGCCATGGGCGCGGAAGCCATCCGGAGGGCCATGGACGACGCGGGCCTGAACTCCCAGGAAGTGGACTAGTCAGCCTTCTCAGGCCGTGATAACTTGGTCATCAAGTCAGAAAACCTCAAAGCTAAAGAAGGCCGAGGTGACGCAAGTCGTCCTCTACCCAGCGGGTGGCCCGAAGGACGCTGGCAAGGGTCTTTCTGGTTAGGGTGTCTCTGCCAGAATGGTAGTGGAGCAGGGTAAGTCTCCCATCTGGGTGCCGGTAGATGCGTCCGCCGGTCCTGGTTGACCGCTCTAATATAAAACCATCCCGTTCGATTGCTCTGACCAATTCTCGAACGGGAGTGTTACGCAGGAGATGAACAAGTCTTCCAACATCCCTCATAGGGAAACGGTAACTACCTCTGATCCAGGGATGATCTTGACCTCTTCCGCCGCTTCTTGTGGCAATGGGTCATGATGTGCAGCCAAAACTTCTAGGTAAGCCTGAGCACCTTCCTTGAGAGCTTCCAGGGCTTCCGCTTTGGTAGTGCCCCACGTGGCGCATCCTGGCAGGGCAGGAATCTCGGCGCTCCATCGACCGTCTTCCTCCTGCTCGACCTCGACCCTAAATACATAGGTCTTCACCTTTCCGCTCCTCCGGTCTTTGATTTCTCATAGTGTGACTTCGGTCGACTGCTTCCTGAGGCTGTCATAAAGGAAATTATATCCTGTTTCCTTACATAACTTTTTCCGGCCGCCGATCTTGACCGGCCAGCCGAGAGTCAGCTAGCACCAACTGGCTGGAAAAATTAGAGGGTAGCAACACCGTTGCCTTTTTCTGCCAGTGTGTCATGAGGGAGGTAGTTCAGACACAAGAAGGCAGAGATGGCAACGCAGTTGAATTTCAGTGGGGTGGAACGAAACGTCTCTAACGTCTCTATGGAGAACCTTCTCGGGCACTACGGCTTACTCGACGGAATGAGGCGGGTAAAAGAGACGAAGAACTGGCGGAGATGGCCATCGCCGGGGCCTTCGATTGACCGCTACGGCAGCCGCCGCGGCGATTGTCAAACAGAGGCCCAAGACCCATAATACGGCTCGCTTTCCCAGACTCGATTTTCGGCCGACCTCGTTTTTCGGTTAAATACGTCAGGGCCAAGGAGAAACATTGGAGACCAGTCTTAGGGGCAAATACGCCATCGTCGGCATCGGCGAGACCGAGTACAGCCGGGGCTCCGGACGGAGCACAAGGGCCATGGGCGCGGAAGCCATCCGGAGGGCCATGGACGACGCGGGGTTGAGCTCCCAGGAAGTGGACGGGATGCTCAGCTACCACGGCGGGGACTCCACGCCGTCAACGTCCATCATGTACGACCTGGGCCTCAGGCCCAACTTCTACATGGACTGCTCCGGCGGCGGTTCCAGCACCGAGGCCCTGGTGGGCCTGGCCATGGGCGCCATCGAGGCTGGTATGTGCGACACCGTGGCCATATTCCGGTCCATGAACGGCTATTCCAGCATCCGCATCGGCGGCACCGGCGCCCGGGCTGCTTCGGGGATATCCGGCCTTGACCTGATGAAACGCCCCTACGGCCTGATCAGCGCGGTCCAGAACTTCGCCTTCAACTTCACAAAACACATGTCCGAATACGGGGTGAAGAGCGAGGACTTGGCCCACATCAAGGTGGCCCACAGCAACCATGCCAGCAACAACCCCAAGGCCCTGATGAAGCAGAGGGTGACGGTGGACGACGTCATGGACTCCCGGTGGATAATCCGTCCGGTGGCCCATCTGCTGGACTGCTGCCTGGAGACCGACAACGCGACCTGCGTGATTGTCACCTCCGCCGAGCGGGCCCGCAACCTGCGCCAAACACCGATACATATCCTGGGCGTGCAGGGGAGAGGCACCAAACCCGGCGGCGACTTCCATGTCCAGCACGGCAACCTGGGCCGCGTGGCGGGGCACTATGTCGGCCCCCGCATCTTTGAGCTGGCCGGGGTCACCCACGACGACATCGACGTGACCGGTTGTTACGACGCCTTCACCTATACCGTTCTGCTCCAATTGGAGGATTACGGCTGGTGCAAGAAAGGCGAGGGCAAGGACTACGTGAGGAGCGGCGTCATCAACCTGGGAGGGAAGCGTCCCAACAACACCAGCGGAGGCCACCTCTGCGAGGCCTACACCCACGGGATGAACATGGTAATCGAGAACGTGCGCCAACTCCGGGGCACGGTCGACGACTATTGTCCCAATACCGGGGAGCACACCTATGACTATTCCGAAGGCGGCTGCCGGCAGGTGAAGGACGCCGAGATCAGCATGAACATGGGATGGGGCACCCCGGCCGTGGGCAGCGCCCTCATCATGAGGAGGTAAGGCTCATGGCGGTGTACGAAGATTGGATGGGGAGGTAGTTGTCATGGCTGTTTACGAATATAGGGGCCAACGACTGGACATCCCCGACAACGACAGCGAGTACCGCGGCTACTTCGAGGCCGCCGGAGAGCACAGGTTGGTGGTCAAGAAATGCCGCGCCTGCGGTCTGCTGCGCGGCGAACCGGGGCCGGGCTGCCCCTGGTGCCCATCCTTGGAATGGGACTGGCAGGAAGTGAGCGGCAAAGGGACCATCTACAGCTATCAGATCATCGCCCATACCGTTATTCCCAGCTTCCGCGACATGGCGCCCTTCGCCATCGTGTTGGTGGAACTGGACGAACAGAGCGGCCAACCGACGCCCGACGACGGTCTCCGCATCATCACCAACCTGGTCGACGGCAACCTGAAGCCGGAGAAAGAGGAGAACGTGGCCATCGGCAAGCGGGTGGAGGTAATCTTCGACGACGAGCCGGACGGCATCAGCATCCCCCAGTTCAAGTTGTCGGGTGAGCCGCCCAAGGGCGAGACCTGGCAGCATTCCATCTAACCAGTACCTACTTTCAGAAAACGCCGTTACGCTCATCCGCTCACCTTGAGCCTGTCGAAGGGCGCATATTAGGTGGTTCGACAAGCTCACCATGAGCGGTATTATTAACGCTGATATTTGCGATTAGGTACTGGGCTAACACGGGGGAGGGGCGGGCAATTGGCCAAACTGATCAGCTTCGACATCGACGGGACACTGGAAGTGGGCGACCCGCCGGGCGGCATCACCATGGAGATGGTCCGTCGGTTGCAGGGCCTGGGATACCTGATCGGCAGTTGCTCCGACCGCACCGTGAGCGAACAGCAGCGCATCTGGCGGGATCACGGCATAGAGGTGGAGTTCACCGTCCTGAAGCACCGGCTTGAAGCGGTCAAAGAGCAGTTCCCGGCCGAAGAGCATTACCACGTCGGCGACACCGAGACAGACCGCCGCGCGGCCCTCCAAGCGGGCTTCAGCTTCCTGTCCGTAGGCGACGCGGTTGCCGGGCTGCTCAACGGCCTAACACCACAGTGAGCTCGCGCAGACGCTCACGTCATCCAGGGGCACGGACCAACCGGCTCTACCATGAATTGGCCTATCTCTGGCCGATCATCAGCCCACCCGAAGAGTACGGCGGCGAGGCCGCGGTTTTCGTAGACATCATTTACGAGAAACTGGGCCGCGGACGATGCACGCTACTGGAGTTGGGCGTGGGCGGCGGGCACATGCTGTCCCACCTGACTGCGGACTTTGAATGCACCGCCGTCGACCTGTCGCCGGACATGCTGGCCCTTTCCCAGGGCCTCAACCCTGGGGTAGAACACCACGTCGGCGACATGCGCAAAATACGGCTGGATCAGACCTTCGATGCCGTGCTGGTCCACGACGCGGCCTCCTATCTGCTCACCGGGCAAGACCTTCAAGAGACCTTCGCGACGGCGGCGCGCCACCTGCGGCCCGGCGGCATATTGATGGTGGCCCCCGACTGGGTCCAGGAGACCTTTCCCGATGGCTGGGTCTACGCCTGGGACCGACAACAGGGCGGCATAGAGGTCAAGATTGAAGAGGTCATGGTGGACCCGGACCCGTCGGACACCCAGGTGGAATCGACCTACACCTACACCATTAAGAAGGACGGCAAGGTCACGGTTGAGGTCGATACCCACCTAACGGGTCTATTCGCCATCAACACCTGGACCAGCCTGATGGAAGGGGCGGGGTTCTCCGTCGAGCTGCGGCCCCTGCCGCCCAACGAGGGCGGGTATGGGTCTTGGTTGTTTATCGGGGTGGCTGGTGCAAATTAAAGGGTATTGTGGAGGCGACGTTTCCCTTGATGAATTGCCAATTCCCGTCAGAATAAAAGGGTCTCGTGGAGTTTAGCTAAATCCGGACAGAATATTGCCTGAGCCACTTGGTGATTTCCGTCAATTCGAAGTTTCCATGTGTGGCGGCCACTTTTACCGCGAAATCAACCGCTTGGTTGGTCGGGACATCTAAGAGATATCCGTTGAGGTTCAAGAACACCCCAACTGATGTGAGAGCCAACCTCTTGTTGCCATCTACAAGCGGGTGGTTCTTGATTATTGACCTGAAAAGGGCCGCGGCTTTTTCGAAGATAGTTCGATGTAGCCAACGGCCCTGAAAAGTTTGCGCGGGCGCACTGAGAGCGGATTCAAGAAGGCCTTTACCGTAATCGCCGCCGAAGTATTGAAAGGCGGGCATCGGATCAGGGTAATCTACGTAAAGCTCGGACGCCAGGTCATAAATTACCGATTCCACATCATATGGTGTGAGAAATCGATATCTACGTCTAGAGACGTCCTAACTCCTTCAAAGCATCCCGATTCATTCCAATAGCCCGTTTGGTAGCCCTGCGTACGTCCCAACCGCTTGGAGAACCAGCTGCCTTCTCCCACTTGAGGGCGGCGGCTTTAGTTGTCCTGCGCCCAACTTGCACGATGCGGGAGCCAGGCGAGATCTTTTGGTGTTCTTTCTCACGCTGTTCGAGGTCGATCGTGACGCCACGATATATGATTTTTTCCCCATCCTTTAGGTGGTACTTGTAAGTGTCTCGTGCGTTTCGATTTCCGACGGCACCATTCTGACGAGTTTTCATCTTGAAAGACCGGGATTGGTTGTGTGCCACTTGGATTATCCCAGATTGAGTGTGAGCCGGTTTCCATTGAGTTTGAGGCAACGACTTACGGCTTCAAACTTCACATTGGAATTATATCATCCACCACTAACTGGACCAGCCTGATGGAAGAGGCGGGGTTCTCCGTCGAGCTGCGGTCCCTGCCGCCCAACGAGGGCGGGTATGGGTCTTGGTTGTTTATAGGACTCGCCGGGGGTAAAGGCTAGTCGTCATCCCCGGAGATGGTGCCCGCCAGGAACTCGGCGACGTCTTCGGTGCCCTGCTCTTTCAGTTGCTCGACGGCAAATTCCTCGGCCTCCGTGGTGTCCATCTCCTTGGCCAGGTGCTCGGCCTGCAGGTCCTTCAAGACCTGGCGTCCTTCGATGGCCACCCTTTGCAGCAACTTCCGCCACTGGATGATCTCGGAGTCGGTGCCGGAGAGTTTTTCGACGGTGTCGTAGCGTTGGGGAGCCATCACCTTGACGTCCTGGTTGGAGAACTGGATGTTCATCACCCAGTTGTTCCACAGCCGGAAATGGACCCGTTCGTAGATGCGGCCCAGCAGGCTGCCGGGACGGGTGGTGTGGTAATACACGATCCGGGTGCTGTTTTCGTCGATGGGCACGCACATCCGGGTATACATGTGGGTGCGCGCATCGCTGCGGAACATTCCCGGCAGGTGGTGCCCCGGGCCCCACAGCGGATTGTTGGTGGTCGGGGGCTTGCTCCAGCGGCGCTTGTTGGCCGGAATAAAGACCCAGTTCCAGAGCAGGCGCCACTTGCTCTTGGGCCAGCGGCCCAGTCCCTCGTGGTAGTCCTGATAAGGCATCTTGCCCCGCAGGATATCGATGTAGTCTTTGAAGCCCCAAGAGCGCCTGGGATTGCCCTGGACCTTCTGGTCGCCCCAGATGACGTTGAAACCGTTGCCTGTGAAGACCGGCCGGATGCGAGGCGTCCGGCCGTAGGGGTCTTGGGGGCCGCGGGCGAACATCAAGATGGAGTCCCGGTGGACGTAGTAGACGTGGGAGTCCATGGAGTTTTCCAGGGCCACCCGCCAGTTCACCGGCCAATCGGTGGTGCGGTAGAGGACCTGGCTGTTCTCTTCAAAGAACTCCTCGGGGACATCCTCTTCGATGGGGGCCGGCTCGTTTTCGCCCATCCAGACGAAGACCATGCCCTTCATGGTTTGGGTGGCGTATTTACGGGCCTGGACCTTGCCGGGGATGCCGGAGTTGGGGCCTTCACTTAAGACCGAGACGCACTCGCCTGCGCCGTCGAAAACCCATCCGTGATAGGGGCAGGCCACCGTGCCCTTGAAGTGACAGTCGCCCTGGGACAGGCTGGCGCCCCGGTGGGGGCAAACGTCCCAGAGGGCCGCGACCTTTCCCTGCCGGTCACGGAAGAAGCACAGTTCCTCGCCCAGCATCTGGAGCCGCACCGGCTTCTTGCCCACCTTGCTGTCGAGGAGGGCGGGGTACCAGAACTCGCGTAGTCCCAGGGGCGGGGCCAAAATACGGCGGTCAAGGTCGGTTGGTTTTGTTGCTGACACCATTTTTTGGTTTCCTCTCGGTTGGCCGGCTAGCCGTTCTGGGGCGCGGTCCCAACACTGCCCGTTACGGCTTCATCACGGCCAGGCACTTGCTGGAGTTGAAGATGTAGGTCTGTAGGAACTCGATTATCTCCGGTTTGCGGTCGAGCTCCGACATAGCCCCGGCCAGACACATCCAGTTCAGCATCTCCTGTTGGCCGGCGTCCTCGATCTGGCTATTGGTAATGCCGCGCCAGGCCTCGTAATTACCGGCCTTCAGTTCCTCGAAGCGGGCCAGGTCCGACTCCACGTCGGGGTAGAGCCACCAGTTCTTTGGGGTGAGGAAGGCGTGGGACCAACTTGACGACGCGATCAGGGCTACCCGCCAGGGGCTGGCCTGGAATGCCCGGGCGGTGGCCGCGCCCAGTTCCATGCACCGCTTGGGCGACGGTCCGGGCGGGTCCATGGGCATCTCCACGCCGTTGACCGTCTGGGTGATGGCTCCGCCGCGGTTGCGGATTATGCTGCTGCCGTAGCAGTTCACGGAGAAGGGAATCACCGGATAGTCGAAGCCCTTGCGGTCGTAGTCCAGGTAGAGCAGTGTGTTCAAGAAGGCGTGGCCCAGGCCCGGCTGGTGGAGGGGCTTGTAAGAGTAGGCGATGTCGAACCCGTCTTCCAAGAGAGCCCCGGCCAGATAGCGGCTGCCCTCGTGCCCTTTATACCGGAATATCTTATCGGCGGGCTCGTCCCAGACGTTGGGCCGCTGGCCGCCGTCCCGGCCCACCATGGGTTGACACTCGAATTCGTCGTAGGCCAGGATGCAGAAGGCGGGTATGATGTCCTCTTTGAAATTCTCGTACTGGTCGTCTCCCCAGACCAGCACCACGTCGGGGTTGAAGGCGTCGATCTCGGCCCGGACCTTGCGGAAGCCATCGACCAACTTCTGACGCTGAATCTTCGCCGAGGTGTACCCTTCGTCGTCGCCCCACTCGGCGCGCATGGCCTCGGGCCAAGACGCTGGGTCCTTGCGCTCCGCCGGGATGCGGTCGTTGTCCCGCAGCGCCCTGGTCAGGGAGTAGTTCTTCAGCTCATCGGGCATGATGATTGAAGGGGAGTGGGTTACGCCGACTCCTAGTATCTCTGCCATTCGATTGCTCCGAAAGTACGGTTTTGGAACTTTCCTCCCTCTTTTGAAGGAGGATTAGGGTGAGGGGTTTTCCCCCATCTGGGGGAGGGATACGTTGCTAGGGACTGAACAACGCCAGGCATTTGTTGGAGTTGAACACGTAGGTCTCCACGTAGTCCAATATCTCAGGCTTGCGGCCCAGTTCCTGCATGGCCCCGGCCAGACACATCCAGTTCAGCAATTCCTGTTGACCGGCGTCCTCTATCTGATCGGTGGATATCCGTTTCCAGGCGTCGTAGTCCCCGTCGCGCAGTTCCTCGAACCGGGCGAAGTCCGACTCGATGTCGGGCCACAGGTAATGGTTCTTGGGGGTGAGAAAGGCGTGGGACCAACTGGAGGAGGCCACC
>JACZUF010000021.1 GCA_022573285.1 Chloroflexota bacterium
GAAATTAATAAAATATCAGCGTTGACCCACGATTGTAGGGGCGGGTTTAAACCCCGCCCCTACACGCATCAGCCAAGCTCCAGTAACGGGACCGCCAGGCGTCTTCCCTACTGGGTTTGAAGCCGGAAGGTCAATAGGCCGGCCGCCAGCACCACGATCGCGGTCCCCAACAAAAGCAAGGCCCGCTCCGGCACCATAATAATTTTTTCGCTGTCCAAGTCTAGCCGTTCGCCGTTGGCCAGGTCGATATGGCCCTCCACCCTGAGAGCCTTCCGCCGGATGGTCCTTACCGGGGTGCTTAGCGTACGTTGGGCCAGTGTCAGGAAGAAGCAACCCACGGCCACCAATACGACCGCAACGTCCAAGCGCGAGGCATTGACCCAGTAGGAGGTGAGGACCGGGAACGCCCCCCAAGAGACCGCGAACCAGAGGTCGGTGTGGAACCGGTTGTGCCAGAGGCCCAAATTGTAGAATGCCACGATAAATCCGCCGAAAGCGACGAAGGCGAAAATCCACCGGGATTCAAGAATACCGGCCACGACGCCCAAGGCCACGGCGCCGGCCAGGGATACGACGGCCAGGGAAACCAGCACATACGGCGGAATTTTGGTGCCCAGCGGGCGGTCGTTCAACTCATCCAGAGCATGGGACGCAATCCCCACTGCCAGGAAAAACGCCAGCAGCGTGCCCAACAACCGGTCCAAGTGGATGGTTGGGGCAATGGTGGCGCCCAGGACCACATAGGCCATGTGCCACAGCGTGTATGGCACATGAAGCAGGTTCAGATAGTCCTGCCATCCTTTGGTGCCCGGCAGGGCGTAGAACGCCGGCCTTTTTCCTGTCGCCATTGATGCCGTCCCTACCGGCCGATGGTCCCTACGGTCTCAATCGACCCGTTTTTGGTACCCCACATGACCACGCCACCACCCAGGGAGAGACGTTTTACCTGCACGTCCAGCATCCCCAACCGGAGCCATAACTCCCGAAGGCCGTCTGCAGTGTAGGACTGGTATAGATGGGAGATGCTGGGACCCAGAAATCCGCCCACGTTCCGCCAGCCCCGTGACACCAGTGCCCCGGCCATGGGAAGCACTCCCCTGGTGTATACGTGCCAAAGGGCCCGCGCCACTGGATTTGGCGGCACGCCGAATTCCAAGGACACCAGGCGTCCGCCTGGCTTCAAGACTCGAATAATTTCCAGCATCGTCGATTCCGGGTCGTCGACGTACCGGAGTAAAAAGGTGACGCAGACAGCGTCGAAGCAATCGTCGGCAAAGGCCAGGTCCTCTGCCCTGCCCATCACCAAGGGTACCTGGCCGGCCAACCCGTTGCTGGCAAGATTGCGCTGGGCTCGGCTGAGCATCTTGTGGCTCAAATCCACGCCTACCACCCGGCAACGGTGAGTCCGGGCCGTTTGCATCGCCACCCCAGCGGTACCGGTGCAAAGGTCCAGGACCGTGGCGTCCGGTCCGGCCTGCAAGCGAGAAACCAGATACCGCCTCCAGCGTTGGTACTGAAAAAAGGAAAAGAGGCCGGGCACCCAATCATATTGGGCGGCGATCCCATCGAAGAGTTGCCGGGACTGATGGTTGCGGTGATAGTCCATTGGTTTCTATTTGTTTCCCTTGGTCACCGGGGGTCGGTCAAAGAGGGAGGCCAGTTGGTTCAGGCGGCGGGCTGGGCCAGCACGCCCGGAGCGACCCGGCGGGATAGCCATTTGCCGTCGCTGGAATCCCCCAGCAGTTTGCCGTCTTCGACGATCACCTTGCCCCGGAGCATGGTCAGCACCGGATATCCGGTGCACTCGAAACCCTCCCAGATGGAGTAATCGGAGTCGGCGTGCAGGTCGTCCAGGGTCAACGTTTTCTTGATGTTCGGGTCGAATAGGACGATGTCGGCGTCGCTGCCCACCGCGATGGCGCCCTTCCGCGGATACATGCCCAGGATCTTGGCGGCGTTGCTAGAAGTGACGGCGGCGAAGCGCTCCAGCGAGATCCGGCCGGTGGAGACAAACTTGGTGTAGGTGACCGGCATCCGGGTCTCGATGCCGTTATGGCCGCCGCACACCGTCTTGATGGTGTCGCCGGACAGCTTAACGTCCTTGTAGGTAGTCCACTCGTCGGTGGCCGTGGTGCACATCGGGCCGTCGACCAGACCCTGTTGCAGGGCGTCCCGGTCTTCGGGGTATTTGATCGCCGGGTAGGTGTGTATCGCCAGGCCGTCCGGCTTTTTATAGTCCTCGCAGGTGAACTCCAGGTAGTTGTGCAGCGCCTCGCCGTAGATGGGCAGTTGCTTGGCGCGGGCCTCGGCCACGGCGGCCACACCTTCCTTGGCCGTGGTGTGGACGAAGTAGATGCCGGTTTCGGTGCTCTCGGCCAGGCGGATCACCTTCCGGAAGGCGATGTCCTCGGAAAGATTGTTGTGCACCAAGTGGAGGTTGCTGCCGTGGTCGTTGCCCTCGCGGACCAGCTTTTCCTCCATGTAGGTGACGATGTCGTCCTCTTCGGCATGGACCGCCATGATGCCGCCGTGCTTGGCCACTTCCTGGAAGACCGCCCACAGGTGTCCGGTGGGTATCTTGGCGAAGAAGGTGGTGAACACCTTGAAGCTGGCCAGTCCGGACTGGATGGCCTCGCCGATCTCGCCGATGGTCTGAGGGGAGACCGCCCCGGCCAGGATGTAGTGGAAGGTGAAGTCGGTGTAAGAATGGCCCGTGAAAGTCTGACGGCGCTTCTCGATCTGAGCCATGATGGGGTCGGCGGGCGGGACCGCCCCCGGAGTCAGGGGCAGGTTGCCGGCGAAGTCCACGTAGGTGGTTACGCCGCCGAATGCCGCAGCCCGGCTGGCGGCCTCGGGGGGTTGGGTGAAGACCTCGCTCTTTCCGCCGGCCCAGTAGTCCGGCACCGGCACGTTGATGTGGGTGTGGGGCTCGATGCCGCCGGGGAGCACGATCTTGCCGATGGCGTCGATCACCCGGACCCCGGCGGCGTCCAACGTCCCCGGAGCGGCCACGGCAACGATCTGTTCGCCCTGGATTCCCACGTCCATCACCGCCGCGCCTTCCGGCGCCACCACCGTTCCGCCCTTGATGACTACGTCCAGCATCTGGTCCTCCCTAGCCTTGCGAGTGGGGCGCCGCCGCAGCGCGGGTTTTTTCTTGGGGCCTTGTTACCGGGTGGATTCCGATGCCGGTCCGATGTCGGCGGCCAGCGTCTCCGGGATCCACCGTCCCAGCAGGCTTTCCAGGTCGTCGCGGCACTCTTCCAGGCGGTGTTCCGCGCCGTCGTAGAGCACCAACTCCTTGGGGTCTTTGGCCCAGTCGTAGACCTGCTGGCCGCAGCTATACGGCAGACGAGTGTCGGCCTTGCCGTGGACCACCAGCAACCTGCGTGGGGCCAACTGTCCGGCCATGGCGGCGCCGTGGGTCTGGGTCGACAGGGCAACGACACCCTTGATGTGGGAGCTGTTGGCCCCGGCGGCGATGACCACCGCGCCGCCAAAGGAATGGCCCACCACCACCACCGGCTGATGGCCCGTGCCTTTCAGATAGGCCACGCCCGCCAACAGGTCTAGGGCGCACTCGAAGACATCGTTGGCGGAACGGTAGTCCAGGCGCAGGGAGGTGATCCCGTTTCCGGCGAACTGCTCGGCCATGCGGGCGTAGGTGCCGGGGCCGGGTCCGCCGAATCCCCCGCGGGCACCACAGACCCAGACCACCGCCTGACCGGCGTCGGTCGCGCGGTGCAAGATGGCGTCGAAGTCGCCCCGGTTGGTCTTGAACCTAAGGCCTTCGCCGACGTCGCCGTCCGGGAGTCCGATACTCTCGACCTCCCGGATGCTCATCAGCTCTGCCACAGATTGTGGTTGCTGCACCTGGGGCCGCTCTTCTGCCATCTTTAATTTTCCTTGGACATTTGGATCGGTCTGCTACAAGACTGTCATTCTGAGGAGGCTGCCGCCGACGAAGAATCTCGTTACTCCACGACAGGTCAAACGACTGGCAACGAGACCCCTCGCTACGCTCGGGGTGACAAAGGGGGCATACCACGAGGGATGCGACGGGCCACTTTTGTCACTTTTGAGGCAAAATCCCTTTGGATTGTTGATAGGCGATCAGTCCAGGAACTTGCGCAGCGCCTGGATGAAGGCCTCGGGGTTGTCCTCAAAGACCATGTGGGCGGCCCGGTCTACGTGGACCAATTTGCCGTTGGGCAGGACCCGGACCATCTTCTCCGCCGTCTCCAAACCAAGGGTGTCGGTGTCGGAGCCTCGGACGATCAGGACCGGGCAATTGATCTTGGGCAAGTCGAGCCAGAGGTCCGGCTGCGGCGAGCCGGTGTTGTTCCGGCGTTGCTCCCGTATCTCTAGGTCGTAGCGCCAGCCAACCTTGCCGTTGGCCAGTTCTTTGGTGGCGTAGGTCAGGCGGCGGCGGAGCACCCGTTCGGAGCAGAACCGGTTCTGCTTGTTCTGGTAGGCGAACACGTCCTCGAAGGAGTCGAATTCCTCGGGAACGTCCTTTATCTCTTGGGTGATGCGGGCTGATCCCTTGGGGTCCAGGTCGGGGCCGATGTCCACGATGACCATCTTCCGCAGCTTCTCGGCGTTGCGGCCGGCGAAGGCCATGCCGTTGCGGCCGCCCATGGAGTGCCCGATAAGAATGAATGAGTCCAGTCCCACCGCCTGGCAGAAGCCTTCCAAGTCGGCGACATAGGACTGGCTGGAGTAATCACCGCCCGGCGCCCAGTCGCTTTCTCCCCTTCCCCGTTGGTCCAGGGCGAGCACATGGTAGTCCTGGCAGAACTCGGCGGAGACGTCGTCCCAAGAGTGGCAGTGTCCCCGCAGTCCGTGGAGCAGCAGGACCTTAGGCTTGCCTTCCATGCCCCAGTCCAGGTAGTGCAGGTTTATCCCGTTTACGCTGACTGTCTTGTCCTTAGGTTGCACCGATGTGGCCATCTCGTCTCCTCCAAAGCCAGAGCGCACCCGGAGCGCGCCGAATTGCGCACCAGTTTAGCACACGGCAGGCCTTTAGCCGGTTGACTGCGGGTGTGCTAAGCTGGCCGAAATCCACCACACGGGATTGTCGCGAGACATTCTATGAAAGCGATCCAGGTAACCGGCCCGCGGAGGCTGGTTCTGACCGACGTGCCGGTCTCTGAGCCGTCGGACGGCGAGGTGTTGGTCAAGCTGGAGGCCCTGTCGGTCTGCGGCACCGACATGATGGTCTACCGTCACCCCCAGCCGGAGGAGTCCTATCCACTGGGTCCGGGGACTCCCTGTCACGAGTGCGCCGGGACCATTGTCCAGAGCCGGTCGGCGGAATGGCCCGAGGGACGCCGGGTGATCTACCTGCCCGCTCTGAACCTGAACGGGGGCGCCGAATACGTGGTGGCCCAACCTGAGACCCTGGTGTCGCTGCCCGGCGAGGGGGACATGGGCGAATGGCTCATGTGCCAGCCTTGGGGCACTGTGTTGTACGCCCTGGAGCGGACCGGGCCGGTCGCCGGAAAGAACGTGGCGGTGCTCGGCCAGGGGTGCATCGGGCTCCTTTTCACCATGACCCTCAAGCAGATGGGGGCGCGCAAGGTGATCGCCATCGACCCCCACGACCACCGTTTGGAGATGTCCCGGAAACTGGGCGCCGACCTGACCATCAACCCCCTCAGGGCGGGACCGGAGAAGGTGGTGCGGGAGGTTTTCGGCAACCAGGGGGCCGACCTAGTGGTGGAAGCCAGCGGCGACGCCGGCGCGTTGGACCAGTGCGTGGCCATGGCGCGGATGTATGGCACGTTGGTGCTGTTCGGGATACCGGAGGAGAAGGAGGTGACCTTCGACTATCTGGGGGCCATCTCCAAGCAACTGACCATGATCGGCACGGTCAGCGCCACCTGCGAAGCCCCAGCCAGGCCGATCCAACAGGCGGTGGACCTGCGGGCCAATGGTGAGGCCGACCTGTCATGGCTGATCACCCACCGCTTCGGTTTCGACGAAGCGCCCACGGGCTACGAGCTTTACGCCGGCAGGGAAGACGGGCTGATCAAGCTGGTGCTGGAGATATAGACATGTCGAACACGCGGCCAGTGAGCAAGGTAGTTGATGGGCGAAACAAGGAAATCAAAGTGTTATGCTGGCCGGTAATGATCGTTGGAATTCCGGTTATTAGCAAACCTCTTCCCCGTAGTCACTATATCAGGCATACCAAGACCGGAGGGGTCCAAATATGAAAACAGGCAAACAAGAAGTGCTGGAACTCCTAGAGCAGTTGCCCGAGGACGCCTCCCTTGAGGATATTCAGTACCACATCTACGTTCGCCAGAAAGTTCAAAAAGGCCTAGACGCCGCAGGCGAAGGGACGGTCATTGCTCAGGAGGAAGTTGAGCGGCGCATGGCCCGATGGCTCGAGAAGTAATCTGGACCGAGCCAGCATGGCATGACCTGGAAGCAGCCGCGGACTTCATCGCCCGGGATTCGGAAAGCTACGCAGCTGCCTTTGTTCAGGAAGTGAAGGATTCCGTGGCATCCCTCACCCAATTTGCTGAAAGGGGCAGGTGGGTTCAGGAATTTGGGAACCAGAGAATCCGCGAGCTGTTGGTAAGGCCTTACCGTCTCATCTATGAGGTTTCGGATGACCGGGTTCTCGTTTTAGCGCTAATTCATGGCGCTAGACGGACCGGGCGGATCTAAGCATCGCGATGCGGGACAGCCCTCTACCGCCGGATTATCAGCAGGGAGAAGTAATCCAGGTCTTCGGCGGATAGCTGGGAGATGTCCTCCACGACGCTCTCCCGGGCCGTGCTGGCCTGGCGCACGTAGGTGGCTTTGCCGGTGAGGCCCAGCTTTTCCCGGTCGGCCAGGGCCTGCAGCAATTCCCGGTCCACTTCCATCAGCACCGTGGTGTCAGAGTTGGCGATGGCCTCCATGAGGTCGTCGATGCCGTAAACCCTGGGCAGGATGGTCAATCGCTGGCCGTGGGTGACCAGGGGCATACCGGAGCTGGCCGCCGCCGCCATCACGGACGAAACGCCGGGGATAACCACCACGCCCAGGTCCGGGACCACGGCCTTGACGCTCTCCAGCACGTTGAAGAACTCACTGTAGAGCATGGGGTCGCCTTCGGTTATAAAGGCCACGTCCTTGCCCTGGTGCAGATGGCCCGCGATCTCTTCGGCCGCATCGGCCCAGGTCTGCGGGCTGACCGGCGTGGCGTCATCGGATGGAATGGTGATGGGCAAGAACTCCGGTTTCGCCGCCTCTAAAACGCCGCGGACCACGTTGAGCGCGTAGCTCTCTTTGCCGTCGTCCAATTGGGTGAAGCAGATTACCGCCACGCTTTGAAGCGTCCGCTGGGCCTTGATGGTCAAAAGCTCCGGGTCGCCGGGGCCCACCCCGATGCCGTAGAGGCTGCCCTCATTGTTTTTTGCGCCGCTGGTTGTCATTTATTGGTTACTCTGACTGCATATACCGCAGTAATTTTCGGATCAATCGAATGGATCAACGCTCTTGGGCCATGACCCAGTCGTAGATATGCATAGTAGCAAAACAATCGTCTTCGTTGTAGACGATGATCTTGTCCTTGGCAATCAAGTCCGTACTGCCGGACTCGACAAATTTCATGTAGAGGGCCATTGATCCAACCCCGGTCACATCGTCCTGCCGCCACTTGAAACCCAAGCATCTGGCGATGGCCTTCAGCGACTCCCCATAGGCGGGGAAGGCGTAGCCCTTGGTGGCCCAGGGAAACAGGTCTTCCAACCGGTCTAGCACCGCCGCCGCCAACTGCGGATCGACGCCGTACCGCTCGACCATCTTGTTGAGATGGGTGTGTTCGTAGTGATGCCAGTGGTAGAAGACGGGGTCTTCCAGGGAGCCGGCCCACCGGAGGAAGGCGTTCAGATTGTCGTCTTCTTTGTCGAATGACTCCGCGAAAAAGGGCTTGTATTGCGCCGGCCCGCCGTGGGTGCGGTAGACCGCGCCGATCAGGTAGTTGACCATCTCGAGACCGTCAACCTCATCCTGGGCCTGGGCGCCTTCAAAGTCGAAAAAGACCTCGGTCTTGCCCCGGCGCAATTCCGCCATTTCTCCCCGGCGCAGCGGTTTCTTCCCCTGTATCGCCTGGGCCGACACCACCATCTTCTTGGCCGTGGCCACTCCGACGCGCTTGACGGCGACGAGGTCGGCCTCTTCAGCCGAGGCCACGTTCTGCACCGTCGAGAACCCGGCTTCGACCAGGTTGGAGCGCGTGGCCGCGCCGATGCCCGGGATCAGGGAAACGTCGTTGGCGGCAACCGCCAGGCCGTCCACATAGGAGACCCAGGGCCATCTGGCCGCGCCGTGATAGGGTTCGACCGGCCTACCTCCCACTATCTCTCTGACATCTTCCAGCACCTGGTCCAGCCGCGGGCTCACATCCACCATCGTCACCGGAATAACGTCGAAGTCGCGGTTGACCATCTGGAACACCGGAGGCTCGTAGCCCTGGACCAGCCCCAGCACCCGGTTGTACAAAGCTCCCTGCAATATCTGGGACTCACGTAGCTTGCGCGACGACTTGATCTCGATCACGCGGTAACTGAAATCACCGAAGTTTGATGGGACTCCATCGACCCGCTCCAGGATGTCCGGGCGTCCGGTCAGCCCATGAGGCCAGCAGACCAGGGGCATGTTCTTGAGGAATTCCCATCCCTCCGACATCACTTCCAAAGAACGGAGGAAGCCCTCTTCCTCGTCGGTGAAGATCTCCTGAACGCCGCCGGGATACAGCCGGTCGTTGACCTCGTTCTGATGAGCATTGCCAACGTCGAAAATGTGCTGCTGAAAGTCGTTCATCGGGTCTTTGGCGTCCGGAGGGGCGTGAAGGCTGCACCAGAAGGTGATGGGCGATTCAAGATAGGACTCGACCCAGCCGGCCCTAACGGCCCCGGTGCGGGCGCCGCTGGTGAACTGACGATAGATCGCTTCGACGTTCATAGCCGCAATGGGAGGGAATTTAAGAATTTCTCAAAACAGCCTGCTCGGCTAACCTCGGAGGCAATCGCAAATCCGTCCCAATCCATTGCGCGAGCTTTTCGGATCGCGTCAATTCGGAAGCCAATATTTTGGGTGCCTGCGTATCTTCTAGCCTGGCAATTACTAGGTTAAAGTATTCTCTCGCAAATCCAACCTTTGAAGGGTCTTCAGGTAATTGAAAAAGTCGCGTCCCTACCGAGTTCGACCAAGCCGCGACACCTTTTTCCTTGCCGGATTCTAAAAAAGTTCCGTCAAAATCCGCCCGGATAGCTTCAGAGAATTTGGAGTAGTCAGACACCCGCTCGTTCCCACCTATCTTGTAAAGATAGTCCGTGACGGCCTGGACGTATAGTGTTCTTAGCATTGGAAGATGGTCTTCAATCGTGGTACCGGCGATAAGAATTTTATGAGCCGCTTGCTTTGATTCAATTGTGGATTTAAGGTATTCGTACCTCTTTTTCCCTCCATCATCACCGTCAAATAACAAGCCCAGATAACACTTGGCTGCGCTAGACGTAAGAACTTCAATGAAAACATTCGCATGTTTAGAAGTCCCGGTTGAGAGAGCAGAAAATCCATTAATATCAAATTCGTATTTACCCAATTCAATCAATATTTGAAGAATGGTGTTGATGTAAATTGGATCTGCATCGCCTTCGCATAATAAAACATGCGGTGCAAATAGTACCGTGCCCGGCAGAGCGAGTCCTAGTTGGTCAAGAACCGCTTTCCACTGTGCTACAAATGGTTTTCCGTCGATCAGGGTTCCCGACCCATCCTTATGAACGAGACGATGCCGAGTCGGAAAGTTCCTGTTAATCATAAACAAAGAATGCGTCGCATACATAATCTGGCTGGATACACCAAGGGTTTCCAAAACCTGCATTAGGTCTCTCTGCCCTGTCGCATGCAGGAAAACCCCTGGTTCGTCAAACAGCCACAAATAACTGCCAGCCGGGCTCTTTTTTTGTCTGGCAGACAAAGTCATACTTGTAGAAAAGAAATGCGTAAACCCACTACTTCGTTTCGACGCCCTGACAAATCGTTCAGTGACAGATGGGTCCCTCATCAACAATTCGATTCGTCCTTCTTTGTGATCGAGCTGGAAGTGTAACTCCCCTTCTCGTCCTTGGGCCCAATCATTTCTCAATTGTTCATCCAGGTGCTTGCTCGAATCATCAAGTCGCCTTGTGGTCTGATCATTCTGCTCAAAAATTCCATCGGCCACCATCGGATTCAAGCCTGCCGTGTAGAAAATTCCCTGCATGAATTCATTTTCATCTAGGCCGATCTCCTCCGCAGAGACAGAATCGTTCAGGGTCTGCACCGGCGCAATTATCTCAACTCGCGGCTGTTGATCGGATATGAAAATTCCGAATAATTCTCGAAATAACGAATCTTCAAATGGGTCTGAATCCGACTCCAATACCAGGTCCGATCGGAGACCAGCCCTTACCAGAGTAATTTGCTCTGGAATGTGATTCAGGTTTGGGATGAGACGAATCTCATCTTCTCTATCGTCTATTTCTTGCTCATTTTCGTCCGCATCACCCGCTGAATCTGACTCGTCGCCTAAATCCGCCCCATTCTCTGAATCCGCCTCATCTTTTAATTCTGGCTCGCTGTCTGAGTCTAGCTCGGTGTTTGGGCCCGACTCAGTTGAGGAAGTTCTAGCTTCCCAAAGTTCGAGAAATTCTTTCCTTTCCGCAAGTGTCAAGCCAAGTTGGAATCTTAGCTCTGGTAATACCGGTGCCTTGTCAATCAAATCCCAGTTGATATCATCTTCGGAAAATGACATTTCCCTGTTGAGATGGGCTATAGCTGCCAAAATGTTAGATTTGCCGTGGTCATTTGCGCCTAAAATAACGGTCACGCGGCCATCTAAATGAAGGAGCATTTCTTCCTTGATCGACCGGTATCCGGTGATGCGAACAGTCTGTAACTTCATGTAGCCAACCCGACATATTCTACAACGATTTGTATACTCAGGGACTTCGATTTTTCCAACAAACGCTTCGGCGGCTAGTTGACCACTACGTTGACCAACCGGCCGGGCACGTAGACCGTTTTAATCACCGACTTGCCCTCGGTGTAGGTCTGGACCCGGGGACTGGCCAGCGCCAGCTTCTGGGCCTCGGACTCCTCGATGCCCGCCGGGACCTCCAGTTTGTCCCGCACCTTGCCGTTGACTTGGACCACCAGAGTGATGATATCCTCGGCCGCCAGGTCATCGTCCCAACTGGGGAAGTCCTGTTGGTGGATGCTGTAAGGATGACCGTTCATCTCCCAGAGCTCCTCGGTCAAATGAGGAGCCATGGGAGCGAGTAATAGCAGCAAATTCTTGGTGCATTCCCGCCAGGTCTCGGCGTCGATGCTTGCGTCGGCCCAGACCCGGTTGAGATGATTGGTCAATTCCATGAGCGACGCTATGGCCGTGTTGAACTTGAACCGGTCCAGGTCGTTGTGGCACTTGCGGATGGTCTGGTGCAGCAGCCGGTTTGTGTCCCGCACCGAGCCGTCATCCACCCGGCTGCCGTCCAAGCCGCCTGGGTCGCGCACGGCGATGTCCCAGACCCGGTTCAGCCAGCGGGCCGTGCCGTTGATGCTGTCGTCGCTCCAGGGGCCGCCCTGGTCCCAAGGTCCGATGAACATCAGGAAACAGCGCACCGCGTCGGCGCCCAGTTGGCCGACCACCTCGTCAGGATTGACCACGTTGTCGCGGCTCTTGCTCATCTTCTCGTGGTCTGCTCCCAGGATCACTCCCTGGTTGAAGAGCCGCAAGAAGGGCTCGTCGAAATCCACCAGGCCCATGTCGTGCAGGCCCTTGATGAAGAAACGGGAATAGAGCAGGTGCATCACGGCGTGCTCGGCCCCGCCGGTATACTGGTCCACGGCCATCCACTGCTTGAGCAGCTTCGGGTCGGCCGGGCCGTCGGAGTTGTGGGGGTCCAGATAGCGCATCATGTACCAGGACGAGTCCATGAAGGTGTCCATGGTGTCGGTCTCGCGGCGGGCGTCCTCCCCGCACTTGGGGCACTTGGTATGGACGAAATCATGGTTGGCGGCCAGGGGCGACTCGCCGGTGGGCTTGAAATCGGCGTCCTGAGGCAGGAGCACCGGCAGGTCGGACTCAGGCACCGGCACCACGCCGCAGGAATCGCAGTAGACCATGGGGATGGGCGTGCCCCAGTACCGTTGCCGGGAGATCAGCCAATCTCTGATCCGGTAGGAGACCGCCCGACCCCCCCACCCTTTCTTCTCCAGGTCATCGGCGATGGCCGACTTGCCCTCATCATCGGTCATTCCGTCGTAGGGGCCGGAGTTGGTCATGAATCCGTCGCCCAGATAGGCGTCGGCAAGCTCTTTGCCGTCCCATTCGATGGGCGCGATCACGGTGCGGATGAGTAGTTTGTATTTTTGGGCGAAGATGAAGTCCCGGGCGTCGTGGGCCGGCACGCCCATAACCGCTCCGGTGCCGTAGGTCGTGAGCACGTAGTCGCCGATATAGATGGGGACCCGTTCGCCGTTCAAACGGTTCACCGCGTAACTTCCGGTGAACACGCCGGTCTTCTCCTTGTCGCTGGAGAGGCGGTCGATCTCGGAGGTCTGGCGGGCCTTGTTGACGTACTCGTCCACCGCCTGCCGGTGCTCCGCGGAGGTCAGCTGGGGGACCAACGGGTGCTCGGGGGCCAACACGATGAAAGTGACGCCAAAGATGGTGTCGATGCGGGTGGTGAAGGTGCGTATCTCCTTCTCTTCCAGGCCGGCCCCGGAGATATCAAAAGATATCTCCACGCCCTCGCTGCGGCCGATCCAGTTCTGCTGCATGGTCAGGATCTTGTCCGGCCATTCTTCCAGGCCGGAAAAATCGAGGAGCCGGTCGGCGTACTCGGTGATCTTGAAGAACCACTGCTCCAGGTCCCGGCGGGTGATGTCCGTGCCGCAGCGCTCACAGGCGCCGTTTATCACCTGCTCGTTGGCCAGCACCGTCTGACAGGACGGGCACCAGACCACCGGCGCATTGGCCCGGTAGGCCAGGCCCTTCTCGAAGAATTTCAGGAAGAACCACTGGTTCCACCGGTAATACTCGGGCAGGCAAGTGACTATTTCCCGGTCCCAATCGTAGCTGGCCCCCATAGAGCGCAGTTGACGCCGCATGTTCTCGATGTTGCTGATGGTCCACTCGTAGGGGTGGATGCCGCGGCTGATGGCGGCGTTCTCGGCGGGCAGCCCGAAGGCGTCGAACCCGATGGGATGGAGCACGTTATAGCCCTGCATCCGGCGGAAGCGGGCGTGGCAATCGGCCGGGGCCATGGCGTACCAGTGGCCGATGTGGAGGTCGCCCGATGGGTACGGATACATGGTCATTTCGTACCACTTGGGGCGGGGGTCGTCGTCGGAGACTTTATGCAGGCCGTCCTGTTCCCAACGTGCCTGCCATTTGCGGTCGATCGCGGCGGGGTCGAAAGCCAGTTCGACCTGCCGGGGGCTGCTGGTCATCTACTGTCACCTCGAGTACAGGGCGCCGGCAAATCCTCATTAAAAACCGGAAAGACGGATGGTGCCGGTGCCAATTATATTAGCATACAAGCTGGCCTAGTCTCGAAATCGGAGGAACTGGGATTGGCGCTTTCGGACTAAACAAACCGCCGGGTTCGTTGACACAAGAAAGGGCAAATCCTAGAATCCAAGTTGCCACATCAATTGACCTTAGATATACGTTTTTAACCGCTTTACGTAGTTTCCCTCAAAGGCTCTTCCCGCAAGTCTTTCCACGGATTTTATTTCGCGTTATTCAGATGCCGTTAGCCGTTTTAATTTGCCCAATTTTCATTTGCGAATCTCCAATTTCGGAGCAGCTATCTCCGGCCGTCCGGGATAGGCGCTGAACATGGCCTTTGAACATCGGCGCAGACCGATCGACAACATCATCCGGCTCCGGCGACGACGGGAACTGTCGCCCACGGCCGAACAAGTAGAACCGCCTCGCCAAAGGCGGCGGGTATTCGGCACCACCAGCCTCCTTCTATCTGGGTTCGCTCTGTTGATTCTAGCCGGCGGAAGTCTACTGACCCTGCCGCTGGCACAGCACGGCTCCGGGTTCACCCCCTTGGAGACCGCCTTTTTCACGTCGGTATCGGCCGTGACGGTCACCGGTCTCATCGTGGTCGAGACCAACACCTATTGGTCCACGTTTGGCCAGGCGGTGATATTCGTGTTGATGCTGGTCGGCGGGTTGGGATTCATGGTCGTCAGCACCTTCATTCTATTGCTAATCGGACAGAGATCGACCCTTCAAGAACGGCTCTTGACCCGTGCGCTGATGCGCGACACCGTTGGCGTGAACCAGATGCAGGGATTGCGGCAGTTGGGCCGGGCTGTGATCGGGGTGGTGTTCTTGCTCTACGCGGCGGGGGCCGCTGTGATCTTCTGGCAGATCCACGGCATCGAGGGTTTGGGCACCCCAACATCTCTCTGGCATTCTCTGTTTCTGTCGGTGTCCTCTTTCAACAACGCGGGATTTAACATCGTTCCGGAGGTGCCCGGAGGGAGCAGCGTCGCCCGATTCGTATCCAACCCGGCGCTGTTGCTGACCATGACTGTCCTGACCATACTCGGTGGACTGGGCTGGGTCTTGATAGTAGACGTTTTCCGCAAACGCCGGATCGCCCGGTTCTCTCTGGACACCAAACTGGTCCTGGTCACCAGCATCCTCCTATGGGTGTTGGGTGCCGGAGTCTTGTATCTGGCGGAATTCGCCAACTCCGAGACTATGGGCGGTTTCAGTTGGGTGGACAAGATCGTGGGCGCCGTTTTCCAGTCGGTGAGCGGACGCACGGCCGGCTTCTCGTTAATGGATTTCGGCCAGGTCAAGGACGTAACCAAGACAACGTTCGCGGGACTCATGTTCATCGGCGGCGCGGCCGGTTCGGTGGCCGGAGGCATAAAAGTAGCCACCTTCGCGGTGTTGATGGCGGCTGTGGTCTCTTCCCTGCGGGGCCGTGCCCACGCCGAGGCGTTCGGCCGTGAGATACACCAGTCCCAGTTGCACCGGGCTCTCACCGTCGCCGTTCTCGGACTGGCTTTGATCGTCGTCTCCGCGACGGTGTTGACCACCCTTGAACCGGAGATACCATTCATGGACATCATCTTCGATACGGTATCCGCATTCGGCACCACCGGCGCTTCCACTGGGATAATTCCAGGTACAGGACTCGCGGCGAAGATCCTGTTCATGGTGCTGATGTATGTTGGCCGGTTGGGTCCGGTGGCCTTGGCCCTTGCCTTGGCCACTGAAGAAGATGTTGAGGTATACCGTTTTGCTCAGGAAAGCATTAAGATAGGCTGACGAGAGTGATGCTGTGAAAAAACAAGTTTGCGTAATCGGCCTCGGGCGCTTCGGGGCCACACTGGCCCAGGAGCTCTACCAGAGTGGCCACGACGTCTTGACCATCGACGTTGATGAGGCCAAAGTCCAAGACCAATTGGGACGGGCTACCTACTCGGTCCGGGCCGACGCCACGAACGAGTCGATATTGAAAGAGTTGGACGTGGCCGAATACGATGTGTGCATCGTGTGTCTCGGCAGCGACAATATTCAGGCCAGCATCCTGGTCTCCGTGCTGCTTAAGAGCCTGGGAGTGCCCTTCATCATCGCCCGCGCCGCCAACGAACTGCACGGCTCCACACTGGAGCGGATCGGCGTCGACCGGGTGGTCTATCCGGAGGCGGAAAGCGCCCGGCGCACCGCCCACGTGGGTTTTGACACCGGGGTCATCGATTACATGTCGATCGTGCCCGATTTCGGAATCAGCAAGTTGCGGCCCCCCGAAGAGATGCTGGGCCACACCCTGGAAGAAGCGGGGCTGGCTGGCTCGGCCGACCGTCACGGCATATCCGTCTTGGCCATTCGCCGGGGCCGGACCTCCTTCCTTCACCCGGCCAAAGACGAAGAGATCAAGGCTGGCGATGTGCTGATTGTGGCGGCCACCAACGAACATCTGGGCAAGATTTCGGAGATAGCCCGCCATCTCGAACCGGCCTCTTCCGAAGCCCACACTCACCGCAACAGTTCCTGATTCCAAGACGCCCGATTTTCTACGAAGCAAGATTCTTCCAAATATACTTGCGGGCGCGGCTTGACCTAAATGACCCCAGTGTCCAAACTGAAATTCGTCTGTAATATTCCCTTTCAGACCACACGCCACGGCCGGGAACCAGGCCTTGCGATGCCTGATTCAGGCGCCGTCCTAGATTCACAAAAATCTTATTGTATTGGGTCGATGTTGCTCGTATAATCTGCCATTGATTGTCAGCCACGGTATTAACGGGACCTCCGTGGTCGAGCCTAAGACACCCATGCAGGGCGGTGTGCCGCTATGCGATTGGACGCAAAACGACTCCTGGTGCCGGTGAATGGCAAGCCCTATAGCGAGCGCACCTTTCGGTGGGCGTGCCAAATGGCGCGGGAGTCCAAAACGGAGCTCCACGCGGTCTATGTGATAGAAGTCCCGCTGGACCTGTCTTTGGAGTCTGAGATCTCCGAGGATATCAACAAGGGCGAGGAGATCCTGGCCCGGATCGAAGCCATAGCCTCCGAGGAGAAGTACAAAGGCCTCCAAGCCCGGTTCTTGCGCGCCAGGCAGGCCGGCCCAGCAGTGGTCGTGGAATCTGAAGACCGGTTCATGGACCTTTTAATCGTGGGCGTGCCCTACCAACGCCGGTTCGCCTCCTGCGTCCTGGGGACCACCGCGTCGTACATCTTCCACAACGCCTCATGCCAGGTGATGTTCTGGCGGGAGCGGGCCCCATCTCCCATTTTTCCCAGAGACTAAACCATGCGGGTCTTGATATTCGGCTGTAACCGGCTTACCACCAGTCTAGTGTCCGACCTGGCCGGGGAGGGCGCCGAGATAACCGTGCTGGGCGGCGAGCGGGACTGTCTCGAAAGCGTGGGAACCCACCCTGGTGTCCGAGTCGTCCTCACCGCCGAGCCCATGATGCAGGACTATCTGCAGGAGGGCGGCATCGATCATGCCGACGTTTTCCTGGCGATGTCCACCGACGACCATCAAAACATCCTGGTGGCCCAGATCGCCAAGCAAATCTTCAATGTCCCCAAAGTGGTGTGCCATCTTGGGAGCCCCCAATTGCAGGTCATGTATACAGCCCTCGGTCTGGACGTGGTAGGCTATTCCTTCGGCCTGCTGCAGGATGTCCGCCAGGCCATAAAAGGCTAATCAGAAGGGCTAGATGTACGTAGTAATCGTTGGTTGCAGCGAGTCTGGATACCACCTGTCCAAGGCGTTGATCGCCGCAGGGCACGAGGTGGTGGTCATCGAGAAAAACCCCGAACGTTTCCAGCTTCTCAACGAGGAACTGGGCAGCGTGGCCCTGTTGGGAGACGGCACCGACGAGGTCACCTTGAAACGTGCCGGCATCACCCGGGCCGATGTGGTGGTGAGTCTGACCGGAGTGGACGCCACCAATCTGGTGATCTCCCAGATTACCAAGCACATCTTCCAGGTCCCCCGGACCATGGCCCTGATCAAGGACCCCAAGAACGAGCCGATCTTCCATGAGGTCGGGGTCGACGTGGTGGTGAACTCCACCCACCTGGTGCTAGCCAGCCTGGAGGAGGGCGTGCCGGGACGTCCTTTGGTGCATCTCATGAACCTGCGAGTGCCCGGCATGGAATTGGTCAGCGTTTCCATCCCGGAGGACTCCAACATCATCGGCAAGCGCCTGAGCGAGATCGAGCTCCCGCCAAACAGCTTCATATCGTTGATGGTCAAGAAGAGCGGGGCGATGCTGCCCACGGGCCGGTCGGTGGTGGAACCGGAAGATGAGTTGGTGGCCGTCACGCCGACGGGTGACGAGCAGATCCTCTACGACATCCTAACCGGGGTCTAGCCATGGCCCGCACCCTCGGATTCCTGGGCCCCTCGGGCACCTATACTGAGGAGGCCTGTCTGCTCTACGACCCTTCGGCCGAGCTTCGTCCTTACCCGACCATCACCGCGGTGGGCCAAGCCGTTGTAGCCGGGGAATTGGAAGAGGGCGTGGTCCCAATCGAAAACAGCTTGGAAGGCTCGGTGAACTTTACCCTGGACCTTCTGATTAGCCAGCCAAGTCTGTTCATCAAGGGCGAGGTGGTGGTGCCTATCGAGCATTACCTGATGGCTAAACCCGGGACCGATCCGGCCAAAATTAAGGTGGTCTACTCCCACCCCCAGGCGTTGGCCCAGTGCCGGGAATATCTTGAGAAGAACTTCCCTCAGGCCGAACCGATGGCGTCTCTCAGTACGGTTTTGGCCGTATCGGACGCGATCGCCAGTCCGGTGCCGGCGGCGGCGATAGCGCCACGCCGGGCATCAGAACTCAACGACGTGGATGTCTTAGACCGGGGAATTCAGGATGTGGCGGCCAACGTGACCCGGTTCGCGGTATTGTCCCTCTCGGACCATGCGCCCACGGGACGGGACAAGACCTCCATGGCCTTTACCTTCGATGTGGATACGCCGGGGCTGCTCTACCATGCATTGGGCGAATTCGCGGAGCGGGGCATCAACCTCTTCAAGGTTGAATCCCGGCCCACCAAACAATCGCTGGGCCAGTACATCTTCCTGGTGGATTGCGCCGGACACCGTGAAGAATCACCGATGAAAGACGCCCTGGCGGCGCTGTCACAACCGATCAGCATGTTGCGAATATTGGGTTCCTATCCTCAGTGGACCCCAACGGGCAGCCCCACGGGGAGCCCCAAGCCTTAATCGAAGTCCCTAAAAAGCGTCGGCCCTCCTCCAGCGGCATTGCTAAGAACTCCCAAACACCACCACACTTCACTTCTTAGCTGGTCAACCGGTTGGAGAAGGGCCGACCGGGTCAGGCCCTGTACTGCCAGTCCACCCGGTAGATGCCCTCCACGGCGGTCCTGACATTTGGGGCACGGGGCCCGTGCGCCCGTCATATTTAATGGCTTCTACTTTCTAAGCAGATGCCTCCTTGGTCGATCGGCGCCGGATTTGCGCCCTTTTAAGTCCGATATTCTCTTTGTATAAATCTTTTCTTAACCTGTTTTTGAGAATATTTTTATATTTTAACCAAGAGTATCCTTTATGTCAAATCCGGCGCCATCACCGTGCAAATTCACCCGTCAAACCCCTTGACAGGCTCTTAAACTTGGTTCAGAAGACCGCTTGCCGCTAGTTCCAGCGGGCTTCGTAGATGGTGGTTCCTTGGTTCTCGAATACCTTCCGGGCCAGGTTTTCGAATTTCCGCAGACCGTCTGCGGCGTAGATAATCCGTTCCAGGTCTCCCACCACCACGTACTTCACCCGGTATTGGCGCAGCAGATCCAAGGCCCGCTCAACGTCGGTGGTCTCGTACATCTCTCTGATGTCCTCGGCCCGTTCTGGGATGGTGGAGGAATAGGCCATCCGCTGCTGTATCTGGTGCCAGGGCCAGCCTAGGACCGTGGGCAGCCCGGTGTAGTTGGCGATGCGGGCGCCCCAACGGTACTGCTCCAAATGGGCTTCCAAGACCACCGGCGAGCCCTCCACGTTGTCTTGGAGCCACTCGATGGCCTCCAGGTCCCACTTCAGTTCTATGGGTTGTCCCCGTTCTTGGTGCACCGCCGCCGCCATATACGCCGTGCCGTCGAGGGTCGACGGGCCGTCGGTGAAGCGCTCTGAGAGCCGGGACCGGCTGCCCAAAGCCGTGTAGATAAGGCTGGAACCGATGAGCGCCGCCAGCATTACCAGCCAAGCCCCAGAGCGCCAACCAAGTTTCGTCCGCAGGAAGCCTGAATCCCCCAGGTGCCATAGCATGTAGGCCGAGACAATACTGAGCAGAACCCAGAGCTCCAGGTAGAACTTGAAGAAGGTGTTCATCCGGCCGATGTCGCCCTCCACCACCACCAGGTCCACGCCGATGCCAATGAATAGCGCCATGGCCAACAGGACCAGCGGCACGACCGCGAAGGGGGCCCCGCGATCTTTTGAAGCGAATATCTCCCACGTAACGATGCCCGCCAGCGTCAGGAAGACGACCAGCAAGACCACGTTCCAGTAGCCAGCCGCCCCAAAGAAAACCGCGCCCAATAGTCCGATGGCCACACAACGTCCCAGCCAGGGCATGGCCGGAACGGTGCTTACATATCCGCGGAGATAAACGCTCCAGAACAAATCCTTTAACGTATTCCTAGCCTGGTAGATCAGGAACGAGGCGATTACGAACAAGAAGAGTCCGTGTATCCCAAGGAACCGGTCCACCGGGGTCCGCCACTTCGATACGTCCAGGCCGCTATTGAATGTCTCGTAGGCCAGATGGAAAGGCAGGAACGCCAGCAAACTCACCACCACCACTCCCACAACCAGCACCGCCAGCAGCGCCAGTTTTTCTACAACCGAGCCTTCAGTGAAGTAGACCGCCACGGACAGCAGACCCACGATCAGGATGACGTAGGTTGGGTAGTCCCAGCTATTGACCGCCCACAGCGAACCCAGACCCAAGGCCAAGGCCGCCGCCGCCACGGCGGTCCAAAGCCAACTTCCGGCCCTCAAGCCCACCACCAAGTTAAAACCCAGAGCAATCACCAATAGGGTGAAGGGGATGACCATCATGTGAGCGTGCAGGTCGGCGAACAAAAATGTGAAGAACGGGAACTCGGTTATGTGGGGGGACACATCCAGAAGCCCAGGCAATCTATCCGGCACCCAGAACGCCAGTGGGTTGGGGTCGAAATTCTCCAAGTCGGGCAGCATACGGCTGCTGAGCCAGTAATCGAAGGCCGGGAATGGGACGCCGTCCAACACTCGGTGCCAGGTGTTTTGGACCATCTTGACCAGGCCGTCCAGGTTGCCGATAACAGCGGTGAATAGTCCGGCCATGAGCCCGGCGCCAATGGGGCTCCAGGCCCACTGCCGCCATAACGCACGGTCTTCACCGATGGGCAACGGCAACAGAGAGCCGACGCCGGGTATGGTGATGGTGTGTCCGGCCACCCGCCTTTGGCGCACCCCCTCGGCCAGGTTGTAGACCAAAGAGTAGGCCCCGGTGACGGTGAGGGCGAAGAACATTGGCACGGCAAGGTTGAAGGCGGTGGTGGGTAGGATGCCAGTGACGCGAATGATACTGGAGACCACGAAATAGCCCCAGTAGTAGTAGTTCAGATAGCCGCCGGCGAACCAAGGGTCGAAGGGCGGAAGGGTGGTGGAGCGGACCACCGCGGTCAGGTAGGCCAGTTCCATGGGCTTTTCGCCGCCTCGAAACGGGTGCCACAGGTCCGGGTTGGCATGGCGCAGCAGGACGAATCCCAAGAACGCGACCAAGAACAAGGCTTCCCCAAAGAGCAAAAGGCGCCAATGTTCCTTGAGGAATCCCGTTATCTCGTCCCAGCGGAAGACCAGCGTGACCAAGGACAGCCCTGCCGCCACGGCGAGACCGGTATAGACCGCATACCGGGAGAAGTCCATCCACCCCAAGGACACGGCGAGCCAGGCAACGTAGCTGACCACCAGCAGTCCCAATATTCGCGCCAGGACGATCCCCCGATCCGGCAAAGGCTTGAAGATGAACATGGTGAAGGGCAACGCCGCCAGGTAGATGATCTCCACCACCAGCAGCCAGACCAAGACCGGCACATCGTTGGTCCAACCGTCCCGGTCCACGATATCGGAGAATGTCCCTCCTTCCTGTTGCGTGACAAGGTCTTCCTCGGACAGCATCAGCGCTCCGGGTCGGGGCGTTGCGTCCTGAGGCAGGGTCCTGAACTGGTCCCGAATACTCTTTTCGCTCAGGTGGGCCGAGTTCTTGAAGACCAGGACCTGAGGATGGTCGTAGCCCACGGCGTTGTCATCGGCATAACCCAAATTCAGGCCGAAGGACGAGTCCTGTGATGGGTGTAACGGCTCGGGCCGTTCCAAGCCCGCACGCCCGATGGCGTCGTCCCGGAATGACACGCCGAACAGTTCAGGATAGGTGGTGAATGACCGGTCCAGCTCGTATCCCAGGCCGCCGGCGAACAAGCGCTGGTAATACCGGTTGCTGAAAGGAAAGCGGTCGGGGGCACGGGCGGCGCTGGCGTAGGGCCGGCTGCTGTAGAAGACCACGTACTCCGAGGAAGCAAGTTTCGCCGCCAGGGTATCCATCTTCTCCTGGGTGTCGGCCTCGTAGACCGGGAACTGCCAGACGTCGTAGTTGTAGAGGTTGGGCACGAACTCGTCCCAGTGGTTGTCGCTGACGATCGCCGTGCCCTGGGGTACGTTGGCGTTGATCCACTCCGACGCCGTAACCGCCGGATGGTCCTCCGAGTAGACCCTCTGGAAGGCCAGGGCGTAGAAAGCGGTCGCCCCCACCACGAAGACCACCAGCGCCACTGGGGCCCACGGCAGGAACCGGGCAGGGCGGCCTCTACGCCGGACCATCTGGTCCGGCGGCGGACGGACGGCGCTCACGGCCCAGAGCAGCATTCTGGCGCCCATGATGATCATGACCGGCATAATTGGGAAAATGTACCGGAGAAACCGGACCTCGAAGGTCTCCAGGAATATGAATCCCGGCACCACCCAGGCAAGCAGGAACAGGTCGGCCCGCCGGTTGCCCTTGATCATCACGGCCGCCACCGCAGTGAACGGGATGGACAACCAGGCGGCCACTCCCAGGGGAATCCCCAAACCCCAGACGGACGATTGCTGTATCTGATAGATAAAGGCGGGCGTGCCGATGTACTGGATGGTGAAGGGCCACAGTCCGGCGCTCCGGGCCATGCGGGTCTGTGCCGCCAGGTCTCCCACGAACGCCCCGACGTCCAAAAGCGCGTAGGGAGAGGTGATGAAAAACACCCCCGCCGCAACCACCCCGGCCAGGGCGGCGTGGCCAAAGATGCGTTGCACCAATTCCGGAGTTATATCGGACCAATGGCCATCGACCTCGTCCAAGACCCGGTAGCAATAGACCAGGAGCAAGGGGGCCAAGATCGGCAGGATGCTCACCTTGGGCGCGATGGCCAACCCCAACATCAACCCCAATAGCGCCGAGTCCCGCAGCCGCTTGCGTTCCACCATCCGCCACATGGCCCAGAAACTGGCCAGGGTGAAGAACACGGAGAAGGTCTCGGGGCGGAAGAAGTGGCTGTTCTGAATGTGGATCACCGACACCGCGGTGAGGGCCGCCGCCAGCAGGCCCACGCCCTTGCCGTAGAACTTCCGGCCCAATACGAAGACCATGGCCACGGTCCCAACGTCGGCCAGGGCGGACAACGGTCTGCCGAAGTAGCGCATGTCCAGGGAGTTAAAGTCGGTGAACAGTTCCGCTATGGAGCGGAAGAACACCATCAGGTAGATGAGGATGCTGCCCAGCGGGAACCAATGCGGGTTGAGGGGGCTGCGGTCCGCGTCGAGCAGCGTGCCGATGCCCGGCAGCCCGGGCTGGGCATCTGGCTCACCCCGCAGGTAGCCGCAATCCTGGGCGTTGGGCGCATCGGTAAGCAGGTCGTACATGCATCCGGCGCGCATGTAGATGTCCCGCTCGTCGGGGTGGAAACCATACCCCTGGTCCCAGTTTACGCCGTTCAACCGCAGGCCAAGGGCCACCACCAAGATGACCAGCAACAAATAAAAGGACCAGGAGACCCGGCCGCCAAAGCTCAGTAGATGTTGGGACCTAAACGCCACGGCCAGTCCTTCATGCCCCGCACGCCACGAATAGTGGCGGGCTTTCTGGGTTGGAGTACAGCATATGGGTATTCAGCATAATATTTGGGGCGCAGGTCCTTCCCTCGATGAATAAAGTCCCCCGCCTCCCGGTTTTATTGGGGACGGAGGACTGTATTAAGCCTCTTAGAGCTCTCAGAAGCCCCGTTTGATTTTACGGATGGACCGGGACCTCAGATGCCTTTTTCGGCCATCAAGACCGCCAGATCGGCGGTGCGGCAGGAGTAACCCCACTCGTTGTCGTACCAACCCATCACCTTGACCATCCTCTTTTCCATGACGATGGTCGACAACCCGTCAATTATGCAGCTATGCGGGTTGCCCTTGAAGTCGGAACTGACCAGAGGCTCGTCGCTGTATTCCATGATGCCCTTCATCTTGCCTGCCGAGGCTTCTTGATAGGCCTCGTTGATCTGTTCGACGGTCACGTCCTTGGAAAGGATGGCGGTGAAGTCGGTGATGGAACCGGTGGATGTGGGCACGCGGAAGGCGACGCCGTGCAGCTTGCCGTTCAGTTCTGGAAGAACCAAGCCCACCGCCCGGGCCGCGCCGGTGCTGGTGGGGATGATATTCTCCGCCGCCGCCCTAGCCCGCCGCAGGTCCCCGTGGCGCTGGTCCAAGATAGCTTGGTCGTTGGTGTAGGAGTGAATGGTGGACATCAGGCCGTGCTCGATTCCGAAGCTGTCGTGGAGCACCTTGACCATGGTGGCGAAACAGTTGGTGGTGCAGGACGCATTGGAGACGATGTGGTGTTTGCCGGCGTCGTAGAGGTCTTCGTTCACGCCCAAGACCAGGGTCAGGTCTTCGCCCCTGGCGGGCGCCGAGATGATCACCTTCTTGGCGCCGCCCTTCAGGTGGCCGGCGGCCTGATCGGCGTCGGTGAATAATCCGGTGGACTCGACCACCAGTTCAACCCCCATCTCGGACCAGGGGATCTGGGCCGGGTCCCGTTCCGAGAAGACCTTGATGTTCCGGCCGTCCACCATCAGGTCACCGTTGTTGGCCTCCACCTTTCCGGGGTATCGGCCATAGTTCGTGTCATATTTCAACAGGTGAGCATTGGTCTTCGCGTCGGTCAAATCGTTGACGGCAACCACCTCAACCTTCCCGGCGTTGCGGCCCTCGTTGGCCCGCAGCACCAACCTCCCGATCCTACCGAAACCGTTGATCCCAATCCGAGTGACCATGCTCTACCTCTGTATTCTCCGCAGATTTCAGCTCAATACGGACAGCCTGATATGGCTACGTTATGTCCGATAGCTCGATTTTGCCGGGTACATAATACCTGCTGTGGGACAGGTTTGGAAGCGCATCCGGCCCCCGTTTTGCGGTTATACCTCGATACGCGAGGGTGCGACGCCTGCTCCAGCTTGAAAAAGTCTTAGGAACGCCCCAAATAATCGAAGGCAGATTCGCCGGCGTAACGGGCCTTGTCACCCAGTTCGGATTCGATGCGGAGGAGCCGGTTGTACTTGGCCACCCGCTCCGACCGGGCCGGCGCCCCCGTCTTTATCTGACGCACGTCCCAGGCCACCGCCAGGTCGGCGATGGTGGTGTCTTCGGTCTCTCCGGAGCGGTGGCTCATAACCGCGCCCCATCCGGCCTCCCTGGCCATCTTGAGGGCGGCGTGGGTCTCCGAGAGGGTGCCGATCTGGTTGGGCTTGAGCAGGACCGCGTTGCTGGCCTGCTCATCGATGCTCTTCTTGATGCGGTCGATGTTGGTGACCAGCAGGTCGTCGCCCAGTATCTGGACCGAGCCGCCGAGGAGCTCGTGCAAGCTGGTCCAGCCCGCCCAATCGTCCTCGGAAAGACCGTCTTCGATGGACACTATGGGGTATTCGCGGGTCCACTCTTGGTACAACTTCACCAAGCCGGCAGAGGTCAGAGTAGTGCCCTCGCGCTCCAGAACGTACAAGCCGCCGCCGTCACCGTCCCCTTCCTGGAACAGTTCGCTGGCGGCCACGTCCAAGGCGATTTGCACATCCTTGCCGGGGGTGTAGCCCGCCTTTTCCACGGCCTTCAGCACCATTTCCAGGGCGTCCCGGTTGGAAGGCAGACTGGGGGCGAAACCGCCCTCGTCGCCCACGTTGGTGCTGTGGCCGTCGGCGCCCAGAAGGGTCTTTAACGCGTGATAGATCTCCGCTCCGGCGCGCAGGGCATCGGAGAAGGACTTCACCCCGACGGGCATGACCATGAACTCTTGGATATCGGCCGAATTGGAAGCGTGCTTGCCGCCGTTTAGGATGTTGAACATGGGAACGGGCAGACTGACTTGCCCGCCGCCGGCCAAGTAGCGCCAAATGGAGCCGTCCCGGTTGTCCACTTCGGCGGCGGCCCTCGCCACCGCCAAGGACACGGCCAGTACGGCGTTGGCACCCAGGTTGCTCTTGTCGCCGGTGCCGTCCAGACCGATCAGCCCGGCGTCGATGGCGGCCTGGTCCATGGGTGAGCGGCCGACCAGCCAGGGCCCGATGGTGTCGTTCACGTTGGCCACGGCCTTCAGGACCCCGTTGCCGTTGTACCGGGAGGGGTCCCGGTCTCGAAGTTCCACGGCCTCGTGGCTGCCGGTGCTGGCCCCGGACGGGACGGCGGCGTGGGCGGCCTGGCCCGTGGAGAGAACAATCTCGGCTTCAACCGTGGGGTTGCCGCGGGAATCCAGGGTCTCGCGGCCCCGGACCGCGGTGATGGTCACGCCGTTGCTAGCGCTGCTCATAACACCCTTTTGGTCGATTAGATTGCGGGGGTTTAGATTATTTGCGGGGCATTAGCGGTGGTGATTGATGGCGGCCGCGGCGGCCAGGGCCTTGTCCACCGCGTCCGCAGGGCCGTCGGCCTGGATGATGGCGCCGTCAATGTCCATGCCGTCGCCGTTGGTTGTGAGCGGCCAGGTCTTCAGGCCGACCACGGGGATGCCGTCGGCGAGGGCGTGTCCGATCTCCGAGAGGGTGCCGAAGGCCCCGCCGACGGCGATCACCGCTTCTCCGGTGTGGACCACGATCACGTTCCGGGAGTAGCCCATGCTGGTGACGATGGGGATATCGACGTAGCTGTTGGCTTCGGCTGCGGCCCGCCCCGGCAGGATGCCGATGGTGGTGCCGCCCTCGGCCTTGGCCCCCCGGCAGACTGCCTCCATGATGCCGCTGAGTCCGCCGCAGACGACCATGATGTCTCTGCGGGCCAATTCGCGGCCGACTTCTTCCGCCAGTTCCACGTGTTCCCGAGTGGCGGGATTACTGCTGCCGATCACTGAAATTATCATCTAATTTCTGCCTTACAAAAGGAAAATTACGCCTGATGGTTGGCCTCGCTTAGGAAGCATGAGTATATCAGAACGCGCTCCGGCGTCCTGCAGCCGCCGTGCCTAATCGAGGCCGGCATTGGCGACTCAGGGCATGACGGCGCGGCTGGCAGCCTCGATGGCTTCGATCAGCGGCCGAGGATAGACGCCCAGCCAGAGGATGGCCGCCATACCGGAACCCAGCACCGTCAGCAACGTCAGAGAAGGCCGTCTCGTCAACGCCGGGTATTCTTCCAGCAGGTCGCCGCCGCCATCGCCTTCCAACGCGGGCTCGATGTACACGTGGCGCAGGACCTGCAGATAGTAGTAAAGGGAGATCAGACTGCTGAAGACGGCCAACGCAGCGAGCCATAGAAAGCCTTCCGCCGCCACGGCGGTGAAGAGATAGAACTTCATGATGAACCCGGCGAAGATGGGGAGCCCCGCCAGGGAGAACAGGCCCATGGCCAGCGCCGCCGCCAAGAAGGGCTGGTGGTCCGCCAGACCGCCCAGGTCGGCGATCATCTCTTTGCCGGTCATGTTGAAGAAGGAGATTATGGCCGCAAAGACCACCAGGTTGGTGATGGAGTAGCCCACCAGGTAGAACATCACGCCGGTGGCGGCCAGGTCCGAGTTCGTGGAGAGCGCGGCGATACCGGCCAGGATGAACCCGGCATGCCCGATGCTGGAATAGGCCATCAGCCGTTTCAGGTTCTGCTGCGCCAGGGCCACCAGGTTGCCCACCAGCATGCTGACGGCGGCCAATGCCGCCAGCACCAATTGCCACTGCTCCCAACGGTCGGCCGCCGGGACAAAACCTTCCGCAACCAAGCGCAACACCAAGGCGAACGCCGCCGCCTTGGAGCCGATGGCCAGGTAGGCCGTAACCGGGTAGGGCGCCCCTTCGTAAACATCGGGGGCCCACATGTGAAACGGCACCACGGAGACCTTGAACATCAATCCCACCAGGATCAACCCCACGCCGACCCAGAGCGCCGGGCTCACCTCGGCGGCCGCGGCCAATCCGACGGCGATATCGTCGAACTTGGTCACGCCCAAGGTGCCGTAGACCATGCTCACACCGTAGAGGAGGATGGCCGAAGACACCGCGCCCACGATGATGTACTTGAGGGCGCTCTCGTTGGACTTGGCGCTGTCCTTGGCGTAGGCCGCCAGCACGTATAGGCTGAAGCTGAGCAGTTCCAAAGCGATGTAGGCCGTGAGCAGTTCCCGTGACTGGGCCATCAGGTTCATGCCCAAGATGGAGAACAGCAGCAGTCCGTAGAATTCGCCCTGGTGTTGAAGCCGGTTCTCCACAAAGTCCATGGAACTGAGGATGATGAACACGCCCATTCCCATGAAAAATACCTTGAAGAAGAGGGAGAACGCGTCCACCGCCAAGAGACCGTTATAGAGACTCTCTTGTTCGTCCCACAGCATGACCAAGGACAATACGATCAGGGCCAAAAGACCGGCGATGGAAAGCCACGCCAGGTATCCCTTGCGGCCTTCCGGCAGGAATAGGTCCACCACGAAGACCAGGAACGCCAAGCCCGCCAGAGCGAACTCCGGTGTCAGCAGGCCCAGATTGTCGGTGAGACCGTTCACTGCCGATTACACTCCTGGGATCGATTGGACGCCCACGTTGATGACCCGCAACAAGGGCTCCGGCCAGACTCCGACGAAGATCATGATCCCCACGAAGGCCGCGCCCACGGCCATCTCCACCGGACTGGCGTCGGTGAGGTTGGCCCACTGCTCGTCCGCCTCGCCCAGGAAGGTCCGGGCCAATAGACGCAGGATATAGACGGCCGTAAGCGCCGCGCCGATGACAGCCAAGATAGCAAAGGGCATATAGGTGCGGAACGCGCCGGTAAACACCATGAACTCGGCAATGAACCCGCTCAGTCCAGGCAGGCCCAAAGAAGCCAGACCGGCGATGGCGAAGAAGAAGCTGTTCACGCCCATCCGGCTGGCCAGCCCGTTCAACACCGAGATGTCCCTGGTGTGGGTGCGGTCGTAGATCGCGCCGACCAGGAGGAACATCAGGGCCGTCATGATACCGTGGGAGAACATCTGCAAGACAGCGCCGCCCATGCCGATGTTGTCCAGGGTGGCGATGCCCATGAGCACGTAGCCCATGTGGCTGACGCTGGAATAGCCGATGATGTACTTCAGGTCATTTTGGGACATGGCCGACACCGCGCCGTAGAGGACGTTCACACTGCCCAAGCTGATCAATACCGGCATCCAGTTCGCGGCGCCCTCGGGCAGCAGGAAGATGCCGACGCGGATGATGCCGTAGGCCCCCAGCTTCATCAGCACCCCGGCATGGAGCATGCTCACCGCCGTGGGCGCCGCCACGTGGCCGTCGGGCGACCAGGTATGGAAGGGCCAGAGGCCGGCCAGCACGCCGAATCCCACCATGAACAGCGGGAACACCCAGGTCTGGAAGGTGCTGTCGAACTGCCCTGACTCGGCCAGTTGGGCCAAGGTCTCCAGTGAGAAGGTCGCCGCTCCGTTGCCCGAAGCCTCGACGTACAGCGCCAGGATGCCGATCCAGACCAGGACGCTTCCTCCCACCAGGTACATGATCAGTTTCATGGCCCCGTATTCCTTGGTGCGCAGGAAGGTGCCGAAATCGGTGCTGCTGCCCCAGACGCCGATGAGCAGGTACATGGGCAGCACGGCCAGTTCGTAGAAGAAGAACAGGAAGAACAGGTCGCGCACAATAAACACGCCGTAGACCCCAGCCGACAGGGCAAACAGCAGCACGAAGAAATCCCGGGTGCGGTGCTTAACGGTCTGGGAGATCAGCACCCCGCCGAACAACACGATGCCGTTCAGCAGCACCAATGGGGCCGATATGCCGTCGATCCCCAGGGACAGGTTGATGTCCAGCGGTCCCGGCAGCCATTCGTAGGTGCGGAGGAACTGGAACCCGCCCAGGTCGTAGTCGTACCGGGCGAAGATGACCAAAGCCAGGACCAGGGATATGGCCGAGATGAAGATGGCGAAGTGCCAGGACTCTTTGCTCTGGCCGCTGGACATGAACATCATTGCCAGCGACCCGCCCAGGGGCACCAATATCAGTAGCACCAGCGCTACTTGATCGAAATCGTTCATGACCGGAGTCCCGTCTCGACGGAGGTTGGCCGGTGGACCGTTCGTCCTGAATTTGTCAAAGGACTCATCATCGGGTCAGACGGATTTCCGAAATAGCCTCTCGAAGCTGTTATGCGGAAGACACCGGCCATCTACACCGCCCTCAGCCAAACGAAGATGCCCAGTCCAATGGACCCCACGGCCATGCCCAGGGTGTAGCTGTAAACGTGGCCGGTCACATGCAGCCGGAGCACCGTGCCAAACTTCCGCACCAGGTCGGCCGGGCCGTTCACGGCGATGTCGTTGACAATCGCCCGGTCGAAGTAGGCGATGAAGCCGGAGAAGACCAACACCACGCGGTCTATGGTCCACTGGTAGACCTCGTCGAAGTAATACTTGTTCTCCACCACCTTTAGAACCAGGGCGAAACGCGACCGCGCCCCCTCCAGCGCTATGCTCTTCTTGGCGTAGGCCAGATAGGCGAAGACGAAGGCCATGACGGCCATGACGATGGATACGGCGCCCAGCCAGGGCACGAAGTGGAACTCCTCTCCGTGCCCGAAGAATAAGAAGGTGCCGATCCCGCCGAAGCTGCCGGGCCAGTTGAAACTTATTAGGCCGAACCCCAGGGCCAAGACCCCCAAGAGCACCATGGGCAACGCCATCCCGGCGGGCGCATCATGAACGCCGCTATTCCGGTCCTTCAACTCGCCGAAGAACACTAGGAACATCGCCCGGCCCATGTAGAGAGCGCTCAACAAGGCCGTGAACAGGGTTAAGACGATGAACGCGGCGTTCCGGTGGTCGTTCACCGCCACCAATATCTCATCCTTGCTCCAGAAACCGGCCAGGATGGGGATGCCGCCCAGGGACAGGGCCCCAATGGAAAAGACCAGCGCGGTCAGCGGCATGACCTTCCTCAGGCCGCCCATCTCGCCCGTCTCCTGAGTTTCAGTGCTGTGGAGGACGCTGCCCGCCCCCAGGAACAAGAGCGCCTTGGAGAAGCCGTGGGCCATCAGATGGAAAATGGCCGCCGTATAACCGAAGGCGCCAAGGGACAGCATCATCAGGCCCAGGTGGCTGATGGTGGAGTAGGCCAGTATGCGCTTTAGGTCGGTGGCCACCAGGGCGATCGTCGCGGCCATCAGGGCCGTCACCAAGCCGACTATGGCCACGATAAGCAACGGGTCGGCATCGTAGGCCTCGAAGATGGGAAAGGTGCGGGCCACCAGGAATACGCCCGCGATCACCATGGTCGCGGCGTGGATCAGGGCGCTGACCGGGGTTGGGCCTTCCATGGCGTCGGGCAGCCAAACGTGGAAGGGGACCTGGGCGGACTTGCCCATGGCGCCCAGGAACAGAAGAATGGCGGACGCCGTCGCCACTCCCTCGCTCATGGCGCCGGTGCGGGCCGCCTCGAAGGCATCCAACATACTGAAGCTGCCCACCTCCCGCCAGATGAGCAGGATGCCCACCAGCAGCCCCACGTCGCCGATCCTGGTCACGATAAAGGCCTTCTTGGCCGCCTCCCTGGCCTGCGGCCGTTCGTGCCAGAACCCGATCAACAGGTAAGAGCAGATTCCAACCAACTCCCAGGCGACGTATAGAAGCAGGAAGTTGTCGGCTACGACCAGGGTCAGCATGGCGGCGGCAAACAGGGAATGGACCGCGAAATACCAGCCAAAGCGCGGGTCGCCCTTCATGTAGGCCGTGGAGTAGACCTGGACCATGAGGGCCACGAAGGTGACCAGCCCCAGCATGGCGATGGTTAGCGGGTCGATCAGAATGCCCCAGTGCAGGGTGACACTGCCCACCGCCCCGGCTATCCCGGCGTTGAACCAACTCCGTTCGTAATCGCAGGTGAGCATGCCGGTGTTCTCGCTGGTGAAGCAGCCCCTGGTGGCGGCATCGGCGCCCAGCCAGGAAATGAACACGAACCAGAAAACCACGAACCCGCCGCCGATGGCCAAGATCGACAGCCAAGAGCCTCTCCCCGGCAGGTACTTGCCGAAGACCACGATCACCGGCGCGGCGGCGAAGCTGAACACCGGTATGAGCCAGGCCCACTCCATTAGACGCTCACCCGGCAGACGGCCATCCGGCAGACGCTCACCCGGTGGACGGTCACCCGGGCGGCCGCCATATGTGGTTTGGCGTCTACCATTTCATCAAGTTGATCTCATCGACGTTGACGGTCGATCTGTTCCGGAACATCCGCAGGATTATGGCCAGGGCCAGACCGACCTCGGCCGCAGCCACGGTGATGATAAAGATGGCGATCAACTGGCCGTCGAAATTGGAAAAGCTGCCGGTACCCTCCATGTGGGAGGCGGCGGCGATGAGGTTGATGTTCACCGCGTTCAGCATCAATTCGATGGACATCACGATGAGCACGGCGGAACGGCGGGCCATCACGCCGTAGAAGCCGATGACGAACAGAACGGCGCTTAGGAGTTGGAACCAGAGCAGATCGACCATGGTCTAGCCCTCTCCCCGGTCGGAACGGGCGATGATTATGGCGCCGATCAACGCCACCAGCAGCACTAGGGACGCGATCTCAAACGGAACGGCCCAGGTGGTGAAAAGGGACTCGCCGATACCGGTGAATGAGGCGTTCTGGGCCTGGGTCCCCTGCACCGAGTTTATGGCGAAAGCGGGAACCAAGACCCCCAGAAAAGCCAGGGCGGCGATGGCGGCCAGAGGCCACTGTTTGTTGTCGGTGATGCGGGGGTAGTCGGCGCTCCTGGTCAGCATGATGGCGAACAGGAGCACGATGATGATCGCCCCACCGTAGATCAGGACCTGAACTAGGGCAAGGAACTCGGCGAAAAGGACCAGGTAGACCCCGGCCACGGCAATCAGAGAGACCAACAGGGCCAGCGCCGCGTGCACCACGTTGCGGGTGACCACCACGCCCAGTCCGCCGCCGATGGTCAGCACGGCCAGCAATATGAAAATGAACCAGGCCATCTAGGCGGTAAATACCCGCCTTTCGGACGCTCCACCGGCCATCAACTCTCCCTCTGCTCCGGCCCCTTCCAAAATTTGAGCCACCAAATCGGCGGCTCCCTTGATTCCCTTTTAAATGCCCTTGCCCGGCGGATTGCCGCCGCGCGGCGGACCTTTTTCGGGTCCGCTTCGGGTCCATATTGAGGCGTTACTTCTTCCTAAACAGCCTTTTCAGAAACCCGCCCGGTCCCCGGTCCAATTGCGGCAGGTCCTCAAAGGTGCGCAGCAGGCCGCAACTGACGCAGGCACAGTCCACCGGGTGTTTGGCGGCCCTTTCACCGCCGGCCCGTCTGTTGCGCTGGGGCTTGATCTTCTTGCCCTTTAAGAACCGGTCGGTGCAGTCCTGACAGGTGCAGGCCGCCGGATGACGCCCGGCCATGTTCAATAGTCGTTCGTCTTCCCGTTTCGGCATGGCGCGTTTCCCTTGGGTCAGACCCGTTACTGGGACTCGGCCTCCGCAGCAGCCTTTGCGGCCCCTGCTTCTTCGCCTTTCTGGTCCTCTTGGGCTTTGGCCCTCTGGGTCGGAGGTATCCAGCCCGTTTCCTTCTGGAACTTGTGTCCGATCTCCAGCAGCACGGGCAGGTCCACCCGGCTCCCGTTGCGGCTGAAAGTGCTCATTTCGTGCTCGTGGGTCATCACGATCGCATCGAAATTACACACCTCGACGCAGATCCCGCATAGTATACACCGGTTGAGATTGATCTCGAAGCTGTCGACGATCTTTCTACGGGCGCTTTTTCCCTCTTCGTGAAGAGGGTTGTCCTTCATAGTCGACGACATGCACTGGGTCGGGCATTGGCGGATGCAGACCATGCAACTGGTGCAGTACGGCTCGACCACGCCGTCGTCCCAGGTGAGGGCGGGGAAACCCATGAACCGGTCCTTCACCGGAGTGGGCTCGTCCCGGCGCCCCAGCAGATTGCCGCTGGACGGGTATTGGCGGGTCACCGGCGCCCGCAACCCCTTCATGGTGGACACCAGAGTCAAGACCAACCCCTTCAGGCTGTTAATCATTTAGTTTCCTCCCGCCTGCGTCGAAGCCGGGTTCGGGGCCCGGCGCTGGGCTTCCAGCGCTTCCTGCCTGCTCCGGACCTGGGCCACCAACCGCTTGGGGCCGGTCATCCGCTTGTAGATCAGGTATCCGACCACCAACAGAGTGACCGACGACATGGCGGTGAGGGACCACGCCGGCCATTCGTAGAACTGATACACGGCGGTCATGACGACCAATAGGAACGACAGTGGGACCATGACCTTCCAGGCAAAGGCCATCAACTGGTCGATGCGCAGCCTCGGGAAGGTGCCACGAATCCAGAAGATCACCATTACGACCAGATAGACCTTGAGCAGGAACCAGACGATTCCCCAATCGCCGGTCAGCCACGGGCCGGACCAGCCGCCGAAGAATAGGATCACGGTGAGCGCGGCGATGGCGAAGGTGTTGATATATTCGGCCAAGAAGAAGACCGACCAGTGGGCCCCGCTGTACTCGACGAAAGGACCGCCGACGATCTCAGACTCGGCGAAGTAGATGTCGAAGGGGGTCCGGCCGACCTCGGCCAGTCCGGCGATGAAAAAGATGACCAGCCCCAGGGGCTGCACCAGCAGGAAGATGTAATCGTCCTGTGCATTGACTATCTCCCTCATGTCCAGGGACTGGGCCAGCATGGCCACCGAGACGGCCACCATGATGATGGGTATCTCGTAGCTGATGAGCTGGGCCGCCGCCCGCAGGCCGCCAAGGGTACCGTATTTGTTGGCCGAGCCCCAGCCCGCCATCACCAACCCCAGGATTCCCACGACCGCGAAGGCGATGATGTAGAAGAGGCCCAGCTCCAGGTTCTGTATCACCGCGCCGTGGGCGGCTGGTATGGTCACCCAGATCATGAACGCCGATACGACGACGATTATCGGCGCGACCCAGAAGATGGCCTTGTCCGATGAGGCCGGGATGATGTCTTCTTTGAGAATCAGCTTCAGGGCGTCGGCCATCGGCTGCATCAATCCCATTGGACCGGTACGGGTGGGCCCCAAGCGCCGCTGGAGCCGCCCCAGGACCTTACGTTCCAGCCAGGTCAATGACAGCACCACGATGGACAGGCCGGCGAACAAGAGGAAAAGCCCGACCACTATCCAGATGAAGTCGGTCAGGCTGATGGCTAACAAGACGGTGGCCGGCACTAGCGGTCCACCTCGCCTAGCACGATGTCCAGCGCACCCAAGATCACGACGGAGTCGGCGATCCAGCAATCTTTCAGCATGTGCTTCAGCGCCGACAGGTTGCAGAATGACGGCGGACGCACCTTGATCCGGTAGGGCTTGTCGGTGCCGTCGCTGATCAGATAGACGCCTATCTCCCCTCTGGGGTTCTCAGCCCGCACGTAGACCTCGCCGGCGGGAGGGCGGATCAACCGCCGTCCCAGGGACGAGACCACCTCGCCCTCCGGCAACTGTTCCAAGGCCTGTTCGACGATGCGCATCGACTGGTAGATCTCCTGGACCCGCAGGTAATACCGGTCCCAGCAGTCGCCGTCCAGTCCGACGGGCACGTCGAATTCGAAACGGTCGTAGACCGAGTAGGGCGCCGCCTTCCGCACATCGTAGTCCACTCCCGACGCCCGGAGGCACGGCCCGGTCAGTCCGAAGTCGATGGCGTCCTCGGCGGACATCACCGCCACGTTCTTCAGGCGGGCCAGGAATATCTCATTGAAACTGAGGAGTTTATCCGACTCCTCGGTGTCTTCTTTGACCAGCACCAACAGGTCCCTGACGTCTTGGACGAAGCCCTCCGGGACGTCCTCCTTCAGGCCGCCGATGCGGAAGTAGTTGTGCATCATCCGTGCGCCGGAAACGGACTCGAACAGGCCTTGGATGCGCTCCCGCCCCCGGAAACAGAACATGGACGGCGTCATGGCGCCGGCGTCCAGTCCCATGGTGGCGATGAACAGCATGTGGCTGGCGATACGGTTCAGTTCGCAAAGGATGACCCGGATGTATTCGGCCCGCTCCGGGACCTCCAGTCCCATGAGCTTCTCAACAGCCCGGCAGTAGACGTGCTCGTTGTTGAAGTTGGCGATGTAGTCCATGCGGTCGAACAGGGTGATGACCTGGGCGTACTGTTCGCCTTCGCACAGCTTTTCCGATCCCCGGTGGAGGTAGCCGATGTGGGGTTCCATGTCCACAACCTTTTCGCCGTCCAACCACAGCACCATGCGGAAGACGCCATGGGTCGAGGGATGCTGCGGTCCCATGTTCAGCAGCATCTCGACGGGTTCGCCGTTGGGGACCGTGTTGCCAGCCGTATTGTCAGATACCTGGGTCATGATTGTTCCGCCGGACGCCCGATAAACCGGATCTTGGGCTCCGGGGCCGGTTCAACTTCGTTGCTCATCCAGATATCGCCGTTGAAGTAGAACCCGGCTTGGATCAGGGTCTCGTCCAGCACATCCAATTTATCGCAGTCTTCCAAATATTCCGCCATCTGCCGGCGCAGCGCGTTCTTTGCTTCCTCCGCCGTGTCGCCGAAACCGGTGATCACCAGTTCAGGACATTCCGCCTCGTAAGCGGCACCGGTCCTGGACTCCTCGATCCGATAGACGATGCGGTCGAAAGAGGACTTCTTAGCGGGTTTGGGCTTCTTGGCCCCGGATTTGGTCTTTTTCACCACGGTCACTCACCGTCGGCCGGTGACGCCGCCTCGACAAACTCCAATTGGAGTTCGGTCTCCTCATCGACACCAAGATATCCGGCGTCGGCCAGAGCGTCGCCCAAGGTGTCGGTGCCGTCGTGGGACTCGATCCAGGCCCGCATGATCTGTATCAGGTCATCTTGGGCCGCTTCAAGGGATTCACCTTCCCCTTCCAAGTCCAGGTTGTCGATCCGGACAACGTACCGGGCCTCGTTGCGGTCTATCTTGGCCGTCAGGACCACCATCTCCATGGTCCTAAAACTCCTGGTATTCATTGAACGGAAATTCCTTGCGTCCCGGGTATCCCTCGAACCCCTCATAGAGCAACAGGGGCGTCAGGTCCGGGTGGCCGTCGAAGCTCACACCAAACAGGTCGTGGGCCTCTCTCTCGTACCAATTGGCGGCCCGCCACACCGGGGTAACCGAGGGGACGGTTGCGTCCGAGTAGGGCACATCGGTGCGCAGGACCAACGTGCGCTCCGGTTCCAGGGATTGGAGCACGTAGACCATCTGAAAATATTCGGAGTAGTCGACGCAAGACAGGCAGAGCAGCATCTTTGCCGCGATGCGGGGATCGTCTTTGATCAACTGGCAGGCCTGCAGGGTGTGCTTCTTCTCGACGCTGACCTGGGGGATGTCGCCCAGCGCGCCGGACTGGGGATCAAATTCCTTGAGGACCTCCAAAGAAACGTCCAGCAACTCCCTTCCGGCAGCGGTCAGGGCCGCCAGTGGGTCGGCGGCCGGTTCTGCTTCGCCGTGGCCGGCCGGCCCGGATGTACCGGAAGTCTCGGCCGCCGCTGTTGGCTCGGTAGACTCCGGCGGGGTTTCCTGATTCTCTTCGTTTCCGGCCACTAGTTCACTAATTCCCAGCATCCCGCATGATCTTTTCTTGGAGCTTCAGGAAGCCGTACAACAGCGCTTCGGGCCGGGGTGGACAGCCCGGCACGTAGACATCCACTGGAACGATGTGGTCGACACCCATCACCACGGAATAGGAGCGGTAGTAGGGGCCGCCGTTGGTGGCGCAGCTACCCATGGCGATCACCCACTTGGGCTCGGGCATCTGCTCGTAGAGCAGCCGGATGGGGTCGGCCATCTTCTTGACCACCGTGCCCGACACGATCATCACATCCGACTGCCTCGGCGAAGGCCAAGTGACCACGCCGAAGCGGTCGAAGTCGTAGTGGGCCATGTAGGTCGACATCATCTCGATGGCGCAGCAGGCCAGTCCGAAGGAGAGGGTCCAGAGGGAAGACTTGCGCGCCATGGCGAACAATTTTTCAGTGGAGGTGGTGATGACGCCGGGTATCTTCCCGGCGACGGCCTGGTCAAGCAGACTGGGGCCGGGTTGGTTGCCAGTCCCCCCAGTTCGCCCGGGTCCCATTATTATTTCTCCCATTCAAGAACCCCTTTCTTCCAGGCATAGACGATGGCGAAGAAGAGCACTCCCAGGAACATCATCATGGCGTAGAAGGGGAGTGAGTTGGCCTGGTTCACCTTTTCCTGCATGAAGATCACCGCCCAGGGGAAAAGAAAAACCGCTTCGACGTCGAATATCAGGAACAAGATGGCGAAGATGTAGAACCGGACGTTGATGTTGGACCACGTGTAGGGGGTGGGCGGGATGCCGCATTCGTAGGTGGTAAGTTTGGCGTCGGAGTGACGACGGGCGGAGAGGAGCCGGGAGGCGGCGAACATCCCACCGATGGCCATAGTGGCGACCACCGCCGATATGGCCACCGCGGTCCAGTTTTGCGTGAACAGTTCGGGGCTAAATGTTTGGAGTATCATCGTGGGGAGAAGTGAGATACCACTACAGTGTCCGCAGGCCGTTGGTGGACAGGTCGGCGTAGACTCGGTACGCGCCCAAAATATACCATCGGCCATCGAAGTGTGTCAACGAAATTCGACGCCTGCCGAACACGAAAATCAACCCGGAAAATCAGGCTTCATCCATCTTGGCGGGCCCGGAGTTGGGTCGATGATACGTCTTTCCGGAACTGGTCTTCGGGCACGTCCCTGAAGAGAGTCTCGAATCCCTGGGGAACCGGCACGTCCCTGAGGGTCTTAAAGGCCCCCTGGTCTTCCCGGCCCGCCACCAAGAACCTGGTCCCGCCGGCCCACATCTCCGCCAATGCGGTCAGCATGGCGGCCGGTTCAGCCCCCGGTTCATCTCCCGGTTCATCTCCATAATACCTTGGGGCCACCAACCGGACGGCGGTGTCCCAGCCCACCACGAAGGTCCGGCCCGGAAAAAGCCGGGCTTTCTTGAAGAAGGTCTCGGCCCTGGTGAGCACAACGGTCTCGTCATCCGTGAACTGGGCCAGCCTTTCCAAGACCTCAGCCTCTTCCAGGGCCGGTTTGTCCACGTTGGTCACCGACAGTTCGAAGCCCACTTCGGTCCCCAATATCCTGCCCGCCGCTTGGGCGAGGCCGCGGTGGCCCTGATGCACGGGGCTGAACGAGCCGGGGAGCAAGGCGCTCGGCGCCGCTCCTTCTACCTCCATTATTCCGCCGCGGGCGACCACCCAAGCCGCCTCTCCGGAAAGCAATTGCGCCAGGGGTGATGGGTGCTCGGTGCGCTCTATTTGAAGGGAGTCGCCGGGGGTCAGGCCCAAATCCACGCCGGATTCCAGGCCCGAGAGCAGCATGAGGGCGTGGACCAAGAGACGGCTGACCAGGTCTTCCTCGCCGGCCCGGTCCCGGAGACCTTTGTGCAGGCGCAGCGAGTACAGGGTGTTGGCCTGTTCGTCCCAGGCGGAGACGAAGGCGCGGTGCTCGCCGCGTTTGGGCCGGTCCGTGGCGATGGTGGCGGCGCAGGCCAGGCCCACCGGCGGCGAACCGTCTTCAAGTTGCGACTTGGCCTTGCGAAAGGCGGCCCTGGCCATGTCTCTGGCGGTCTGGGCCGATGCCGACTGCTTCGGTTCGAAGCCCAAGAAGGAGATCATGGATTCCCGGCCGTAGGGCACCAGGGCCTCCAGAATGGTGCGGGAGGCGCCGGCGACTCCCAGCAGCCAGGCCACCGCCTGGGCGCCGGCGCCGGACACGGCCACCACGGCCTTGTGGGGCGTGCCGTGAATCTTCTCTATGTGTGGGCGGAGTTCTTCCATGTTGTCGATGTTCGGCAGTAGGTACGCCCCCATCTCCGATTAAATCGAGAGTCTCCCCGATGCGTCGGGAAACCTAAGCTTCCCCCGTGCGGGAGCGTTGCCTCAAAAGTGATAATAATGGCCCGTGGCATTCCTACATGTACGCCTCCATCTGTCACCCTGAGTGAAGCGAAGGGTCTCTTTGTTCTCAGTCAGTGCTGGTACTTTAGCAACGAGATTCTTCGGCTGACGCCTCAGAATGACAGTTTTAAGGCAACCCCCCGCACGGGGGAAGGGATTACACCATTAATTATTATCCATTAGGCTGCCAGGGGGTGTGGCTAATGTTGTCCATTGTGGCGCGGGACGTTGCGGTCTCGGACGACTGTTTCTTCTCCCAGAGGGCCAGCCACTCCGGCGGCAGTCGCCGGCGGGCGTCCCGCCACCACAGCGGGTCGCCTTGGGCCAGGGTTTTGCCGTCCAAGACGTCGGCCAGGAAACAGGTCATATCGCCGCCGTCCATCGCGTTGATCACCCGGCAGTCCAGGTAGCCGAAGCAGTCGGTCAGGAGCGGACTGCCCGACGCCCCCGTGGTCTTGCCCACATCGGCCAGCTTGTCCCGGTCGCGGCCGGAGACCAGACCGAAATCGCCGATCAGGTCCAATTGGTCCGGCCGGAGGAAGTTCAGGGCGAAAGCCCCGCCGGAAAGGACCATATCGTGACTGAGATTGGTCTTATAAATCTGGACGGCCACCCTGGGACGGTCGGGCACTATTGACGCCGCGGTGATGGCCACCGCCATCTGCACGTTGTCCCGGCCCTGCCACCGGCTGGTGACCGCCGCCAAGGGCGACCAGAGCGTCCCCATCATTGGAGCTATGTCTGCGTAGTCCATGCTGTTCTTTCTAGGGCCGCGTAGTCATTGCTGCTCTTGACGGCCTCTTCCGGCCTGGGGAGTGTAGCACCCGAAATTGTGGACTACCAGTCAGGCGAGTAGTCCTCGGCGTCATTGGTGGTGAGGCGGCGTTGGTTCCCGCCGTCCTCGTCCATGATGAAGATCTCGCCCGGTCCGTAGAGATGGGACACGAATGCCATCTGGCGGCCGTCGGGAGACCAGACCGGGTCCAGGTCGTCGGCCTCGTTGGTGGTCAGGCGGAGTTGCTTAGACCCGTCCCATTTCATGGTGTAGATCTCGCCGTTGCCGTCCCGGAAGGACACAAAGGCGATGGTGCCGCTGTCGGGGGACCAGGCCGGGTCCAGGTCGTCGTCCTGGTGCTGGGTCAACCGGGTCAGTTCCACATCGTCCTGCCAGGTGCCGTCCTTCAGCCGGCCGGCCAGGTACAGGTCCGAATTTCCATCGGTCCGGCGGACGAAAACAATATACTTTCCATTGGGGGACCAAGCCGGATCGAAGTCGTTTTCTTGAGTCAGGTGGACTAGGTTCACGCCGTCGGGGTTACGCAGCCACAGTCCCCGTTCCTCGGCGGACCCGCTGCGGACAAAGGCCAGCCACTCGCCGTCCGGGGACCAATCGCCCAAGCGGTCATCGGCCGGCTTGGCGGTGATTCGAGTGGGCCGGCCTCCTGTGGCAGCCATCAGATAGACTTCAGCGTTGCCGTCCTGGTTGGAGATGAAGGCCAGGCTCTCTCCATTGGGGGACCAGAGGGGCGCCTCGTCGTCGCCGGGGATGTTGGTCAACCGGTTGATGACCTCGCCCTTTCGGTCAACCAAGTTGATCTCCAAGTCTCCGGCCTCATCGGAAACGTAGGCCACCTGCTTGCCGTCGGGCGACCAGACCGGGTCGAAATCCCGGCTTCGGTTGTCGGTCAGCGGCCTGGCCTCGCCCGTTTTGGGGTCGATGACGTAAATCTCGGCGTCGCCGTCCACCTCAGACACAAATGTGATCTTATCGCCGCCGGAGGAGCCGCAGCCGATGATAAATGCCATCAGGGCCAAGGCGAGGATTCTTGCCGGTATGCTATGTCTCAATCCGCCCATCCCACACAACCGGTATTCATCTGGAGCACCATAGGCTGAAACGCCAAAGACGTCGCCTGGGGCATTCCGCACGTCAGTGATTATAGCCAAATCACCGCACCGGTTGGTCTGGCGGAACGCGCCGGATTGGGCGAAAACTCTCGTGGGCCAAGTGCGGGGAGCATAGGTGGGCCGACGGCCCTTGACACCGGCCCACGCCTTAACTAGCATCTGCCCAACCTGCGGAAACACCGCACTCACACCTGAGATTTAGCGAGGTAGGCCATGAAAGCGTTACTTGGGGCCGATCTGATCGACGGCACCGGAGGCCCGGTGCTGAAAGACTCGGCCATCTTGATCGACGGCGAGCGTATCAAAGAGGTGGGCCCCAGGGCGGCGGTCACCCTGCCGCCGGGCACGGAAGAGATCGACCTGCGCGGCCTTACCCTGCTCCCCGGGCTGATAGACACCCACGACCACCTGGCCCACAAGAACTACAGCTTGGTCAGCCGGTGGGAGATCGAGGAACCGGCCTCGCTGAGCCACATCAAGACCGCCAAGGCGATCGAAGACTCTCTGGCCGCCGGCTACACCTGCATCCGCGACGCCGGCGGGCTGGACGCCGGGTTCAAGTACGCCGTGGATGAGGGACTGATCAACGGCCCTAGGCTGCTAACCGCCGTCAACATCATCTCGCCCACCGGGGGCATCGGCGACCGGGTCGCGCCCTCGGGTCACCGGAACGCCTTCAACAACGACCCCATGACCCCGTCGGGGGTGGCAAACGGCCCCGAGGCCGTCCGGGCCATCGTCCGGGAGGTGGTGCGGGTGGGGGCCGACGTGATCAAGTTCGCCACCACCGGCGGCGCCAGTTCCCGCCAGGGCCACGGCCCCATGGACATCGCCTTCGGCCCCGACGAAGTGAAGGCGCTGGTCGATGAGGCCCGTTCCCAGGAGAAGTACACCATGTGCCACGCCGTCGGCGGCCCCGGGCTGCGCATGTGCATCGAGGCCGGCGTGGGCTCGGTTGAGCACGGCTGCTACCTGGCCGACGACCCCGACCTGCTCAAGATGATGGCGGACAAGGGCACCTTTTTCACCCCGACCTTTGAGGTCTACGAGTTTCATTCGACCATCAGCGCTCCCCACGTCAAAGCGCGGGCCCAGCATTTGGCGCAGGTCCACCAGGACAGCCTGCACCAGGCCCTGAGCGCCGGGGTGAAGGTGGTCTCGGGCACCGACGCCGGCGGGTTCGTCCACGGCGACAACGCCCGTGAGATCGAGCTGATGGTCGAGCGGGGCATGTCCAACTCACAGGCCATCCAGACCGCCACCGGCTGGGCGGCCGAGTGCGTCGGCCAGGAGAAGAACTTCGGCACCGTGCAGGCCGGAAAATACGCCGACTTTCTGGTGGTGGACGGCGACCCTTTGAAGGACATCGGCGTGCTCAGGAACAAAGAACGCATCAAGTTGGTGATGAAAGGCGGCGTTGCCTACGTCAACAAGCTGCCAGTGGCCGAGCCGCAGCCGGTTGGGGATTAAGGAATCAGAGGACTAAAACGAATCATCAAATTGAATGGCTAGGTCGAGATTGCCCGCCCATTTCACGAGGTACTAGAAAAAAGCGTTAATGTTGTTGGGCTTTCCGTCCGAACATCCCGGCTATTTGATCGATCAGATTGGTCTTAACGAGGTCGGGAGATAGGAATTTTAACAAGATAATGTGGCTGTTCCCATGCGGGCCAACACGAATCTCGGTGTCGAGGGCGGGTTTGAATTCGACGTCGTTAAAGATTTCCTCATAGTATTGCCAGTTCCCTTTGCCGTAGCAGAAGACGAAGGGTGGCTTGAACGCCGATATTTCCGCGCTCAGCCAGCGAATGCGACCTGGTCGAATCTTCGCGATGTAATCGGCCTTGGTAGGAAAGAGCATCGGGTACGGCCAGTCTATTAATTTTGGGCACGGCAAAGGCATAAGTTCTGTGAGGAAAGATTCCCCGTCTTTCCGTCCCAACCTTGTAGCTTGATAATCTTGGGCCCTAACCTTATCTTGCCATCCGGACGTGCCCCGCATCGCCATTATCAGCATTGACATTATTCGCCATGCCGAAACGTACCTTGTCATGTCAAATCCTAGTTTCTTGTCTACCGAATGCAGGTCCTCGACAGAATCAAAAGTTCTGGCCCGCACTCGTAACTGTTCAATCGATCCGCCACCCTCCTCCATCCCAAGAAACCAGTAATCCGCGGATTTATTCCCATATCCTTCGAAGTGGAGCACGCACTCAAGCTCTTCCTTCGAGAAACCGTGAACTTCCATAAGTTACCTGCACCGATTCATCCCGGGTCGCGAATTGTTGATGGCATTATAAATGGGATGCTGTGGCATTATTCCCTAAGAACACACCGCGATTAGAAATCGAATCAGGGCATCGCCAACTTTCTAGTATCATTGACCGATGCGCTTTCACGTCCTGACATTGTTCCCGGACGCCTTCCGGGACCCCCTTGATTACAGCATGTTAGCCCAGGCCTTGAATCGGGGCCTGGTGTCCATCGATGTCACCGACATCCGAGACTACTCCCACGACCCTCACCACACGGCGGACGACTACCAGTTCGGCGGCGGTCACGGCATGGTCCTGAAGCCCGAGCCGGTGTTCGAAGCCACCGAAGCTGCCCTGTCGGGGTACAGCGATTCCAAGAGGAAAGCCATCCCCATCATTCTTTTCACGCCCCAAGGGGAGCTGCTGACCCAGCGGGTGGTCGAGGAGTTGGCCCAGGCGCCCGCTCTGGCCATGATCTGCGCCCATTACGCGGGCATCGACAACCGGGTGCCCGAATTCCTGGCCACCCGTGAGATAAGCCTGGGCGATTTCGTCCTGACCGGCGGGGAACTCCCGGCGATGGCCCTGATCGACGCCGTGTCCCGGTTGGTGCCGGGGGTGATCGGATCGCCGGAGAACGTGGCCGAGGACTCCATCTCATCGGGACTGCTGCAGCACCCCCTGTACACCCGCCCGGCCGATTTTCGCGGCATGGAGACGCCGGAGGTTCTGCTCTCCGGCCACCACGCCAATATCGAGAAATGGCGGAGGGAGCAATCGCTGCGCCGCACCCTGGAGCGCCGCCCCGACCTGCTGATGAGCGCCGACCTCAGCGCCGACGACCTGCGATACCTGGAATCCCTGGGCTACGTACAGCCACATAAGCTGGATTAGACCTAAAAAAGGCAATGTCCAAAGCCGATTTCAAGAACAAGACACCGGTCCGCGTCCGTTGGATGGAGTGCGACGCCCAAGAGATCGTCTATAACGGCGCCTACCTGGGTTATCTGGAGATCGGGCAGGCGGAGTACTACCGCAACCTGGGCTTCGCCATCTATATCCTCCCCAAGAGCGGCTACTTCGATCTCGCCGTGGTGAAGACCACCTTGGAGTTCAAGGCGCCCGCCAGGGTGGACGAGATCATCGAGCTTTACGTCCGGATATCCAACATCGGCAACACCAGTCTGACCCTGAATCTGGAAATCTATCCCGAAGGCGGCGACCGCCTGCTTACTTCCATAGAAGCCGTCTACGTGGGCTACGACGCCGCGACCGAGTCCAGCAAAAGGGTTCCCGACGACATCCGCCGGCTCGTGACCCATTTCGAGGAAACCGGACAAGTGCTGCCCCTGGACCAGTTCCCCGAATTGGCCAAGGCGACCAATTACGGCCAGGAGTAGAGATTTTAACGCGTTGACGATATCCGTAACCCTGGCTAGACTGGAAGACACCCCACAAGCGGACGGCTGACCGCTGACCGCTGAGAGCTGACCGCATTTTATGGCCCGACTATTCGACCTCCATATCCATACGACCAAGGGCAGCAGCGATAGCAGCCTGACCCCCGAAGACCTGATCCTGGAAGCGGACCGCCTGGGTCTGCGCGGCCTCTGCCTCACCGAGCACGCCGGCCCCTGGGACCGGCACGAGTTCAAGCGGTTCGCCAGCCTCCACAACGTGGTGCTGATACGCGCCATGGAGGTGGAGACCGACCTCGGCCATATGCTGGCCTTCGGTCTGGACCGCTATCAGGCGGGTTTCAACAAGGCCGCGAAACTTCGCAAGGCGGCCACGGCAGCCGGCGGGTTCGTCGTCACCGCCCATCCCTTCAGGGGCGTCCTCGGCGGCGGTGGCCGCAGCCGCGCGCTCATCTACCAGTCCATCCCCGACCCCCTGCCGAAATCGCCGGAGCAGGCCCTGGAACACCCGGTGTTCAAGCTGGCCGACGCGGTGGAGGTGGCCAACGGCGGCACCATCGACCGGGAGAACGATTTCGCCATGGCGGTGGCCGGACTGCTGAAGATGCCGGTAACCGGGGGCAGCGACGCCCATTCGGTCCACGGGCTGGGCAAGTTCCTAACCGAGTTCCACGACGAAGTCAAAGACGAAGCCGAATTCCTGAAGGCCCTTCATTCGAAACAATTCCATCCAGTAACCGGACTCCGGACCGGGAACTTGAAGCCCTACACAATTTAGAGACTGCTTCAAAATCCGAGTATGCAACTCAAACGGTCCTTCGACAAGTTCAAGATAGGCGGATATGGCAAGGTACCCACCCTCGCAGAATCACTTCAGCCCCTGTCATTCTGAGGCGTCAGCCGAAGAATCCCGTTGCCGCTGAAGCAACACTGACCAGGAACAAAGAGACCCTTCGCTCCACTCAGGGTGACAGGTGTAGAGGAGTTCGGTCAGTTTGCAGGTCCCGCAACTACTACACCCGCTACTGGTGAGCCCGTCGAACCACCTCTTGCGATGGCATCCCGTAGAATTACCCCAATCACAGCTTAAAGCTGTAACTTTGGGGTCGAACCGGCGTCTCGGCCCGTGCTAAACTGCCCAGGCACGGCAATGGGTTATGGCAATCATCGTGTGAGGTTGTGACGGGAGTCAAATGGTCCTTTTCGATACAGACATCTCCCCCTTTGAGCAGGTCAACGTCGCCCTGGACCTGGAGACCACCGGCTTGGACTCCTCCCGCCACGCCATTCTAGAGATCGGCGCCGTCCGGTTTCGCGGCGACGAGGTCATCGAGACCTACCAGACCCTGGTCAACCCCGGCGTGCAGATCCCCGAGTTCATCCAGCGATTGACCCACATCACGCCCCAACAGGTGAAGCGCGCACCGTTCTTCTCGTCGGTCGCCTCCGAGATCGAGGACTTTCTCGGGGCCGACCCGATCATCGGCCACAACATCTCCTTCGATCTCGGCTTCTTGGCCGACAACGGCGTCAAGCTCAACAACCCCTCCTACGACACCTGGGACCTGGCCTCGGTCTTCATGCCCCGGTCCCGGCAGTACTCCCTGAAGTACTTGACTGCCCACTTCGGAGTCGAGCACAAGGACGCCCACCGGGCCCTGGCCGACGCCATGGCCACCAAGGACGTGTACATCAAGCTGCTGCGCCTGGCCGCCGAGCAGGACTCCGGGTTGCTGAGCTATCTATCCAATCTGGCCGCCCGCAGCCGGTGGTCCATCAGCGGGGTCCTAGCCGGTCTTCAGGGCATCAGCAGCCAAGCCTCTTCGATGGCGCCAAGCGGGGTGGGGCTTACCGGCCTCGATCTGGAGCAACTGGCCATCCGGCTGGGCTCCCCGGAGAAACGCCGCGCCGACCCGTCGCTCGGCGACCTGAGCGAGGACAAGATCGCCGGGTTGTTGTCCCAGGACGGCCCCTTCGCCAAGGTGTTTTCCGGGTTTGAGCACCGGGCCGAGCAGGAAGAGATGCTGGCCGGCGTCACCAAAGCCATGTACCACAACCAGCACTTAGTCGTGGAAGGCGGCACCGGGGTGGGCAAGTCCATGGCCTACCTGCTGCCCGCGGCGCTCTTCGCCATATCCAAGGGACAGCGGGTGGTGATCTCGACCAACACCATCAACCTGCAAGAGCAGTTGATGAACAAGGACATCCCGGCGCTAACCGAGGTGTTGGAGCAGTCGGGGCTGGTCCAGAAAGGCGTCCTAAAGGCCGCGTTGCTCAAGGGCCGGGCCAACTACCTCTGCCTCAGACGCTGGAACCATCTGGCCCGAAGCGATTCGCCAACGGTTGACGACGCCAGGCTCTTGTCCAAGACCTCGGTCTGGATGCAAAGCACCCTGAGCGGCGACCGGGCGGAGATAAATCTAGCGGGGCGGGACGCCGGCTCATGGAACCACATCTCGGCCGGCGAAAAGGGGTTCTGCCCCGGCCTGCGGGACGGGACGCCCTGCTTCCTCAGGGCCGCCAGAGAGCGGGCGGAGCAGGCCCATATAATCGTGGTGAACCATGCCTTGCTGCTGTCCGACCTGGCCCGGGGCGGCGGCCTCATCCCCGATTACCAACACCTGGTCATCGACGAGGCCCACAACCTGGAAGACGAGGCCACCCGGCAATTGGGCTTCAGCGTGTCGCAGGACAAACTGGACGAGGTCTGGGAACCCCAGGCCCGGTTGACCACCCAACTGCGGCAGGCCATGGCGGCCGAAGGCCTGGCCTCGGCGGTTCGGCAGGAAGCCGAGAACGCCGTGACCGGCGTGGAGGGGGAGGCCGCCAAGATCCGGCAGACTTGGGCCCGGCTCTGGGCGGAGGTCGAGCGTTTCCAGGCCAATCAGAAGTCCGGTTCCCCGGACAACGGCCCCCAACTGTTGATCACGCCTCAGATACGGAGCACCAAGGGTTGGGCCGACCTGCATCTGGCCTGGGAGAACCTGGACGTGGGACTGCAGCAGGCCGCTCAGAACGTGGGCCGGCTGCACCGCTTTCTGGAATCGACCCAACTGCCCGCCGCCGGCGACCAACCGGCCCTGCTCATGGAAACCGCCAGTTTGATGGACGATGTGGAATCCCTGCGGGGACAGTTCGACTCCATCTTGGGCAACCCGCTGGACGACGACATCCACTGGATCGGCAATGACCAGATGCGGGGCAACGCCACCGTCTCCCTTAACTCGGCGCCCCTGGACATCAGCGGCGCCCTGTCCGCCAATCTGTTCCAGCATAAGGACAGCGTGGTCCTGACCAGCGCCACCCTCAGCACCGAGGGCAGTTTTGAATACTTCAAGAGCCGGGTCGGGGTGGGCAGCGACTGCCAGGAACTGCTGGTGGGCTCTCCCTTCGACTATCAAAAAGCGGCGCTGCTCCTGATCCCCGAGGACATGCCGCCGCCCAACTCCGACCGATACATCGATGCAATGGTCAAGGTTTTGACCGACCTGGGCACGGCGATGAAGGGGCGGACCATGGCATTATTCACGTCCTACGCGTCGCTACGGGCGGTGGCCCAACGGCTCCGCGCCCCGCTCATGGGCGAGGGCATCCAGGTGCTGGCGCAGAGCGTGGACGGCTCAGCCCAGCAGTTGATGACCCGGTTCGCCGAGGAACCCGAGAGCGTCCTGTTGGGAACCAGCAGCTTCTGGGAAGGGGTGGACCTGCCGTCTGGGATGCTGAAAGCCCTGGTGCTGACCCGGCTGCCCTTCCAGGTGCCCACCGACCCGATCGTAAAGGCCCGCTCTGATCAGTACCAAGACCCCTTCAACGAGTATTCCATCCCCCAGGCCGTGCTCCGGTTCCGCCAGGGCTTCGGCCGCCTGATCCGCAACAAAGAAGACAAGGGGGCCATCGTGATCATGGACAACCGCATCACGGGGCGCTCCTACGGCAAGTCCTTCTTGCGGTCGATCCCCCCGTGCACCCTTAAACCCAGCAACCTGGCCAACATCGGCTCGCTTGCCGCACAGTGGATCGCCTAGACAGTCCTTTAGGAGATACCGTGGAGCTGACGATTGACCAGCCCTTCGATCTGGAGTCCACCCTGGAAAGCGGTCAGGCCCACCGGTGGAAAAAGGTGGACGGTTGGTATTCGGGAGTGGTCCGCGGGGAATTCATCCAGATACGTCAGAAGGGCCAGGTGGTGGAGTTTTGCTCTGGTCCTTCACCCGAGGCAACGGCAGCGGTCATGCTGCGCGATTACTTCCGGCTGGACGACGACATCCACGCCATCTACTCGGACATCGGCCGGGACAGCCGGGTGGCGGCGATGGTCAGCAAGTATCCCGGCCTGCGGCTGTTGCGCACCGAGCCCTGGGAATGTTTGGTGGCCTTCATCTGCTCCGCCAACAACAATATCGCCCGCATCCATCAGCTAATGGAGCGCATGTCGGACGAGTTTGGTAATCCTATCCTATTGAATGGCCAGACCCGTCACACCTTCCCAAGTCCCGCCGACTTGGCGGAGGCCGGCGAAGCAGAACTGCGGCGGTTGGGACTGGGTTTCCGGGCGCCCTACGTGGACCAGGCGGCCAGAGCTGTATTGGCTGGGAAGTTGGACCTGCCGGCCCTGGTGCGGGCGCCCTACCCGGAGGCGAAAGCGGCGTTGATGGAGATCAAGGGCATCGGCTCAAAGATCGCCGATTGTATCGCCGTGTTCTCCTTGGATAAGCTGGAGGCGTTCCCCATCGACGTGTGGATACGCCGGGCCTTGAGTGAGTGGTATTTCCCCGGCCAAAAGACCCCGCCCGACCGGGTGCTGCTGGAATGGGCCCAAGAGCACTTCGGCCGCTACGGCGGCTACGCCCAGCAGTACCTGTTCCACGGCCAAAGGCTTCAAAAAAAAGCTGATCGCTGACCATGAGAGGTCCAGAGGAGCCTGGTTCCCAACCTCCAGAGTTGGTTGATGACCGTAGGGGCGGGTTTTAAACCCGTCCTTCCACACCGCCACCAATTCTTAAGAACCAAAACCACGCAGCGATG
>JACZUF010000067.1 GCA_022573285.1 Chloroflexota bacterium
CGTCACCGCAGCATCGGCGCGGTCCTCGATGCGAAAAGGCGCCGCGAAGCCTTCGCCCACGGTCCTTCCCATGTGTATCTCGTATCCGCTGACCGGCATTCCGGAAGCTCCCGCCAAAAGGCCGGTGGCCTCAATGACCGTCCCCTTGATCCGGTGCGTCTCTTTACTTCCCTGAAACACGGTGGACAGCGGTAGCAGCCCCAGGCCGTCCAATTCCGCGATGGACGACTCGATGTGGTCGGGATCGCTGATCTTGGTCCCCAGCATCTGATACCCGCCGCAGATACCCACCACCGCCGCTCCGCTGCCGTGCAACTCCTTGACCGCTTGGCTCAAGCCCCGTTCGTTCATCCAGGCCAGGTCGGGGATGGTGGTCTTGGTGCCGGGAATGATCACGAAGTCGGGACGGCCCAACTGGGCGGGGGAGTCCACGTACCGCAGACCGACGCCGGGATGGCGGGCCAGGGGATCGAAATCGTCGAAGTTGGCGATATGGGGAAGCTGGAGCACCGCCACGTCCAATACCGACTGGGCGGCCGTTGCCGAAACATCGTCGAGGGCCACCGAGTCCTCTTCAGGGATGTGTATGTCCCGGAAGAAATGAATCAGCCCCGCCACGGGGATGCCGGTGCGCTCTTCCAGCCAGGTGATGCCGTCGGTGAGCAGGCTAGGGTCGCCCCGAAACTTGTTGATGATGAAGCCCTTGATTATTTCCCGTTCCTCGGGCTCCAAAAGCTCCAATGTTCCCACGAGAAAGGCGAACACTCCGCCACGGTCGATGTCGCCGCAGAGTAGCACCGGAGCGTTGGCATAGCGCGCCACCCGCATGTTCACGATCTCGTTGGCCTTCAGGTTTATCTCCGCGGGACTGCCGGCGCCCTCGGCGATGACGATGTCGAAGTCCTCGCGCAGACGGTCCAGGGAAGTGTGCACGGCCTCCCAGAGTTGGGGCTTGAGAGCGAAGTAGTCTTTGGCCTTGGCCGACAACATGGGGCGGCCCATCACGACCACCTGAGCGATGTGGTCGGCCTCGGGTTTCAGCAGCACCGGGTTCATCTCCACCCGGGCCTCGACTCCGGCGGCGTCGGCCTGTACCGCCTGGGCCCGCCCAATCTCTCCGCCGGCGGCGGTCACGTAGGAGTTGTTGGACATGTTTTGGGCCTTGAAAGGCGCGACTCGGAACCCGTCCTGGTGGAATATGCGGCAGAAAGCCGATACCAGCACGCTCTTCCCCACGTGGGAGGCGGTGCCTTGGACCATCAATACCTGTCCGGCCATCTAGAGAAGCAGCCTCCTTGATCCGGTTATGCCCAGGTCATCCCCCGGTCATGCCATTTAGGTGGGATGTGTCGTTGAACAGACGCAGTACCGCGTTGTCATGATAGGTGTCAACCATGGTTAGACCGCAGTTGCCGAACACGAACGACCAGTTCCCTTCCAGGGGCAACCCTAATAGTGAGACCATGGCTGCCCGGAGGGAACCGCCGTGGCCAATCACCAGCACGGTCTCGTTCAGGTGCCGGGCCCTGATCTCGTCGAAGAATGTCGCCATGCGCGCGCTGACTCCCCGGGTGGTCTCCCCGTCCTCGGGCGCGTAGTCCAGGTTTTTCTCCAGGTACCGGGGATAGTCATCGGGGAACCGGGACTTGATCTCGGGCAGGGTCAGTCCCTCGAAGGAGCCTTTATCGTACTCCCGGAGCCTGGGTGTTTCATTCAGGACTATGTCCCGGCTACCGAGGGCAAGTTTGGCGGTCTCGGAGGCGCGTATGAGGTCGCTGCAATACGCAACGTCGATGGGTAACTGGGCCAGGCGCTTTCCAAGCAGGCGCGCCTGCTCAGCGCCTTTGTCCGAGAGCCCGATATCGGTATGTCCTTGGATCCGTCCTTCGGCGTTCCAGACTGACTCGCCGTGACGGACGATTAAAAGCGTGCCCATTCTGGTGGATATTCTAAACACCACGTACTTGAAAGTACACCGATGGTTGTTGATTAATAGTGTCAGGATGTTTTGGCATACCACATATTGATGAGGCTACTTAGTCTCAGTAGTTGCCATAATTTAAGAAAGTGGCATACTATATGTTGACATGTCCTGATATCCGGGCTACAATATCTCGACCCTAACGATGGGAGGTACGTGTATGGAAGCCTATTGTGTGAAGTGCAGGAGCAAACGCGAGATCAAGAATCCTCAGAAGATCACCATGAAGAATGGGAAGCCCGCCACGTCCGGCACATGTCCGTCATGTGGCACCAAGGTATTTCGCATCGGGGCCGCTTAACAGCGGCCCTTGGCTTTTCTTCATCGCTGATTGCGGGCGGCGTGCCGGCGGTCCGGTTTTTCAATCCTGACCGTTAGTACTCGCCCAAGCATCAGGGTCTAGGCCTGTGGCAGCCACCCTACGTAGGGTGTAGGGATGTGTGTGTTTGTGGGTGGCTGCCAGCAGTGCCGCCGGGCCGGTTCGGTTGCCGTCGCGCCTAGATTTGGTGTGTGGTTGAGAGTGCGGAGGCGCTGGGTTGCGGATTGCCCGCAGCCTTGATGTGTCCCTTCGTCAGACTATACCCCTGCGCGGACCAGTGGGGGTGCGGCAAACTATCGCTTCGTGGCCGGAGAACCCTCCTCTCCGGCCACCGGTTTTTTCCACGGGTTTTTTCCGCGGGTTCCTTCCACTGGTTTCTTCAGGGCCCTTCCCCCATTTCCCCGATTCCGACGCCCCACTCGGGCCCGGTCCGGTCTGTCTCCCCCTGTGCTATTATGGCGTCCCACGCCCAAAACCAGGGTGGCCCACGCCGAATGCCCGGTCCCAAAGCGTGTTGACAATCAATGCGACCCAGCGGCAATCACAGCCATTGGCCGGAGGAGACATGACGCAGCCTGCAACCTGGCAAGACATCCTGCAGAAAAACGCCCCTGAGCTATTAGAGGTGGTGAACGGCGCCCGGGAATCGGTGCTGACCGACGGCGCCCTTTCACTCAAGGTAAAGACCCTGATGACCATGCTCTGCGACGCCCTGTTGTCCCATCCCGACGGCGTGGCCAACATCGCCAACCGGGCCCGGGCGGCGGGGGCGACCGAGGAAGAGATCGCCGAGACCGTGGGCGTGGCGTTTCTCTTCGGCGGCATGCCGGCCCTGGTCACCGGCGCCAACGCCTTCAAGCGCTAGCATCCGCTAGTTTTCCTCTTCGGCATGACTCACTCGAAGATTCTGAGGTGGTTGTAATGGCGCAGAGCGGACCCATCGTTTTCTTCAACGGCGAACTGAAGCCCGAATCCCAGGTGGGCATCTCCATCCGGGACCGGGGCTACATCTACGGCGACGCGGTCTTCGACGCCGCCCGCACCTTCAACGGGACCCCTTTCCGGCTCCCGGAACACGTGCGGCGCTTGTACGACTCCCTGCGCTACCTGCGCATCGACCCCGGCATGGAACCCCGGGAAATGGAAGACTGGTCGCGGCAGGTGGTCGAGCACAACTACAGGCTTCTCCCGCCCGGTCAAGACATGTGGGTCATGCAGCGCATCAGCCGGGGCATCGAACCCATCCTGCCCGGCGACGAGATGCGGCCCACGGTGTTGATCGAGACTCACCCCATCCCCTTCGCCCGGCGGGCTTCCCTATATCGGGACGGAGCGGCGATCTTCACTCCTTCCGTGCCCCGGGTGCCGCCGCGGTTCATTAGCCCCCGGGCCAAGACCCACAACTATCTGAACCTGATCCTGGGCGACCTGGAGGCCCAGGCCAGCGACCCGGACGCCTGGGCGGTGTTATTGGACGAGGCCGGCAACCTCACCGAGGGCCGGGGCTCCAACATATTTTTGGTGAAGAACGGCACCGTCGCCACCCCCAAGGGTCAATACGTGCTGGAAGGCATAACCAGGGGCGTCGCCATGAACCTGGCCAGCGGCCTGGATATACCGGTGGAGGAAAGGGACCTTGACCTGTATGACGCCTACACCGCCGACGAAGCCTTCTTGACCTCGACCAGCCTGTGCATCTGCCCTATATCTTCGGTGAACGGCACTCCCGTCGCCGGGGGGAAGGCCCCGGGCGTCATCACCCGCCGGCTGATGGACGCCTTCAGCGACCTGGCCGGGATGGACTTCGAGGAGCAGTATCTGGCCCACCTGGAGTGATTCCCGGCCGGGTGGGAAATCGAATCAGCCCATCGAAGCAAGGGCACCGGCTATATTCGACAGTCACTTGCCAACCGGTGGTAGACTGGTGCCGCTCAGAATACCCATCTTGAGCGGCGTAATCCGGTAAGACGGATAAGGAGATGAACCATGTTTTCCAAACGAAGAAACGAGTATCTTGCGGGAGGGTTACTTTTGGCCCTCGTCGCGGCCGCGGTCGGCAGCATCGCCACCAGCCCCATAGGAATAGACAGTTTCAGAACGGGCGCCATGAACGTCCTGGAAGACATCGACGGTCACCGCAATCTATTCTTCATCGGCACTTCCCTCGACATCGTCAGCAACTTCGTCGGCGTCGCTCTGGCGGTAATGTTATACGCTGTGTTCCGTCGCCATGAAGGTACCCTGGCGATTTTGGGCACCGTAGGCTTTTTGACCGCAGGCATAGTGTTCTTGGTCGGCGATATGTTGCTGCTCTCGTTGGGCTCGTTGTCTCAGCAGTTCTTCGCCGCCAGCGGAGCCCAGGCGGATTACGTGTTGGCCAGCGCCGGCGCCATCACCCCCATGCTTGATACGGCATTCCCCATGGGGGCTACCGCGATGGGAATCGGAGTGTTTTGTTATGGGCTTCTTGTCGTGGTGACGGGCGCCATACCTCGCTGGATCGGAGCGGTCGCAATTCTAGCTGGCATCGTCGCACCGTTTGGCTGGCTTTTGTTTGCCAACGGTGAGCTGGTGTTAATCTCGTTTATTGGGCTGCTGATCGCCTTGCTATTCGCTTTATTTTCAGGGCTGTGGTTGATTATTCGAGGCACCACAGAGGCTGCGGCGTAGGCGTCGGCCGATTAGTCTGGCGCCAGTAACGCCGGACTCAGTGATTCGTGGTCGCGGCAAATAGGTATTCGACGTTAAAAATACCGGGAGAGAACCATGTCCGACCAGATCGCCAACATCACCGATTCACCGGCGGAGAAACTGGCCGGAGGTTTTGGGTTCACTGAAGGCCCCCTGTGGCACCCCGACGGTTACTGGCTCTTCGTCGATATACGCAAGCTCCAGATACACAAGATGTCCACCAGCGGCCAGTTGGAGACATTCCGGGACCCCAGCTTCGGGACCAACGGCATGACTTTCGACAAACAGGGTAACTTGGTGATCTGTGAGAGCGATAATCGTCAGATCATGCGCCGCCAGGCGGACGGTTCCTATACGGCCATCGCCACCCACGTGGACGGCAAACGGCTGAACCGCCCCAACGACATAGTCGGCCGCTCTGATGGGACCCTGTACTTCACCGACCCCGGCGGACGCCTCACGGAGGAAGAGAGGGAGTTGGATTTCAGCGGAGTGCACCGCATCGCACCCGATGGCGCCAATTCGGTGGCCACTAGGGAGACCGAATATCCCAACGGCCTGGCTTTCTCTCCCGACGAACGCATCTTGTATGTGGCCATCACCCGCCGGGACAGCCGCTGCCTGGAGGAGAAAGAGAAGAAGCAGGTGTGCGAGCATCAGCTTATCCGGGCCTTTGACGTGGCCGCCGACGGCAGCCTGAGCAACAACCGGGTTTTCGCCACCATGTATTCCGCCGAGGACGGCGTTCCCGACGGCATGAAGGTGGACCAAGAAGGACGCGTCTACTGCACCGGCCCCGAGGGCTGCTGGGTGTTCGACGCATCCGGTAAGCATCTGGGCATCATCCGGCTCCCGGAGATCCCCGCCAACTGCGCCTGGGGCGGGCCGGACAACCGCACCATGCTGTTCACCGCCCGCACCTCGGTCTTCAGCATGCGCATGAAGACCCCCGGCACGGCCGTTCCCAGAGACTAAAACCCGCCGGAGACTGAGACCCGCCAGGAAATGGGGCCCGCCCAGAACTTGAAGCCGAAGGAACGCCATGCCCGTTTATGACGCAATAGTCATCGGTGTCGGCGGCATGGGAAGCGCCGCCGTCTACCATCTGGCCAGGCGAGGGTGGAAAGTGCTGGGGCTGGAGCAGTACGGCATTCCCAATGAACTGGGGTCCTCCCACGGGCACTCCCGAATGATCCGCTACACCCTCCAGGAACATCCCTCTTATGTGCCGCTCGTGCACCGCGCCTACGAGCTGTGGCATGAGCTGGAGGACGCCGCCGGGGAGCGGCTGATGGTCACCACCGGCTCGGTCCGCGCCGGCCCTCCAGATAGCCCTTTCTTCCGGGGCGCCAAGGAGGCCTGCGACGTCCACAACATCCCCTATGAGATATTGACCGCCCCGGAACTAAATAATAGATTTCCCGGCTACCGGTTCCCCGAGGAGATCTCTTCTGTCTACCAGGCCGACGGGGGCTTTCTGCTCCCCGAGCGCTGCATCGTGAACTACGTCAAATGCGCCCAGGAAGCCGGGGCCGAGGTCCATAGCCACGAGACCGTGCTGGACTGGGAACCCCAGGGCGAAGGGGTGAGGGTCCGCACCGACCGGGACACCTATTCCGCAGGGAGATTGGTGGTCACGGCCGGGGCCTGGGCCGCCAAGCTGGCTCCTCAAGTGGCCAAATACACGGCGCCCGAGCGCCAGGTGCTGATCTGGTTTCAACCGAAACGCCCCGAACTGTTCCGTGCCGAGACGTTCCCGGTCTTCGGAATCTGGACTGAGGAAGGGCGGTACTACGGATTTCCCAGCTACGGCGTTCCCGGATTCAAGATCGGCCGCGCCCACCATCTGCGGCAGCAGGTGGACCCGGACCTGATGGACCGTGAGGTGCACGCCGAAGACGAAGATATCTTGCGTCAGTTCACCAGCCGCTACTTCCCGCTGGCCGCGGGTCCGGTACTGGACGTGAAGACCTGCATCTATACCAACACCCCAGACGAGCACTTCATAATCGACCTGCTGCCGTCCCAACCCCAGGTGTCGGTGGCCGCCGGGTTCTCGGGCCACGGATTCAAGTTCGCCAGCGTGATCGGCGAGATCATGGCCGACCTGGCCCAGCACGGCGAGACGGGCCATGACATCAGCCTTTTCCGCCTGGACAGATTCGACGTCTAGCCGGCCCATCCTCGGCCGCTGGGCGAATTTGCGGCCACCCACCGACCAACCATCAGGGGTGCGGCCCGCTTGTGAGCGAATCGCGGCCGGTGATATGCTGGAATTGCCCCATCGAATTAGCCGGGCGCGCCACCCAACTGGGACGTATTGAATTAAATGGAACATCTGACTATCCACGAGACCCCCGATAAGAAGCTGGACCACTTGGTAATCGTCTTCAGCGGCTGGGCGGACGCGGCAGAGGGCGCGACCAGCGCCATAAAATTCCTGCAGCGGAAACTCCATGCCAAGAAGTTCGCGGATATCGACCCGGAAGAGTTCTACGACTTCTCCCAGACCCGCCCCTACACATCGCGGACCAGAGACGGGAACCGCCGGGTCCACTGGCCGGCCAACGAGTTTTCTTATCTAACCGATCCCAGCACCGAGTCGGGAATCATGGTATTCGTGGGCGTTGAGCCCAACTTGAAGTGGCGCACCTTCGCTAAGACGGTGGCGAAGGTGGCCAGGGACCACGGCGTCGAATCGGTGATTCACATCGGAGCTCTGTTGGACGCAGTCCCTCACACACGCCCGGTCAAACTCAGCGGCACCGCCAGCGAGCCCAAGCTCAGCGAGTTCCTGGAGAGCCAGGGCATACGCTCGTCCAACTACCAGGGCCCCACGGGAATAAGCTCGGTTGTTATGGAAGCCTGTATCAACGAGGGAATGGAATACACATCCATCTGGGCGCACACCTCCCACTACCTGCAGGCCGCGCCCAACCACCGGGTGGGCTCCACCCTGTTGCAGCTACTCGTCAGGCTGCTGGACCTGCCGTTGGACCTGACGGAACTGCATTCGGCGGCCGACACCTTCAATGAAGAGGTGGCCAAGGCCGTGGCCAGGGACGAGCAGATCAGCTCCTACGTCGCCAAGCTGGAAGGCCAGTACGACGAGGCAGTTGCCGCCATCGAGATTCCAGACCCGGCCGAACTGGTCCGGGACCTGGAACAGTTCCTCCGGGGCGAGCAGCGCCGTCCGCCCACGGACCCCTCCGCCTAGCTCCAGTCTCCAGCGCCACTCCTGCTACAGCCCACAGGCGGTGGTTCTGCCGAATTTGGTCAGCCCCAAAGGGCGAACGCCACGGACACGTCAGCCTCATTCACTCTCTGCCTAGTAACTTTAGTTGGTTGGTTCGGCCTATTGACTTGAGAAAGCCGATAGTATATATCTATTTAGCAGTCTGGAAGGGCCGGGTTTCCTGCCCTTTCTATTTTGTGTGCCGAAAGCGATTGGACCAAATTCCAACTGCCAGATAAACTAGCCGTGGTCTCTAAGAACCGGCGGCTGGTTGCCAAAAACTAACAATCATCGAATCGCCCCCTTTGGTCCAAGAAATGGCCGCTGGGGACGATGGCTTGCCAAAATCCCAAATTCAGATTAGAGGTTAGTCCGTCGTGAATCACTGGTTGAAGAACCCAAAGGCAATGATCCTGGGACCCTTGGCTCTGCTGTTGGCTGCTATCTTGGCTTGCGGCTCGTCAGCGACCGCGACGCCTAGACCGGTTGCGCCAACCGCCGCGCCAACTGCGGTGCCATCGGCTGGAGCAACGTCGGCTCCCGCGCCGACGGTTGCCCCCACTGCGGCGCCCGCGATGGTGGCCAAGCCCTCTGGCACGCTGGCTATAGGCCAGAAAGAGTTGGGACCCTATCAAGGGGCCCCTAAGATAATAGGCAACCCTCAGATCTTCTTGAACAGCGCCATACCGATCACCGAGACCCTGGGGATGTATGCGTTCGACAGCAGCAAGTTAGTCCCCATGCTGGCCGAGAGTTGGGATGTCTCCCCCGACGGACAGGTGTGGACCTACCACATCCGGAAGGGCGTCCAGTTCCACAAGGGCTTCGGCGAGATGACGGCTGAAGACGTGGCCTGGTCGTTCGAACAGATCGCGACCAGCGAGAAGCACGCCAGGTCTTCCGTCGCCAGGGACATATTCTTCGCGGAAAATGGCAGCCGGACGGTCACAGACGAATTCACCTGGGTGGTCGATTCTGGCGTGCCCTTTTCCGATATCCCCATCAACGAATTGTTAGGAACTCCCCGGGCGGTCGCCGCCTGGATAGTCAGCAAGAAGCAGTTCGACGAGAAAGGCGAAGACGAAGCCAACCGAAACACTGCCGCCACCGGTCCTTGGGAGATTGCTGACTCGCGCACCGGCGAGTTCTGGCGGATGACGGCCGTGGAGGACCACTACCGCCAGACCCCCAATTTCGCCGAGTTGATATTTCAGGAAATTCCCGAGGAGTCTGCCCGGGTAGCCGGTTTCAAGACCGGTCTCCTAGATTCCTTTGTCATGGCTCTGGATAGCATCACCGAAGTCGAATCAGTTTCCGGCGCCAAGTTGATGCGGGTGCCCAACGCCATACAGGCCGGACTGCACTTCTACGGCCAGACCTACGTGAACGCCCGCGACTCGGACGCCCCGTGGCCCAACTACAACCCTGACCTCCCGTGGGTGTCTGCAAACAGTGACCCCAGTTCCGCCGAGTGGGCCACCGCAAGGAAGGTCCGGTTAGCTCTGTCGATCGCCATTGATCGTCAAACGATCGTTGACACGTTGCTGCTGGGGTTCGGCCACCCGCTGACCCTCAAAGATTGGGGCGGCCCGGATGAAAGCCGCCTGCCCGCCGATTGGGCCTGGGAATTCGACCCCGAACGGGCGAAGAGCTTGTTGGCCGAGGCCGGATATCCCAACGGTTTCTCCGCCACGCTGACGGCATCCATCCGCGGAGCGCCCTCCGAGGTGGAGGCTTGCGAGGCCATCGCCCAGTACTGGGATGACATCGGGATCGATGTCAACTTCCAGAACATCCCTTACGGGACCCTGCGGCCTCAATTGGTAGCCCGTACTTATGAAGGCATGACCTGCCACAACGTGTCCATCCGTTTGGCCCCGACGCAGGGGTACGGCAGCTACCTGAACGCGGGGAATTTCAGTTGGGGTTCCGAGCACGCCTTCTTGGAGGAAAATATTCCGCGGGCACAAAAGTCCGTGGACCGGGCTGATCGCGAGGCCATAGAGCGAGAGATTGCCCAGTGGACTTACGATAACGTCTTCGCTGCGATTGGTCTGTACGTCGTCGATAACATTTGGCCGGTCGGACCGAATCTCGCCCCATGGGACGGTTTCATCAAACAAGGCGACCTCCGTCAGATCAATGGGTTTGAGTACATGAAGCCTCGCTAATAGCCGGAGCGGGTAACCGGTCTGGGGTAATTCAGGCGACGCTTTCGAGCGTATGTATACCAGGGGGTTCCAAACCAGGTACAATTTCGCCCGACAGGAACATAAGAGAATGTGGGAGGGTCCGCCGCCCTATCTATGTCAATCCAGGTAATTGTTGGGCACGAATCGCGCCGCAAGTTGAACCGGCGGGTACTTATGGGAATCAATACCGGGTCAACAAATTCTGACGAGTGTCAAATCGCCCTCTGAGCTCCAGAAACGGTTTCCGAGGGTAGCCGCTTACCGCAATCCCAAATACAGTTCGGAGGATATCCCGTCTTGAATCATTGGTTAAAGAACCCCAAAATTATGATCCTAGGGCCCTTGGCTCTCTTGTTGGCCGCCATCTTGGCCTGCGGCTCG
>JACZUF010000022.1 GCA_022573285.1 Chloroflexota bacterium
ATGGTCTCCAGGTCGATGGCCCCACCCTCCCGGACCCGTTGCGGGTCGCTGCTCTGGACCTCTTGCATCACCTCGCAGGTGCGCTGGACGACCCTCATGATGCCCGTCTCGCCGACGAACATGTGGTGGGCCTCCTCGGTGAGCATGAACTGGCAGGTACGGGCCAGGGGGTCGAAGCCCGACTCGGCCAGGGCGGCCAGTTGGAATTTTCCGTCCCGGTCGGTGAAATAGGTGAACATCAGATAGGAAAGCCAGTTGGGAGTTGGTTCGTTGAACGCCTCCAGTATCCGGGGCTTGTCGGCGTCCCCCGAATGACGCTCCAACAGCATCTCGGCCTCTTCCCGGCCGTCCCGGCCGAAGTAGGCGTGGAGCAGGTAGACCATGGCCCACAGATGGCGGCCCTCCTCGACGTTGATCTGGAACAGGTTGCGCAGGTCGTAGAGGGAGGGACAGGTCAGACCTAGGTGGCGCTGCTGCTCCACCGAGGCCGGCTCGGTGTCTCCCTGGGTTACGATCAGGCGGCGCAGCGGGGCGCGGTACTCTCCGGGCACGTCCTGCCAGACGGGTTCACCGCGGTGGTCGCCAAATGATATCTTGCGGTCCAGGCCGGGCTTGGCCAGGAAGATGCCCCAGCGGTATTCCGGCATCTTGACGTAGCCGAAGTTGGCCCAGCCGTCGCTCTCGACGCTGATGGCCGTGCGTAGATATACGTCGAATCTGGTGCTGCCGTCGGGCCCCAGTTCCTGCCACCATTTGATGTAGTTGGGCTGCCAGGACTCCAACGCCCGTCGCAGACGCCGGTTCCCGGCCAGGCCCACGTTATTGGGGATGCGCTCTGAATAGTCGATGTTGGAATGTTCTATTGTCATGCCATTGCCATTCCTAAACGCGGGGTCATCTCTTATACCCGGCCCTTGTCGAATTGGGCCTTGGCGCCGGTGCCGTATAGCTGCAGGGCCCCCTGGTCGCCGGAGGCGTTGGGACGCTGGAATATCCAGTTCTGCCAGGCGCTCAGTCGGCCGAAGATCTTGCTCTCCATAGTCTCCGGCCCACCGAACCTAAGGCTGGCCTCCATCCCGGTCAAGGCGTCGGGTGAGAAACTGGCCCGCTCTTCCAGGGCCAACCGCACCTCGTCCTCCCAGTCTAGGTCGTCGGGGATGAACGTGACCAGCCCCAATTCAAGGGCGGCTTGCGCGTCCAGGCCGGCGCCGGTGTTTTCTCGCACGGCGTCGACCGCGTCGGGCTGACCCAAGAACCGGCCCTCCAGCCGGGTGAGGCCGTTGACCATCGGCAGCGGGCCGAAGTTCATACCGGTGGGCCGGACCGCCGCCGGGACATCGGACGAGTCCGGGTCGTCCTCGAAGGTCCCTTCCAACATGTAGCAGCGGTCGGCGGCCAGTGCCAACTCCAGCAGGGTCCCAGTGAAGCAACTCCCCGGCTCGATCAGCGTAACCAGCGACCGTGAGCTCACATCCAGGCGTTTCAGCGTGCGCTTCAGGTAAAGGGTTATCTCCCTCACCAGCCAGTCGGACGCATTGTCCAACAGAATGTTGTCGTAAGCCGCCACGAGGCTGCTGTCGCCGTGGGTGCGGAACACCCAGGTCCCGGCCTCGCTCTCGTTCAGCCTCAGGTGCAGTATGGCGTCGTCCAACTCCCGGGCCAGGGCCAGCGGCCAGAACGAGTCGCCGGCGGCGTGGATGGCCGAGACATCGGCCGGAGGGGCCTCGGAGGGGCCTTTGACCAGGATGTTGGCCACGCCCAGCTTCCGGTCCAGGTCGATCTGGATGTTTTTGTAACGGAGCTGGTCTCGACCCATCTTGCGCTTTAATGGCGTGAACTTGATTCCCTGGGCGCTAACCGGCCGATCGGACCTCTGGGCAATTTCTGACGCCTTCGCGGCGACGGCCTGGCTGAAGTTGGAGCGGGGCGCCAGTTCGTCGACCAGCCGCCATTCCAGGGCCCGGCTGCCACGGATTCCTTCCAAGGTGGTGCAGAGAAAGTCAGCGTGGTCGTGGCGCACCTTGCGTTTGTCCACCAAGCGGGTCAGGCCGCCGGTGCCGGGCAACACCGCCAACATGGGCAACTCGGGGAGGGAGACCGTGCTGGAGCCGTCGTCAATCAGCAGGATGTGCTCGCAGGCCAGGGCCAGTTCGTAGCCGCCGCCCGCGGCAGGGCCGTTGATGGCGCAGATATAGGTCTGGCCCGAGTTCGCCGAGGCGTCTTCCATGGCGTTCCGGGTCTCGTTGGTGAACTTGCAGAAATTCACCTTGAACCCGTGGCCCGACTGGCCCAGCATCTTGATGTTGGCCCCGGCGCAGAACACCCGGTCCTTGGCTGAGGTAATCACCACCGCGCCGACCTCCGGGTGCTCGAACCGCAGGCGCTGCACGGCGTCGTAGAGTTCGATGTCCACGCCCAGGTCGTAGGAATTGAGCTTGAGCTCATAGCCGGGAATCAGGGGCTGGTCTTCTTGGACGTCCAGGCTCAACCGCGCCACCCGGCCTTCGATGCTCAGCCGCCAGTGTTTGTACTGGTCCGGGCTGGTGGCGAAGTCCACCAAGAAGCCGGTCTGTTGACCCGGCGCGGTGCCTGTGTCAGCCATGTCGTTGGGTCCGTTTCGGAACGATTTGGTCAATCTTATCAGAATGGGCGCGGTCCGGACGGCGTTGACAGCTGTGGAGGCCGCAAATACACTTCCCGGAGACTGGCCTCGCTCGGTTTTAGCGGGCCAGGTTGGCGATCCGGAGGAAGAGGTGGCGCAGCCATGAAATACGGATTTACCATCCCAGGAAGCGGGCCGCTTTCGGCGCCCGAGTCCATGAGGGCTTTGGTCCGCCGGGGTGAGGACCTGGGGTTCGACACAGTGGTCTGTCCCGACCACATCGTCTTCCCCAAGGACATCTCCTCGCCATATCCCTACAACGAGCAGGCGGTCCACCCCGGCACCGTCGGCGGGGCCTGCCTTGACCAGCTTACGGTGCTGGCCTTCATCGCGGGCCAGACCACCACCCTGCGCCTGGGCACCAGCGTGATGATAGTTCCCCACCGCAACCCCATCGTCGCCGCCAAAGCCCTGGCCACCCTGGACGTGCTGTCCAATGGGCGGGTGACCCTGGGTGTCGGCGCCGGCTGGCTGCGGGAGGAGTTTGAGGCCCTGGACCTGCCTTCCTTCGACGAAAGGGGGGCGGTCACCGACGAATACATCCGGGCCTTTATCGAGCTTTGGACGTCGGACAACCCGTCCTTTAAGGGCAAGTACGTCAATTTCTCCAACATCCATTTCCTGCCCAAGCCGGTCCAGAAGCCCCACATCCCCATCTGGGTGGGAGGCGAGAGCAACCGGGCCATCAGGCGGGCCGCCCGCATGGGCAACGCCTGGCATCCCCTTGGGACCAACCCCAACTTTCCGCTGGGGACGCCAGAGCTGCTCAAGGCGTCCATGGACCGGCTGGCGGCCCGCACCGAACGCGAGGGACGAGACCCCAAGGACGTGGAGGTTGCGTTCCGGGTGTCCACCTTCGATATCACCGATGGCGATACCGGAGTCCCGTTTGCCGGCCCCGCGGAGAAGGTGGCCGAGGACATCCGTACCTACGAGGCCTTGGGCGTCACCAACCTGATCTTCGATTTCGGCGGCGTGGCCAGTTCCAGGGCCGGCGACCCCAGCGAAATAATCGCCATGCAAGAGGCCCTGGCACTACAGGTCTGGCCCAAGGTCTAGGGGCGATCTTTCTTTGGCGGATTGCGTTTCTAGCCTTCGTCCTTCCGGCGAAGGCCGGTATCCAGCCTGTTCAGCGCGACTTGTAAACCGGGTCCCGTTTCTCCCGGAAGGCGTTCATCGCTTCGTCGTGGTCGGGGGAGGCGATGGCGATGGATTGGCGGTGGAGGTACTCCTCGAAGAACTGGCCGTGGGGCAGGTCCTGATAGGCCGAGAGCATCAGCTTGGTCTGCCGGGCGCCCTCGGAACTGATGGCCAGGTACCGCTGGGTGAGGGTCTCAACCTCCCGGTCGAAGTCCTGTGGCTTGACGGCGTAGTCCACCAGCCCGATGCGCAGCGCTTCCAGCCCGTCCACGTTCTCGCCGGAGAGCGCCATGCGCTTGGCCCGGCCCAGGCCGATGTAGCGGGGCAGACGGTAGGTGCCCAGTCCGGGAATGAACCCCTCCTTGGCCGCCGGCAGCCCTAGGACGGCGTCCTCGGTGGCGATGCGTATATCGCAGGCCAGGGGGAGTTGCAGGCCGCCGCCAAGAGCAAATCCCTGGATGGCGCAGACGACCAGCTTGTCGGCCAATTCCAACAGACGCAGGGCCTGGTCCCACTGGTAGAAGTAATCGTGGGGGGTCTGCTCCGCCGCCAGTTCCTTGAGGTCGATGCCGGTGCAGAAGGCGCGGCCGTTGCCCCGGATCAGCACGGCCCTGGCGTGGGGGTCGTCGTGGATGGCCTGGGCCGCCTGGCGCAGGTCCAGCGTGCTCTGGTAGTTGACGGCGTTCAGGACCTCAGGCCGGTCCAGCGTCAGGCGGATGAGGTCGCCGTCCGCCTCGTATTTCATCGTTTCAAGTTCCATCGTTCCCATCGGTCTCCCTCCGATCGGCGGCGTTTGGCTAGATGCGTCGGTTGTCGATGACCCGTACCGCCTTGCCCTCGCTGCGGGCGATCTCCCCGGGGCCAAGTATCCTGACGGTGCAGCCGATGCCTAGGGAGTCTCGCAGGTTGGATTTCAGGCTGCGCTCCAGTTCACCGTGCTGACTGGGGTCGCTCGCCGACTCCACGCGGACCTCCAGGCCGTCGGTGTGGTCGGCGCCTCTTTCCACCACCAATTGATAGTGGGGCTCCACCTGTCCCAGGTCCAGAAGCACCGCCTCGATCTGAGAGGGGAACACGTTTATGCCCCGGATGATCAGCATATCGTCGTTGCGGCCAAGGACCTTCTCCATCCGGACCGTGGTGCGGCCGCAGGGGCAGCCGCCGGGCAGGAGCCGGGCCAGGTCGTGGGTGCGGTAGCGGATCAGGGGCAGGGCCTCCTTGGTGACGCAGGTGAAGACCAACTCTCCGGACTCGCCCAATGGCAACGGCTCCAAGGTGTCGGGGTCGATGATCTCGGGGATGAAGTGGTCCTCGGCGATGTGCATCCCCGTTTTGTGGACACACTCCATGGCCACCGCCGGCCCGATGACCTCGGAGAGGCCGTAGATGTCTAGGGCGGCGATTCCCAGGCGGGACTCGATCTCGGCGCGCATCTGCTCCGACCAGGGCTCCGCGCCGAAGATGCCCACCCGAAGCGGCCCCGACTTCAGGTCAAACCCCGCCTCGGCCGCACCCTCCGCCAGCACCAGGGCGTAGGAAGGGGTGGCGCAAAGCACCGTCGTGCCGAAATCTTGAAGCAGCATGACCTGCCGCGCGGTGTTGCCGGAGGAGGTGGGCACCACGGCCGCTCCCAGTTTTTCCGCGCCGTAGTGCAGGCCCAGCCCGCCGGTGAACAAGCCGTATCCGTAGGCGTTCTGGACGATGTCATCCTTGGTCACACCGGCCAAGGTGAGGGCCCGGGCTGTCAGCCCGGCCCACATCTCGATGTCGTTGGCCGTATAGCCGACCACCGTGGGCTTGCCGGTCGTGCCGCTGGAGGCGTGGATGCGGACCACATCGGCCATGGCTACGGCGAAGAGACCGAAGGGGTAGTTGTCCCTCAGGTCCTGTTTCGAGGTGAACGGCAGGCGGGTCAGGTCGGCGAGAGACTGGATGCTGCCAGGCTCGACGCCAACAAGCCGTTCCCGGTAGAAGGGGACGTGAGATTTAACGAGTCCAAGGCGTTCCCGCAGCCGCTCCACTTGGAGCCGCTCCATATCCTCACGGGAGATGGTCTCGACGGGGTCCCAGACGGCTGACTGCACCGCGCCTCCTGAGGCTGGTTGGACGATTGTTCGGTTCAGTATATCGGCGAAGGCGCGGGGCGGGCAAACCTAGAATCAACCCCCGTTTGACCGGCCCCCCAACGGCGCATACAATTGGCCCACTTGTTTGGAGGTGGCGCCGGGTGCCCGTTTCGGTCAAGAATTCCGAGATCCTTTTCGCGGCGCTGAAGTCGGTGGGCATCAGCCTGATATCCGCTCTGCCCGAGACCTGGCTGGTCCACCTGATGCAGATGGCCGATGACGACCCGGAAATGACCCTGATCCGGCTCAACAAGGAAGAGGAAGGTGTGGGAATCTCGGCCGGCGCCCACCTCGCCGGGCGGAAGTCGGCCATGCTGATGCAGAACCACGGCCTGCTCACCTCGGTGAACGGGATCGTCTCCGTGGCCCAACTCTACCGCATTCCCCTGCTGATGGTCATCAGCTACCGGGGCGAGATGGGCGAAAAGGACCCCTGGCAGACCGAGGGAGGCCTCGTTACCGAACCGCTGCTACAGTCTCTGGGAATCGTTTACCGGAAGCTTTCCGACCCGGCCACCGTGGCCCACGAAGTGCGGCAGGCCCAGACCCTGGCCGAGAGCTCGCTGCGTCCCGTGGCCTTGTTGCTCACCCGGGACCTGATGTGGGAGGAGTGATGCTGCGGGCGGAGGCGCTGAAGGCGGTCTATCCCCGGCTGAAGGAGCAGGTGGTGGTGACCATCATGGGCGCGGTGGCGGTGGAGCTGTACAACTTGGGCCACCAGCCCAACTTCTTCTACTTGGAACACGGCATGGGCCTGGCGTCGTCCATGGGCCTGGGGCTGGCGGTGTCCCTGCCCAAAGAGAAGGTCACGGTGCTGGACGGTGACGGCTCGGTGCTGATGAACCTGGGAACGCTGAGCACCCTGGCCCGCTACCGGCCGCCCAACTTGACCCATTGGATCTTCGACAACGAGAGCCTGCTGTCCGTCGGCGGGTTCCCCACGGCCACCGGCACGGGCACCGACCTGGCCGGCATCGCCGAGAAAGCCGGAGCGGAGCACGTGGTCCGGGCCGACACCGTTGAGGCCGCCGAACAGGCTTTCGCCGAGGCCTCGGAGCGGGAGGGCCTGTCGGTGATCGTCTCCAAGGTCGAGGCGGTGGGGCCGCCGTCCTTCGCCATGGACATCAGCCTACTTGAGAACCGGTTCCAGTTCGCCCGGCACCTGCAGGGGCTCACGGGCGGGTAGGCGCTGGCTGTGAGGAGGCTCTCTGGGATTCCGGCGCAGGCCGGAATGACCGTGGCGAAACGATTGGCATGAGCGATGCCGACGGATTTAAGGGGAGCTGTCGGGGTAGATATCAGTCAGGTCACCCCGAAATTTACGGTGACGCCAAAGGCGTCCGTAGGGGCAGGTTTCCAACCTGCCCTTTTTCCATGCCACGGCGGTTGTCAAAACGAATGGGCTACCAGGGAGGAAGCTCAGCCTGGAAGTTCCGGTCGGCCCACCAGCGTCTTGGCTGACACGAACTTGGTTTACGAGTGTGAGGGCGGGTTGCAAACCCGCCCCTACGAAGCGGTACATTCTGGCCTTCGCCGGAACGACGAATTTTCTTCGCGTACCCCACCCAACATTAATCGGCCATCCACGCTGTCCCCGTCTTTCCGGCGGAAGCCGGAATCCAGGCAACCGGCTCTAAAGAATCCAACCTATAGGGCGCACCGTCGAAAACGTTCTGGGATGCGCTTCCCGGCGTTGGTTGAGCCCAACGGCGTCGAGCAAGCGTTGGCCTGGGGGTTACATGCTGCGTTGTTTGGGGTCCAGACGTTCCCTCAGCCAGTCGCCGGAGAGGTTGAACGCCAAGACCACCAGCATTATCGCCACCCCCGGCGCCGTGGTGACCCACCAGGCGGTGGAAACGTACTCCCGGCCGTCCGCCAACATGGAGCCCCAGGCCGGAGTGGGGGGCGGGATACCGGCGCCCAGGAAGCTTAACGAGGCCTCGACTATGATGACCCATCCCACTTGGAGCGTTAGCAGGACTATAAGAGTTGGCATCACGTTGGGCAAAAGATGCCGGAACATGATCCGCAGATCGGATGCTCCGGAGACTCTGGCCCGGGCGATAAAGTCCCGCTGCATCAAGCCCAGGACTTCCCCCCGGATGACACGGGCATAACGGGCCCAAAGCACCAAGGTTATCGCCACGATGACATTCATCATGCTGGGGCCCAGCACCATCACCAGCAGAATGGCGAACAGGATCAACGGAAAGGCTAAAGTGATATCGGCCAACCGCATCAGGAGCGTATCGATTTTCCCGCCGTAAAATCCGGCTGTCAGCCCAATCATCGTCCCGAAGCCACCACCGACAGCCAATGCTAATGCGGAGATGATGATGGAGACCCGGGCCCCGTATATGACCCTGGTGAGTATGTCGCGGCCCAGCGGGTCGGTCCCTAATGGATGAGAAAGAGAGCCTCCATCCTGCCAGAACGGGGGGATCAAGCGGTTCGGCAGACTAACTTTATAGGCGTCGTGGAAGGTAATGAGGTCTGCCAGAATGGCGGACAGAATAAACACGGCGATGATGAACAGCGGAATGAGCGGCGCTCCCCTCAGGGCTTCACGCACCTTGGGCCAAGGAGCAACCTTTACCGCCTGTATCGCCGCTTTTTCTACTGCTTGGGCCATGTCTTCCTACTGGAGCCTGATTCGTGGGTCTAGGTATGCGTAGGTAATATCAACCAGCAAGCTGCTGGTGATGACGATGCCAGCGGATATCATGACCACTGCCTGGACCACTGGGAAATCCCTAAAAACGATTCCCTGGAACAATAACCGGCCCATCCCAGGCCAGGCAAACACGACCTCCACCAGAATGCCCAGGGTGATCAATATGGCGATGTAGATCCCGCCCAGGGTGATCACGCTGATCAGGGAGTTCCTCAAGCCGTGTTTCCAGACCACTTTGAACTCGGATATGCCCTTGATCCGGGCCATTTTTATGTATTCGCTGTCCAACGCCTCGAGCAGACTGGAACGCAGCAACCTGGTGATGGCCGCCACGGTGAAGAAACCCAAACTGAACGCGGGCATGATGTAGTGCTTGATGCCGCCCATGCCCGAACTGGGCAGCCAGCCCAATTGGACCGTAAACAGCTGTATCAAGAGCATCCCCAGCCAGAATACGGGAATGGCCTGGCCCAATACCGCTATGCCCGTACTCACGGTATCGATCCACGTTCCTTTGTAGACCGCCGACAGCACACCCAAGGGTATTGAGATCAGTATTACTATCAGGAACGCCGCTCCAATCAGCTTGACGGAGTTGGGAAGCCGGTCCTTGATCAGGTCCGAGACCGGGGTCTTGCTCCTGAGGGACTCTCCGAAACTTCCTTGGGCGTAGTCCCCAATGAACTTTCCGTATTGGACGATCAGGGGCTTATCCACGCCCATTGAACGTCTCAAGTCCTCCAGGGCTTCCAATCCGGCGTCGGGCGGCAACATCAAAAGTGCGGGGTCTCCGGTGAGACGCACCATGAGAAAGATGATTATGGAGAGCACGAAGAGGGCGAGTACCGCCTCTCCAACACGTCTTATTATGTATCTCTGCATCGCCTACCGTGACCCTTGTGGGCTAGGAGTAAACGGCTGTGGTCCCAATTCCCTATGCCACAACCTCCCTGAAGAGACCGGGAAGAGACCGGCTCTCCAGGGAGGTTGAATCAGGTTAACGCTTGATTAGGAATGTGAAGCCGTCGTCCCAGACTCTCTTGCCCAGGTCCCAGGCCGTAATCCTGTCGTTGGTCGCGTAGGATATATTCATGTTGCAGCAAGTGAGATGCGTGTATTGGTCGTACATGTACTTAGTCAGGTTCTGGCTGGCCTTCTCCACGTCGGCCGGCGCTATGCCTGCCTCCAAGGCTTCGATGAGGCGGTCAATCTCCGGGTCGTTGGTCGAAGTGAAGGCCCCATCGGTGTGGTTCAGTACCCGCATCAGCCCCACAAAGCCCGCCAATGGCCGGTTGGGGGCCGCCAGATAGCCACTTCCGTTATCCAGGGTGTGGGCCAGCCGTTCCTGCCGGTAGGAGGCGTACTCGGTGGGGATTATCTTCACGTTGACGCCAATATCCGTCAGATAAGCGCCGACGGCTTCAATGAACCGGGGACCCTCGGGTACGTCGGCCCTGGGGTACGACCGGATGGCTACCTCTTCTCCAGCGTAGTTCGACGCATCCAGTAGCCGTTTGGCTTCCACTGGATCAAATGGAAGGGGCGTCAAAGAAGGGTCGATACCGGGGGCGACGTCGGGCCAGGGATAGACCTTGGCCGGTGAACATTCGCCAGCGAAGATGAATTCACAGAGCTCTTCGCGGTTTATGGCCAGATTAAAGGCCTTTCTGACATTGATGTCTTTCCAGACCGAGTCGTCCCGCCATTGCTCGTGGAAATAAAGGCCCAGCACGCTGGCCCCTTCCTTGCTGAAGATGCTGAGCCCATCGGCTTTTAGCTGCGGAGCCCGCTCCCGGGAGACGGATATAACGTCCACCTCGCCGGCCTTGAGGGCTGCGATCCTGGTGCTCTCTTCCGGAATGATGCGGAAGATGAGCGTTTTAAATCTGGGGACGCCGTCTCTCCAGTGGTCGTCCACCGCCTCCAATTCCATGAAGTCGCCCTTCCGCTGGCCCACCCACTTGTAGGGGCCGCTGCCGACGGGATTCTTGGCGAATTCGGCATTGCCGACCCTCTCTGTGTGGTTCTTGGGCTGTATCATGCCCTCGACGCCCTGGATGTCCGAAAGGTCCCAATTTAGGAACCCCGCCGGCTTGGAGGTTTCGATGACCAATTCAAATGGGGACACTACGGTGATACTGTCTTGGTCAGCGATGGAAGCGATGATGCGGGTCTTATACGAGGTGATTGAATCCTCGCTGGTCACCAGTCCTATTGAAAATTTGGAGTCTTCAGCGGTGAGTTGGTCGCCGTTATGGAACTTGATGTTTTCCCGGAAGATGAAGGTCCATGTCCTGGCGTCGGGACTCATGATCCACTCTTTGGCCGCGCCTTGGGTCTTGTCCACTTCACCCGCGTCGTTGGTGCCCGTGAGAGCATCGAAAAGGAAGCGCATGTAGGCCTTTCCAAAGGCGAATTCCTGCCATACGCTTGGGGTCTCATTGCCAAGGTCGGTCAAGGCGATGACCAGTTTGCCGGTTGGCTTCACCGCAGCCGCTACCGTCGGAGCGGCTGTGGGGACCGGCACGCTGGTTGCCGGTGACCCGCTGCTGGGTGCTTGAGTCAGCGGCGCGGCGGTCGGTTCTGCGGAAGAACCGCAGGCCACTGCCACGACAAGCGTCGTTGCCGCGAGTACAGCGATGAGAAACGGAATACGGAATATTCGGTGCTTGACCATTTTCTCCCCCCTCTCCTACGATTTACCGGCGGTCCCGCCGCATTGGAATTCGTGATTGGGCTGACCGGTTGATTCCAGCGTAAGCTACAACGGCCGCGTTTTGGGTACGGTAAACGACATCTGTCCTTAAAGTCAACAAGATTCCGAAGGATGGCCCCGTCAACGTTTTCAGACCGTGTCTGGCCACGCCATCCCGTTAGGCGTAATTGGGCATGACTTCCTTGATGAACAGGTCGATTGAATGCTCCGCCACCGCGGCGGGCATGTTTCCGAAATGAAACGCGCAGACGAAGTAGTTGGCGCCCGTTTCTACATAGGCGTCCATATACTTGCGGATGGTGTCCGGGGTGCCGGTAATGACCCTGAAATTAGCGGACTTCTCCTGGGCTATGGCGCTGCCGGGTTCCGGCGTTGAGCTGGCTTGCTCTGCCCCTTCTTCGGCGGTTCGATACTGGGTGTCTGCTTCTCGGTCGGGCAGTCCAGCCGGCCTGGGGTTTTCGCTTTTCCCGGTAAACTGCTGTAGACCTCGCCGCTCCGCCTCCAGGCGGCGGGGAGCCCGCAAGTTCCAAAGATATTCCTCCCAAGCCGGGCCGGCCGCCTGGAGCGCGCGTTCTTCCGTGTCGGCGATCACCATGTGGGTGACCAGGCCGATCTTGGGCTCAGTCCCCTGAACTGTCAGGGCATTCGGTCCCTGATGGACATTCCACAGGTCTTTATACCGTTTCACGTTCGGGCCAAAGCTATCCAACGTTCCGACAATGATGCTGTTCATTCCTTCGGTGGCCGCGGTCTCCACGTTGCGCATGTACCACAACGGTGGATAAGGGTCTTGCCTCGGGCGCAGCCGCATGGGCAGGCGGTCAAAATTATAGAACTCGCCTTGGAAGGTGAGCTCATCACTATTCAGACCTTCCCTTATGATGGCCAAGGTTTCCGCGAATTTGGCTTGGTTGCGTTCCAAGTCAGAGTCGCTGCCCCAAAAGTACGCTTCCAGGACTCCGCCTCGCCCCACCCCGACCTCCAGTCTGCCGCCGCTGAGATGGTCCAGCATGCAAATCTCTTCGATAAGCCGCAGCGGGTGGTGTAATGGAAGCACGTAGACGCAGGGGCACAAGCGTATCCGGCTGGTTCTTTGGGAAGCCGCAGCCAAGAATACGTTCTGAGACGGGGCTAGGCTGTGCACCGCCGGCGAGTGATGTTCCGCCAAGTGGTATCCATAGAACCCTGCCGCGTCAAACTTTTCGATCTGGGACAACCGGTCGGCGTAAATTTGGTCTAGGTCTTGCCCTGGTATCGGTTCAATATGATCAAAGACGCCAAACTCTAAGCCCATGTATCACCTTTTCCAACATCTCATTCGATAGCTAAATCTTTGGCCAGGACCGGTCCAACGCGACTCCGCCCTGCATTGGAGGCGCCTGCCACCGGATGCCAGCCATCGGTCATAGTGTATGGGGCTCCGCAGAACCGAGACTGCGGGGTTGAATCCGGCCGCGTGACGTGCCTCGCGGTAGAATGGAAGCGCGGAATGGTCCGCAACTAGTCCAAGCTGAACGGCTCTCCATTCAACGTCAATGTTTCTTCAAACGGAGTTGGGTTGATTACGGCGGCCCTTACCCAGCAGCCGTTTTTCGCATTGCGGAGCATTGCCGCTACTTTGGCAGGGTCGTCCGGCGATTCTATTTCGTACCTGGTTTCCACCTTTGGCGCCCCGGCGAGAATTGTGCCGGCCAATACAGACCCTGATATGTCGAAGTGGACCGAGGCTTCGGCCCTTACCTTGGTGATCTTCACTTTCATTAGTTGAGAGTACCTCTCAATCTGGGTCATCTCTCAAAACAAGATCGAAGCGGCGAAGTAATGTAATGGAGCAGGAGCGGTCCCGCTGCCTCCGATGGTTTCGGGTTCGTCGCACATTATCTCGAAACCGCTGACCTTGGCCCGCCGCAACATGTTCCCCAGGTCATCGACCTCGCACTCGATAACCATGGACCGGAAACTGCCGCCCTGTGGAAACGGGTCGTAATTTGGACCTGACTCGGTTGTCATGTTTCACCCCTCTAACCTGGTTAGGCCGTTTAACGCGGGGACATCTTAATGATAATTTCCGCTAATTACTATCTTGTGCCCACACCCGCGAAACCGCGCCGCCCGCCGTAGGGGCACGGCACTGCCGTGCCCCTACGCGTTAGACACATCACGGCGTTTCGACGTACACGCACCCCGATTCCATCGGGACCGTGCCTATACGCCTACAAAACCGCCTCGGCCACCCGTTCCAGGGCTTCGTGGGCCGATTTCTCGTCGGTGGTGTTCAACATGTGGACCACCCGGTCGGCCCCGGCGTCGAAGAACCGCCGGTTCATCTCCCGGTCGTGGGGCGCGTCCCACATGGTGATGTTCAATACCGAGGCGTCACGTCCCCGTTGCGTCATCATTTCCTCGATGTGCTTGCGCGCGCCGGGCAGCTTGTCCGGGTCCTGATATTGGGAGGTGTTGCGGGCCCTGGGCAGCCATCCGTCGCCGTAGTCGGCGATGCGCCGGGCGGCGCTCTCCAATTCGCCGCCCACGAAGATGGGCGGGTGGGGCTTCTGCACCGGCTTGGGGGCGCAGACCAAAGGCGGGAAATCGATGTATTCGCCGTGGTACTCGGTGACCTCGGTGGTCCACAGCTCCTTCATCACGTTCACGTATTCCCGGGTCTGCCGCCAACGCCGGGGAAAGTCCACGCCCAGTATCTCGGACTCGCCCCTGAGCCAGCCCGCGCCGACGCCGAAGATGAACCGGCCGCCTGAGATCTGGTCCAGGGTGGCGACCTCTTTGGCCAGCCGGATGGGATTGCGCTCCGGCACCAGGCAGATGCCCGTCCCCAACTTGATCTTCTTGGTGACGGTGGCGGCCCCGGCCAGGAACAACAGGGGGTCGACTATCTGGTTGATGCCGCCCTCGGTGTAGAACTTGGGCACCCCGCCCTGCCGCCCGGTGGGCGGGTCAACCTTGAAGTCGATGGGCACTACTCCGTGCTCCGGGGCCCAAAGGGACTCGAAGCCCAGTTCCTCGACCTTTCGGGCCAGGCCGATGGTGTCGAAATCGTGCTGGGTCATTAACAGAGCGATGCCGATGTCCATATCTCTCCTTTACGACGCTGAGAGCGCCTACGGGGGCCAAATCAAAAGCCCTCCTCTACGCCGCCGCAAAGGAGGACTCCCGGGACCCGATTGGAACTCGATTAGAACGGGGTGAACGCTACGGGAAAAGTTGTTCGCCGGTGTCGGCGTCCATAACTTTTATTGCCGCCACCGGGCAGTTCTCGGCGGCCTCCATAATGATTTCCTCGGTGTCGCCGTCGGGGTCGGCGGACACCGCCTGCCGTTCGTCGTTCAGCTTAAAGGCATTGGTGGCGATGGTGATGCACATTGCGTTGCCAACGCAGATGTCGTGGTCAACGGAAACCTGAATCTTCCTTGCCATGGTTCACCCCGCAGATAAAGCGTTGAGGTTGGGAGCGGTAGTCTGTAGCTCCAGGTTGTCCCGCCAGGCCGAAAGTTTGGCAGGTTGGCCTGGAATCCAGCCTGCTCCCCAGGATGGGCGCATTCTATCAGTGGGATATTAGGTGGTCAACAGAGTTCACTGGATTCTGTCCTTCTGGCCTTGTCGTTTAGCGGCATTGGATATCTCAGGTAACCGTTATAATGCCAGAAGATAGGGTGATTGACAAAAGTATATTAATGTATATTATTATGATAATGTACTATTCCGTAATATGAGGAAGCCGAAATAGATGCCTGATGAACCACATACCTATCGACTTACGGATAATAGGTACCTAGTCCTAAAAGCGTTGACGGATGGCCCGCAGCACGGGTACGGCTTACGGAAGTTACTCAACGAGCTGACTGATGGACGGTTCAATCCGAGTCTTGCAACAATCTACGACGCTCTACACACCCTCAAACACCAGAAGCTGATTAAGATGGTTGAAGACGTGGTCCCCGACGAAGGGAAAATTCGAAGAATGTACAAGATTACAACAGAAGGTGCTTGGGCGCTCAAGGATAAGGAGCGCCTGCTCCAGCCAAAAGCTGTTCCGAACTCGGACCCTATATAAACCAGAGTAGCAGCCAGGGGTGTGGGGATGGGAGGCAGAACAACCACAGTTCGGAGGCCCTGGTATGACTAGATTTTTCCGAATGGTTAGGTTGATGTTGATCGGATCTATGGTTGTAGTGCTGGTCAATGTCGCAATCGAGACGTTTCAGGTGTTCAGTGGGCGAACTGGATTCCTGGTGCTACTAGCCACGTACTTAGTTAGTGGAGTGGTCTTGGCCGTCACAACCCTGCTGTTCGCAGTCGTGAATTTTGGACAAGCAATTATCGGCCCGGGACCGGACTTCACCAATATCCTTCGGCCGACTTTAGATTTGCCCAAGGCATTAAGGTGGTTGCTCCCGAAGTGGTTCGTTTCGGAATTCACGCGAGACATCGTTGACGACCTGCGAGACTTGGCGAGCGAATCTGCTGGGAGCAAATGGTGGATTCTCGTCTTAATTGAATTCTTCAAGCTGGTCTTCGTGTTCGGTCTGCGGAGGTTCCAATGCTGTCAAGAAGCCACGTCGGAATTGGAGCCCGACAAAGAGTTGTGTGCTGTCGACATTGGTGTTGGCAATCATGCTATTGAAACGCCGGATATGAACAACGTGTTGGCGGCCACCGTCGAGATGCCAACTCCGACGATCGAGCCTCCACCTCTCGATGACCAACAACTCCTCAAAAATCTAGGCGAGGTGCTCGGTTCTTACATCGGGCAAGATGACTTGGACCTAGCACAGTTCGCCGATGGTGTAAGAGACTTAGTCGGCCAGTTCGGATATTTGGACCAATTGGGCGGGTTGATGCCTCGGCTGTCCGAGCTCCAGCCTAGTCAGGCCGAAGTATCACGCGAAGAATTCTTCAAGTGGTTGTCTGCTCTCGTTATCCTCCGCGAGATTCTCGCCGAACGCCAACGGGTTGAACAGGCCGAATCTAACAGAAACTCCGCCGGAGCGAATGCGGAAGAAGAAGAAGAAGAAGAAGAAGAAGAAGAGGATGACGACGAAGAATCCAACAATCCGTTAGCCGGGCAGCGTTTCATAAAGGCCTTGTGGAATCTGGGCTATGGTCCACACCTAATGGTAAGTATTCAACGTCTTCGCCGATTCCAGACGGTCGATAGGATAGCGATTGTGTACATCTGCGTTCAGGACGTGATCAAGCCCAAATTCATAATTACAAGGGACAAGGTTGTTGGGGCAATAAAGAATCTCTTGAATTCCCCATTGATGGTTGTACTTCTTGGTCAAAAAATCTGTGACGGAGCCACCCCAAATGCAATCATCACAAAAATTATTATGTTGATCGCGACGATATTTGTGCCGATTGTGTGGTCGTTGGGGATAATAATCTTCTTCCTCAAGTTATACATGCGGCCCACGAAAGCACTAGAAGTGGTTGGACTCGACGACATCGTCGAATAGAGCCCCCTGATTACTCGCGCGGTACACTATAAGCTAGTATGCACCGCCCATGCTCTGGGAGTTAGGCGGTTTTGGCCTGGGCCAGCGGGCTCAGGTCCATCAACTGGTGCATCTCGCCGTTGACCAGCAGTTCCGCCGTCATCTCGGCTAGGACCGCCGCCATCAGGAACCCGTCGGTGCTGGAAACGGCAAGGTATATCCCCTCTATTCCCGGCAATGGGCCGGCCAAGGGAATGCGGCCCGGTGTAGAGGCGGCGCAAGCGGCGATGGTCTCGATCCCCGAGGGTTGAAAACCGGGGATGATGGCCGCTACCCCCCCCAGCAGCCATTCCTGGGCTTCGGCGGAGGGCTGGGAATCGAATCCGGCGGAGTCGAACCTGCTCCCAGCGTGGACCAGTCCGTCCTTCCGGGAGACGATATTCACCCCGTTCCAGCGGACGGCGCAGTTCAGCGGGGCCGCCGTCCCCAGGGACAGGTGTAGTTTCTGGAGACCGTAGGGTTCCACCGGCAGGTCGAAGCCCAGCCAATCAGACACGGCTCTCGCTGTCCAGGCGCCGATGGCCAGGACAACGGACGAACACTCCAGCGAGCTCCCGTCTCCCAGGGCAATGCTTTTGATACGCCCGCCGGTCACGTCCAGACCCACGGCCTGCGTCCCACGCTGGATCACCACGCCCTCTGCCTCGGCCGCGTTTGAAAGCGCCACCATGAATAGCCTCAGGTCCATCTGGATGCAGTCGTGGTGCAGCATCCCGCCGGTGATCGACCCGGAGAGATGGAGCTCGATCTCAAGGGCGGTGGCGCCATCCACCCATTCGGCCCTGAGTCCGGCGGCCGTCATGTCGCCCAGGATGCGGCGGACCTCCCGTTCCTCGTCGTCGTTGGTCGCCGCGTACAGATGGCGGACATCTTGCTCCCCGAAATCCACTCCGCCGATTTCTTTTATCTGGGGGAAGCGGCGGCGCCAAAGGGCGAGACTCTCAGCGCCCAAAGCGATCTTGTAGGCGTCATCGTCGCCCGAGGCAGGCTGAATGTTCCCCGCTGAGTCTCCCGTGGACCCTGAGCCGGGTCCCTCCTGCTCCAGCAGGGTCACGGACACACCCATGGCGGCGAGCCGGTAGGCCACGAAGCAGCCGACCACCCCTCCGCCGACCACGGCCACCGTTCCAGCTATGTTGTTCTGAGAACCGGACATGACCTAGGCTGGGCTAACATCGACGATGACCTTACCGATGGCGCCGCCCTCGACCGCCAGGTGAGCGTCTCTTAGTTGTTCCAGAGGAAAATGAGGGCCTGGGTAATGGGTCAGTTTGCCCTGTTCAAGCCAAGAAGTGATGTCGGTGATGGCGGCCGCTTTGGCGGGCTCGGGCATGTCGTAGACCAACACCATGCGGACAGTCACGTTGGAAGACTTGAATTTGAGCGGCACGGTGGGCCCTTGGGCGCTCCCCGCGGAATATACCGCCAACACCCCGGATGACCTGAGCGCTTGCAGGCTCACCGGGAAGTTGGCCGCCATATCGACCTCCACGATGTGGTCTACGCCCCTGCCGCCGGTCACATCGAAGATCCTGGCCGCCGTATTCCCTTCGCGGTAGTTGATGGTGTGGTCGGCCCCGGCCAACCGGGCGATCTGGGCTTTCTCCTCGGAGCTTACGGTGCTGATGACGGTGGCGCCGCCCAGCTTGGCCTGTTGTATCGCGTAGTGGCCGACGGCGCCGGCGCCGCCGGTGACCAGAACGGTCTTTCCGGTGACCGGGCCATCGGCGAATACGCAGCGGTGGGCGGTCATGGCGGGGACGCCCAGTCCCGCGCCCATCTCGAAGCTGGTGTTGTCAGGAAGGCGGACGGCGTGTCCGGTGGGCTGGACGGTGTACTCTGCCCCCGTGCCAAAGGGCCGGCTGAACTGGGACTCGAACAGCCAGACCCGCTCGCCGGTCCGAGATTGAGGAACGCCGGGGCCGACGGCGTCGATCACGCCGGACCCGTCTTGGTTGGGGATGACTCTGGGGAACTCCATCTGGCTGGTCAGCCCCTGCCGGCGTTTCCAGTCGGATGGGTTCACGCCCGAGGAGACCACCCGCACCCGCACCTCATCCGGCCCCGGCTCGGGGTCCGGCATCTCTCCGTATTCGATGATGTCCGCAGGGCCGTTACGCTCGTACCAGACCGCTTTCATGGCTTCCCGTTTGATGTGATTTTCACGAGGGCTGAGTTAAGGTCCAGTGTCTATGTCCGGGTGGCGTAGTCCGACTTGGCCCGGTCGAGGGCCCTCGACCGGCCGGCCTTCAGGGTTTCCTGGTGTTCGAACGCCCATTCGTTAGAAGCGGCGGTGCTCAGGGTCGTGCCCTGGAATTGGGGCATCACGTAACGGGCCAGAAGCTCGAAGCTGTGGAGCACCTGCTCCCTTGGCGCCCAGTCGATGGTCTGGACCATGAAGCCGCCGAAGCCGCCGCGCTGCGCTTTTCAAGCCTGCGGATGCCGGCCACGCAGTCGTCGGGGTCGCCGATGATCCAGGTGCCGTTGTCCACCATGGCGTCGATGATCTTTTCCGGCGGTCCGTCGATCACCTTGTCCCGGCCCATGGTGTGTTCGAAATATTCAGCCTGGTAGCGGCCCGCGCCCAGTCTCGCCTGTGCCAAAGCCTCTTTCCGGGACTCGGCGAGGTGCACCGGGATCACCAGACGCCAGTCGAACCGGTCCACCACCTTGTTGTGCTCGGCGGCCGATTCCTCGGCGACATCCCATAGCGCCGCCAGGTCGGTTTCTCCATCGGACGGGTCCCGGGCCTGGGTGATGGTCAGCACCGAAGCGCCGTACTTGCCGGCCAGGGCGACGCCGGCCGGAGATTGGACCGAGGCTGCGGCGATGGGCATATGAGGCTTGGTGTAGGGACGGAGTTGCAGCATGGCCTCGCGGAGCTCGAACCAGTCGCTCTTGTAGGTGATGGGCTCGGTCTCGGTCATCAGGCGCAGGATAATGCCGAAAGCCTCGTCCATGCGCTGGCGCTGTGTGGTGGGGTCTATGCCCAACATGTAGGCGTCGCCGGGCAGCGCGCCGGGCCCCACGCCCAACATCACCCGTCCGTGGGTCATGTGGTCCAACTGCACCATCCGGTTGGCGACCATGAAGGGATGGTGATAGGGCAGGCTGATCACGCCGGTGCCCAGCTTGATGTGCTTGGTGCGGTCCGCGGCCACGCCGATGAATATCTCGGGGGAGGAGATGGTCTCCCAACCGGCGCTGTGGTGCTCGCCGATCCAGGCTTCGTCATAGCCGAGGAAGTCGAGCCACTGCACCAGTTCCAGGTCGCGGTCCAGGGCCAACGTGGGGTTTTCGCCGACCCGGTGGAAAGGCCCCATGAAGATCCCAAATTTCATTCGTTCTGGTAGAGCCATGTCGGTCAAATCTCCTAACGGATTGGCCCACCGAATTGCCGGCCTCCGGGGTCGACATAAGATAGTTGCGGTGGGTGATTGGGCGCATTATAGCTTTCCATACTTTGCAATGCCAACGAGCAAGGGGTAGTTGAGCGTAGTTCCGGATGCCGTTTGACGCCGCCCGTTGCCGGTAGTAGTCTACGCCTGCCCAACGGTGAAAGGCGGGCGCCGGAATCGACAAACATTCCGGAATTTTATTGCGGAAAGGAAGGCCTAACATGAAGTACGAAGGCATGATTGCGGAAACCGTGCTCATCAACGGACACGAAGGAGACCAGATTGACGCCTATCTGGCCCGGCCCCTGGGACCCGGCCCCTATGGGAGCGTGGTCTTGATCCACCACATGCCCGGCTGGGATGAGGCCTCCAAGGAGATGGCCCGTAAGCTGGCCTACAACGGCTTCGCCACCATCTCGCCCAACCTGCACTTCCGCGAGGGCAAGGCCACTCCCACGGACAACAGCACCAGCATCCGCGAGGCGGGCGGCATGCCCGACGTCCGCACCATGGGCGACGTCGAAGCGGCGATGAAGTACCTGCGCAGCCTGCCCTATACCAACGGCAAGGTTGGGCTCATCGGGTTCTGCTCCGGTGGACGCCAGACCTATCTGGGCGCCTGCACCCTGGCCGGCGTGGACGCCGCAGTCGACTGCTGGGGCGGCGGCGTAACCAAGGGGAACGACGAGCTTTCCCCCGCCATGCCCCGCTGGCCCATCGAGTTCACCGAGGGACTCAACTGCCCACTCTTGGGATTGTTCGGTGAAGAGGACGGCAGGCCGTCGCCGGCCGACGTGGCCGAGACCGAGGCGGAGTTGAAGCGCTTGGGCAAGGACTTCGAGTTCCACATGTATCCCAACGCTGGCCACGGTTTCTTCGCCGTCGACCGGACCAGCTACCGCCAAGAGGCGGCAGTGGACGGCTGGGAAAAGGTGATTGGCTTCTTCGGGAAGCACCTGGGCGCCGGCGTCACCGCTGGACGCGAGGCCGTGACCGCCGCCGACTAGAATCGACGTAGCCGGCCGACCAGCAAGTCATTAAAACGACCGGGGTCCAGAATGGCCCCGGTCGTTTTTGTCCTGACGCAGATTGCCAGACCGGCAGGGAGATGTTGCGAATTCTCCCGTTCCGGCGGATTATGTATCCAACAATTTTCTTTCACTTCCATTAAGTTAGGGAATACCAAACGGAAGGAGTGGACATGGCTGAGATCGTATTGGGCCTCGGCACTTCCCACAGCCCCATGTTGAGCCTGCCCAGCGAGTTGTGGAGCGAATACGCCGCCCGTGACCAGGGCAACCCCATGCTGCTGTCCCTGGAGGACGGCTCGACGAAGACCTACGAAGAACTCCTGGAGACGGCCGACCCGGCCATCGCCCAACGGCTGACCCCCGAGGTCTTTCAGGCCCAGTACGAGGCCTGCCAAAAGGCCATCGTCACCCTGGAAGAAGCCCTGGCCGAGGCCGACCCCGACGTGGTGGTGATCGTGGGCGACGACCAGGAAGAGCTATTCTTCGACGACAACATGCCCCTGTTCTCCATCTACTGGGGCGACACGATGCACCTCACGCCCCGGCCCATGGGCGACAACCCCTCCCCGGCGACCAAGGCCTCAATGTGGGGCTACGGCGACGTGGAGATGGACGTTCCCGTGGACTCAGAGCTGGGCTTGCACCTCATCCAGAGTCTGATCGAAGACGATTTCGACATCGCCCAGTCCCGCTACATGAACGAACAGGCCGGCGGCGCCGTCGGGCCCATCGGCTACCTGAACACCCAGCTAGTCACCAAGACCAGACCCCAGGCGATGCCCCACGCCTACGCCTACGTGGTCAAGCGCATAATGAACGACAAGATCAGGCCCATCGTGCCGCTGACCCAGAACACCTTCTATCCGCCCAACCAGCCCACTCCCAGGCGGTGCTACAACCTGGGCAAGGCCATAGCCAAGGCGGTCAAGAACTGGGACAGCGGCAAGAAGGTGGCCGTGGTTGCGTCCGGCGGCCTGAGCCACTTCCTGGTGGACGAAGAGATCGACCAGATGGCCATCAAAGGGATGCGGGAGAAGGACGCCGACCTGCTGGCATCCATGCCCCGCTACCGGTTGAACTCTGGTAGCTCTGAGATACTCAACTGGGTCACGGCAGCCGGGGCCCTGGAGCACCTGGACATGGAACTGGTGGACTACGTTCCGGTGTACCGCTCGCCAGCCGGCACCGGCGGCGGCTGGGCATTCGCCCTCTGGCGCTAGACCGGCAGATTAAACCAGTAGGTGCATTAATGCCTTTAAAGGCTTTAAAGGCATTAATGGCGCCAAGCACGGCCCGCCCGGATGTACCGTCTAGGCGGGCCGGTCTGAGTCCGGAGTAACCGGACGATTCCCATCGGATTTCCACCCGGCGAATTCGAGGATTTATAGATGGCACAGGCCCCGCGCGACGAATGGGCGACGGTTGACGGGTTGAGCTTCCACTACCGGGACTGGGGCGGGTCCGGCCGGCCGCTGATGCTGCTCCACGGGTTGGCGTCCACTTGCCATATCTGGGACATGGTCGCGCCCATCCTCGCAGAGGACCACGCCGTGATCGCCCTGGACCTGCGGGGTCACGGCGAGAGCGACAAGCCCAATCATGGCTACGACTTCGCCTCGGTGAGCAAGGACGTGCTGGGCGTTATCGAACAACTGGGCGGGGACGCTCCAGTAGTGGTCGGCCACTCTTGGGGAGGCAGCGTCGCCCTGGAGTTGGCGGTGATGGCGCCCGAGTCGATGAAAGGCATGGCCTGGATCGACGGCGGTATGATCGACACATCGGCCCGGCACGCCACCGCTGAGGACGCCAAGTTCGAGATGGCCCCGCCGGACTTCACCGGGGTGAAGGTGGAGGGATTCTTGGAGCGGGTGCGTACCCGTCACCTGGGCAACGGCATGGCGCCCGAGGTTGCCGGCATCGTCTTGGCCAACTTTGAGATTCTGGAAGACCAGACGATCAAAGCCCGGCTCACCCGGTCCAACCACCTGCGGATAATCGAAGCCCTCTGGGACCACCGTCCGGCGGAGCTCTACGGGAAGGTACAATGCCCGGTGCTGATCATGCCGGCCCGTCAGCAGGACAATTCGGCCACCCAGGAACCGGGCCAGCGGCGCCAACGGCGTTTGGCGTCGGTGGACGAGGCGGAGCAGATGCTGCCCAAGAGCAAGACCGTTTGGCTTGAGGACAGCATCCACGACGTGCCCATCCAGAGACCGGAACTGGTGGCGGACGTGCTTAAAGGGCATCTGGCGGACGGGTTTTTCGGCTGATTCACATTGATTCGCTACCGGCGTAGGGGCACGGCACTGCCGTGCCCCTACGCCGGGACCCAGAGCAGTGTCTCTGAAGTAAGCGGTCTCCGACGGTGATGCGTTTGCCGGTAGCCGGAATATCCAAAATGGTAGATGCAGAATAGGTCTGGCCCCAGGCCTTTGTCATTCTGAGGCGCTCCCGACGTCCCGATCGGTATCGGGAGGAAAGAATCTCGTTGTTGCTGGGCCAGCACTACTCAGAAACAAAGAGACCCTTCGTTCCACTCAGGGTGACAGTTGCGGGAACTGGTATGGTTAATGCGCAGCGGGTGGTTCGACGGGCTCACCATGAGCGCCTGACTGGAGAGCTAGGTTACCTCGATCCCGGCGAAAGCCGGAATGACGCCGGCGGCGCCGCCAAATTTCGAAGGGAGTTTTGAACATGGCCCAAGTCGATTACTCGGCGCTGGACGACCCCAATATTTCCACGAACTCCTTCTACCCCCGGCAGGGCTGGACGCCCACTCCGGACGGGGTGCAGGACTACACCATTAACGTTGGTAATGACGGCGGCGGGGGCGAAGAAATAGGCTTGTCCTGCCGGTTCTTTCCGGTGGGCAACGGCAGCCCCACCATCCTGTTCTTTTACGGCAACGGCGAGACGGCGGTCGACTATAACTCCATCGCCCCGATGTACAACCAGATCGGGGTCAACTTCTTCGTGGCCGACTACCGGGGGTACGGGAAGAGCGGCGGCTCACCGTCCTTCACCACCATGCTCTCCGACGCCAATACCGTGCTTGAGGCCATGCAGATAGTGCTGGGGGCCAGCGGCTATCACGGGCCGGTCTACGTGATGGGACGCTCCATGGGCCGGCATTCCGCCTTTGAACTGGCCGCCAAGGAGAACCCGGCCATCAGAGGAGTCATCATCGAGAGCGGGCGGCCCAGCCTGGGACAGTTCACCAGTGGGCTGGCCCCACAGCAGGCCCAGGAGCTGGAAGAAGCCTACCGGGCCAAGGCGGCGTCGATATCGATCCCGGTGTTGGTGATCCACGGGGAGGTGGACACGCTGGCGCCCCTCAAGGACGCCGAGGAGATGTTCCAGAGCTTCGCTTCCAAGGATAAGAAGATGCTGATGGTGCCCGGCGCGGGCCATAACGACCTGCTCTTCAAGGGGTTGGACGAGTACTTCACCGCCATCCGGGATTTCGTTTTCGGGTAAGATAACGGCCCGGAGCCTGCCGTTCCCCGCAGCCTACCGTCAGAGGAGCCTGATTAAAATGAAAGCAACCTGCGTGACCCACGTCGGGGTTTGCGTCCGGGACATGGAAAAGTCCCTGAGATTCTACCGGGACGCCCTGGGCATGAAGGTGATCGGCGAGAAGATCACCGACATCACCGAGGGCGGGACCCAAACGGCGCGTTTGGACAACTACAAGCGCGAACGCAACACCCGCCATTGGGTCTCTCTGGCCTACGGCGACGGCGCGACGCCGACCCTCACGCTGACCAGCCATCCGGGGGAGGAACCGGACGGCGAGCCCATCCTCCTTGACCAGGTGGGCATCAGCCACATATCCTTTGGCGTCGCCGATGTGGCCGGCCTGGCCGACGAATTGGCGGCCAAGGGGTACGAACTGGCCGGGTCCAGGGAGTCGTTCGCCGATGCCAACGGTGAGATCCGCAGCATCTATGTCCGCGACCCCGACGGCATCTTGGTGCAGTTCAACACTCCCTAACCCCACCGTACTCCAGCATAATTTGACACCGGAATAATCTGAGCAAGGAAGTTTTGAGATATGGTTAAGATGACCGGAGGCCAGGCTTTGGCCAAGTCCCTATACCGGGAGGGTGTCCGGGTGATATTCGGACTGCCGGGGGTACAGCTCTACCACATGATGGACGGGCTGTACGACGAGCCGGGCATCCGGTTCATCACCGTCCGCCACGAGCAGGCCACCGGCTACATGGCCGACGGCTACGCCCGCGCCAGTGGGGAGATCGGCACCGCTTTGATGGTGCCCGGTCCCGGTCTGCTGAACGCATCGTCGGGCATCTCCACGGCCTATTCCGCTTCCTCGCCGGTGCTGGTGGTGTGCGGCCAGATCGAGCGCGACCATATCGGCGGCGACCGTGGCATGCTCCATGAGGTGAACGACCAACTGGACGCCATCAAGCCGGTCACCAAGTGGGCCCACCGCATCATGGACCCGGCGGAGGTGCCCGAGGTGGTCCACCAGGCCTTTTATCATCTCAAGAACGGCCGTCCCCGGCCGGTGGAGATCGAGATTCCCCCGGAGACCCTGGCGGAAGTGGCCGACGTGGAACTGCTGGAACCCGAGGCGCCCCGCACCGTGGCGGCCAGTCAGGAACAGATCGAAGCGGCCGCCGAGGCCCTGGCCGGTGCGTCCAACCCATTAATCTGGGCCGGAGGCGGCGTGATTTCCTCCCAGGGCTCGGCAGCCCTGACCAAGCTGGCCGAGTACCTCCAGGCTCCGGTGGTCACCACCGCCGAGGGCAAGGGCGCCATCTCGGACCACCACCCGTTGGCCCTGGGCGCGTTGTGGCTGCGCAACGACACCATCGCCAAACAGGAATTCGGCCACGACGTGATACTGGCCGTGGGGTCCAGGCTGGTGATGGCCCCCCAATGGCTGGAGGGCCAGAGGGTTGTCCAGATCGACGTCGATCCCGAGGAACTGGGGCGCAACTACGAGAACACCCTGGGCGTACAGGGCGACGCCCGCCTCACCATGGAAGCCCTGCTCACTGCCTTGTCGGCCAAGATGCCGGCACGGGCGGACCGGTCTTCCGAGGTCGAAGCCCAGAGGGCTAAGCGGTCTGACGACATAATCAAGGTCGAGCCCCAGGGAGAACTGTTGCAGGCGGTCCGGAACGCCATGCCCGAAGACAGCATCTTGATCTCCGGCATGACCCAACTGGGCTACTACAGCCGGGCCCACTACCCCGTTTACGAGCCGCGCACCTTCATCACTTCATCGTATTCGGGCAACCTGGGCTACGCCTACCCCACCGCGCTGGGAGCCAAGGTCGCCCAGCCGGACAAGGCCGTGGTCTGTCTTTCGGGAGACGGCGGCTTCATGTTCAACTCCCAGGAGATGGCCACCGCCGTGCAGCACAACATAAACGCGGTGGTGGTGGTATTCAACGACAACGCCTTCGGAAACGTGAAGCGCGACCAGGTGAACCAGTTCAAGGGCCGTATCATCGGCGCGGACCTGCACAACCCCGACTTCGTGAAGCTGGCGGAGGCCTACGGCGCCAAGGGCTTCTTGGCCAACGGACCGGCCGAGTTGGAGTCCACGTTGAAAGAGGCGTTGACCCTGGACGCCCCGGTGCTGATCGAGGTGCCGGTGGGCCCCATGCCGTCGCCGTTCTTCAGGTAACCGGGATAATGAATCGCCAAGGGGCTGCTTGACACGGAATTTGGCAGGCCCTAGCCTTCGAATATGGCCCAACGCGGGCCGGGACAGGGTGACCCATGTCTACCACCGAAAAAACCAAACTGATCGTCCTAGACCCCACGGCGGCGCCCAGAGAGATGGTGCAGGCCATGGCCCCGGTGTTGGACGGCCTGGACGGGCAGTCCGTTGGGTTTTTGTGGAACAGCAAACCAAACGGCGGCCTCCTCTTCGAGCGGCTGGAGAAGCTGCTGCGGGAGAAATACGAGATCACGGACGTGATCCACCGGCGCAAGCCCACGGCTTCTATTCCCGCCACGGACTCGGTGCTCGACGAACTGGCCGGGTCGGTCCAAGCAGTGATTGTCGGCCTGGCGGATTGAGGCTCCTGCACGTCGTGGAGTATCCACGACGCGGTGGAACTGGAGAAGCGGGGCGTCCGCACCGTGGTGGTGGGCACCGACCGTTTCAGGCGTCTGGGCGAGGTCGAGCGGCGCTCCTTGGGGATGCCTGATCTGACCATGGCCATCGCGGAACACCCCCTTGGCGGGCTGCAGGCCGAACAACTCCTGGCCAAGGCCGACGGGCTGCTGGAACAGGTGGTCCAGGGTCTGACCGGCGGCCGCTAAGCGGGTTTCCATTGGTCTGCCAATAAACATGAGTCGTTCTTAATCTTACCGAGTGCTGCCGGTGAATGGGGATTAAAGACCACAGGAAAAGAGAGTAAGCAGGAGGCGGCTTTGCCACGAACATCGGCAGCGCCGCCTTCTCCATTCCGGCGAAGGCCGAAATCCAGGATGACTGGTTCCAAGGCGATGGCGTCACCCACACGTAGGGGCACGGCACTGCCGTGCCCCTACGCCGGTTTTGGGATTCCACAGATGCAAGGCGGGTTGTTTCGATATTAGCGGTCTCAAGGCAGCCGATCTGGGTTCCGGCCTGCGCCGGAACGACGGCATCGGCGCCCAGATGTGTTCATTCGCGTGAAATCTGGGATAACTCAATTGGTGGTCAGGTGATTTTTTAGGGGATTCAGGAGGCATATCTTGGCCGATCTAGTTTCCGAACGCTTGGAAGTAACGGACGATTTCGAGGCGGTCCAGAGTCTCTACCTGGAGCGCGGCTGGACCGACGGTCTCCCCGTGGTCCCGCCCACGGCGGAGCGGGTGGAGGCCATGTTGGCGGCGGTTCCGCAGGGGCCCCAGGACATCGTCGGCGAGATTCCGCCCAACTGGGGTTCGGCGACGGTGGAGAAGCTGGCCGTGAACGCGGTCATGGCCGGTTGCCGGCCCGAATATCTGCCGGTGGTGATCGCTGCGATGGAGGCCATGTGCGACCCGGTGTTCAACCTCTACGCCATCCAGGCCACCACCCACCCCTGCGCGCCGCTGATAATCGTCAACGGCCCGATCTGCGATGAGTTGGGCCTGCACGGCGGCTCGGGAGCCTACGGTCCCGGCTGGCAGGCCAACGCCACCATCGGCCGGGCCGTCAGACTGGTGCAACTCAACGTGGGCGGGGCCTATCCGGGGGTGGGTGACATGTCCACCCAGGGCGCGCCCTCCAAGTACACCTACTGCGTGGCCGAGAACGAGGAGGCGAACCCGTGGGAACCGCTCCACATCGAGCGGGGGTTCCGGGCGGATCAGAGCACCGTTACCGTGCTGGCCGGGGAGCCGCCGCACAACATCAACGACCACTCGGGCAGGACCGCCGAGGACATACTGACCATTATCGCCGGGTCCATCTCCATCACCGGGGCCAACAATGCCTACACCGGCGGCGAGACCCTGCTGGCCCTGGGCCCGGAGCACGCCGCCACCATCGCCAATGACGGCTTCGGCAAGCGTCAGATCAGGGAGTGGCTGCACCAAAACGCGCGCATACCCCTGGAGCGTTACACCCACGAGACCATGATGGAGCGGTTCGGGAAGATACCCGGCGGCCCGGTGCCCATGGTGTCGGAACCGGACCTACTCATGATCATCGTCCTGGGCGGCCCGGGAAAACATTCGTCTTGGGTGCCCACCTTCGGCGGCACAACCCACTCGGCGACCAAGGAGATACGGAAGGTTGAACGGTGTTGACCCGCCTGCTTCGCCTGGGGAGGGGGCCAGGGAAAGAGGCATTGAAAGGAGACATGGAACGGAGGCAATCGATGGCCGACGGACCGAACATTGACCTTATCGTGCCGCTCTTCGAGGAGATTACCGCCTTTTATCAGGCGGCCGACCAGATGGGATTTCACGCCCTGTGGTTCACCGAGAAGCTGTTCAGCCATACCTGGATGGGTCAGAGGGGTCTGGGTCTGGACCAGTTTAGCGCCTTGGCGGCCGCTGCTGCGGCAACCTCGCGGATCCGGCTGGGGACGACGGCGCCAATAGGGGTGCCGAGGCCGCCGATTTTGTCGTTCGCCACTGATTTCGCCAACTTGGACCGGCTTTCCGGTGGGCGGCTGACCCTGGGCCTCTCCCAGGGTGACTGGCCCGCCGAAGGCGTCCGTGAACACCGAAGGCCCAGGGTGGGCGGCCGCTTAATAGAGACCATCACGCTGCTGAAAAGGTTGTGGAGCGAGGACGACGTCTCGTTCAAGGGGAGCCACTACAATCTGGAAAAGGACTCCATCGACGTCAGACCGGTCCAGGCCGGAGGGATCGCAATCTTAGTCGGAGGAGTCACCAGCGCCTCGGTGAACCTGGCCGCCACCTTGGCTGATGGCTGGGTCCACCCATCCGGAGGAATTCCCGGAGGCGCCGCGCGAGGTTGCGATATGGTCAGGCGGTTAGCCAGCAGAGCAGGGCGGGACCCTGACTTCTTAGAGCTGGGAAAGATTATCTACCTCGCCATCGACAACAACAGAGGCCGGGCCCGGAGGCGCATCGCGCCGCTTTTGCAATCGTTCTATGGCGGCTACAACGTGGACAGTTGGTGCGCCTTTGGACCGCCTGCCGAGTGCGCCGCCTTCATCCGGGGCTTCTTGGTTGCCGGCATCACGACGGTGATGCTGTGCCTCGTGCCGCCCGATGTCGAACATCTGGAGCGGCTGCACCGCGAGGTGGTACCCCTCTTGAGGTGAGCGGACTGGCAGAAGAGCTTGACGGCGCGAACCCTTGGGAACTTTTATAGCGATTGAGGCGTCTATTGAATTGTGGAAGGTTTATGTACTTATTATTCGGGACCAAGTTGCTGATTGTGGCAGTGGCTGTGCTGCTGTTGCCCGCCTGTACCCAGGTGGAGGCGACGGCCGAAACCATTAACCCAGTGAGCGAAACACCGCTGCCTAGGGTATCGGAAAACCACTCTCAGTTGTCTAACTTGCTGAACGTCCAGTTGGAGATGCCGTCCGAGGTAGGATCCCTAGAGGCGGTGCCGATTAAACTCACCGTGAAGAATGCCAGCAGCGATCTAATTACCGTTTGGCTCGGCGTTGCCCCCCAAGACTTTGTTGTGGCTGGCGGAGATGGCGCAGAAGTTTGGCGATGGTCACATGGAAAGGTTTTTACGGCTAACCTAGGAAGCATCACGTTACGAACCGGTGAGATGAAAGAATATCTGGCGTACTGGCCTCAGCGGACAAACTGCATGCCAGTAACCTACGCCGGTACATGTCTTGGTGACCTCGTCACGCCGGGGAGGTACTTGGTGCGGGGGTCTTTTAGGGCTGCCCTAACCAGCAGATTCGACGCGGAGACCATCACCACCGACTGGCAAGAGCTTGTCATCGCAGATTGAATGTAAATCGCATAGGTGTTCTCGGTCCTCGATTCAAGGGCTTGGCGTCATAGGGGAGGTTAATTTACTTTGAAAACCGGGTTCATTGTTGTTGCCTTGATGGCTCTGTTGTTCCTAGTCGCCTGCGCCGGGGCGACGCCGTTGCCTCCTCAGACCTTAACCGCGCCTTCCACCTCCGCTGCTGCCGTGCCCCAGTTGACCGATGTGCTGGAAAGGATGCAGTTGGTGAGTCCGGCGGTGGAGCAAGTGCAGTCGGCGATAGTGTCGATCAGGGTGTTGTCCGGTAAGCTGGATGCTGCCGCTTTGCTGCGAGACATCAACCGCAGGGGCACAAGATACGGCAGATACGGCTCTGGTGTCATTTTCGACCCCCAGGGCCTCATCCTGACCAACCACCAAGTTATCCAGGATGCCAACTTGATTACCGTGACGCTGCTGGGTGGAAGCAGTTTGGAGGCAGAAATCGTCGGCACGGACCCGCTATCCGGCCTGGCGGTGCTGCGAATCCCCGGAGAGGACTATCCCTTCTTGTCTTTGGCCTACAATCGGGAAGTCCGGGTGGGTGATCTGGTCATCGCCGTGGGCAACTACAGCCCGGCCCCCATCAGGTCTACGTTCGTCAGCGCCGGACTGGTGTCAGTCTTGGGTAGGTCGATCCAGGCGGCCCATGGGGAGATGCTGTTTGACCTGATTCAGACCGACACTCCCAACCTCAACGGGGCCCCGCTTGTGAATCTGGCGGGTGAGTTGGTGGGAATCATCGTCAAAGCGATCTCCAGCCAATCTGGAATCAGCTTTGCCATTGGAATGGATATCGCCGTGCCGGCCGCCCGGCAACTGGTCGAACAGGGCAGAGTCCGGTACCCATACTTGGGCTTGTTTTTTTCTTCAGAATTGGTGGCACTTGAACCGAGAGGAGAAACGTACCAGATCCCACTCCGGTTCTCCTCTCCAGAAGAGCCCATCGTTGCGAAAGTGATTGACTGGGGGCCCGCCGGGCAGGCCGGGATCAAACCACGGGACCTCTTGGTTTCGCTGGGCGGCTACGAAGTTGCCGATACCTATGACGTGCAGCGTCTGTTGCGGCGGGAATTTAAGATTGGCCAGGAGATCGAGGTAGTTGTAACGAGAGACGGCGGAACTCAGACATTCCGGCTGGTCTTGGGGGAGCGGCCAACTTCGACTCCACTCTCCATCAAGCCTTCGGTGTCGGAATGCGAAGTTCCTTCAGACGACGAAGTCGAACCAGGTCTCCGGGCCACTCAACCGCCAACAATGACCGTTGAAATCCCAACGATCCAGGGGGGCTACAGCTCAATGCAACTGGAACGTTGGCGCCAAGAAGCCGAAGCCGCGCTGTGGCCGGTTTTTGTGCCCAGGGTGTGGTCCTCGTGGATCGGCGAAAACCGTATCCACTTCTCGGTGCATACGAGTTACGTGGCGAAGCTGGCGCGCGAAGCTCTGGCGGAGACCGATGTTCCAATCGACGCGGTCATCTTCGAAGTTGACCCGAAGACACAACTGGACGACCCTCCGGTTCAAATCGACTCTCCCATGGGCATCACTATTTCCCTGGAGTTCCAACGGAGCGTGGCGTTGGGGCAACCCGTGTTGATCGATTTGGTGCTCACCAACGAAAGTGATGGCGTGGTCGGAGTGGAACACGGTATTCCAACCGAGGATAATGTGATGGTGTTCACGCCCGATGGCGACCAAGTCTGGACGAAACTTCGCGGATATCAAATGGGCGTTGGCGCGAGCACACAGTTGGAACCGGGGGAGCAAATCAGGTTACAAACCGAATGGGAGCAGGGTGACCTGGATGGGTTTGCGTTGCCTCCGGGGTGCTATCTGGTCCGCGGCAGCATACGAATCGCCGACGCGCTTGGCGGAATTCGCGGCGTGATGAAGCTGGCCACTGAGCCCTACGAGTTGGTCATTCTACCGTAGATGATGCACGCGGATTATCAGGGAGCCTAGTTCATCCCGCACACGGCAGCAGCCCTGGGTCCCGACTTGAGTCGGGACGACGAAGGGGGGTCATAGCCTCGTGGGAAAAGGCCCCAGCCTGAACCGGCTGGGGCTTTTCTTGCGGAGGCTGGGGTTAGAGGCCCATGGCGTAGCAGGTCCGGCGCGGGTCGCCGCCGGTGCTCAGGTGGCCGGTCTTGGGGTCTCTGACCGACACTGTGGCTCCCAGGCCGCAGTTGGCGGCCCGGTCTATGTCGTGTCCCCTGGCCCTCAGGGCCTCGGCGGTGCTTTTCGGGACGCCCGGCTCTAGGTCCAGCCGGCCGGGAAGATAGGTGTGGGGGTAGAAGGAGTTTACGACGCTTTGGCTGGCGAAGCGGGGCGCTTCGATCGCCTGCTGAGGGTCCATGCCAAAGACCAGCACGTTCAACATCAGTTGCACGTCGGCCTGGGCTTGGTTGTCGCCGCCGGGGCAGCCGATGGTCATCACCGGATGGCCGTCTTTGCGGACGATGTAATTGATCAAGGTGGTGCGGGGGCGCTTCCCCGGCTCGACCACGTTGGGATGGCCCTCTTCGCAGTTGAACATCTCGATCCGGGTGCTGAGCGTGCAGCCCAGTTCCGGGAAGAACACGGACTTGGCGAAGGCGCCGCCGCTGATGGTTCCGCAGACCATGTTTCCCCGGTCGTCCAACACCGATACGTGGGTTGTGCCCTCGTGGGATGAGGAATCGGCCGCGCCGCTGGCCGAGGCCGCAACCGGAGAAGTCTTGGGGACAACGCCGTTCCCCTTGGAGAATGTCCAGGGGTCGCCGGGAGCCGGCTGCTCGGGGTAGGCCCGCTCTGGGTCCACCAGGCCGGCCCGCTCTTTGGCGTATTCCTTGGACAGCAGGCCGTCGATGGGGACCTCGGCGAATCCCGGGTCGGCGTAGAATGCCTCGCGGTCGCCGAATGCCAGCTTCAACGATTCGGTGACCGTATGGATGTATTCGGGGGAGTTGTGGCCCATGGCCTTCAGGTCGAAGTTCTCCAGGATGTTCAGCGTTTGCTGGAGCATCGGGCCCTGGGTCCAGGTGTCGTGGCCAAGTATCTCGTGACCGGCGAAGGTGGTCGAGACCGGCTCGCCGAACTGGCTCTGGTAGTTGGCCAGGTCGTCCATGGACAGGATCCCGCCGACCCGCGCCGACGATTCCACGATGGTCTTGGCGACGGACCCTTTGTAGAAAACGTCCCGCGCCGCCCGCAGCCCGGCCTTCCTGTCTCCGGAGCCGTTGCCTGCGGCGGAGGCCATGGCCTTCAGGGTGTTGGCCAGTCCGGGCTGGACCAGAAGGGAACCGGGTAGAGGGACCTGTTTATCGTCAAAGAACACGTCCCAGCCTCCGGGAGGGTATTGGTTGAACTGCTGGTGAGTGGCGGGTGACTTAAGACGCTCCAGCATGTACTCGTAGTTGGGGATGCCGTTCTCGGCATATTCGATGGCCGGGGCCAAGACCTGGCCGATGGGCATACTGCCGTAGCGATCCAGAAGGGAGATGAATGCTCCGACGATCCCCGGAACGGTGAAGGAGAGGTGGGCCTGGCCGCCGGGTCCGGTGGGGATTCGGTCCAATCCCCTGGACTTGTAGAATTCCGCGGTGGCTTGGGCCGGCGCCACGCCCTGTCCGCTGAGGGACAACAGGTCTCCGCTGGCCGCATCGTAGAGCATGAACACGCCCTCCGCCGCCAGGGAATAGGAGGCGATGGGCTCGATCACCGCTGCCGCGAAGCCGGCGGCGGCGATGGCGTCGAAGGCGTTCCCGCCGTTCATCAGCATCCGCATGCCGGCCATGGAGGTTAGGTAGTGGCCGCTGGAGATCACTCCCTTGGTGGACCGCACCACCGGACGCCCGGTGCCGGGCAGATTGATGTCCCCCTGCTCCAGATCGTGAACGGCTTGTTGACGGGCCATGAATAACTCCTGGTGTTGGTCTTTTATGTGGTGGAGGATGCCTGCGGCGGCGCCGGTATCTGGCATGCACGTAGGCGGAAATAGTAAAGGAGATGGTCGGGGTGAGTGGATTCGAACCACCGGCCTCTACGTCCCGAACGTAGCGCGCTAGCCACTGCGCTACACCCCGACTGCGCCTGCCGCCGTCCGGCTCCAGGTGCGCCGTGGCGCTGGGAGCGGGTCTTGGGCAGGGCCACAGCTATTATACCGCAACACAGGCTCGCGGGGACGGTTACGTGAAAAGCCCGCCATGCTTTTCTCAAGCGGCGGCGGGCTTTCGTGGAATCGAATTTAGACGGCGGCTACTGGTTCAGCATCTCCAGGGTTATTTCCTCCAGGACCTCCCTGTTCAGAGCGCCGGTCCACTTTTTGAAGATCTGTCCCTGGGCATCGATGAAGATTGTTGTGGGCATGCCCAGCACTTCGTAGTCCCGGATGATCCCGCCTTCGGTGGTGAATCCGGTGGGATATGTCACGCCCAATTCTTGCAAAAGGTCCTGGGCGTCTTCCTGGCTGCCCAACCCCGTGAATTGCCCGATGTCTATCCCCAGCAAGAGGGCCCGGTCTTGGAACTTGTCATTGAACTCTTGCAGGTCGGGCATTTCGGCCCGGCAGGGAGGGCACAGTCCGGCCCAGAAGTTTAGCACGATGGGCTTTTGGCCGACCAGGCCGCTGAAATTTACCTCCTGGCCGCCGACCACGTCTTGGCCTTGGTACATTGTGATTAAGAAATCAGGCGCCAGATCACCGGAACTGGACGAGCCGTCCCCCGAACTGGACGAACTGCTGCCGGTGCTGCTGCTGCAGGCGATCGCTGCCACCGTCAACACCAACGCCAATGGAATGAGAAACCGCAGCTTGTTTCGTTTCCTCCCGGCTTTCTGGCCGGCAGGCTGGTTATCCGTCGAATTGCCCCTCAATGCGTCCTCCGCCGTATTTCAGCTGTATTTCATCGGTTTAGCGCGGGTCCGTGCCCGGTACGTATGGTTAGATGTGGCTGCCCTGATACGGGTTCGGGTATTTGTTACGCCATCAGAACCGACACCGTAGGCGCTGGTTACTAACTAATACGCCGGACCGCGCGGGACGGTTTGCCGGAATAGCGAAGATGCATCGGGCCCGCGTGGGGGTCAATCGGCGGAGGCCGCTCCCGACAAGGCTTTGAGGTTCTCCTGGAAGGCCGAGAACCGCTCCAGCACTCTGGTGAGGCGGGAGAACCATTCGTCGCCCAGTCTCCGCAGGGGCATCTGCATCTGGGTGTTGCCCACCTGGACCGATGGTCCCAAGGCCTTTTGGAGCGGCGCCCGTGCCCCGCCCACCGGCGCCCGCAGGGACAGTACGATTGCTTCGCTGCCCTGCACGATGGATTCCACCCCCACGGTGGCGGCCAGGGCCCGGAGGCCGGCCAGGGTCAATAGGTTCTCGACCTCTTCGGGCAGGGGGCCGAAGCGGTCTCTCAGTTCTTCCCTGATCTCCTGGACATCCTCTCGGTCGGTCATCTTGGCCAGACGCTGGTAGACCGCCAGGCGGGTGGGCAGGTGGTCGACGTAGTCCTCTGGGATGCGGGCGTTAAGCGGCAGGTCGATCCGTGGCAATTCGGGGGCCAATGGCTCGGACGTGACGCTCTTGCCCGATTCCTCCTCCAGTTCCCGCACCGCCTCATTCAAGAGTTGGGTGTAGAGATCGAGGCCGACGTCCTGGATGTGGCCGCTCTGGGACGCGCCCAGGATGTTGCCTGCGCCGCGAATCTCCAGGTCCCGCATGGCGATGCGGAAGCCGGCCCCCAATTCCGACGCCTCCAAGATGGCCTGGAGCCGGTGGTCCGCCGCCTCGGTGATGCGTCGTCCCCGGGGGACCATCAGGTAGGCGTAGGCCCGGTGTTCGCTACGGCCGACCCGGCCCCTTAGCTGGTAGAGTTGGGCCAGGCCGAACCGGTCGGCCCGTTCCACGATCAAAGTGTTCACGTTGGGCATGTCGAGGCCCGATTCGATGATGGTGGTGCAGACCAGCACATCGGCTTCGCCGTTGGCAAAATCCACCATCACCTCTTCCAGGTCCGATTCCGCCATCTGGCCGTGGCCGACCATGATTCGCGCCTGGGGCACCAGTTTGTTCAGATCGGCGGCGGCCTGGTTTATGGTGCGGACCCGGTTATGCAGGTAGAAGACCTGGCCGCCCCGCTCCATCTCCCGCAGGATGGCCTCTTTGATCACGTCCTCCGAGTACTCGGAGACAAAGGTCTTAACGGGCAGGCGGGCCTCGGGCGCGGAGTCCATGGTGCTGAGGTCGCGTATCCCCGATAGAGCCATGTTCAGAGTCCTGGGAATGGGGGTTGCGGTCAAAGTCAGCACGTCCACCTGTTGGCGCAGCTGCTTGAAGCGCTCTTTGTGGCTGACGCCGAAACGCTGTTCCTCGTCCACCACCGCCAGGCCAAGGTTCTTGAACTGCACGTCCTTCTGCAGCAGCCGGTGCGTGCCGATGACTATATCGACGCTGCCGTCCTTCAGCCCCTCGATCACTTCCAGTTGCTCTTTATGGGTCCGGAACCGGCTCAACACCTCGATCCTGACCGGGAAGGGACTGAGCCGCTCGGTGAAGGTGGCGTAGTGCTGCTGGGCCAGGACCGTGGTGGGGACCAAGATGCCCACCTGCATGCCGTCGTTCACCGACTTAAAGGCGGCCCTGAGGGCGATCTCGGTCTTGCCGTAGCCAACGTCGCCGCAGATAAGACGGTCCATGGGGCGGGTTGTCTCCATGTCGTTCTTGACGTCGATAATGGCCTGGGTTTGGTCCGGGGTCTCAACAAAGGGGAAGGAGTCCTCAAGCTCCTGCTGCCAAACCGTGTCGCCGCCATGTTCGTGGCCCTCGGCCAGGGCCCTGGCGGCGTTGATGCGCAGCAGCTCTTGGGCCATCTCTCTGGTGGCGCCCTTCACCCGCTGCTTCACCCGGGCCCACTCGGCGGTGCTGAGGCGGGTGAGGGAGGGCGGCTGGTCCTGGGCGCCCAGGTAGGCCGAAACCCGGTCCAGGTGGTCGGTGGGCACGTACAGCTTGTCGTTGTCGGCGTACTCCAGGATGAGGTACTCTTTCTCGTCATCGTCGTCGCCGATGCGGGTGGTGCCGGCGAACCGGGCCACGCCATGGTCGATGTGCACCACGTGGGCCCCCGGCACCAGGTCGGCCAGCACCACCTCCGGCCCGTGCTCGGCCTTGCGGCGGCGGTGGTAACGCTGCTCCTTCACCGTCCCGAACAGTTCGGAGTCGGTCAGCAGGACCAGAGCGCCAACCCCGCCGGACTCTCCAGTAGGCAGCTCAACGGTCCACCCGTCCCGCAGGGAGCCCGGCAGCAGGCAGACCTGACCGGGCGAAGGAGCGCTTTCCAGAGAATCGGATTGGGTGACGCCGACACCTTCCTGCTCCAGTATCTCCGCGACCCGGCGCTGGTGCTGGGTGACGGCCACCACCGCGTAATTGGCGGCCTGGTGGCGGCGCAGGTCGGCGGCCAGTTGTTCCAGCTTGCCGTAGTAGGGGGTTGAGGGGCGGAATATCCGGTCCTCGTCGTCGCCCACCCAGGTCTGGAGCTTCATCTGGCGCACGCCGCTCAACCGGTGGGAGAACTCCTCCCAGCCCATGTGGGGCGAAGGGAAATTGACCGGCAACTCTCCCCGGGCCTCCCGGGCCTCCCGCATGCGCTGGAACCGCTCTTCCAGTTCCTGGGCCTCGGCTTCCACCCGGCCGGCCCGTTCCAGCACCACCAGGCCGTTGGCCCCGATATATTCCATCAGGTGGGCCTGGTTGACCAGGCCGTTGTAGAAAGAGAGGGTCTCTGGATTGGGCGATGAGGAGAGTAGCGACAGTTCATCGGCCATGCGGTCCCGGACTTCATCGCCGCATTTGGCGTAGTCCAAGGCCTCGGTCCGCGCGGCGATTGTCTCCGGGTTGGCCAGGCTGGGCAGTTGCTCACGGGCTGGGGCCAGGCGCACCTCGCCGGCGGGCCGGATGGAGCGTTGGGAGACCGGGTCGAAGTAGCGGATGGTGTCGATCTCGTCGTCCCACAGTTCTATGCGCAGAGGCCATTCGGACCCAGTGGGGTAAACGTCCAGTATGCCGCCGCGGTGGCTGAAGCTTCCCGGGCCCTCCACCACCGGTTCGTTGCGGTAGCCCAGGTCCAGCCACTGGCCGAGGAGGGTGTTGATCCGTATCCGGTCGCCCTTCCGCCAAAGGCTCAGTTCGCCGGTGGAGGGAAAAACGCCGGCCATCAGCTCTGGGGGCAGGGTGTAGAGCAGGGCCGAGCCCACCGAGCAGACCACCAGGGGTTGGATGTCCGGCCCCGCCGGTTTGGACCCGGCGAACCCGCCGGCCTCCGCCAACGCCGCCAGGGCGCTGAGGCGCTGGTTGCCGGTGTTGGCGTCCACCGCCAGCCGCTCGAAGGGCAGTACCTCGGGCTCGGGCAGCAGGTGGATGGGCTGGTCGTCGCCCAGATAGGTCAACAATTGGTCGTGGAGACGCCGGGCGTCGTCGGGCCGGGGCGTGACCACCAGGATGGGTCCCTGCTGGCGGCGCCACAGAGAGGCCAGGAAGGCGGCGCGGGCGCCCTGGCGAACGGTGACTACGGACTCTCCTCCCCCCGATGCATCGGGGCATGAGTCCACGTTCCGGCGGTGCTCGGGATGGCGGTCCAGTAGTTCCAGGACTCCATTGAGGGTCATATTTTGGCCAGAATCTCCAAATAAAACTTCCGAATAAAGCCTCGTACAGATACGGCGTTTTGAGGCCGGGACTTAATTTGACACGCCGGAAAAGAGGCTGGCAACGAAGCCAGCCCCTTCGCAACTATTTTATGGCCTGGGAGCGTTTGTTACAAGTTGATTTTGGCCATTCTTGAAATCCGGTGGCCCGGTGGGTGCGTGCTATAATATCTGGCGAGCGGGGCGGCCTCGGACCGCCCATTTTTTTGCCCCACTTTCCAGCCCAGAAGACCTTGATCATGGCCAGAGCAAGTCAGCATCCCAAGGCATCTACCGAACCAGCTTCATCCAAACTAGAATCCGAGTCCGGCGGCCTGCGTTACCGGCGCATCGTGGTCAAAGCCGGGACCGGCGCCCTGACCGGCCCTTCCGGTTTGGACGCGGAGGTGATGGCCGACGTGGTGCGTCAGGTCTGCCAGGTCCGCGACGCCGGGGGAGAAGTGCTGCTGGTAACCTCGGGCGCAATCGCCGCCGGCCGGTCGGCCTTGGGCCAGTCCCGTGGCGATTTGGGACTCGACATCTCTTCCCGGCAGGTGTTCGCCGCCGTGGGCCAGAGCCGGTTGATGCACACCTACCAGGAGATGTTCGCCTCCCACGGCGCTCAGATCGCCCAGACCCTGCTGACCATCGCAGACCTGTCCAACCGGCAGTCCTATCTGAACGTGGGCAACACCTTGCAGCGCCTGTTGGAGTTGGGGGTGGTGCCGGTGCTCAACGAGAATGACGTGGTGGCCGTCGATGAGATCGGCGAGGTGTTCGGGGACAACGACCGTCTCTCGGCCCTGGTGGCCAACCTGGTGGACGCCGACCTGCTGCTGGTCCTGACCGACACCGAGGGCCTATATTCGGCGGACCCCAAGACCGACCCCAATGCCACCCTGATCGCCGAGGTGGACCAGGTGGATGCCAGGATCGAGGCCCTGGCCGGGGAGAATCTGCATCCCTGGGCCAGGGGCGGGATGGCCACCAAACTGGAAGCGGCCAAGCTGGTCACGGCGTCGGGCATCCCCATGGTGCTGTGCCACGGCCGGGCCGAGAACGCCGTGCTCCGTGCCGCACGGGGCGAGCCGGTGGGCACCTATTTCAAGCCCGCCGACGGCAAGATGGAGGCCCGCAAACGGTGGATGCTGAGCGGCATCTCCCAGCGGGGCAAAATCATCGTGGACGCCGGAGCGGCTGGGGCCCTGTTGGAAAACCACCGCAGCCTGCTTCCCGCCGGCATCAAGTCCGTGGAGGGAGATTTCGACCGCGGCGAGGCCATCTATGTGGTGGATTCCGAGGGCAATAAGATTGCCTGCGGCATCTCCAACTACGCGGCCCGGGACATAGCCAAGATCCAAGGGCTGCGCTCGGACCGCATCGAAGAGACCCTTGGCTACCACTACGGCCAGGAAGTGGTGCACCGGAATAACCTGGTCCTCCTATAGGGCGGTGAGTGAGATGACCACCAAGACAGTGCAAGACCTAAACGCCCTGGGCCAAGCCGCCAGAAAGGCCGCCCGGAAGTTGGCCCGGTTGTCGACCGAGGACAAGAACCGGGTGCTGATCAATCTGGCCGGTCTGCTCCGGTCCGACCAGGCGGACGTGCTGGCGGCCAACCAACAGGACTACCGGGAAGCCAAGGCCGATGGATTGGAAGAGTCCCTGTTGGACCGTTTGCTGCTGACCGGGGAGCGGCTGAACGGCACCGCCGACGAGGTCCAGCGGGTCGCCGAACTGCCGGACCCGGTGGGCGAGGTTATCGAGACGGCCACCATGCCCAACGGCCTGGTCACCAGCCGCCGCCGGGTGCCCCTGGGTGTGGTCGGCAGCATCTACGAGTCCCGGCCCAACGTGACCGTGGACATCTTCGGCCTCTGTCTCAAATCTGGCAACGCCTGCATCCTGCGGGGCGGCAAGGAGGCGATACGCTCCAACACGGCGCTGGTGGCCTTGCTGCGGAGGGCCCTGTCGGACGCCGCCGTGACCGAAGACGCCGTCCAGTTCGTGGACAATCCGGACCGGTCGCTGGTGGACGCCATGCTCAAGATGAACGAATACATCGACCTGCTGGTGCCCCGGGGCGGCGCGAGTCTGGTCAAGTTCGTGGCCGAGAACGCCACCATGCCGGCGGTCACCGGCGGCATCGGGGTCTGCCACACCTACGTGGACCGGTCAGCCGACCTGAAGATGGCGGTCGAGATCGTCCACAACGCCAAGGTGAGGCGCCCCTCCATCTGCAACGCCCTGGACACCTTGCTGGTGCACTCGGAAGTCGCCGCCGAAGGACTGCCGCTCATCGCCAAGAAACTGACCGCTTCGGGCGTGGAGTTGCACTGCGACAAACGGGCCCTCAGCATCCTGGGACCCGACGCGCCGGACACGGCCCTGCCGGCCAACGAGGAAGATTGGGGCAAGGAGTTCCTTTCCCTCACCGCCGCCGTGAAGGTGGTGGACTCCCTGGACGACGCGCTGGAGCACATCGAGACCTACGGTTCCGGTCACTCCGAGGCGATCATCACCGAGGATGACGCGGCGGCCACCAGGTTCTTGGACGAGGTGGACGCGGCGGCGGTCTACGTCAACGCCAGCACCCAGTTCACCGACGGCGGGCAGTTCGGCCTCGGCGCGGAGGTGGGCATCAGCACCCAGAAGTACCATGCCCGCGGGCCCATGGGCTTGAAGGAGCTGACGTCATATAAATGGATCATAGTTGGCAAGGGACAGATTCGGCCGTAGCCACGGCGTAAATGGGTCATAATCGCCAACGGCAGGTCAGGCCGTAGACAAGGGGGCACAGGGAGGAGCGTTCTTTGGCGGATTTGAAGTTTGAGCGCGAGGTGCGCACACCCTATTCCGAAGCGTACTTGGTCATGGAACAGGACCGCCAGGTCGGCCGGGTAGACATCCATTTCACCCCGGAGATGGTCCACGTTGCCGTGTCGGTCGATGAGAGTCTGACCCAGGAGACCATCCAGCAGATCATCGACACGGTGGACGAAGATATCGTCGATGCCGTGGGCATCCACCGCGGGAATTTTGTGGTCCATGTCTTCCAGGGCCGGGAAACCGGAGTCTTCAGCGACGAGAACGGGCTCAGCGAGAACGGCAGCGACCACTAACACCTAGATTTGGAAATAGCCGTTTAGGGTCGTTCGTCCTGAGCTCCGACCTTAGGTCGAGAGTCTCCCCGATGCATCGGGGGACCCCGTCGAAGGGCCTCGGCTGCGGCGCGGTCATGGTTCGCCCCGATTCAAATCGGGGCACCACGAACGGTTGGTAACGCGGATTATCGACCGGAGTTACGAGCGGGCCAACTCGGTGATCAAGTCAGCCACCGTGGGCCGGTCATGAGGCGTCCTCCCCCGGTGTTCGTATAGCACCGTCCCGTCTTCCCCCAGAACGAAGTCCCCGCCCAACTGTCTCCAATCGCTGGCCGCATGATGGTAGCGCCGCCCCCTGGCGAAGTGCTTAACGTAGGTCCAAACAGTCCCGGGCGAGAATATCTTCAGCCAGTTGCCCTGGGCCAGGCTGTAGGCGGAGTAAACGTCCCGCTCCGGATCGGACAGGATGGGAAAGGGCAACTGGAGCTGACGGGTAAGCTGAAACAGCCGGTCCTTGGGCTCGAATGAGATTGCCACCACGTCGGCGCCCTGGGCCTGAATCTCTCCGTACCGCTGCCGCAACTGCGACAGATGCTGTCTTCAAGGCACTCAAGCGAAATGCCTCAGGAAGACCAATAATATCTTCCGGCCTCGCAATTCCTGGAGGGAGAGAAACTCCCCTTCGGGCCTGGGCAGGGTGAAGTCGGGGGCCGCACGGCCTTTGAGGATCGGCTCAACGCCGGCCGGGTCAGCGCTCATATACCGCTCGTAATTAAGAGCGTCATTTCCATGTCGCAGAATCTCCAATTGATTGCTGTGTAGCTTCCCCGTCCAAGTCTGTCACCCTGAGTCCCGATTCGATCGGGACGAAGGGTCTCGTTATCGCTGATCGGCGCTGGTCTAGCAATAAAGAGATTCTTCGGCTGGCGCCTCAGAATGACGGCCCAAGCGTAAGACGCTCAATTCGATGCCGCCGAATCTCCGAATCGCCTAGATGTCCCTTCCCCTGTTCGGGGCCTTGCCTCAAAACTGTCATTCTGAGGAGTGAACCCCCGACGCCCCGATCGGTATCGGGAGGAAAGAATCCTCCAATCATCACCTTGACAGACCCTTCGCTACGCTCAGGGTGACATATGGGTAGCGCCGTTCAAACCGGAAATTAGCTGCGGTCAATACTTTAGCAGGCAAAGCCCCTATTCGGGGGAAGGTTAGGTCCCCCGATGTCCCGATGCCATCGGGAGGGAGACTCGCGACCGTGTCGGAGATGGGGGCGTCGCCCCCGGTGCTATACTCATCCCCTCACGTTCGATTGTACAGATTTCGCCTTGGTAATAGACGCACACTGCCACATCCTCCCGCCCTCTTTCAGCGGCCGCCGGGCCGAGATCGCCCAACGTGACGCCACCTTCGCGGCGCTGCTGTCCAGCCCGGACGCCCGCATCGCCTCTGCCGAGGACCTGCTGGCGGCCATGGACCGCGACGGCGTGGAGCGCGCCGTAGTCATGGGCATGGGGTGGACGGACCGTCAGACGGCCGCCGAAGCCAACGACTACATCATCGAAGCTGTGGGAAACAATCCCAGCCGCCTGACCGGCTTTTGTTCGGTGAACCCTGCCTGGGGGGAACCGGCGGTGTCGGAAGCCAAGCGGTGCGCCGCCGCCGGGTTGGTGGGCATCGGCGAACTCCACGCCGACACTCAGGATTTCGATATCACCGACGCCGCGGCCATGGCTCCGGTCATGGACCTGGCCCGGTCCAGCGGCATGCCCGTGCTGGTCCACGCATCGGAGCCGGCCGGCCACCAGTATACCGGCAAGGGCAGAACCACCCCGGACAAGCTGTACCGGTTCATCCAGAACTTTCCCGGCAACGTGATCATCTGCGCCCACTGGGGCGGCGGCCTCCCCTTCTACTCTCTTATGCCAGAGGTGCCGGAGGTGCTGAAAAACGTGTATTTCGACTCGGCGGCGTCGCCTTTGCTCTACCGGCCCGAGGTCTTCGCCACCGTGGCCGGACTGGCCGGGGCCGGGAAGGTGCTCTTTGGCAGCGACTACCCGCTGATGGATATCTCCCGCCCATTGGAGCAGGCCCGGAGCGCCGGCCTTGCCCCCGATGTGGAAGCTGGCCTGCTATCGGGAAACGCCGCTAAGTTGCTAGGACTGTGAGCGCCGGCAACGCAAAACCCGACGAGCCGGTAACCCTGCCCGATCACCTGCGGGAAGGTCTGGACCTGCTGTTCGTTGGCCTGAACCCCTCCCAGTATTCGGCTGAGGTGGGCCATTATTTCGCCAACCCGCGCAACCGTTTCTGGCCTGCTTTCAACCTGTCGGGGCTGGTGGCGAGGAAAGTCACCGCCGAAGAAGACGCCACCCTGCTGGATGACGGCATCGGGTTCACCGACGTGGCCAAGCGGCCGACACCCATGGGCTCGGGACTTCGGGCGGCCGACTTTCGCCGGTGGGCCCCGGTGCTGAAGCAAAAGATCCTGAGGTTCGCTCCAAGACTGGTCTGTTTCCACGGACTGATGGCTTACAAGGCCTACCTGCAACACGGCGAGGGGGTGAAAGAGAGCCCTCAACTTGGCCAGCAGGAGCGGACGATCGGCGCTTCCAATGTGTTCGTCGTGCCCAACCCCAGCCCGGCCAACGCCAGGTACTCGCTTGACGACCTGGCTGAGTGGTACGGGCGGCTCAGGGAGGCCAGCCAGCGGTGACGACGCCCGGCGGCCGTGTCCGGTCCTTCATCGCCATTCCGGTCCCCAGCGCCGGGATCGAGGCGCTGGAAGAGGCTGTGAAAAATCTGGGGCCGGAAATTGGCAAATACGTGCGCTGGGTGAGGTCCGAGAGCATCCACCTGACCCTTAAATTCATGGGGGATATTCCAGCCGGGATGGTGGAGCGGGTCTTGGAGGCGTTGCCGCCGGTGGCCGCCCGGTTCTCTCCCATTGATCTCTCGATCTCCGGGCTGGGCGTCTTCCCCAACCCCCGGCGTCCCCGGGTGCTGTGGGCGGGCGTGCACGGCGACTTGGAGGCCCTGTCGTCGTTGCAACTGGCCATCGACGACGCGGTGGGAAAATTAGGACTGCCCAAAGAACAGCGCGCCTTCTCGCCCCATCTGACCTTGGGCCGGGTGCGCCGGGACGTGGCGGAAGGGCAGTTGCGAAGGATCGGGCAGGCCGTGGCCGCCGGAGAACTGAAGGGTGCGCCGCCGTGGACTGCGGACACGGTCAACCTGATGCGCACCGAGCTTGACCCCGCCGGGTCACGGCATTACCTGGTGGGCTCGGCGCCTATCGGTGGTGGGTGATCGGCATGGACCGGTTGACCGCCACCATCAGTCCCGTCGCGCCCTTCGATTTCGAGCTAACAGCGGGCTACCACACCTACTTCCAGAGCCGCTACGGCACCGACACCTTGGAGGGCGGCGTCTACCGGAGGCTCCTCGACCTGGGAGACAAACTGGTCTTGGCCTCGGTACGGTCCGCCGGGACCACCGATGACCCGGAACTGGCCCTGGAATTGCAGGGCCCAGAATTAAGCCCGGAGGACGTGGCTCTCGCTAAGGAAAAGGTGTCCTGGCTTCTGGGGGTGGACCAGGACCTGCTCCCTTTTTACGAACTGGGCCGGGCGGACAAGGCCATGGCCGGGTTGGTGGAGCGGTTCTACGGTCTGCACCTGCCCCACACGGCCACGGTGTTCGAGGCGTTGGTGCTGGCGGTTTTGGGACAGCAGATATCCACCAGCGTGGCCCGGATTATCCGCACCCTCCTGATCGAGACCTTCGGCCCCAGCGCCAAATTCGACGGCGAGACCTACTACGCCTTCCCCAAGCCGGAGGCGATCTGGGCGTCATCGCCCGCCGAGCTCTACACCATGAAACTGACCCAGCGCAAGTCCGAGTATGTCCATGGCCTGGCCGGGTCGGCTCTGGACAGCGCCGTGGGGCTGGAGAGTCTGGACGGTCTGACCGACCAACAGATCGTGGAGAAGCTGACCGCCCTGCGCGGTGTGGGATTGTGGACCGCCCAATGGACCCTAATCCGCGCCGTGGGCCGCCCCGACGCCCTGCCGCTGGGCGACCTGGCCCTTAGGCGGGTGGTGTCCCGGTTGTTCATGGAAGGCGCGGAGGCAACCGACGCCCAGGTGGAGGAGATCGCCCAGCGTTGGTCTCCTTACCGCACCTTCGCCACGGTCTATCTGTTCAGCGCATTGAGGACGGGCGCCGGGTAAGGGGGTTTATATGGCCTTTATTGGTCTTCGATTGGGGAACGAGCCGGAGATGAGCTCCGACCGCAGGTCGAGAGTCTCGACAAAGTCGGACCCGGCCGATGTTCAGTCCTTGGCTTCGCTGGCCGAGGAGTTGGGCTACGAAGAGGTCTGGATGACCGAGGGCAGCGGCCGGGACTCGTTGACCCAACTCACCGCCATCGCCGCGGCCACCAACCGCATCCGCTTGGGAACGGGCATACTGCCCATGTTTTCCCGGACGCCCTTGATCACGGCCATGTCGGCGGCGGGATTGTCGGCCGTTTCCGATGGCCGCTTCATCCTGGGATTGGGCGTGGGCAACCGGACGGCGGTGGAGGACGGACACGGGGTGGCCTACCGCCGGCCCATTGAACACCTGCGAGACATGATTCAGATTGTGCGTGGCCTGCTGCGGGGTGAGGAGGTCAGCTACCGGGGGAAAGCCATCACGGTGAGCCGGGCCTCGTTGGGGGGCGCGGCTCCACAGGGGAAGGTGCCCATCTATATCGCGGCCCTGGGTCCGCGCATGTTGCAACTGGCCGGGGAGATGGCCGACGGCGTTTTGCTGAGTTGGACCGCCGCAAGCTATCTGGAGCAGGCCGTCCAGTTGGTCCGGGACGGAGCAACCAAAGCCGGACGGGACCCCTCCGAGGTGGAGATTTCGGGTTACCTTCGGGTTGCGGTGACCCGCGACCCGGCGGCGGGCCGGGCCAGCCTGCAGCGCGAGGACGCCCGTTACGCGGGTGGCGCCCATTACCGGTCCTATTTCGAGAATACCGGGTTTGATAGAGAGATGGAGGGAGTGGAGTTGGCCAGGGACCATGCCGACGACCCCGCCAGGGCCGCGGCCATCGGCGAGAACATGCAACGAGAACTGGGCGTGGTCGGTTCCGCCGAAGAATGCCGTGCCCGGCTTGATGAACTGCGTAAGATGGGACTGGCGAAACCCGTGATCGCCCCTCTGCCTGTGGGAGACCTCAAGGGCTCCTACGAAAGGACCATCCGGGCCCTGGCGCCCTAGAGCGCCATTCACCGAAGGTGGGTGTAGACGCCAGGTTTTTGCCTTAATAAAATCGACGGATCGAGGGAAACATGTCCTCCGTAGTGGTCTTCGTTTTCGATGGACTCCAGCCGGCACAGGTCAATCCCCGGCTGATGCCCAATCTTTCGGCCTGGGCCAAAGGCGGGGTAACGTTCGCCAATCACCACTCGGTTTTTCCCACCGTGACGCGCGTCAACGCGTCGAGTATGGTCACGGGCATGAATCCGGGAGGGCATGGCCTCGCCGGGAATAGGCTGGTGATCAGGGACTTTGATCCGGAGCGCGCCATCCCGGCGATGGAGCCTGAGTTGACACAGCTGGCCAAGGCCGGGGTGCCGGTCCTCCTGGCGCCCACGATGGCCGAGATTCTCTCCCGGCATGGGCGGGAATACGTGGCGATCGGCGTCGGCACCAGCGGCAATGCCTACCTTCATAACCCCACCGCCGACGATTCAGGCGGCGCGACGATACACCCGACTTTCGCTCTTCCCAGAGAACTGCACGAATCTTTGATCGACCGGTTCGGTCAATGGCCGGAAGATTCTCTGCCGAACACCTCAAAACTTGCCCATGCCATGCGGATCCTGACCGAGTATGTTCTTCCCGAACGCAGGCCCGCCGTGTCCTTGATCTGGTCATCTGAGCCGGACAAGTCTCAGCACGCCGCCGGGGTTGGGTCCAGCCTTTCCGACACCGCTATCAAAGAGGCGGACGGGCAGTTTGGGGACCTGATGCGGTGGCTGCGGGAAAATGGACGCGCCGAAGATACCGACGTAATTGTGGCCTCTGACCATGGCTACTCGACCATATCCGAAACCGTCAACGTCGAGGCATTGGTAAAGGAAGCCGGCTTTGCATCCGGTGGTGGGGCCGGCGGAGTGATAGTTGCCCAAAATGGCGGCGCGGCGCTCTTTTACACCAAGCCCGGGGACATCGGCACGGCCGAGCGGTTGGCCGCCTGGCTAATGGCCCAGCCCTGGTGTGGCACCATCACGGCGTCCGATGCCGTCACCGGAATACCGGGGACACTGCCGGCATCTCTGGTGGGGAACCAAGGCCCACGGGCGCCCGAGCTAGTGGTCTCTTTTCGTTGGGATTCATCTTCCAATAAAGATGGATACGACGGCACGGTTTACGCCACTGGAGGCGCGCCCGGCACCGGGCAACATGGGTCGATGAGCCGGCACGAGATCAAAAACATCCTGTTCGCCAGCGGCCCCAGTTTCAAATCGACTCTCAAGCTGGACACCCCGTCGGGCAACCTGGACTTGGCGCCCACCATCTTGCGGATACTCGGCATATCCGGCGACTGGGAGATGCACGGAAGGGTGTTGGAAGAGGCGCTGGCCGGTGGTCCCAGCGCCGGCGACGTGGACTGGTCAACTGAACTGCACGATGCCGAACATAGTCTGGGCGGGAGGGTCTACCGCCAGCAGATAAAGATATCCCGAGTGGGCCCTGCCAGCTATGTCGATGAGGGCAACCGCGTGGGTCCGGGATGAGCAGTTGCATCGGCGGTGTCATTCTGAGGCGTAAGCCGAAGAATCTCGTTGTACGAGAGGGGTTTGCGCCGGAGTAATGAGACCCTTTGCTACCCTTAGGGTGACAATACGGTGGGGCTAGAGTGGGTCCTTCGACCGGCTATCGCCTCTTCGATCTGGTCGAGACGGCGGGCTATTCGACGTCGAAATTTCTCGGTGGTCATTATGAGGGAATAATAATACCGGCGGCAGGGATACGGCCAATCGAGCCAGCGCGTTCCAGAGAGGGAGCCCCCAGCTTGCTGGCTGTGGACAACTCCTCCAGCCTGACGCTACTATTCCCCGGTATTGGCCAGTGAGAGGCTACAAAGGCAGGCAGAACGGCCTGGTCTACCGTTATCTCGGGCATAATTAGCTTTTTACAGGGAGACTTCGATGGAAAATAGTTCTTCACGAATATTGACCACCCACGTGGGCAGCCTGGTCCGTCCACCTGAAATCAGAGATTTGATGCGGGCCAAAGAAACCGGCCAAGACTACGACCGGGAAGAACTGGCTGTGAGAGTAACGAGTGCGGTTGCGGAGGTAGTGCAAAGACAGGTGGCGGAAGGCGTGGACATTCCCAGCGACGGCGAATACGGGAAATCTGGATTTTCGGTCCTAGCGGAACTCCCCGTAAAGCTCAATCCCGAGGAACTTTAAACACTGCCCGGCAGATAACCGGCGCGCCGATGGACGGCTTGCACCACCGGTTGTGGGGCAGGCGTGTTTCAAGGAAACCAGAGTCATAGCCCCCAGACGGAAAGCCCGCCTCTTAAAGAGGTCGCCGAGTCGACAATGCTCCAGTCGCCGAAGTACAGCGGACCGGTGAATTTCTTAGTTGGCGGGGAATTCCTTATATCAACCGCAAGAATTTCTCCGCGTTTCCGGACATGTGCTTTTCCAGGGCGTCGCCACCCATTTCCTTCCAGAACGGCCAGTCAATGACCATCTCGGCCGTGTCCGGGAAGTGGGCCTCGTTGT
>JACZUF010000023.1 GCA_022573285.1 Chloroflexota bacterium
GCCTGATCGAGTTCCCAGCAGCCTGTAGCCGGGCAAGCTCACACCGCTCTTCAATGGTGATCTGCGTATATCGGTTTCCCATGACAACACCTTAACTTGGTGTTGCACTTCGTTTGTGAACTTAGGGGACCCAGAGCGTCCGGCGGGTGGCACGTAGGGGCACGGCAATGCCGTGCCCCTACGCTTGCACAACACAAATTCTGTTTTCAGATCGCCTTCCGCCAAAACCGTCACATTTCGTAGGGGCGGGTCTGTGACCCGCCCTGCTTCATATCAGACAACGGCATCGACGGAGAATGGTGGGCCATTCCGCAATTCGCGGAGGAATATCGACCATCGGAGATAACCTGATACCCCCTAGGGGCCACCGATTCCATCGGGACCGTGCCTCTACGCTGGATGGTCCATTTTTATCCTACCCTGAGGCTTGGTATTCCTTGATGGCTGGTATGACCTCTTGGGTCATGAGGTCGATACTGCGCATGGCGACCTTGTGGGACATGGGCCCTTCCCGGCCCCACAGCACGATGTAGCCGGGGTCGATCAGGTCGATGATCTTCTTGAGCTTTTTGATGACCGTGCCGGGGGTGCCGGTGATGATCTGGCCGGTTGCTTGGGCTTCGTCGTAGGGCAGACTGGGTCCGCCGGGGGTGACGTTGGAGGCCGCGCGCCTGGCCGCTTCCCGGGACCCCTGGGCGGTGGCCCTGGAGATATATCCGGGAGGCGCCTGCCAATGGCTCGGCGTTATCCCGAAGGAAGTCCCCAATTGCCAGTAGAAGTTCTTGCCCTCCTCGTAGGCCTTCTCGTCCGAGTCGGCCACGTTGATCCTTATCGCGTACGCCCGGTGTTCGTCGGTGGGAGTCCATCCGTCGGCCTTGGCGGTCTCGTCGTAGAGGTCATAGATTTCCCGGAGCAGGTTCAGCGGCGGGGCCAAGGCCACGTAGGGATATTTGTGCTTCGCGGCCCAGATCACGGATTCAGAGGAGGCCACTCCCGGAATCCAGATGGGTGGGTGGGGTTTTTGCAGAGGCAGAACCCATGGGTTCACCACCCGGTAGTGGTAATGCTTGCCCTCGTACCGGAAGGGGCCGGGGGTGGTCCAGGCCTTGATGATTAGGTCGTGGGCCTCGTCGAACCGCTCCCGGTTGTACACCGGGTTGGCGTTGGTGGCGATGCTTTCCTGGCCGATACCGCGGACGAAGCCGCAGATCACCCGGCCGCCGGAAAGGATGTCAATCATTGCGATCTCTTCGGCCACCCGCAGCGGGTTATCATGGATCGGCAGGACGTTGCCCAGGAAGGCGATCTTGCCCTTCTTGGTGATCCGGGCCAGCACCGACCCGATCACGTTCACCGACGGCATCATGCAAAGCGGGTTGTTGTGGTGCTCGTTGATCATGACCCCGTCGAAGCCGGACTCGGTGCAGTATTGGAGCTCCTCGAAATACATCGAGTAGAGCTCCTGAGCTTTTTCCGGGCTGAAAAACTCATTGGGGAACATCAGGTTGTTGTAGCCGAGCTTTCTGGCCTGTTCTTGCGGGTACGCCGTGTACCCCATCTCGGTGAAGAACAGCACTTCTCGTTCCATGTGACGCCTCCATGTCGCCGGGTTGAAAACTCCATCGAGGATTTGGGCCAGTATGAATTTACCTATCGATAGTGTCAACATGGCTTCGGATTCCGCCGGGAATGCCGCATGCCTGTGCTGAGTCGTAAGTAGGGGCACGGCAGTGCCGTGCCCCTACGTTTGTGGTGGAGACCCGGCAACTTGACAGGCCATTACCTTGGCAGCAGAATCACCACCGACACAGTTCGGCCCTTTCTTCGTGGAGATGACCTCAGTGGCCTACAACACCATACTGCTGGACAAGGCCGATCAGATCGCCCGGCTGACCCTGAACCGTCCGGAGCGGTTGAACGCGCTGAACGAAGAGATGTTCGCCGAGCTCAACCATGCCCTGGACGACGTAGCCGGAGACGCCAGCCTGCGGGTGTTCGTGATCACCGGGGCCGGCCGCGCGTTCTGCGCCTCCGCCGACATCAAAGACGAAAGCCGGGGCGGCGACCAACTGCTGGGGCACAAAGACCCCTACGAGACCTACCAGTTCATCCGCGCCATGCCCCAGGGTGTCACCTCCAAGCTGCACAACCTGGCCATACCGACCATCGCCATGGTTAACGGACTGGCCATCGGCGACGGGTTCGACTGGGTGCTGGCCTGCGACATCAGGGTGGGCTGCGAGAACTCCCGGTTCATGAACGCCTTTCTTCAGATGGGCCTGGTCTCCAACACCGGGTCAACCTGGCTCTACAACCGTGCCATGGGCATCAGCAAGGCCCTGGAACTCCTCTACACCGGAGACTGGTTGGAGGCGGAAGAAGCCAAAGAGTGCGGCGTGTTGGGCCATCTGGTCCCCGCCGAGAAACTGGAAGAGACCACCATGGATTTGGCGCGAAAGATCGCCGCCAAGCCGCCCATACCCAACCGGATGGTCAAGGGCATGATGTACCGCGGCCTCACCCAGACATTGGACGACCATTTGGCCGAGGCGGCTCAGGTGGAGGTGTTGACCCTCACCAGCCAAGACCACAAGGAAGCCCTGGCCGCCTTCCGGGAGAAACGCGCCCCCGTTTACAAGGGCGAGTAGACCTTCTCTAATTCAGGCATAACCGGGACAATCACCCTCTGCGGAGGGAAGCAAGGAACTGCCGTGGCCAGCCTTCTCGAACGATTGAAAAAGACCGTGGGTCAAGAGATCGTCCTTCAGGCCCCCGACGAGATGGGCCGCTCTTCGTTGCGCCAATACGCCCTGGCCATCGGCGACTTCAACCCGCTCTATTCCGACCGCGATTTCGCTCAAGCTCACGGACTGCGCGATGTTATGGCGCCCCCCACCCTGATCTGCGACACCTGGCAGTACGTGGACAGCGACATGGACGACCGGGGCGACCTTTTGGGCTGGGGGCCCATCCGCGAGTTGGACGGTCTTCGGGCCGGCAACGAATACGAGTTCTTCCAGCCCGTCCATCCCGATGACGTGATCACCGCCCACTGGACGGTCAAGGACGTTTACGAGCGCACCGGGCGATCAGGTTCCCTCATCTTCCAGGTGATTGAGACGACGTTCTACAACCAGCGTGAAGAGCTGTTGGCCCGGAACACCGAGACCATGTTCTACCGGCCGCCGGAAACCATTAATGAGGAATAGGGTGGCCGCCGAGGTACGCTACTTCGAGGACGTGACGTCCGGCGATGAGCTGACGCCCCTGGTCAAGGAGATCAGCATAGCCCGGATGATGGCCTACGGAGCCGCGACCTGGGACTTTATCCGAATCCACTACGACGCCGACTATGCCAGGGAGTTGGGTTTCGATGGTCCTTTCGTCGACGGCCAGATGCTGGGCGGGTTCCTGGCCCAACACGTCCAGGACTGGGCCGGGCCGGGAGCGTTTGTGCGGAAACTCGCTTTCCGCAACCGGGTCATGGCCTATCCGGGCGACTCTCTCACCTGCCGCGGCGTGGTCACCGGCGTCTCGATAAAAGAAGAGGGCGGCATGGTCGAGTGCGGTCTCTGGGTCGAGAACCAACGGGGCGAAAAAGTTGTGGAGCCGGCCAGCGCATTGGTGCGGTTCCCCCTCCGCGCAGGCAGTTAGCGGCATGCTTCGGGAGGGCGCTCTATCGGGTCTTAAAGTTTTGGAGCTGACTGACCAGGTGGCGGGGTCCTTCTGCGCCCGGCTGCTGGGCGACGCCGGCGCCGATGTGGTGAAGGTCGAACCACCGGAAGGGGACCGCTACCGCAGGAACGGCCCCTATCCCGGCGGCGTACCCGACCCCGATTGGAGCGGTCTGTTCCTTTATCTGAACTCCAACAAGCGCGCGGTGTCCCTGGATATCGGGTCAACCGGGGGCCGGGCCGCTTTTCTGGACCTAGCGGCGGCCACCGATTTTCTGGTGCTGGGGCAGAACAGTTCGGAGATCGAGCGTCTGGGCCTGCGCCGGGAGCAGTTGTCACATAACAATCCCGGACTGATCGTAATTGCCATCACGCCCTTCGGGCTGAGGGGGCCCAACAGCTCCTATCTGGGTGACGAGTTGATCGCCATCAGCGCCGGAGGCATGGCCTACGCCACCCCCGGCATACCGGACGGCGTGCGGGACCCGGCTTCGGAACCGCCGCTCCGGTCCAACACCCACATGGCCGGCTATTTGGCGGGGGTCCAGGCAGCGGTGGCCGGGGTCGCCGCTCTTCTATCCCGGACGATTCAAGGCGCGGGCTGCGAGATCGACCTCAGCATGCAGGAGGCGGTGGCCGCGGTTATGCCCTTCGAATTGGCCCATGCTTCCTACCACGAGGCCAAGGGCCGCAAACCTGGGGTGTTTGGGCTGATGCCCAACGCTTATCTGCCCTGTAAAGACGGGTACGTGGTGGTCATGGCGGTGATGGAGGCCCACTGGCGCAACCTGATGGACCTGGCGGGAAACCCGGACTGGGCCGGTCTGGAGGTGTTCTCCTCTGGGGTTGAACGCGCCCGGAACTGGGACGCCCTGGAACCCCTGCTTCTGGGGTGGACCATGGACCACACCGGCGCCGAGATCGCCCAACTGGCCCAGGACCGGGGCATACCCTGCTTCCCAGCCTACACCGTGGGCCAGATGGTGGACTCGGCCCATGTGACCGAGCGCGGTTTCATGGTGGACATGGAGGGGCCCGGTGGGCGGAAGTTCAAGCTGCCCGGCTACCCGGTCCGCTTGGAGCGCACTCCCTGGCGCCTCTTCCGCCCGGCCCCAAAGTTGGGTGAGCACACCTTTGAAGTGTTGGGCGAGTGGTTGGGTTATTCGGCGGACCAACTCTCCTCAGTGGGGGCAAGATGACCACGCTGCCACTGCGGGGAGTACGGATCGCCGACTTCGGTCAGATTATCGCCATTCCCTATACCGCCCAGATGTTGGCCTGGCTGGGGGCCGAGGTGATCCTGATCGAGACCGAACAGCGGCTGACGACGCGGATCTGGCCGCCGTTCGCCGAGGCCGAGCCGGGGGTCAACCGCAGCGGCGGGTTCAACATGGTCAACTCCAGCAAGATGAGCTGCACCCTGAATCTCAGGGAGCCCGAGGGCGTGGACCTGGCCAAGCGCATAATCTCGGTGAGCGACGTGGTGTTGGAGAACTATTCCAGCGGCACCATGGAGCGCATGGGTCTGGGTTATCAGGACGTGCGGAGCGTAAGGCCCGACGTGGTCTACCTGTCGTTGGGGGCCTTTGGCCGCACCGGCCCCATGAAAGACCTGGTCGGTTTTCACAGCGTCATCAATCTGTTCAGCGGCTTAGCGTCGGTGACCGGCCACCGGGGCTCTCACCCGCGGATCATGGGCGGGCTATTTCCCGACGCCTTCAGCGGCTGCTACTGCGTGCTGGCCCTACTGGAAGCCCTGCACCACCGAGCTAAAACCGGAGAGGGGCAGTACATAGAGGTCGCAATGACCGAGGCCCTGGCCACCATTCTGCCCGAGGCGGTGATGGAATACACCCTGGACGGCACGGAGCCGGAGCGGGTGGGCAACCGGCACAAAGACAAGGCGCCCCACAATGTGTTCCGTTGCCAGGGCGACGAGAAATGGGTGGCGATCTCGGTGGAGAACGACGCCCAATTCCAGGCCCTAGCCCAGGCTGCCGGTAGCCCCGGATGGGCGGAGGACCCCAGGTTCGCCACGATTGAAGCCCGGCTGGAGCACCAAGACGAGCTGGAACCGCTGGTCCAACGGTGGACCGGGCCGCTCCAAGTGCAGGACGTGGTTGAGAAACTGCAGGGTGTGGGAGTGCCCGCCGGACCCGTCTTGGACTCGGCCCAGGTCTTGGCCGATCCGCACATGGTCGAGAGGGGCTTCGTGCAGTCGCCGGACCACGCCGAGGTGGGGCCCCGGCCCATGGGCGCCTTTGCCTGGGGAGTGGACGGCGGCCGGCCCGGCGTTGCCCGGAGCGCGCCGCTCTTGGGGGAGCACAACCGGCAGGTGATTCAGGACCTGCTCCAGGTCCCGGACCATGAGTTTAAGCGGCTGACCGAGAGCGGAGTTATCGGCTAGCCGGATGTCATTCAACATAAACGTAGGGGCGTGGCAATGCCGCGCCCCTACGCCGGAGAAGAGATGAGCAAGAACATCATAGAAGTTGACCCGGCCAAATTTCCCTGGTTGGACCTGGACCGGTACACCTTCTGCATGGGGGCCGAGAACGCCGGCATCCTCTACCTATCGGGGCAGACCGCCAGCGAGTACGACCCGGAGTTGGGACGGGTCGTCTGCAAGGGAGACCTGCTGGACCAGACCAGGGTGATCTACGAGAAGCTGGCCGTGGTGCTGGAGGCGGCGGGGATGGGCTTCCAGAACGTGGTGCAGACGGTGGACTACATCGACGCCACGGCGTTGCCGCTGTACCGCCAGACCGGCGCCATACGGAAGCAGTATTTGGGGGACACTCCAGTGGGGGCGACTGGAATCTGCGTGGAACGGCTGCTGCGGCCCGACGCTTTCATCGAAGTAAGCATGGTGGCGATGAAGGGTGAGAAGAAGCCCATCAACCCCGGATGGGACCGGTACGGCCAGCTTACCTACGTGCCGGCGGTGGAGGTTGATAACATCGTCTGGACCTCCGGGTTCCTCGGCAGCGAAACGGTGGACGGCCAGGCCCATTACCCCCAGGACACGGCCCGGCAGGTGGAGCTGACCTACGGCATCATCGGCGAGGTGCTGGCGGCCGCCGGGGCCGGCCCGGAGGACGTGGTCAAGACCCTGGACTACATCTCACCCCAATCTCTCCTCCAATACCCCAACACGGCCGAGGTGCGGCGTGGGTTTTTCGGGAGCCGGTTTCCGGCATCGACGAGCATACCGGTCAACCGGCTGCTGCGGCCCGACGGCCACGTGGAGATCGAAGTGGTGGCGGTGAAAGGCGGGACCAGGGAGGAGATACGGGTGCCCGAATGGGAGCAGAACTACGGCGGTCTCACCCAAAATGCAGGCGTGAAGAAGGGACGGTTGCTCCAGATATCCGGACAGTCTTCGCTCGACCACGCCACCGGGGCCACGGTCGGCGGATACGATATCGTCGCCCAGTCCGAGCAGGCCTACCGCAACATCGCCCGGATCATGGACGAGGGAGGCTATTCCATGGACGACATCGTCAACACCATCGAATGGGTCGCCCCCAACGGAATGATGGACTACCGGAAAGTGGGAGAGGTGCGGCGCAAATACTTCGGCGACCGGTTCCCGTCGGCCACCGGGGTATCCATGCACCAGATATTGGGCCGGCCGGAGCAGTTGATCGAGGTCACGGCAGTGGCGGTGGTGTAGCCAGCGAAGCCGGAGTTCTCGGCTTTGCCGGGTGGGCGGTGTACCCCACTACAGGTACCGGTTTATCCCGCTGAGAAGGCTATAGCACGTCTCCAGCGTCGGGGCCGGGATACCTAGTTGGCGTGCCTCTGCGACCGCGTATCCCAACGTCTCGTCGATCTCCAACCGCCGCCCATGTGTTAGGTCTTGGAGAGCAGACATCCGGTGGTCGGGTGAATTTGCTTCAAATATTGCGCCGAGTTCCTTCAGCGCCGAGACGGCCTCTTCTTCTGACCCGCTCACTACGGCTTTTACTGGGAACGGCCCACTGTTTTCCAGGGGTATCCTCCGTCGGGCGGCCACCGCCGCAACCTCGCGCATGACTCGTGCGCAAATTAAAGCAGAGTCGGGGTCAGACCAAAATCTGTGGGATTCTTGCCGGGTAAGAATAGCCACCACGGTTGCCCCTGCCCAGGCGACGAATTTTGACCATTGGAGCGTCCGAATGTTGGCGGCGGCTTCGGCATTTATCCCGGAATTCTGCAGCATCGTAGATAGGTTTTGGACCCGCTCCGACAATCCCTCCGGCAACTCGCCAATATAAAACCCGGCGTTGACGGTGAACCGCACATCGCCGGTTGGCAACATCTCGCCACTGAAAAATGCCATTGATCCCACGGTATTGGCTTCACCAAAAACCTCGGCCAATTGTTCATTGACTTTGACTCCGTTTTGTACGGATATCACACTGGAAAATTTGACGTGGGCCACGCTGGAAATCGCTACATCCATGTCATAAGTTTTAACTGCCACAATCAATACATCGGCATCGGAGAGTTCTTTCGGGTCTGTCGTGATGGGACATGACGCGTTGAACTCGGCCACTCCCGTGATGGTGATCCCGTTTTGCCTCAGGTAGTTGGCCCTATCCCCACGCGCAATAAGAGCTACTTCTTCTCCGGCCCTAGCCAAGTGACCGGCCAAGATAGAACCAAGGGCTCCTGCTCCCAAAACAACAACTTTCATCCCTCAAATCCCTCCGATAACCACGGGTCGATAATTAAGCCCTTAACCTGGATTCCCGGTCACGGACCGCGGCCCCAGGACGGCATCTATCCCTTCCCCCGCGACGGGGGAAGGTTAGGATGGGGGCGTACCCCCGTACATGAACTCGGCTTCAACCTAAGCCATCAGCTCTTCGATCGCCCGGTTCACGTCGTCGGGGCGTTCAGCCATGGGGAAATGGCCGGCCTGCTCCAGCTTGATATACTTGGAGCCCGGCACCGCCTGGTGTATCTCCAACTCGTATTCCGCCGGCTTGCCGGGGTCGTCCACGCCCCGGACCAACACCAGCGGCGCCTTCAGTTCCCCGATACGGCCCCGCACGTCGAACTTGTCGATGGTCACCAGGTCGTTGTACTGAGACATGGGGCCAACTTTCCTGTGGCACTCGATCAGGCGTTCCCGCAGGTCCGGCTCGATGAACATCATCACGTGGCGCATGGCGTCCAGCCACTCCTGGTGGACCTTCTCATCCTTGGCGGCGTTGAGGCGGAACTCCAAGGCGCCGGGGGCGCGCTCTTTAGGACGCATGGCGACGGTCATCAAAAGCAGCCCGGCCACCTCGTCTGGGTAATCCAGCGCGTATTGCAGCGCCACGCAGGCCCCCAGGGTGAACCCGGCGAGCACCAGGTCTCTGTCGTGCCCGCCTTTGTGGAGCCAGCCCCGCAGCCATTCGGTGTAATCGGCCACGCTGGCCAGCGACTCGCCCTCCGGGTGCCCCGGCAGGTCCGGGGCCAGGCTGCCCGGAAAGTGTTGCAACTGATAGTGATACCCCTCGGCGCACCCGCCGGCTCCGGGTCCATGTATGAAAACTAATTGGGACATCCTCGTTTCCCCTTCGCCACCTGAATTGTTCATTGATTCAAACCACCGGGAATCAAACCACCGGCCAGCGGGGCGGGAAGGACAGGCCGGTCCGGGCCAACATGTCCTCGCCGATGCCCTGGACCTTTTGGATCAGCTCCCATTCGTCGACGAACAGCGGCTTGTGGTCCTCCACGACGATCTTTCCGTCCACCATCACGGTGTGGACACTCCGGCCGTCGGCATTGTAGACCAGATTGTTCACGGGATTGAACAGGGTCTGCCACTCGACGCTCCGAGTGTCGAACAGCACCAAATCGGCCTTCTTTCCAGGCTCCAAGGAGCCGATCTCGCCGTCCAGTCCCAGCGCCTCCGCCCCCTGGATGGTCGCCATCTCCAGGGCCGTCTCGGCGGGGATGGCCCGGGAGTCCTGCCGCGCGTCTTTGTACAACACCGCGATCAGGTACATGGCCCGGTTGGTCTCCAGGAGATTGGAGTTGTTGCCGGCATCCGTGCCCAGCCCCACGGCCATGCCGGCGTCAAGCATCTCAGGCAGCAGCCCGGACTGGGTCATGCCGGCGCCGCCCTTGACCGCCGCCGTGGGGACCACCACCGCCCTGGTCCCCGTGCGGGCCAACACCTCCACCTCGCTTTCGTCCAGACCGAGCATGTGCGACAGCGTCACGTTTTCGCCCAGAATGCCCAGCTTCTCCAGGTATTGGGTCGGCCGCATGCCCGTCTCTTTAAGACTGGCATCCACGTAATTTTGGCCGTTGTTGTAGTGCAGGGTAAGGCCGGTGCCGTATTGGTCGGCCAGCCGTTTGCACTCGGTGAGCAGTTCATCGGTGCAGAAATTGGGTGCGAAGGGCATGGCCCAGGCCCGGACCCGGCCGTCCAACTGCCCGTCGAATTTTTCGATGGTTGCTTCCACGGTGTTGATCGCGTCGGCGGTAGTAGAAACCGGCAGATTCATGGGGTTGGGCCGGTCGGTCACGTGGGCGCCCACGATGATCCGGCAGCCGGCTTGCCGGTAGGCATCCAGGCAACGTCCGAGGTGCTTGGTGCTGCCGGGGTCCATGAAAGTGGTGGTGCCGTATTTCAGCAACTCGGTGATGGCCAGCAGGCTGGTGTGGTACTCCTCATCCTCGGTCATGACCGACTGGAGCTTGAACACGTTGGGCAGGTAGGCCGATCCCAGGTCGTCAGGGAAGATGCCCCTGGTGGCGTGGGCGTAGCTGATGTGCATGTGCCCGTTGCAGAACCCCGGAATCAGGACCATGTCCCGGGCGTCGATCACCCGGTCCGCCTGAACCTCCGCCAACTCCACGGCCTTGCCGACCTGGACGATGCGCTGTCCCTGTACGACCAGCGTCCCGTCGCCAATGATGCGGCGTTGGGGGTCCATGGTGATGATGAAACGGGCGCCTTCGATCTTTACTGTGGCGTTTGGCATATCCAGCGTCCTTGGGAAAGACTGGGGGTGCGACTGGGCGGCAATCCGGCCCGCGAGGATGGAGTATTATACCGCGCCGGGACGGGGCCCCTGTTGACCGGCCAACGCCGCCCGCATATCATGCTTGAGACCTCTAGCCACGCCCTGGGTAGCTGCATGAATAAGACCGACATACCTTTCCTCAGCGCATCGGAACTGTCCGGGCTGATGGCCGCCAAGGAAGTTTCTCCCGTAGAGGCAACGGAGGCTTACCTGGAGCGCATCGAGTCGCTGAACGGTACACTCCACGCTTACCTCACGGTGACGGCCGATGAGGCCCTGGAGGCCGCGAAAAGGGCCGAACAAGAGATCGCCCAGGGCAACCACCGGGGTCCCATGCACGGCGTCCCCGTTGCCGTAAAAGACCAGATCTACACCAAGGGAATCCTGACCACCGGCGGCTCTCCGGTGTTCAATGACTTTGTGCCCACCGAAGACGCCACCGTCATCGCCAACTTGAAAGACGCCGGGGCCGTACTGCTGGGCAAGCTCAACATGACCGAGTTCGCCACTACGGGCCTGTCCCATCAGTTTGACCCGCCGCGGAATCCCTGGGACCTGGAACGGTCCACCGGGGGCTCCAGCAGCGGCTCCGGGGCCGCCACCGCCGCCTTTCTTTGCAGCTCCTCCCTGGGAGAGGACACGGGAGGCTCGGTGCGTTTTCCGGCGTCGTGGTGCGGCCTGGCTGGGCTCCGGCCCACCTGGGGGCGGGTCAGCCGCTACGGGGTCATGCCCGGCGTCCGCTCGATGGACACCATCGGCCCCCTGGGACGCACGGTAGAAGACTGCGCCATAACCCTGGCGGCGATCGCGGGCCACGACCCCAAGGACAGGCTGAGCAGCAAAGAACCGGTCCCCGATTACCGGGCCGCTCTCACCGGCGGCATCAAGGGCCTGAGAGTGGGAATCGTCCGGGAGCTCCTCTACACCGACCTGGTGGAAGAGGAGGTCCGCCGGCCGGTGCTCGCCGCCGCCGACACCCTGAGGGAGATGGGCGCGCAGGTGGAGGAGTTGTCGATACCTCTGGCCGCCGACGCCGCGGCCATCGCCGGCGGAATCAGGGTGGAGGCCCCCGTCACCTACGGGGAATTGCTGCGTGACCGGCCAAGGGATATCGCCCACGACAACCGCATCGCCTACATGGTGGGCAGCATCATGCCCGCGCCCTATTACTACAAGGGCCTGCGCCTCAGGTCCCTGCTTCGTGACCAGGTTTTGGCCGCCCTTGGCGGCGTCGATTTATTGTTGTCCCCAACCACCGGGGTGGCCGCCCAACTGCTGGAGCCGGACCCGGTTATCGACCGCAAGGGAAAGGGAAACCGGATCCCTTGGTTGCTGACCACCACTTTCAGCCTGGCCAACGTCCCGGCCCTGAGCCTGCCCTGCGGCTTTACCGCCACGGGCCTGCCCATCGGCCTCCAGATCGCGGGACGGCCCTTTGACGAGAGCACGGTATTGCGCGCTGGCCACGTTTACGAGCAAAATACCGACTGGCATTCCCGCAGGCCCGATATTTAAAAGGCCAGTGATCCTGCCTTTAACTCGCAGCTCCATTGGATTGCCCTTTGTCTGACATTGTGAGAGATTTAACAGGTGCTTAGTAAGCTCGACGTAAAAGCATCGCTGGAAAGCTTGGTGCTCATCCGCGATGACCGGCTGCCGGTGCGGCGGATTCCCCTGCGGGAGAAACCGTTACGGCGCTACGTGCTTCCCTACCGGGGCCTGTTGGGCCTGGTCTTGATCTGCGTCGCCTGGACGCTGTCTTGGACCCAGGGCGAGATTCCCCTACAGTACACCTTCTTCCCTCTGTGGTTGGGCTTCATCCTCTGTCTCGACGGTCTGGTCCTGCGGCGCACCGGGACCTCGCTGATCGTCCGCAGCCCCAAGGCCATGGCGGCGATGTTCGTCGTCGCCGTGCCCTATTGGTGGGCGTTCGAGGGCATCAACCAGGTAACCCAGAACTGGGTCTACATTGGGTCGGAAGTGAACATTAACCTGCTCGACTACCTGGAATCGTCCCTGGCCTTCTCGGTGGTCATCCCCGCGGTATTCGAGGCGTCCGAACTCATCGGTTCCTTCGGTTTCATCCGGCGGTTCGCCCGTCTCCCGGCCCTGGTCTTAGGCCGGCGGCAGGTCATGTTCGTGGCGTTCCTTGGCGTTTTGTCGCTGGCCGCGCTGCTGGTGTGGCCGACGTACCTGTTCCCGCTCACCTGGTTGTGCCTGTTCTTCATCTTCGACCCCATCAACTGTCTCACCGGCAGGCCCAGCATAATTGCCCAGGTGAGGAACGGCGATTGGCGGCTGGTCATCGCCTTTGCGCTTGGCGCCCTGGTCTGTGGGTTCTTCTGGGAGATGTGGAACAACGAGGCCTCGGTAAGTTGGGAATACAACATCGGGTATCTGGATTTCGCCCGAATCTTCCAGATGCCGCTGCTGGGGTACGGGGGTTACCTGCCCTTCGGTCTGGAGACCTATGCAGTGTTCCACTTCGCCGCCGGCTTGCTCGGCTGGTCCTCCGACGCCCGCGTTCCCATGAACGGGGACGCCCCGGTGAACGGCGACGCCCCGGCGACCTCGAACTAACGCCACAAGAGCGGATTCAGTCCCGGTTCCCGTACCTGGCCGGCGGCCCCACGGCCGCCACCGGCTCCCAAGATTCTTGTCCCCCTTGACGGCTCCGGTGTATCCTTGAACCAACGGCCTGAGTCCTTCCGCGGAAGGACCACTCGGTCTGACCCGAAACGTCATCAAGCCACCATAAGGAGACCCACAGATGAAGTTTGGAATCTTCACCATCGTTCCCTGGCACGAGAGCAAAGGACAACAACAGTCTCTCGATGAAGCCCTGGAGCAGATAGAACTGGCCGACCAACTGGGCATCGACGAGGTCTGGCTGGGAGAGCACCGCTTCTCCCGCCATGGGCTGCTATCGGGCATCTGGTCCTTCGCCGGCCTGGTTGCCGGCCGGACCAAGCAGATCCGCATCGGCACCGCCGTGGTGGTGCTGCCCCTGCACAACCCGATCATGGTGGCCGAAGAAGCCGCGATGATCGACGTAATCAGCGGAGGCCGCCTCAACCTGGGCATCGGCGCGGGCTACCAGCGTCAGGAGTTCGACGGCATCGGCGTGGACATCAACGAGAGCCGTGAGCGATTCTATGAGGCCGTCGATGTCATCCGCAATGCCTGGACCGAAGAGACGCTCACTTTCCACGGCAAGTTCACCAACGTGGACAACCTATGGGTCCTGCCCAAACCTCTGCAGCAGCCCCATCCGCCCCTGTTCCAGGCGGTGAGCACCTCACCGGCCAGCATAGATTTCGCCGCCAAGAACCAGATACAGGTCATCGCCGGCGGGCCAACCGACATCCTGGGCCAGGCGCCCCAGGTGATCAAGGCCTGGCGGGAGAAGATGGAGGAATACGGCCACCCTCACGAGCACCTGGACCCGCCCATGTCCAAGGGCATCTACGTGGCGCCGACTATGGAAGAAGCCGAGCGCGACGCCGCGGAGTTGCAGAATTTCTCTTCGCGCATCCTGAGGTCCGAGGGCAACAACGGCCTGATCGGGATGCCGATCGACAAGGATGGGAACATTCCCCCGGGTTACGAGCACTGGGCCAACCGGCAGGCCGACCGGGACCGCCGCGACGACCCGGGCCACGCCGGCCTGCCGCCACTTGTGGGAACACCCGAGGTGGTGATCGAGCGGCTGAAAGAGACCCAGGCAGCCGGCATCAACCACGTGTTCGGCAATTTCGGGTTCCCCGGCCTGCCCAACGAGAAGGTGCTCCGGTCCATCGAACTGTTCGCCAAAGAAGTCATGCCCAACTTCCGTGAGGTGCCGGTAGCCTAGCAAACGACTTGGTATGTAGCGGAAATCCAAATATGAGTCACCCCGGATATTGCCCGGTGGCGCCGGTGATGGGGATGGCGGTCCGAGGGGCATTTGGCGCAAGCGGGAGGCGGCGGCTCTGCCACCGAATATCGGCAGAGCCGACTCCGCCATTCCGGAGAAGGATGGCCTGAGATTCTGCATTGCTCGCCGTCAGATGGAAAAACTATCCAACGACGTAGGGGCGGGTTTGCAACCCGCCCTCTCACCCGTAAGTCATGTTTCTGCCCGCCAGAACCTTGGTGCGCCGACGTGCCTCTTCCAGGCAGATCCTTTGCTCTGCCAACCGCCACGGCAAAAGAAAAGGGCAGGTTGGAAACCTGCCCCTACGAATGCCTTCAGCGCAAATGTCAATTTCGGAATGCATACCTACCCCAACCTGATGCGCTTGAGGCCCTCGGCGTAGGCCATGCCCGCCTTTTTTGCCGCTGCAGGCGCCGCGTCTGATGAGGATAGGGCGCCGCTTCGCTTGTCCTCCATCACGCGGTCCCAGGCCAACCGCTCTGGATCCCGACTAAAGTCGGGACGCCGGCGCCGCCGCCAAAGTGTGTCCACTCGAGTGAAACCGGGGTGGCTGCTTTTTTTATCCGCTCTGGAGATACTTCAGCGCCGGTTAATTGAGGCTCACCGGCAGCTGCATCATCGATCTCAGGGCCATGGTCGGCCGGTATTCCGGCTCGTGCGGTTTGACTTCCATATTGGGGAAACGTTCCGCCAGGGCCCGGAACACCTCTTGACCCTCCACCCGTGCGATGGTGGCCCCCAGACAGTGGTGGACGCCGGCGCCGAATGCGACGTGGGGATTGGGCCAACGGCTGATGTCCATCACGTCCGGGTTTTCGAACTTGTCCGGGTCGCGGTTGGCCGACGGGATGATCCACCGTACCCGGTCATCCTTCTTAATCGTCTTTCCCCCCAGCTCCACGTCTTCAAGGGCAATCCGGGGCAGCGATTTGACCGGGGAGTCGTAGCGCAGGCACTCCTCGGCGGTCCGGACCATCATGCCCTCGGTATCGGTCTTGAACAGGTCCCATTGGTCACGGTTTTCCATCAAAGATTTGGTGCCGTTGCAGATCAGATTGATCGTGGTCTCATGCCCAGCAATCAATAGCAAGGCCGTATTGGACAGCGATTGCTCCCGGGTGAAAATCCCGTCTTTCTCCCCACCGGCCAGGACCGAGATGAAGTCGTCCCCCGGGTTGACCATTCTCTCATCGAGCAGCGGAGACACGTAGTCGAACATCCCGGTCATGCCCTCTACGTAGGTCCGGTACCGGTCCGGCTCTCCCCGGTTGTTGAACAGGAGCTTTTCCGCCAGCGTCCGGATATAGAGACGGTCAGCTTCCGGAACGCCCATCATCTCGGCGATCACCAGCAGAGGCAGCGGCACCGCCAGGTCCTTCATCAGGTCCACGTCACCCTTGGACTCGGCCTCATCCAGCAGTTGGTTGGTGGCCGATACCACCAACGGCCGCCACTCCTCCATGGACTTGGGGGTGAAATACCGGTGAACGACCTTGCGCATTTCCAGGTGGTCCGGACGGTCTTTCTGGATGAACATATCCCCTTGATACCGACAGGCGGCCTGGTAGATCTCTTCGTCCGCCTCGACTATCGCGGGATAAGCGGGCCGCTGGTCGTTGAGGAACGTGGCGCTTGAAAAGAGCTCATGGTTCCGGGTCAGCCACACAAGATCGGCGTGCCGGGTGATCACCCACAGTTCGTAAAGCTCGTTCCAGTGGATTGGGTCCTCATCTCTGAGCATCCCATAGTAGGTGTACGGGTCGTTCATGACCTCTGGGGTAAACATGTCGTCGGGGATCGTAGTTACCATTACTTCACCGCCGCGAGCAGAGTCCCTGTTTGGGTTGATAGAGTTTAACAATAGTTGCGATGAAGGGGCAAGTCGATTGAATAATGGCGTTCCGCGAAACCGGCAATCGCTTCAGAACTCGGGCCGTTCGATGGGAGCCGGTCGCCTAAGGGCCGGTTATCACCGGGAATGGTTACAAAACGCTTGGTTGCCCGGCAACATTTTTCCTATGTGCTGTCTCAGGCGTCCGGCGGAAATCGACGCCGAAGCAGGAAATTAGTCAGACCCCTCGGGTTTTCGACCTGATTTAAGGACCGCGTAGACTCGATCAGATGTGATCGGAAGCTCGAACAACCGGCATCCGGCAGCGTCGGCGACCGCATTTGCGATCGCGGCTGCGGTGGCGTTATTCGCCAACTCCCCAATCGCCTTTGCATCGTAGGGCCCGGTACCGCCGGCGCTATGTACTAGCACCGTCTCAAGGGGTGGGATGTCCGACATCGTCGGAAGTTTATAATCTCCCAAATTTCCATTAAGGACCTGGCCGCCGTCGGTCACAAGTTCCTCGGTGACACCGAGACCGAGACCCGTCACAACCCCCCCATCGATCTGGCCCTGATGCGCCAGTGGATTGATGACCGTGCCCACGTCATGGGCCGTGACCAACCGCAGTACCTTAACCTGACCGGTCTCGCTGTCCACTTGGACTTCGGCCACCTGAGCGCTGAAATAGGTGATGTCGTCCGGCTCCGGCGCTTCGTGCTCGAAAGTCACGGTGAGCGGAAGCGTCGCACCGTCTGCGATCGCCTGCCTGATCTGCTCGCAAGCCTTGGCAACCGCCTGACCTTCCGTGTAGGTGACCCTGCTGGCCCGCGGACCCTCGTCGTAGGGCGTGCTGTCGGTATCGCCCGGCCGCACCCTCACTTGGGACGGCTGGACATTCATTTCGCTGGCCACTATTTGCTGCTCGATTGTGTGGGTACCGGTGCCGATATCCACGGTCGGACTAATGACGGTGAACGTCCCGTCAGCCTCCGCGGTTACTACGGCTCCGGCGATCCCGCCACCTATCTGACGGCCGAAGATGGCAACTCCCCGGCCATGGCCCGGCCCGGTCTTGGGCTGTCCCCACCGGCCCGCTTCCAAGGCGGCTTCCATAACCTCCCGGGCATTCACCAGCCGCAAAGGCCGGCCCAGCGCGTCCTCTTGGCCTGGAGCCAAGAGGTTTATCCGTCTGAATTCAGCCGGGTCCATCCCCAGTTCCTGGGCCAGAAGGTCTGTGTGAGACTCGAGGGCAAAAGTGTATTGGTGAGCCCCAGGCGCTCGAAAGTATCCCCCCGGCGTGGTGTTGGTGTACACCTGCAGGAATTCAAAGGACGTGTTGGGGATGTGGTAGCCGCCGCCGACGTAGTGATGCGTTGAAAGATACGCCCTGGGCTTCATGGCGCCATAGGCGCCGCTGGCGTGTACCGTGCGCACCTCACGGGCGGTCAGACGGCCGTCGCGAGTCACTCCCGAGCGGATCGTCACGAAGGTAGGGTGAGTTGGGTTGCTGGCGGTGAGTTCTTCTGCGGAACTCATTACAATCTTCACTGGGCGGTTCGCCATCTTCGACAGGAGATAGGCGATGGGAAGGTCGCGGGCGTCCCCCTTTCCTCCGAAATCGCCCCCCACCGCGACGACGTTGACTCTGATCTGCTCTTCCGGTAGGCCGACTGCTTGCGCCAGTTGCCTGCGCGCCCGGAACGGGGCTTTGCTGGAACACCAGGCCTGGACGCGTCCGTCATCATCTATCGATATGACGCTGGCATAGGGCTCCAGATAGCCTTGGTGACGGCTGGGCACGGAGAAGGAGTGCTCTAAGACCACGTCGGCCTCGCGAAAGCCCTGCGCCACATCGCCCTTGGTCCAGGCGAGCCGCGTTTGGCCGTTGCGGACATCCTTCGCCAGAACGTGGAGAGGCGCTCCTTCGTAGGCCGCGACATCGTCATGAAGCAGAGGGGCATCCGGCCGCATTGCTTCCAGAGGATCGAAGACCGCCGGCAGCACTTCGTACTCTACTTCGATGAGCAGTAGCGCCTCTTCGGCGGCTTCGGGCGTCTCCGCCGCCACCGCGGCTACCCGGTCACCGATGTAGCGGACCCGGTCCCAGCAGAGGACGGGCAGGTCCCGAAGGACCTTGCCCATGTAGTAACCGGGGTTGTCTGGACCGGTCACGACGGCCTTGACGCCGGGGACGCGCCGGGCTGCTGAGACATCAACCCGCCGGATGCGGGCGTGGGGGTGAGGACTGCGCAGTATCTTGCCCGATAGCATTCCAGGCAGAATCACGTCGGCGGCGAAGCGTGTTCCCCCGGTGACTTTTTCCGGTCCTTCGATACGGCTGACCGATACGCCGATGATTGTTGATTCCAAGTCCATCTGCCCATTATCTTGGATTTAATCCGCCAATCCTACCACAGAGCACCGGCGGCTCTAGCGTCCCCAACACACTCGGTCCACACCCAGGAATTTTCCTTCGTCCACGAACTACTACGGCTGGGGTTAACGCTTATAGTGAGAAGTCACGACCCCAACACGGTCCCAAAATGCTGGACTATGGCACTCAAATACTCCGGTTTGCGCGATCGCTAGGTGAGAAAGTTATGACTTATAATTTTGGGTGAGGTCGAGCAGGCTAGCAGTCCGGTATAACGCCGCCCATGAAACCACTCCCCTAAACCTTTGTCATCCTTCTCTTGCTGACGATTATGTCAGCCATTTGGGCGGCTTGCTCCCAAGGCGCGGAGCCCGTGCCTTAGCTTCCCTAGGATGCTACCGTCGCACAGATAGATAGTCATCCCGGGTTGATGGACCCGAATAGACGATCGAGGAACCTCCCGATGAATATTGAAGGCGGCCTATTTACCGATCTGGTGGTAATCTTTGCCGCCGCCGCCGCGGGAGGCCTGGCCGCGCGGATGCTCCGGTTGCCGGCCCTGATCGGCTATATTGCCCTCGGCATCTTGATTGGTCCCGGCGTTTTCGAATTCGTAGACGACCCGGAGCGCGTCCAGACCTTTGCCAACTTGGGCGTGATCCTGCTTCTCTTCGCCATCGGGATCGAAATTTCCTTCAGGGAAATCTACCAGTTGACCCGTGTGGTGGTGGGAGCAGGCATCGTCCAGATAATTCTCAGCGCCGCCGCCGTTTACCCACTGGGTCTCTTCGTGCTGGGCATGCGCCCCGAAGAGGCCGCCGTCTTGGGGCTGGTGGCGGCCCTCAGCAGCACCATGGTCGTGCTGAAGACCTTGAGCGACCGGGGTGAGCTCCACAGCCTCCACGGCCGCATCCTCACGGGGATCCTCCTGATCCAAGACCTCGCCTTTGTTCCGATAATCGCGCTGCTTCCGGCGTTGAGCGGCGGGGACTTCTTGACCGATCTGGGCTTAGGACTGCTCAAGGCAGGGGCCTTACTGGGCCTAATGGTCGTTCTTGGAAGCAAGGGCATTCCCTGGCTATTGGGCCGGATCACCAGTTTGGGGTCCAGGGAGATTTTCATCGTCGCCGTGGTGGCGATAACCTTCGTTTCCGCCGCCGCCACCGAAAGCTTGGGGCTCTCCGCAGCTCTGGGGGCCTTTGTGGCCGGACTGCTGCTCAGTGAGACCGACTTCGGCCACCGGGCCCTATCCGAGGTTGTGCCTCTCCGGGACACTTTCGGCGCCCTTTTCTTCGTGTCCCTGGGCATGCTCACTGATCCCGGGTTCGTCGTTGACAACCTTGATCTGGTGCTGCCCCTGGTCGCCTCCATAATATTGGTGAAATTCGCCATCACAACCGTATTGGTACGCGGTTTCGGATTCCTCCCCCATACCTCGCTGCTGACCGGTCTGGGAATGGGGCAGATTGGTGAATTCAGCTTCATCCTGGTGGGGTCCGCCACGACGCTTGGGATTGTCGACCAGGATTTCCTGACCTTGATCGTTGTTTCGGCGGTAATAACCATGGCGCTGACTCCCCTCCTCCTGGCTGGGGGATCGCAAGCGATTAACCGGCTAGGACACCGGGTGCGTATTTTGCGTCCCCACCGGCTTGGCGACAGTCATTCGGAAGAACGGATACCGCCGATGCGCGGCCATGCCATAGTCTGTGGCTTGGGCCGCGTGGGCCATCTGGTGGCGGAAGAACTCATCCAGCATAACGTGCCCATCATCGGGATCGATCTGGACCCCTACGTGGTGGCTGAATGGAAGAAGCTGGGGCATAAAGTCATACACGGCTCGAGCGACAGCGAGACGGTGCTGGAGGTCGCCCGGGTCAGGTATGCCCGCCTGATGGTCATCAGCGTTGGAGACCCGCTGGCGGCTTGGGTCACCGCCCAACACGCCATCCGCGTCGCGCCCGATTTGGACATAGTCGCCAGGGTCCATTGGCGGGAAGAAGGCGAGCGGTTCCAGGAGTTGGGGGTGCGGGAAGTGGTCTGGCCCCAGATGGAAGCAGGGCTGGAGATGCTGCGCCACTCGCTCAACCGTTATCATACCGACCCATCGGAAGTCGAAGCTTTGGTGGCGAAGCTGCGGGACCACCTGAGCTTCGGAGAATCCGATGGCGTGGAAGCCATGATGGAGAGGGAGAGCGGGGACGTCCCCATTGATGACCCGGACCCAAATCCATAAATTGGAATCACGCCGTCTCTGGTGCTTGTTGGGCTGTCTACAGCGGTTCTTGGTTGAACATTTGGCTGCCGCATGCCGCCTTGGGCAGCGGTTTCTTACGCGGCGCGGTGTGGTTGCGCCTCCTTTTCCCAGCCATTATCCTGTAGGCATCAATTCCCAAAACCCCCGTTGGCGCCCTGCCACGGCGGCAAAATTTTTGTTGGAGGGAACGCCATGAAAATGTACATCAATGGTGAATGGGTGGACCGGGCGGAGACTACGCCCGTGGTGAATCCCTTCGATAAGTCGGTGATCGACACGGTGCCCCGGGGTACCGCGGCCGACGTGGAATTGGCCATCGGCAGCGCTGTACGCGGGGCCAAGGCGATGGCCAAGCTCACCTCCTACGAACGTTACGCCATACTGCACCGGGCTGCGGAGCTCATGGGCCAGCGGGCTGAGGAGCTGGGCCGGACCATTACTCTGGAAGAGGGCAAGGTAATCACCGAGGGCCGGGGCGAAGTGCAGCGCGCCATCCAGACTATTACCATCTCGTCGGAAGAGGCCAAGCGGTTGCACGGCGAGACCGTACCCTTGGACGCGGCCCCGGGAAACGTCAACGAATTCGGGTTTACCATCCGGGTCCCGGTGGGAGTGGTGGCGGCGATCAGCCCCTTTAACTTCCCTCTAAACTTGGTGTGCCACAAAGTCGGCCCGGCGTTGGCCGCCGGGAACTCGGTGGTGCTCAAGCCCGCCGGGGACACGCCGCTATCAGCCCTGAAGCTCGTCGAAATACTGTTGGAGGCGGGCCTTCCCCAAGACGCGATCCAATGCGTCACCGGTCCGGGCAGTGAGATTGGTGATGCGCTGACCGGCGATCCCCGGGTGCGCAAGATCACTTTTACCGGGAGTATGGAGGTGGGGGACCGCATCTGCCGTAACGCCGGGATCAAGAAGGTGACTATGGAGTTGGGGTCCAACAGCCCCCTCATCGTCATGTCCGACGCCGACATAGAGAAGGTGGCGGCGGCGACGGTGAGCGGCAGTTTCAGCAACGCGGGCCAGGTATGCATCTCCACCCAGCGGGTGTTCGCCGACCGGCGGATATACGCCGACTTCCTGGACGCTTTGATCGCTCCCACTGAGGCGTTCACCACCGGCAACCCAATGGATGAATCCATGCGCATGGGGCCGATGATCCGGGAGTCCGACGCCGCCAGGGTCGGCCAATGGATCGGGGAAGCGGTGGACCAAGGGGCGCGGATCGTCGCCGGTGGTGACTGGGAGGGCACCCTTCACTCGCCGACAATCGTGGCCGACGCCACGGCGGACATGCGGATATCTCGAGAGGAGTTGTTCGGCCCGGCGGTCGCGGTCAGCGCCTTCGAAGACATCGACGAGGCGATCAACATGGCCAACGATAGCCGCTTCGGGTTATCGGCCGGGATCTTTACTCAAAATATCGACTGGGCCATGCGGTTCGCCAAAGAGGTGGAGTCGGGCAATCTACATATCAACTCCTCTCCCCAGTGGCGGGCCGACCTCATGCCCTATGGCGGACTCAAGGACAGCGGCATGGGCAAAGAGGGCCCGGCCTACGCCGTCCAAGAGATGACCGAGCTCAAAATGGTGGTGTTCCACTAGGTCCAACCTAACGGTCGCCGCCAGAACCCTGAAAGCGTGGGACTGCGCCGCTCGCCGTCTTGCCCCCATCTACCGGTCGTCGCTGGGCAGCCGGGTGGCGACGGCGGCCCCAGAAATAGATGCGGGCGGCCAGGGGCCGGTCAAGAAGTCGTAGAGGTTGCCGGCGTTGAGGCGCATCACCATGGGCGCCATGCCCTCTTGCTCCACGTCCATGGGGTAACGGTCGGTCATTTTCGTCAGAGCCGCCACCGCCTCCTCCCTGGTCATGCCCCGGTCCACGGCGTCCTTAACGTAGTCCTTCCACTCAGAGATGAAGGATCCCTGCTCATCCAGGTAGTCCTTGCCGCACATCGCGCCGTGCCCCGGCACGAAGATGTCCTCATTCAGCTTCCGCAGCGACTCCAACGCCACCAGCCATAGGTCCGGGTTGGCCTCGTGCAGCCAGGTCTGCACGCCGTGGAAGATATTGTCGCTGGTGAAAACCACTCCCTCCTCTTTCACGATCACCGCCGCTTGATAGAGGGTGTGGCCGGGCATGTGAATCATCTCAAAGGTGTGGCCGCCCACGTGGATAGTCATGCTGTCGCGGAAGGTGATTACCGGCGCGTTGGCTGTGTATCCCTCCAGCAAAGCCGGTTCGTCCGGCCCGAAGGTGCCCACCCTGGCGACGTGCTCGGCCATGTCGGTGTTCAGCATGCGGGTCCGGACTCCCTCGTGGGCGATGACCGGAGCGTCGAAGAAGGCGTTCCCCGTCCAATGGTCGCCGTGGGGCTCGGTGTTGATGATGTAGCGGAGCAGTCCCCGTTTCTCAATCTCAGACTTCAGCCACATGGCCGTGGTCGGCTTGTGGGGGCTGTCGATCATGACGATGCCGTCGGTGGTGGTCACGAATCCGAAGTTGCAACCCCGTGTCTCGGTCTCGACCCAAACATTGCTCGTAACTTGCTTCACGGTCTGCCTCCGTACTAAATAAAAAAACGTTTGGGGCCTGGTCCATCCAGTTAAATTGGGGGCAGAGTAACCCAGGGCCGGTGATAGGTCAAATCTCTTTCCAATCGCGTGGCGATGCTCCCCGGCCGCGTGAAGACGCCACGATGTTGACGGGCTGTCCGGCCACGGCTATGCTGGCAGCTATTCTGCCGGGGCCTCGGCGGTATTGGCACCGCCTCGCACCCTTCGCCGGCGTAAAGCATCGAATTCAATCGCGCACCTCTAGGCCAAGCGTAGCCTGTAAAAGGAGTGACAATGGGCGAAAAGCTGCAGCAGGGGGACCGTCTCCCCAAGATCACCCTCAAATTGCTGGACGGGGGCACGCTGACCCTGCCCGACGATGCGCCCAGCCGGTACACAGCCCTGCTCTTCTACCGGGGCCATTGGTGACCCTACTGCAACCGGCAGTTGGCCGAGTGGGAAGCAAACAAAGCGGCGCTGGAGGAATTGGGAACGACCATCATCGCCGTCAGCGTCGATAACCAAGAACACGCCCAGGAAGTAAAGGACAAGGGATTGTCCTTCCCCGTCGCTTACGGCGCAACCAAAGCGGACGGCGACCTGATTGGGAGCTGGTGGTCCGAGGACCGGGGCGGTTACATCCAGCCCTCCGAGTTCCTATTGGGCCGGGGCGGCGTGGTGCTGGGGGCCATGTACGCCTCCGGGCCGGTGGGCCGGATGGGCGCCGATGAAGCCATCCGATTGATCACCAACCGCGAGAACCGCCGCCGGGAAGAAGAGGGCGAGGCGGCCCACTAAGCTTAGCCAGTACTTCATATCGATAATCCGCGTTACCAACCGTTCGTAGTGTCCTTCCGTGGAAGGACGTCGAACCATGACGGCGCCGAAGCCGAGGCCCTTCGACGAGCTCAGGATGAGCGGGGGCGGTTGCATGTCATAAACGATTGGACGTGGCCCAACCGGGAAAGGGCGGTCTACGCCTTGGACGGCTCCACCTCGACCACTATCTCCACCGGGGTGTTGCGGGCGACGATTATTTCCAGGTCTTCGGAACCGTCGTTGACCGGTTGGTGGACCGCTTCGGCCGGGACGTAGATGAAGTCTCCGGGGCCGATGGCCAGCTCGGTCTCCAGGTTGTCCCCGACCACGAACCGGCCGTGGCCCTTGACCACGTAGATGGCCGACTCGCAATTTACGTGGTAGTGGGGACTGGAGGCGCAGTGGGGAGGGATGGTGGCCACCGCCAGGTGGATGCCCGTGGAGCCGGTCAGCTTCTCGGACACCCCGGCCAACCGGGTCATGGCGCCCGATTTAATTTCGACTTCCAGGCCGTCTGGATGGACCACTTTGATCTCTGGCATTTTGCCCTCCGTTTTCCTATTAACTAGATGCTTCGGACCAACTTGTCCAACTGGCCGATGGCCTTTTTAATGTTTTCCTGGGAGTTGGCGTAGGACAGGCGGACGTATCCTTCTCCGTACTCGCCGAAGGCGCTGCCGGACAGCAGAGCGACGCCGGCTTCGTTCATCGCCCGCTCCTCGAATTCGCTGCTGGTGAGCCCGGTCCCCTTGATGCTGGGGAAGACGTAGAAAGCTCCCTCGGGCTCCGGGCATTTGATCCCTGGGATACTGCGAAGTCCATCGGTGATGAGCCTGCGCCGGACGCCGAACTCAGCGACCATGGCCTCAATCTCGTCCCTGGGGCCTTCCAGCGCCGCCACGGCCGCCTTCTGGGTGAAAGTAGCGGCGCAGGACACGCTGTTCACGGCCAGTTTCACCACATGGGGCACCAGTTCCTCGGGCATTATCCCGTAGCCCAGACGCCAGCCGGTCATGGCGTAGCTCTTGGACATGCCGTCCAGGATGATGGTGCGCTCCTGCATGCCGGGGATGGAAGAGATGCTGTAGTGCTCGCCGGTGTAGAGAATATCCTTGTAGATCTCGTCGGCCAGGACGTATAGGCCGGGGTGCTGTTTCACCAGGCCGGCGATGATTTCCAGCTCCTGTTTGCTGAGGGCCGAACCGCAGGGGTTCTCCGGCGAGTTGATGATTATCAGCCGGGTCTTACCGGTGATCAGGCCGGGCAGCGCGTCCAGATCGGGGTGGTAGTCCTTCTCCTCCAGGAGTTGCATGGGCACCGGAGTGGCCCCGGAAAACTTGATCATGGACTCGTAGATGGGGAAGCCGGGGTTGGGGTAGATGACCTCGACGCCCGGTTCGCCCAGGGCCAAGAGCACGTAGAACATGATGGGTTTGGCGCCGGGCGTCACCACCACGTTGGCCGGGTCGGTGTCGGTCCCGCGGACCTCCCGGCTGTTCCGCGCGATGGCCTCGCGCAACTCGGGCAGACCCGCCGTGGGGCCGTAATGGGTGAACCCGTCGCTGATGGCCTGCATCCCGGCTTCGACGATGTGTCTGGGGGTTTCGAAGTCGGGCTCGCCGATCTCCAGGTGGATTATCTCTTTCCCCTGGGCCTCCAATGCCCGGGCCTTGGCCAGCACCTCAAATGCCGACTCGGTGCCCAGGTCGTTCATGCGGGCGGCTACTGTCATAGATTCTCCAGGATTGGTACTTCCAATCGATAATCCGCGTTACCAACCGTTCGTCCTGAGACCCGTCGAAGGGCCTTGGCTTCGGCGCCGTCATGGTTCGACGGAGCTCACCACGAACGAATGACCGCAATGGCTATTTCAGAAACTGGGTACTAGGCAGACTCAGTCCGACTGGACCTGGTTCTCGGTGCGCACCGAAAGCCCGTAGATCTTGATGAAGCCCTCGGCCGAACCGTGGTCGAACTCGTCCGCCCGGTCGTAGGTAGCCAAGCCGTAGTCGTACAAAGCCTTGGGCGCCTGCCGTCCCACCACGGTGCAGGTCCCTTTATGCAGCCGCGCCCGGATGTCTCCGGTTACGAACCGTTGGGTGCTCTGCACGTAGGCGTTGAGGTCGGTCCGGTGGGCGGTGAACCAAAGGCCGTTGTAGATCACGTCGGCGTATTCCTGGGCGATGCGGGCTTTGGTGCGGGCCTGGTCTTTGGTCAGGGTCATGGCTTCCAGCGAGGTATGGGCCGTGTGCAGCACCGTGGCCGCCGGGCATTCGTAGACCTCCCTGGATTTGATGCCCACCAACCGGTTCTCCACGTGGTCGATGCGCCCCACGCCGTGGGTACCGGCCAGAGTGTTCAGGTGACTTATCAAATCGGTCCCGGCCATGGTCTCGCCGTCCACCGCCGTGGGCACGCCGCACTCGAAATGAATCTCGACGTAGGCGGGTTCATCGGGGGCGCCGGCCACGGGACTGGTCCATTCGTAGGCGTCTTCGGGGGGTTCCAGCCAGGGGTCCTCCAGTTCTCCGGCCTCCACGCTCCGGCCCCACAGGTTCTCGTCGGTGGAGAACCGGCTGCGGTTGGCGTCGATGGGCAGGTTGCGCGCTTGGCCGTATTCAATCTCGTCATCCCGGCTCATGCCCCAATCCCGTATGGGAGCGACGACCTTGATGTCCGGCCCCAGCGCGGCGATGCCGACCTCCAACCGGACTTGGTCGTTGCCCTTGCCGGTGCAACCATGGGCGATGGCGTAGGCGTCGTGCTCCCGCGCCGCCTCCACCAGATAGCGGGCGATCAGCGGCCTTCCCAAGGCAGTGGCCAACGGATACTGTTCCTCGTAGATGGTCCCTGCCTGCAGGGAAGGGAACAGGAACTCGTTCACCAGGGTCTCCTTGCCGTCAACGGTCAGGGCCTCCACGGCGCCGATGCTCAGCGCCCGCTGGCGGATGGACTCCAGGTCCACCATGCCGAGGTCGACGGTCAGGGTGATTATGTCGGCGTCGTACTTCTCCTGCAGCCAAGGGACCGCCACGGTGGTGTCCAGTCCCCCGCTGTAGGCCAGCACGATTTTTGGCTTTGCCATTATTTGGTTCTATCCGTCTGGAATCAGATGGTCGCCAGGGCGTTGCCCAAGCGCTCCATACCCTGGTCGATCTCTTCCTTGGTGATGGTCAGGGGCGGCATGAAGCGGATGGTGGTGGGCCTGGGCGCGTTCAACAGGATGCCGGCCTCGTTGGCGGCGGTGAGCACCTGGCCGGAGATCTCGCTCTCGAAGTCCATGGCCGCCAGCAGGCCCTTGCCGCGCACCTCGGAGATGAAGGAGAACCGGCCCTTCAGGTCGTTCAACCGGCCCAGCAGGTAGGGCTCCATCTCCTTGGTCTTGGCGGGAATGTCGTTGTCGATGAGGAACTTGGTCCCGGCGTAGGCGGCGGCGGTGGTGAGCATGTTGCCGCCGAAGGTCGAGCCGTGGTCGCCGGGCACCAGGGCCATGCAATGCTCCTTGGACAGGAACGCTCCGATGGGCACGCCGTAGCCCAGTCCCTTGGCCAGGGTCATGACGTCGGGCTCAATGCCGTATTCCTGGTATCCGAACAGGCTGCCCAAGCGTCCCATGCCGGTCTGCACTTCGTCCAGTATCAACAGGATCCCCTGCTTGTCGCACCAGTCTCTGACCCGCTTCAGGTAGTCGTCGTCGGGAATGACCACGCCGGCCTCGCCCTGCACCGGTTCGATCATCACCGCCGCCGTCTGGTCGGTGGTGGCGTTCATGATGGCCTCGACGTCATTGTAGTCGACGTGGACGAACCCAGGCTGCAGCGGAGTGAAATTCGCCTGATAGTGGGGCTGGCCGGTGGCGGCCAGCGTGCCCATGGTGCGGCCGTGGAAGGAGTTCAGGGCCGTGATGATCTCGTAGGCGCCGTCGCGGTTGAGCTTGCCGTAACGCTTAGCCAGTTTCATGGCCCCTTCGTTGGCCTCGGCCCCGCTGTTGCCGAAGAAGACCAGGTCCAGGGCGCTGTTCTCGATCAGGGTCTCCGCCAATTGCAGTTGGGGCACGCTGTAGAACTGGTTGGAGACCTGCATCAGGGTGGCGGCCTGATCGGCGATGGCCTTGGTCACCACCGGGTGGCAGTGGCCCAACTGGTTCACGGCCCAGCCGGCCACGAAGTCCAGATACTCTTTGCCGTCGGCGTCCCAGGCGCGGGTGCCTTCGCCCCTGACCAGCACCACCGGTTGGCGGCGCACCGTCTGGGCGTAATACTTCTTCTCGACCTCGATCCACTCGCTGCTCTTGGTCATTGCGGGCCGTCTCCTCCCAATGATTCTCGTAGGCGTTCCACAGCCTCTTGAAGCTCCTTCAGGGCCTCGTCCAGCCCGGAGACCGCATCCTCGATCAACCGCAGGTCGTCCGTACCCGGAGCCGCCTGGCCGTCCCCACCTGCCTCAGACACACGGGAAGGCGCCCCATCCTCCAGCAACATGGCCAATCCTTCGGCGACGCTGTCCGCCATCACCACGTTGCTGGCGTCGGCCAGGATCACCTTCTTGAGCTCCGGAAAGGCCAAACTTTCCGACCGAAGATATAAAGGCTCCACATAGATTATCGCATCGCCCACCGGTATGACCAATAGCTGGCCCCGGACGATCCGAGACCCGGGCCCCTCCCCTCCCCACAAGGTGAATTGCTGGGAAATCACCGGGTCGATCTCGATCCGCGCCTCCACCTGACTGGGCCCATGGACCTGCGGATCGCTGGGCACTATGAAGGCGTTGAGCTTGCCGTAATGTTCCCCGTCGTTCCGGGCCGTCAACCAGCCAACCAGGTTCTTCTTCCCGCCGGCCGGGGTGAAGGGCAACATTAACACAAACTCTACGCGGTCGCCGCCGGGCATCTGCAATATCAGGTACGAGGGATGGACCTCGACCCCCCGTTGGCCAAAGCGGTTGTCCAGAGGGATGGCCCACTGCTCCGCCTGGTTGAAGAACACCTGGGGATCGGTGATGTGATAGCGCAGGTACATATCGGCCTGGACCGAGAACAGACCGTTGGGATAGCGGATGTGCGCCTGCAGGTCGGCAGGCATCTGGGCGAAGTCCATGAACAGGTCCGGGAAAGCGCGGCGGTACATCCTCAGCAGCGGGTCGTCGGGGTCCATGACATAGATGGACACCTCGCCGCTAAAGGCGTCCACCACCGCCTTGACGCTGTTCCGGATGTAGTTGAAGCCGTTGTCCGAGTGGGTCGAGTATGGGTAGCGGTCGGTATTGGTGAAGGCGTCCTGCAGCCACCACAGCTTGCCCGCTTCGTCCACCACCGGATACGGGTCGGCGTCCATGGTCAAGAAAGGCGCCAGCGCCTGCACCCGCCGGCTTATCTGCCGCCGGTACTGGATGCGGGTGCCGGATGTGATCTGGTCGCTGAGAAATATGTTGATATCGGCGAACTGCCAGGCATAAGCCAGCCGCCGGAATGTCGAACCCAGCGTCACTCCTCCGTCGCCGTCGTAGTGCAGGTCACTTCCCGATGGGTCTATCTCCGGAGCGGCGCTGTTCACTATGGCGAAGGGCGCCGGGGATTCCCCGTAATATAGCTCCGGCCGCTGGATGGGAAATTCCCCGCGGATGGGAATGTCCTGGATGAAGAATTCGGGGCGTCCCTCCTCCGGGGTGAAGCCGGTGGCCGGACTCATGGCGACGCCGTAGCCGTGGGTGTACTGGAGCGTACGGTTCACCCAGTTGCGGGCGTCGGGGGGCAGGCTATCGGGGTCCAACTCCCGGGCCGCCAACAGCACCTGCCGCAGCCGTCCATCCAATATGTAACGGTCCGAGTCCATGTTCAAGAAGTTGTAGTACAGCTCCATGAACTGGAGTTGGTTGTAGGCTTCTCGCAGCGGCTCCACGTCCCACAGCCGTATGTTCTCAATGACCGCCAGGTTTTCGGCCACCACCTTGGCGTCCACAGCGCGCACCGCCGGGAGCGCCACCGGTGTCACCTGGTCTAGTTGGTAGGCGGCCCGGGTGGCCTCGATGTTCCGCGCGATGTAGACCTGCTCCCGTTCGAACTCGTTGGGGTCCACCTGGAAGCGTTGGAACAGCGCCGGAAAGGCCAGGTTGGCCAGGAGCAACATGATGACCCAGAGGCTGAAGGAACCCACCATCAGCCTGAGACCGCCGAAATAGTTGCTGACGAAGAAGCCGCCGGCGCCCAGGACTGCGATACCGGTCATCAGCCAGAGCACCGGGATGCGGGCATGGATGTCGGCGTAACCGGCCCCGGCCACCAAGCCTCCCGGCGACAGGACCAGCTCGTAGACGGCCAGGACATGTCCGGTTGCAATGCTCAACATCAAAATGCCGCCCAGGATGCCCATGTGCTTTAGCATCCGCGGCGCCAGGAAGAAGTTCAGTCCCCTCAGCCCGTAGATGCCGGCATAAAGGAGCAGAGACATCACCACGGAGGTGATGAGGATGCCCATGACCCAGCCGTGGATGAAGTGGAGCATCCGCAGGGTCACGACGAAGAACGAGAGGTCTTGGCCGAATTCGGCGTCGGCAATCCCGAAGGAAACCTTGTTCAAAAACAGCAGGAAGGTCTCCCAGTGGCCTGCGGCGGACGAGCCGAAAATGGGCGCGGCGGTCAAGACGGTGACGGCCACGGCCGCCACCAAGAGCGCACGCAACAGCCGCATCGCGTCATCGGTCACGGCGAGGGTCGATGGGCCCCGGGAGAACCGGAACGTGAAATAGAAGTTGACCGCCAGGGCTGCGGCCGCCACCGCCGTCCCGCCGATGAAGAGCCAGACCTTCATCACCAGGATCTTGGTGAAGACACTCCGGTAGCCCAGCTCACCGAACCACAGCCAATCGGTATAGACGGTCCGCAGCCACCACAGGATTAAAAAGGCGAACAGAAGGCCAACGGCGATAATGCTGCCGTTGCGGACCCGCCGCAGGTTAGCGGCTGAGATTCCCGGCAGGACCGGGGCTTCCGGCTGACCGGCGTCGCTTGTCAGATCGTAGCTCATAGGCTATGCAACGGCGGGGTTATGAGATCAAGTTCTGCGGGCATTTCCGAAATCGCCAACAATGGTGGTCCCGGACGAATCGCCCCGCAAACATTCCAACAAAGCGTTGGGTTGGCGCCCATCGATGATGTTGGCCACGGGAGAGCGTTCCAGCGCCCGCAGACAGGCAGACAGCTTTGGAATCATCCCACCCTGGATGACGCCGGAGTTGAACAGGATGTTGGCCCGGCGCCGGTCCAGCCGCCTGATAACGCGGCCGCCGCCGTCCATGACGCCGGCGACGTCGGTCAGGAAGATCAGTTGCTCGGCCTCCAATGCGTAGGCCAGTTCTCCCGCGACCGTGTCGCCGTTAATGTTCAGCGGACTGCCCGCATGCTCGGAGCCGTCGCGCACGTGGACGCCGAGGGGCGCGATAATGGGTATATACCCGCTGTCCAGCAATGCCCTGATCAGCCCGCTGTTCACGTTGGTTACCTCGCCCACAAACCCCAGTTCCGGATTGCCGATCTTGGCTTCGACCATGCCACCGTCAATGCCGCTCAGGCCCACGGTCCGGCCGCCGAATTCTTGCATCATGGAGACCAGTTCCTTGTTGATCAGTCCGGTTAGGACGGCCACCACTATCTCGAGGCTGGGCGCGTCGGTAACCCGCAGGCCGCCCACGAACCTGGGCGCCAGACCTTGACGCTGCATCCATTGGGAGATCACGTTCCCGCCGCCGTGGACCACCACCACCTCCCGCCCTTCCTCCTGCAACCGGACCAGGTCCCTAAGGCTGGTGTCGTGACTTCCCAGGGTGCTGCCACCGATCTTTACAACGATTGGATGGCCCGGCACTCCTTCCTCCAAACAAAAAAACTCAGACCAACATTGGGTTCAAAGGGTGTGGAATCGGCTGCCAGAGGAGGGACCACGAAAGCTGCCGGAAAAAGCAATCAGACTGCCGTCGGCCCTGCCATTGGGAACGGCCGTCCCACGCCCGAATATCTAACGGGAATGCAGACGCAGCCTACGGGTGCGCGGGCCGGTCCCTAAAATAGAGGCAAGGCTAAGTGGTGTAGGCACTGTTGATGACCACGTATTCTTCGGTAAGGTCGCAGCCCCATGCGGTGGCCTGACCGTCCGAAAGATTTAAGTTAACCCCGAACGTAACCTCGTCGCCACGCATCAACGCGACCACGGCGTCCCGGTGGAAGGGCACCGGCCTGCCGCCTTCCATGATGCAAACGCCGTTGATGTACAGATCGATCTTCGACTCGACGGTCTCGGCCCCGCAGCGGCCCAAAGCCATGATCAACCGGCCCCAGTTTGGGTCTGCCCCGTATACTGCCGATTTGATCAACAGCGATGATGCGATGGTCTTGGCCGCCAAACGGGCGTCAGCGGTGTTCTTGGCGCCCCGGACCTCGGCCACCAACAGGCGGGTCGCTCCCTCCCCGTCCCGGGCCAACTGACGGGTCAACTGGACCAAAACGTCGGTCAACGCCTCTTTGAATACCTCGGCGTCGGCGCTGCCGCCGGATATGGGGCTGTTGCCGGCGGCCCCGTTGGCCAGGACCACCAGGCTATCGTTGGTGCTGGTATCGCCGTCAATGTCCAGCATGTTCAGGGTGTTGTCGGCAATATCAGGCAGAATAGCCCGCATGAAGTCCTGCTCCACTGCGGCGTCGGTGGCCACGAAGCAGAGCATGGTAGCCATATTTGGGTGAATCATCCCCGAGCCCTTGGCCACGCCGCAGATATTGATCTCAGCGCCGCCCAGGTTGACCGAAACACCGGCTTCCTTGGTCCGGGTGTCGGTGGTCATCATGGCCCGGGCCAAAGAGTTGCCACCATCTTCCGCAAGTTGGATCTCATCCACGCCTTTCTTGATGAGGGTCATGGGCAGCTCGACACCGATAACACCGGTGCTGAAGACCAGGACCTCCGCGGGCTTCACGCCCAATCCAGCGGCGGCCACGGCGGCCATCTCCTTGGCGTCGATATAGCCTTGCTCACCCACCCCGGCATTGGCGATGCCCGAATTGACCACCAGCCCCCTCACCGGCGCGCCCGCCCTCAGGGTCTCCCGGTTCAGGGTGACCGACGGAGACACCAGGGTGCTCTTGGTGAACACCGCAGCAACGGAGCATGGCGTGTCGGACAGAAGCATCCCCATGTCCATCTTGTCTTCGGAGTAGGTCTTGATGCCCACGTAGGTGCCCCCGGCTCGGAAGCCTCGGGCGGTGGTTATGGTGCCGCCGTCTACGCGGGTGATTGGGCCGGCCATGGGCTACCTTCCTCTTTGGTCTGAAAAATATCCGGTCTGTATCCGTGCCTGAGCAAGCACCGAGTATATCACAACACCAAGACCGCCCAACACGAACCAGTTCACCTCGCCCGCGCCTGTGGACTGGTCTTAGGGGTTCACCTATAATCGGGCCAGATAGTCCGGGCTTATTTATTCGGGCTTTCTATATTAAGCGTAAATCTCGCGATCAGGTGGGTGGAATGGCAACGGTAAGCCCCTTCAGGGGATGGCGGTACAACCCGGAGACGGTGGGAGACATGGCCTCGGTGCTGTGCCCGCCCTACGACATGATAACGACCGAAACTCAGGAGGCCCTCAAACGCCGGAACCAGTACAACGTTATCCACCTGGAGGCCGGCGAGGGCCTGGACTGGAATTCTTCGGTGAAAGAGCAATACGCCGAGGCCTCCCGGCTGTTTGACCGCTGGAGGCAGGAAGGGGTGCTGCGCCAAGACCCTGAACCCTGCTACTACCTGATGCGTCACAGCTTTCCCATGGCCGGCAAGAACATGGTCAGAGTGGGACTCATCGCCTCCGTGGGCCTGGAGGACTATCAGACGCGGCAGGTGCTGCCCCACGAGTACACCGAAGCCCCGGCCATCCGCGACCGGGTCATGTTGATGGAGTCCCTGTCGGCCAACATCAGCCCGATAATGTCGATCTACCGCGACGCCGAGGGCGTGCTGGACCCGTTGTTCAAGCAGGTGATGAGCGGCGCGCCGGAGATTGACGCCAAGGACGGCTCGGGCAGCGCCACCGCCCTGTGGCCCATCTCCGACCCGGACGTGCAGGGCCAGATCAAGAAGTTTTTCGCCAGCCGGCCCGTCTACCTTGCCGACGGCCACCACCGCTACGAGGCGGCCAGGCAGTACCAATTGGACCGCCACGCCGAGAACGCCGGGGCCACGGCGGGCAACCTGGCCCACAACTTCGTGATGATGACCCTGATCGCCTTCGACGACCCTGGACTGGTCGTGCTTGGCTACCACCGCACGCTGAACGGCGTCCCCGAAGAAAAACTGGGCAAAATTAAAGCCAGGTTGGACGAGCTGTTCGATTCGGAGCCTGTCTCGGGCGACGCTGACGCGCTGGTTGAGCAGGTGACCCGGCTGGGCGCCGGCCAGCGACTGATGGCGTCGGTGGACCAGATAGGCGCCCGGCTGCTAACGCTGAAAGACTCGGCCGTTGCCCCGGACTGGGGCCCACTTGCCGCATCCGAGGCCTGGGTGCTTGAGGAGCAGGTGCTGCGGCCGGAACTAGGCGACGCCACCCTGGACCACCTGGGATTCATACACGATCACGCAGAGGCCGTCAGCCGCGCCAAGAGCGGCGAACTACAGATGGCTTTCTTGCTAAAGCCCTTCCCGCTGGACGCCTTCGAGAGCATCGTGGGCGGCGGACAGCGGCTGCCCCGCAAGTCCACTTTTTTCTTTCCCAAGCTGCCCACCGGCCTGGTGATCAACCGGCTGGAAGGTGAACTTTAGGAAAGACCGACCGCCTGGAATGGAAATCTTAGAAGGGAACCTTTAAGAAAGACTAACCGGCTGACCGGCCGCCGTTGGTCCGCTCGCTGGTTCTCTCACGGAACCGCTCGGTAATGGCCTGCTCGGCCTGACGGCTGTTGGCGGCGATGAACCCTTCCAAACGCCGGACCTCCGACTCGACATCTTCCCCGGCAGGCCCGGCAGGCCCGGCGGTTGTCCCGTTCTTCTTCAGATCGGCCAGTTGGGACCGGGCCTCGTCCACCCGTTTCAGCAATTCCAGGGCTTCAAGTTCCAGGGTGGCCGTCTTCTTGATCTCCAACAGCCTGCGCCGGTTGGCCACGGCGTCTTCAAGCCGCTCCTCGATCTCCCCCATGGCGGTCAGCGACGAGTCCAGGGACGTCTGGCCATAGACGGCCTGGCGGGGCAGGCGGCGCAGTTGAGTCTGGAACTGGCTGACCAGGGCGTCCAACTGCTCTTCTCTGTTGCGCATCTCAGCAATGCCCAGCCGAAGGGTGGCCATCGCCTGTTCGAGTTGAGAAATAGCCACTTTGGGCACCTCCCAAAACCGGCCTGGAATCATAACGCCGGAGTAACGTCAGCGTTACTCCGGCGGATACCATTGCTGGTTCAATTATCCCACTGGGACGGGCTGATTGCTACGGGTTGAAACCCACTTCGGGCAGAACTTCTTTCAGCGCCGCCATGACGCCGTTGATGTCATTTTCGGTCACGTGGCCCAGGTGGCCGATGCGGAAGATGTCGTCGCTCATCTTGCCCTGACCGCCCGCCAGCACCACGTTATGATCGGTGCGCATCAGGCGCAAGAACTTCTTGCCGTCGACGCTTTCGGGCATCTTGACTGCGGTCACCGTGTTCGACGCGTAGGACTCGTCGGCCACCAGCAACTCCAGACCCAACTCACGCACGCCGTCGCGGGTCAACTGGCCGATGCCGGCATGGCGTCCAAAGACGCTCTCCAACCCTTCGTCCAGCAGCTTGTCCAGGGCCAAGCTCAGCCCGTAGAGCGCTGACAGGTTGGGGGTGAAGGGGGTCTGGCCCTGCTTCAGGAAACGCCTGGCTTCGGCCAGGTCAAAGTAGAACCGGGGCATCTTGGCGGTCTGCTGGGCTTCCCAGCCCCGCTCGCTGATGCTGATGAAGGCCAGGCCCGGCGGGATCATGAACCCCTTCTGGGAAGCCGTGCCCACCAGGTCGCAGCCCCAGGCGTCCACCGGCAGGGGAATGCAGCCCAGGCTGGACACCGCGTCAACCAGGAGCAGCTTGTCGAACTCGCCCTTAACGACCTTGGCAATCTCTTCCATCGGATGGGTCACGCCCGTGGAGGTTTCGTTGTGGGTGACCAGCACCGCTTTGATCTTGGGTTCGCTTTGCAGGACTTTGCGGATGGCGCCGGGGTCGATGGGACCGCCCCACTCGAACTCCAAGCGTTTCACGTCGGCGCCGTAGGCCTCCGCCATGTCGGTGAACCGGTCGCCAAAGGACCCCGCCGTGGCCGACAGGACCCGGTCGCCGGGGGACAGGGTGTTGACCAGCGACGCCTCCAGGGCGCCGGTGCCGGACGCCGTCAGGATCAGCAGGTCGTTCTTGGTCATGAACACCTGCTTCAACTGCTCGGTGGCCTTGTCGATCAGGGCGTGGAACTCCGGCCCCCGGTGGTTGATCATCGGGTTGGTCATGGCCTCGACGATATCGCTGGGGATGGGCGTGGGGCCGGGCACCCTCAGGTTCTGGGGAGTCATTCTCTGCATCGGTCTCTTCTTCCTGTCGTGCGGCCGCCACATGGTGAAAGGCACCGGAGGCGGCGATTGGGTTCACCAAGAGTCGGTGGTCAAGCGGGGAGGCGCGGGCGCTCTGAGGCAGCGGTTTAGGGATAAATCACAATGAGATTGCTAAGATTGATTAGGCACGGTGGGACTGCCGTGGTCCGGGCGGAAAGAATTATATCACCACCATTGGCCTCCGGCTATTTGGGCCCGGTAGGCACCTTCCAGCGTGTCGGTTATAATGGCCCGAAACCGCGTGGGGGGCCCGGTCCCGATGAAATCGGGATGCCCCCACGCACGACGAGGACCGATTACACAACATATAGGAGGCTGACATGGCTTTGGAGATCGATAAGCGGCACACGGCCCTTCTGGCCATGGACTTTGAGAACGACATCGTCCATCCCGATGGCGCTTTCAAGGACTTCGGGTTCGCCAAGATGGTGGCCGACAACAAAGTGCTGGATAAGGCGGCCCAGCTATTGGCCGCGGCCCGCGGCGCCGGCCTAACGGTGATCTACGTTTCGGTGAAGTTTCGCCCCGGTGGAGGGCACCTGGGGCGCCGAGATCCACGATAAAGTAGCCCCCCAGGCCGGCGAGGCGGTGGTGACCAAGCGTGGCGTCTCCGCCTTCAGCGCCTCCGACCTAGACCAGATACTCCGCACCAAGCGCATCGGCACGCTGCTGCTGGCCGGTGTGGCCACCAATTTCGTGGTCGAGGGCACCGCACGGCAGGCCTGCGACCTTGGCTACGACACCGTCATCGTGGGCGACTGCTGCGCCTCGGTGAGCCAGGAGGCCCACGACGCGTCCCTGACCGTGGCGATGCCTTTCCTCTGCACCATCTCCAACTTGGACGAGGTCCTGGCTGCCCTAAAGTAGCCTGAATACCCGGTTTTTGAGGCTAGACCGGCCTTGGGCCATGCTATAATCGGCCCATGACTTCAGGCACGGGACTACTGGAAGGACTGAACCCGGCGCAGCAGGAGGCCGTCGAGACTGTCGACGGCCCCCTGCTCATCGTGGCCGGGCCCGGCAGCGGCAAGACCCGGGTCATCACCCACCGCATCGCCTACCTGGTCCGCGAGCACGGCATCAGCCCCTACAACATCCTGGCCATGACCTTCACCAACAAGGCCGCCAGGGAGATGCGCGACCGGCTGGACCGGCTGGTGGGCTCCCGCAGCGACTCCCTGACCGTGGGCACCTTCCACTCTTTCTGCGCCAGGCTGCTGCGTTGGGACGGACATCACCTGGGCCTGGACTCCAACTACTCGATCTACGACGCCGACGACCAGGCCACCCTCATCAAGCAGTCCATGGAATTGTCGGATATAGACCCCAAGCGGAACCCACCCCGCGCCGTGCTCAGTCTGATCTCCAAGGCCAAGAGCATGCTCTGGGACTCCCAGGCCTTCGCCAAGAACGCCGTCGACAATTACTTCGAGGAGACCTGCGCCCGCGTCTACCACCACTACGAGGAGCTCCTGACCCGCAACAACGCCTTGGACTTCGACGACCTGTTGATGAAGTCGGTGCAGCTCCTGAGGGAGTTCCCCGAGGTCCAGAAGAAGTACCAAGACCGCTACCAATACATCATGGTGGACGAGTTCCAAGACACCAACATCGCCCAGTACCGCCTGGCCCGGCTGTTGGCCGAGGCCCACCATAACATCTGCGTGGTGGGCGACCCCGACCAGTCCATCTACTCCTGGCGCAGCGCCGACATACGCAACATCCTCAGCTTCCAACAGGACTACCCCAAGGCCAAGACCATCGCCCTGGACCAGAACTACCGCTCCACCGCCACCATTCTGGACGCCGCCAAGAGCCTGATATCTATAAATGGCCAGCGCATCCAGAAGGACCTGTTCACCGACAACTCCAAGGGAGAACTGGTGGAGGTGCGCGAGGCCTACGACGAGGGCGAGGAAGCGGCCTTCGTGATCGGCGAGGCCGAGCGCCTGGTGCGGGAAGAGGGATTCAGGCCCGGCGACTGCGCCGTCATGTACCGGGTCAACGCCCAGTCCCGCGCCCTGGAAGAAGCCTGTCTGCACCAGGGGACCAAGTACCGGTTGGTGGGCGGCGTGCGCTTCTACCAAAGGCGGGAGGTCAAGGACCTGATGGCCTACCTGCATATGGTCTACAACCCCATGGACGACGTGAACCTGGGCCGGGTGATCAACGTGCCGCCCCGGGGCATCGGGGCCAAGTCCATGCAGCAACTGGCCGCCTGGTCGCAGACCCAAAACCTTGGGCTGTTCGCCGCCATGCAGGAGATCGCCGCCGCCCGGCTGGCCGGCGAGCCCTGCCCGGTCTCCATCACCGCCCGCGCCGCCACGTCCATCGCCGACTTCGCCGTGACCATGGAAAAGCTGATCGAACTGAGCCGCAAGGCGCCGGTGGTGGACCTGATTGACCGCGTGGTCGAGGACACCGAGTTCAGAAGCTTCATCCAGGGCAGCGACGACCGGCCCCAGGAGCGGTGGGAGAACATCCTCGAACTACGCAGCACCGCCCAGGAGTTCAACGCCGAGACGCCGCCCGACGGTCTGGCCACGCTGCTGGAGCGTCTGTCTTTAGTCGCCGACGTGGACAACTACGAGGAGGCCGACGACTCCATCACGTTGATCACCCTGCACCAGGCCAAGGGGCTGGAGTTCCCGGTGGTGTTCATCGTGGGCATGGAGGAGGGCCTGCTGCCCCACAGCCGGTCAATGGAAGATGAGGAACAGTTGGAGGAGGAACGGCGGCTCTGCTACGTGGGCATGACCCGGGCCGAGAAACGTCTGTACCTGACCCGCGCCTTCCGCCGCTCGCTCATGGGCGGCAACCGCGCCGGCCCCGCCTCCCGGTTCCTCCGCGACATCCCCGCCGAGCTCATCGCCTCGGGCGGCGGCTCCACTGATCGGGGGTTCGGAGACCGGTCAAAGGGAGACTTCCCCGCCAAGCGTCCCAACTGGAGCGACTGGCAGGCCCCCACGCCGGTCATCAACCAGCCCACCGCCGCGCGCCCAACCCTCCAGGTGGGCGACTCCGTCCGCCACGCCCAATTCGGCGAGGGCGTGGTCACCGCCTGCGACACCACAGCAGCCGACACCGAAGTAACCGTCGAGTTCGAGGGCGGCGTGGGCGTGAAACGGCTGCTGTTGAGCTTCGCACCGCTGGAGAAGGTGGGGTAGGGGACTCTAAACCGCTCCGCGTATTTGGTTAAGCCTGTCCATGGCTTCCGGGTGGCCCGGGGTCAACATTTCTAGACCTGCGGCTTGGCCAGCTTCAGCCAATTCCTCATCCGAGGTGACCAGTGTCAGGGGGACGTTCGGATCGACCGATGAAATTGCCAGAGCCGTCGCCAGATGTATCGCATCGGCTGATCTTAACCGATAATCGTGGACGACCGAGATAGCAGAACCAAGAATGGAATCATCGAGGGGCCATATTCGCAGGAGGTCCCGCGCGTCTTGCCGGAACCTGGCGATGATGCCATCGGCTGTGGACTGACGGACCTGGCCTCCGCCAGCTAGTCGTAGGATACCAGACGTAAACTCTAGGACCAAAAGGAAAGAGACGTAAAATCTGTCGTCTGGTGTGGGCTGCTCAAGAAGCGCGGACATTACGTCCGTGCCCGGCTCGGTGCGGTAACGCTTCACAACCGCCGAAGTGTCAAGATAGAAGTGGGTCACCTACCACCCGGCTTGCCGATCTTTCAGGACCAACTCCGATAGAGGCACGTCCCCAAGCTCCTGGTCCACCATGGCCCTGAGTTCGCCCAAAGAAATTTCAGGAAGGCCGTATTGCTTGAGCGTGAGGTCAGCCATCTTTCCAGCCTTCTTGACCATCTCCGCATAGGGCTTTCCATCAAGTTTGTACTTAGGCGCCGTTTTGGCAGTTCTTTTGTCCGATGACATTCCTCGCCTCAATACGATGCCGACATGTATCCGAGTAGTCTAGCAGAATCAAGAAGTGCGGATCATGTCCACCGCTGCAGATAGACCCTGCTTCCGCCAGGTCCGATACGCCGTCCTTGGAGAAAGCCGGGTAGGGCCTCCGGTCCGCCACGGCAACAGGGTCCGGCCCAACTGGATCGACTAGACCAACCCCGACACCCTGGTCCCCATCTGCGCCTCCCCCGACGACATAGTGGTGATAGTGGCCGGCGGAGGAGGCCGCCACCCCACCTGGATGTCCGGCTGGGTGACGCGGGTTTGCACGGAGGAGGTTGTGGGGGTGGGGTAGGTGGGTGGGTGGAAACCCTTTATCGTCTACCCTCGAAGTTTGATTGTTCCTATACCAGAAGAAACGTCGCAAGCCACTTGCTCATCCCAGGTTTGATTGGCGGCCAGTAACGGCCCACTTAACTGCCCGCACACCATCGTCCAAGAGGCTTTTTGAATCGAAAGGCTTGAACGGGTCGCCCGCAACGTTGATTCTTCGGATTAGAGATTGTTGATCCGGTTCTCTGAGAGACTCAAACCAATCCGGCGAAAGATAAAGGTTTTCGGAGGTATCAAAAAACCAACGTACGAGCGCATGAGGAAGTTCACCGTCGGTTAGATGGTCTAAACTTGAAATAAATGGCATACATGCCTTATCGCTGTCCTTGTGCCAAGAAAAAACTACCGCCCCTTTTGATTCCGATGCTATCGAAGAGAAAAAGATGACATCAGGAACTTTATCTGGAACCCCAAGCTCCTGAACTTGCTGTCCTGAGAAATCATAGATCGGGAAATACCCGCTTGCACACATGATATCCGGTGGGGTTTGAAGATTAATCACGTAATACCTGAGTGCAGCAAAATCCTTTTCTAATAGCATTTCATCGAACTTTGCCTTATGGCTATTTATATCCGTTAGTCCTTGGGACGTACCGGACTGCATCCAGGAAAACAAGTTCTGGATTCTAACTTGCTCTGAAACTTCGCGCCCGCTATCTAAATCGCCTGAACTAGATAGCAAGTCCATGGCACTGATTTTCGTAAATACCTCGTAAGAAACAGCTCGGTATGCAAGTAGAAAGCACTGTTCGGCGGTCGCCTTGAATTCTTCTGTGTCAATAATCCGGAAAATTGTTCCGTCATGATGTGAACAAAATCCGGAAAAAGTCGAAGCTTGATTCATGCCGACGAGATCGTAGGCAGCCGGACCATCCGGTAAGTCCGAGCCAAATAAGCCAACTTTAATCTGGTAAACGTGGCCGTATCTAGCAATTTTACTCAAGCATGCTGCCCGCGAAACTGTATGCGCTTTTACTATCTGACCAGAACATTGATTCTTCATCACGTTAGGCACGAGACACATACGTTGAGAAAATGCCTCTCGGAATTTTTTATCTACCTCAGATAGAGGTACAGGATCCTCAAGATTTCTCCCGAGATGGCACCTCTTATATTTTTTCCCGGATCCACACCAGCATGGGGCATTCCGGCCGACCTTTGGAGACATCCTCCCTCCCTGACGATGGCCTGCCAATCTTTTCAGTCTGAGCGTAATTGGCTCATTGATGGAATTTACTAGTTCGCCTAATATTGGTTGGCATGATTACAGTTATGACTATTACGGCTATATCATATCTAATTTTCGTTTCAAGCGGATTTGTCCATGAGGGAGGCCATTCCGTAGTTGGGAATTGGGTCGGTATCGAAATATCCGGCTTTTCTCCGGCAAAATGCCTTCGCTTGGAGTGCAAAGTATACCCGCTAGAATCACTCGAGGGATGGCAAGGGAACGCAGTGCTCTTCGCTGGCGGAATTACTGCAAGTTTATGGTGGCTCGCCATTTATCTTGTTACAACTCCTTGGCACCGTAAAGGTGGTTGGTTAATTGGCGGTATCACCGCCGCATTAATTGCAGGTGAACTCACGACCGGAATTTTTGAAGGTGGATGGAACTGGTTTTATTCAAATTATCAGGTGCTAACTCTCATTATGATCGTGATAACGATGGTTGCTGGGTTCTTCGTACAGTTGAGATTTGCGAGTCAAACCTTCCGCGTACATCTTTTCATCCAGGGGATTAGGAGTAATCTAGGACCTGATCGAGAACTTTAATCCCCCCAATGTTGACACCAACCCCGCCCTTCCGCGATGATACCCACCGCCTATCAACTGCAACAAAACGACGCTGAGGAGGCGCTTTCCGATGGTTAAGGCTGCCGTGTTGTATGAGACCAAGACCCCGTTGGTGGTGGAAGAACTTGAACTGGACGACCCCCAAGCGGGGGAGGTCCTGGTGAAGATCGGCGCGGCGGGCATCTGCCGCAGCGACCGCCACTTCATGCACGGCGACGCCCCCATCGCCCTGCCCGTGGTCCTGGGCCACGAGGGCGCGGGCACCGTCGAGAAGGTCGGACCCGGCGTCACTTCGGTCAGGCCCGGACAGCAGGTGATACTGTCCTTCGTGCCGTCCTGCGGCCGCTGCAAGTCGTGCGTCACCGGCAAGTCCCACCTCTGCGACAACCACGCCGCCACCGGCCCCAACATGTACGACGGCACCACCCGCTTGCACAAGGGAGACCAGCGCATCCACCACATGGGCAAGACCGCCTGCTTCGCCGAGTACTCGGTGGTCCCCGAGACCGGCTGCGTGCCCATCGACACCCCGATCGGCATGGACAAGGCGGCCCTCATCGGCTGCTGCGTGCCCACCGGCGTGGGTGCGGTGACCTCCAGCGCCAAGGTCACACCCGGCAGCACCGTGGCCGTCATCGGCTGCGGCGGCGTGGGCCTGAACGTGATCATGGGCGCGGCCCTGGTCAACGCCAGCAAGATCATCGCCATCGACATCCGCGAGAGCCAGCTTGAGTTCGCCATGAAGTTCGGCGCCACCCACACGGTGAACGCCTCGGACAAGGACCCGGTAGCCCAAGTCAAAGAACTGACCGGCGGCAAGGGCGCGGACTACACCTTCGAGGTCTTCGGCTCGGCCGACACGGTGAAGGCCGCCTACGACATGGCCGGCAAGAGTGGCACCGTGACCATCGTCGGCATCGCCCCCGTGGGCGCGGAGGCCGCGATCAACGCCGTGGACATGGTCCGGAACGAGAAGACCATGCGCGGCACCTACTACGGCTCCACCCATTCCAGCGTGGAGATGCCCAAGTTGGTGGATATGTACCTGGCCGGCAAGTTGAACCTGGACGACTTGGTGGTCCGCCACTACTCCCTGGACCAGATCAACGACGCCTACGACGACATGGACAAAGGCGAAGTAGGCCGAGGCGTGATAATGTACTAACCGCCGGCGCAGCCGGGTTTTCGGATTCTGTAATATGGCTCTACGGACGAAGCCTCCTTATCCAGGGGGCTTTGTTCTTGTGGTGCGACCGTGTTTCCGAATTCTGTAAGATAGCTCTACCAATTATGCCTTGCGATGCAGGGGGGCTTTGTTGAATTACGGTCAAGCGATACCCCGGTGTCGGGTTATCCCACACCCCATGTCATCCTGAGCCCCCATGTCATCCTTCCCCCGACCGCAGTCGGGGGAAGGATCTACCGTGGCTCACCAAACCAGCCAAAGCCTTGGTGCAGTTGCCCGGCGCCACCATGTCAATTGGCAGATTCTTCGCCGCTGCGGCTGGCTCAGAATGACAGAGAGGGACGGTGAACTTCAGAACGACAGAGTGGGGACGGCGGACTCAGAATGCCGTCGCGGAGTAGACTAACTCTGGGCACCAAGGCGCATTGGGCCAAAAAGAAGACTACAGAGGCTAATGTGGAAGACCTGACCATCAAATTGGTGGAAACCGAGGAGGAACTGGAGGCGGCCATCGGGGTGCGCTTCCGGGTGTTCGTAGGCGAGCAGCAGGTGCCCGTCGAAGAGGAACTGGACGAGTTCGACGCCACCGCCACCCACGTCATCGCCATAGTCAACGAACAAGGCCGGGAACAGGTGGTGGCCACCGGCAGGGTGGTCTACGGCAACGAGGACACCGCGGCCCGCATCGGCCGCATGGCCGTGGATGCCCAGTGGCGCCGCAAGGGCATCGGGGCCCGCATCCTAAAGTTCCTGGAAGAAGAAGCAACCGCCCAGGGCGTGAGCACCTACGTGTTGAACGCCCAGGAATACGTCAAGGACTTCTACGCCGCCCACGGTTATGTCGAGCGCGGGGAGCCTTTTTTGGAAGTGGACATTCCCCACGTGCTCATGCGGAAGGAAGCCCCGATGTAATCGGGGCTGTCAGCTACTAAGCGGCGAAGGCCCCTTCCATGTTTTGGACGTCCATCTTGGCGATGTGGCTGATGGGCTTGTCGCCCAAGGCCGTGAAACCCGGCGAGTTGCGGAATTCCGCCTCTTTGGCAGGAATGTCGTCGCCGTCGTTGAACCGGCGCACCCAGATGAACTGGGTCCGGTCGGCGTTGACCCAAGTGGCCACAATGGGTATGCCCAAGGCTTCGTGGGCGGGCTTGATTCCAGTCTCGAACAGTTCCAGCCAGGAGTCCATCATCCCTTTGTTGATGGTGTAGGTCCGCATCTGGTCAACCATGTTTCTCTCCTTTTATCTCCCGTAGGGGCACGGTCCCGATGGAATCGGGATGCCCCTACGCACAATCATTAGGTATCCGCAGATGATATTAGGCCACTTTCAGCGGAGCAAGCACCTCTTCGATCAACCGGACGTCCATCTTGGCGATATGACTGGTGGGTATATCGCCCAGGGCTTTGCGGCCCGGAGAGGCGAAATACGCTGCTTCCTTGGCCGGTATTTCGTCGGCGCTATCGAAGCTCCGCACCCAGATGAAGTCGGTGCGGTCGGCGTTGACCCAGGTCGCCACGATGGGGATCCCCAGGCTCTCGTGGATGGGCCGTATCTCCTTGTCGAACAGCTCCAGCCAGGAGTCCATCATCCCCTTGTTGATGGTGTAGGTGCGCAGTTGTGAGACCATGTTTCCTCTCCTCTTTTTCCCTTAGGGGCGCTACCGTAGGGGCACGGCAGTGCCGTGCCCCTACCTTTACGCTGAATACTGTTTGAAGGCGTCCTGGCTGAAATTTAGGCCCAGGCCCGGCTTGTCCGGCACCTCCAGGCAGCCGTCCACGAACTTTGGGGTCTCCTCGAACAGCTTCAGGGTCCAGGGCATGTACTCCACGGTCAGTCCGTTGGGGATGGAGCCCATGAGCTGGATGTGTATCTCGGGGACCAGATGGCTGACCACCGGCAGGTTGAACGCCTCGGCCATGCCCGCCACCTTCCGCCATTCGGTGATGCCGCCCACCCGCAGCAGGTCGATCATCACGATGTCCACCGACCGGTTTTCGATGAGCTGCCGGTGTGGGTTGATTCCGTAGACGTACTCCCCCGCCGCCAGGGGCGTGGTCAGGGCGTCGGCCACCCTGGCCATGCCCTGATAATCGTCGTGGGCCACCACGTCCTCCAGCCAGAACAGGTGGTATTCCTCCACCTGCCGGCCGATGCCGATGGCCTGGTTCACGTTCCAAAGCTCGTTGATGTCGCACATGATGTCGATGTCTTCGCCCACCGCCTCCCGCAGGGTCCGCATGCGCATGACCTCTTTGGCCGGGGTGTCCTCGCCGCCCATCTGTGACTTCATCTGCCGGAACCCCTTCTCCACCAGCGCCGGCCCGATCTCGGCCAACTGCTCCAGGTTCATCGGACGCATCAACGCGCCGCTGGCGTAGGCGGGCACCCGCTTGCGGTAGCCACCCAACAGGGAGCACACCGACTGGTTCACGGCCTTGCCTTTGATGTCCCAAAGGGCCATGTCCACGGCGGCCAGGGCCAATGTGAGTATTCCGCCGGGACCGGAGCCGATGGTCTTCTGCCGCAGCCCCTGCATCACCGCCTCGATGTCCGTCGGGTCTTGGCCTTCCGCCAGGCCGCACAGAGCGTCCACCGCCGACTTCAACGCCGGGAGCAAGGGGCTTAAGCCCATGGCCGGCACGAAGGTCAGGCCGATCCCTTCGATTCCTTCGTCGGTCATCATCTTGAGAGTCACGAAGCCGCGCATGCCGCCGGCCTTGGGCTGGACATCGACCAACTGCTCGTCGGCCAGTGCGTGCAGCACCTGCACCTGTGACTTGGTAATTTTCATAACAGGCCATCCCGATTGCTGAGCGGCCTGATTCTATCACAATTTAGCTTCAAAATTGCCCCAGTTGACAAGGGGAGCGGCTCGGCTTAACATACCCAACGAGCTATAGTATTAAAGCGGGATTAGTATCCCTGAAATAGTATCGCCGCCACCGGCGGAATCTCGAGAAAGCACGAAAGGCAAGAATTAGTAGAATGACTTCCATCAATTTAGTGCCCGGCAAACTGGAAACCAAGTCACCGGCGATGCAGACCGAGGCCTACTGGGAGAACCTGGTTAAGCGCAGTCTGTGCCGGTTCCTGCTCCTGGCCCAACTGGCCAAGGGTCCGGTCCACGGCTACGGCATCAACCAGGCCATCAAGGAAGCGTGCCAGGGTTGCTGCGAACCCACCGAGGCCATGGTCTACTCCACCATCAAGGAGCTGCAGGACGGCGGCTTTGTCGACTGCCGCATGGAGGAGCATCAGGGACGGCAGCGCCGCGTGTGCTGGCTGACTCCCACCGGCGAGGAGGCCTTCCGCGCCGCCGCCCGCGTCTGGCAGCGGATGCTTCCCAAGGTGGAGGACTGCATCGACCTGGCGCTGCCGGCAAGCAAGTAGATATCCTGTCAACCGAACACATCAATCACATCAGGGGAGGACGGGGAAATGTCCACTGACCAAGATAAGATCAAAGAATTGGTGAAGGAGCGCTACGGCGCCAGGGCGGAGCGGGTGATCAGCCTGACCCCGGTCGAACTGGAGTCGGATGGCTGCGGCTGTTCCACCGACGGCGCCTGCTGCGGCGTTGAAGACTTGGACCACGCCATGCTCCTATATAGCGAGGGCCAATTGGCGGGCCTGCCCACCGAGTCCATTGCGGCCTCCGCCGGCTGCGGCAACCCCACGGCCCTGGCGGGCCTGCAACCCGGCGAACGGGTGCTGGACCTGGGGTCCGGCGGCGGAATCGATTGCTTCCTGGCCTCCCAGCAGGTCGGCGAGACCGGACACGTAACCGGGCTGGACATGACCCCGGCCATGCTGGAGTTGGCCCGGGCCAACAAGGCCAAGCTGGGCATCGAAAACGTGGAATTCGTCCAGGGCGAGATGGAGAAGATGCCCATACCCGACGCCAGCGTTGACGTGATCATCTCCAACTGCGTGGTGTGCCTGTCCCCGGACAAGGACGCGGTGTTCAGCGAGAGCTTCCGGGTGCTGTCGCCCGGCGGCAGGATCCACCTCTCCGACGTGATGGCGCTGACCAACGATGGACCCAGCGTATCCTCGCCCGAGGACTGGGTCTCCTGCACGGCGGGGGCAGAGTACATCGACGTGTACCGTGACCGGCTGGTCCGCGCCGGATTCGTGGATATCGACTTCACCAGCGAGTCGGTGGATTACATGGATAAACACTCCGAGCGGCCTCCCACCAACACCGCCGGATACAAAGTGGTGGCCCACAAACCGTCCTAGGTTCCCCACGATCAATCGGGGCCAGGCAGAAAAATAAGCGGCGTCGCAGATGCGACGCCGCTTTGTTATTGTCAAAAACGCCTCTAATGCCGTAGGG
>JACZUF010000024.1 GCA_022573285.1 Chloroflexota bacterium
GGGTATTATCGCCCTTGCCGGATATCCGCGCCTTCCAGGTCCGATGGCAAAATGGTGTGACCCCGTCGCCCCTGCCGCCGAGGGTTTTGGCGTTTCTTAATATCTAGGCGAAACATCCCTTGAGTTTGTTCCCGGCTGCGTTGGACACAGGATACCGCTGGATTGCCCATTGCCCTTATAATAGCCCGCGGCTGTACTCGGGCTGGGCACGTTCCACCCGCCGGCCTGCGGGAATTTTTGGGGAATTGATCCATGGAGGACGCTTTGCAATGACTCAACCGTTTAAGATTGACCGCGACAAAACGCTGGTCTTGATCATGGACTTTCAGCAAAGGATCATCAACACCGTCGCCAGTGAGCCGGAGAACGTGGTGAAACAGGCGTCCCTAGTGCTTCAGGGCGCACGGAGCGCCGGAATCCCGGTCATCTACGTGGTGCACCGCGGCGGCCCCTTCGCCGAATACGCGCCGGACGTAGAACTCCACGAAGGTGTGCCGCCGGCCCCCGGCGAGATGGTCATCACCAAGATCAGGCCCGGCCCCTTTTCCACCACCAACCTGGACGTAACCCTGAGGGAGATGGGCCGCGACACCCTGGTGGTGATGGGAGTGGCCACCAGCGGTTGTGTTTTGTCCTGTGTCCGCTGGGCCGTGGACGTGAACTACAAGTTCGTCGTGGTCTCGGACGCCTGTTCCGACGCCGACCCCGAGGTGCACCGGGTCTTGACCGAGAAGGTCTACCCGCGACACGGCACGGTGATAAACACCAAGGATTTCTTGAACGCGATCTAGACTAGATACCCCAGGGAGGAACCGGAAAAAACCATGAAATACGACGTTATCGTGGTCGGCGGAGGCTCAGCGGGCTCCGTGGTCGCCGCCAGGCTGGCCGAAGATGTGAACACCACCGTCCTGCTCCTTGAGGCGGGAACGGACTATCCCGACCTGAGCAACCTGCCCTCCGACATCCAGAACGGTCACACCCGGGCCGCCGAAGCCGAGGATTCCAAGCACAACTGGGCGCTGCGGGGAACGATTACAGAAGAGCAGGGCGAGATCCACGTGGCCCAGGGCAAGGTGATCGGCGGAGGCGGCTCTATCAACGGGCAAGTCTATCTGCGGGGTATACCCCAGGACTTCGACGACTGGGCGTCTTGGGGCAACGACGAATGGTCCTACACCAAGGTCCTGCCCTACTTCCGAAAGGCGGAGACGGACCTGGACATCAAAGACGATTTCCACGGGACGGAAGGCCCCATCCCCATCAGCCGGAAGCAGGGCGAGACGTGGCCCGTGATCCAATCGGCCTTCCACACGGCCTGTCTGCAACAGGGGTACGACACCACCGATGACATGAACGGCGTCAATCCCTCGGGGGTGGGCATGGTGCCCATGAACAACCAGAACGGCATCAGGATGAGCACCGCCATCACCCACCTGGGGCCCATGCGCCACCGGCTCAATCTCACCATCAGGGGCAATGTATTCGTCCGCAAAATACTCATCCAGGGCGGACAGGTCACCGGCGTTGAAGTCGAGAGCGGCGGCGAGGTCTTCACCGTGGAAGCCGGCAAGGTCGTGCTCTCGGCCGGAGCGTTGAAGTCGCCCCACATACTCATGCTCTCGGGCATCGGGCCCAAGGAACAGCTCGAGGAGTTTGGAATCCCGGTACTGAAAGACACCCCAGGTGTGGGCGCGAATCTGCGCAACCACCCAATCGCCCCGATCTCCTTCCGGGTGAAGGAGGGCATAACGCTGGCTCCCGACGCCTCCGGTGTACGGATAGCCCTGCGGTATACCTCCAAGGGGTCCAAAGACACCAACGATATGATGATGACGACCAGTTCGGTGTTCAACCCTTTCACCGGAGAGGAGCTGCCCGAGCGGACCGGCCGGATTTCCTGTGTGATCGAGTTGCCCGCGGGGGCCGGTTACGTCCGGTTGGATTCAGCGGACCCCAGCGTCCAGCCCAAGTTCGACTACCGCTATTTCAGCCATCCCGACGACATGCGCCGAATGCGGGAGGGCATCCGGCTGGCGGTGAAGCTCTTGGAGACCGACGCCTACAAAGACGTGTCTGAATACCGGGTCGTACCTTCAGACGAGATATTGGCCACCGACGATGCCTTGGACCTTTGGATCCGGCAGACCGTCGGCACGGCCCGGCACGTCTCCGGGACCTGCAAGATCGGGCCCGACTCCGACCCCATGGCCGTGGTGGACCAGCAATGCCGGGTGAAGGGTTTCCAGGGTCTGTGGATCGCCGATTCCTCGGTCATGCCCCAGGTGCCCCGGGCCAATGCCAACGCCACCGCCATCATGATTGGTGAACGGGTGGGGGATTGGGCGTCCCAAGGCCTAAATATTGATTAACACGGCCGCGGGGCCATTAAAATTTCGGGGGAGGGGCCTTTGGCGGTAGCAATCGCCTTTGCGTTCTTGGCGGCCTGCGGATTCGCCAGTGGCAATGTCCTGGTTAGGGTAGGCACCCAACAAGTGCCCCCGCCAACGGCGGCGCTGCTGACTGTGCTCAGCAGTATGATACTGGTGGTGGGCCTGGGTCTGGTCCTAAGCCTGGATGAGTTCAAATCCCTCTCGCTCACGGCCATGGGGTGGATCCTGGTCATGGGCATCATGGGATACCCCATGGCCCGGGTCCTCCTTATCACCGCCATCTCCATGGTGGGAGCGGCCCGTGCGGTCCCCATGTCGGGCATCCAGCCCGTCATCGCCTTCACGCTGGGTGTGCTGCTGCTTGGCGAGCGGCCCAACCTCTTGGTTATCCTGGGCACGCCGGTGATCGTCGCCGGCCTTTTTCTGGTCATGATGCCCAGGCGCGGCCCAAACTCCGGCGACGGGGTCAATAACGTAAGGCGCTTGGGGTATTTGCTGGCCCTGGGCGCGGCGGCCACCTTCGCCAGCAGGGACGTCATCAGCAGGCACGTGGTGACTGACATCGCGGCCCCTTTGGTCACTGCGGCTCTGGCTTTGGCCGTCGGCGGCGTGATCCTCACCGTCATTCTGCACCGGCAGGCAGTTAGAAGCATCCGGACTCTGCCCAGGAACTACCTCTTGACCTGCAGCCTGGCCGGGCTCTTTCAGGGCCTGGCGGTGGCCTCCCTTTTCCAGGCGCTGAGCCGGGCGCCGGTGACGGTGGTTAGCCCGATCTACGCCTGCACACCGTTGATCACGCTACTCTTGGTCCGCGTTTTTCTGAGGCGTATGGAGACCATTGATTTCCTGCTGGCGGTGGGCACGTTGCTCAGCGTCGCCGGGGTTATATTGGTAATCTTGGGCGCGACTGGATAAATCGCATTCGAGGCTGAACCAGGTTAAGTAGACCGCCGACATTTCGCGCCTGCGGCCATTCATGAATATATGTTATACTGCACGGCGGTGGCAGTATTCTGTGTCTCTCTATAGGCATACTAGATCGGTCTACGGGCATCCACGGGCGATTTGTCCCTCCGGGTCTCCTTCTGATATTCCGCGTCTTTTCCTCTCGGTGACCAGACTTTTGCCAACTCTACACGAACAGGGAAGTCATTTATGAGCTACCAGGACAGAAATCTAACATGCGTGGAGTGTGGACAATCGTTCATCTTCTCGGCCGACGATCAGTCGTATCATGCCGAGAAGGGTTACACGAACGAGCCCAAGCGGTGCCCCTCTTGCCGGCAGTCGAGGCGGGCCAACCGGTCCTCCGACGGCTTCGGTTTTGACCGGGGTCCCCGCGAGATGCACACAGTGATCTGCGCCGAATGTGGCAATGAGGCCACGGTACCGTTCCGGCCCCGTGGCGACCGCCCCGTCTACTGCAGCGATTGCTTCAGCCGGCAGGGTGGCGGAGCCGGCGGCGGCGGCGGCGCCGGCGCCGGCCGCTACTAGGCCAACAACGATGGGGGCGCTTACCCGTCCCCCAGGCTAAGTTCCCAGACAAGTAATACGCCCTTGGCGGCTTGCCGCCATGGGCGTATGCATTTACCGGTGTCTGCCTGTATCTGATGAAACGAGAGCTAGTCTTCTGCAATCTCGATGACGCAGTCAACAATCACCGCTGTGTTCCTTGGGAGGACGGCCATCCCCGGCGCTGACCGGCTGTGACGTCCAGCCTCGCCGAAGAGTTCCACGAACAGGTCCGACGCCCCGTCCACCACCTTGGCCTGCTCCTCGAAGTCCGGGGAGCTGTTGACCATCCCCACCACCTTGAGGATCCGGGTTACGCGGTCCAGGTCCCCCAATTCCATTTTCATCCGCGCCAGCAGGTTCAGAGCGCACCATCGTGCCGCCTCATAGCCTTCGTCCACCGTTAGGTCCGCTCCCAGCTTCCCGCTGATTCGCGATCCGTCCGCCCGGCGCGAACCCACACCGGCCATCCACATGATCTTTCCGCTGCGGCAGGCTGATAGATAGTTGCCGATGGGCTCCGGTGGAGTGGGAAGGGTGTATCCCATCTCGGCCAACTTGGATTCCACAACGGTCATAGATCGTTCTCCATCGTCCTAGTTCGCTGGGTGAGCACTGCTATTTGGACTCGTTCAGGCATTCGATCAACAGGTCCAACGCCGCCTTGGCGAACACCCACATATTCTTCTCCCGGTCGGTGTCGCCGGTCTCCAGGGTGACGACCTTCTCAACCGGTCCCACGACGGCGAAACAAGCGTGGCCAGACGAATCCCCGTAGCGGTTGCCGGTAGGCCCGCTGGCCCCGGTTTCAGCCAGCCCCCATACGGTGCCCAACGCGTCGCGGATGGTGCGGGCATTGAGCAACGCATACGGTTCGCTGCTGGCCCGCATGCCCTCCATGGTCTCGTCTGGCACCAATAACAGCCCTTTCTGCGCCACCCTGGTGTAGATGGTGCTGCCGCCCACGTAGTAGTCGGATGCGCCCGGGACCGACACCAACGCCGCGGAGATGAGGCCTCCGCAGGACGACTCGGCGACGGCGATGTTCTGTCGGCGTTCCTTTAGCAGCGCGCCCGCCGGGGCGCCCAGAGAATTCAGGTCCGGCATGGAAATCCTCCCGTAGGAAATTTGGGCTCTCGGATGAGCTTCAGGTAAAGCACAGGTATTCTACCTGAGGAGGCAGAGAACGCCCAGACCGTTCCGGGCAGTCGGCCCCCTGGCGTTCCAATGATGGCCTATTTTATCGATTTAGGCGTAAACAGTTGACAACTTAGGGTTCGGTATGCTAAGATAGCTAAAGTGCTTCAACAACAAGAGTTGAGGCGAATTTTTTTGCCCGACGCGAACTCCGCCCCTGAAAATAAAAAGGCCCCGGCATTTGCCGGGGCCCTTTTGCGTCGTGCAGGCAATTCGTTAGTACGGCTACTTTACCGCGACGATGAAGAGGCGCTTGAAAGGCAACACCGTCTTGCCGTCGGCGCGGCATGGGTAGGCCTCCGCCACTTTTTTTGCATACGACTTCAGAAAATCAGACCCTTCTTTTTCGCTCAGATTGTCCAGCAGCGGGCGAAGCATGGTGCCCTTGGTCCACTCGACCACCGGGTCCTCGCCTTCCAGGATGTGCATGTAGGTGGTTTCCCACATGTCGATCGAGCTGGAGAGCCGGCTTAGCAAATCGTAATAAAAGGAAGGTTCGGCCACCGGTTGCTCCCGTTGAAAGGGCGCCAAACGCTCCCGCCAATGCCCCTCCCGGACCGTGTCGCCGATTGATGTGTGGCTGGGCGCGCTGAAATTCTCCGGCATCTGCACCGCCAATACCCCGCCGGGCTTAAGGGCGTCCATGAGCCGGGGAAACAGTTGTCCGTGGCCGTCCAGCCAATGCAGCGCCGCGTTGGAGTACACCACGTCAGCCGGGCTCTCCGGTTGCCAGTCGTTCAGGTCGGCGTGCTGCCAGTAGACCCCGGTCTCCACGTCCCTGGTCCGTTCCAGCATGCTGGCCGATGAGTCGACCCCGGTGACTTGGGCGTTGGGCCACCGCTCTTGCAATATCCCCGTGATTGTCCCCGTGCCGCACCCTAGGTCGTACACGGTTTCAGGAGAGTCCACCTGGATGCGGGACATCAAGTCCATGGCCGGCCTTAGCCGTTCATTGCTGTAGCGTAGGTATTGGGCGGGGTTCCAGTCGGTCACGTCGTCGCTCCTGCCGGATCAGCGCTGTGAGCAACGCGGCCACCCCCCAATCTGCCGCGATTTTGGGAGTCACGGACCGGGGGGACCGAGAAATACCTCAGGGAGCCGGTTCGTCAAAGCAGTGGGCAGCCGGTTGCATGAACAATAATAGCTTAGACCTGGCCGGCACAGCCACGCCAATATTCTGCCGAAGGTGTTGTGCTTCTATGACAATGCCAAGACTGGATCAGGCTGGCGCTGCCACGCCAACATTCTGCCTGAATGGCTGTTCTCCTATGGCGTCTGCCCGGCGTCGAATAGCGATGAGCGCCAATGTTCCCAAAGCAAAGTCCGTAAGGGAACTTGCTGGTTCAACCAGGGTCAAATCGCTACTCCATAATGACGCATCAGTCCGAAGCAGTCACTATTATTTTAGATGCACCAGTTCATTATGCGGTCTTTATCAGGGTTTAACTACCGGGGTGCCGGCTATCCGAGTGGCGGAGGCAGGAGGACCACTACCGCCACCTGACGATTGCCGCTGGTTCAAAACATCCAAGGCGCTTCTGAAGTTGGATGGAATGAACCATAGGGTGCTGGACGGGACGACTTCGACGACATCGATGAATGCCTTCGCCAGGGAAGACCGGGTTAGTCCGCCCTCCAACAGCTTCTTCGCCTCGTCCGTGTCCAAGGTCGAGTTAAGGACCTTGCCCGCAAATTCTTCTCCCACCTCAGAATTATAGGTCAGGTTCGCCATCCCCATGATGACAGCCGCCGATATGACACCCCCAGCGGCCAATCCCAGGGCCACGCCGGCAAGCTTGTCTGCCCAGCCCATGAATAGGACGTGCGCTACCTTTCGGAGCACCACCGAGGCGATGGCAGCGGCGGTCAAGGAGGCCGAGATAATGATGGCGTAGGAGATCACCGTCGCAACGGCGCTGTCTGAGTCAATACCGCTGAAATATCCGCCGATGTCGTCGCTGAGCTGCCCTCCAAGGATGCTGCCCACAAATATGCCAAGGGCGGCGAGACCGGCGCGGATCAATCCGATCCTGAGACCCATGAAAGCGCTCACACCGACGATGATGATGATAACGATATCTAACCAGTTCATCGTGTCGTTTCTCCTTTGAGCGTTGGAGGGACCATGCGCCCGGCCTGAAAAGTCCGGAGCCGGCAATGTCACTCCACTCGGTTTTTGCGTACCGTCACCACGCGGCCGCAGTCCAATATGATGTGGTAACCGTGGTGAAACTCGTTGGGCTGGTCTTCAGTCCGCTGAAAGACCGAGCTGTCCACCGTTCCGGTCGCGCCGTCGTATCGCCCACCCCTGACCATGACCCGGTCGCCTCGCCTCAGATTACGCTCCATGTGGCGAATGTAGAGAAGGGTCATCCGGGTGGGCAAGGCGGCTGGGTCACTGCACTTGGACCTCCGGAGTTGGAACCGAGTCCGGTTGGTCCGCGGTCACATTCAAGAGCCGCTTGATTCCCAGCCTGTGTGTGATCTGTCTAACCACAGTTTCAATCACTGCTTTCGTCCGAATGTCCGGCGGAGTTCGAGTAAATTACGGTATTAGCAGCACGTTTCCTTCTGTGTGCCGAGCCACTTGCTGACGGCTATTTGATCGACGTGCATCTAATTTATAGGAGAACCCAGGGCCAAACTATGATTTGCGTCACAAACGGAGAATCGCCGGTTGAGCGCAATTCTGCCATTCTGCCCAACTTGATCGGCCTACACTCGTTTCCATAAGGTAAACTCGTTTTGAGATCAATGCCGGATTCGCGAGGCGGCGGGCGTGGTGCCGGAGGTGTCAAACCGGCTAGGACTCGTTGACCCCTTGGAGACTGCTGTGGGACAATATAAAGCAGCAAGGGGACGCGCGGGTTCGACAGGGGCGTTCCGTAGCGGATTGCAAGCCGAGGATGCCATCTCCCTCGTAAATCCGGTGGCAAAAATAACTGGCGAACGTGAATTCGCTCTAGCCGCCTAAAGCGGCTACGTCTGCTCTCCGGTATTCCCGGAATCGGGGAGGTCAGGCGCTATAAATTCGGGATGCGGTCTGCCCCAACGCCGGTAAGGGCGGCCTAAGACTCACCGGCTGTCCCCACCGAGGCTCCGTCGGCGGTGCCTCCAAGGGGCGAGGATAAAACCGCCGAATAAGCTTGTAGTACATCCGATCTATGGATTCTTCTGGACGGGGAGTTCGACTCTCCCCCGTCTCCACCAAGCTCATTATTAACGCCCCGGCTATTCAGCCGGGGCGTTTTGTGCCTGAAACATTGGACGGGGAGACAGGGGTAATACGGTATTTCGAGCTCCCCGTCTAACCCAACTCAAAGCCTCTCAATCCCTCTTTGCGCTGCTGCGAAACCAAGTCCTTCTGGCGCCCCAGATTTTTACAACGTTCGTGGATATACTGCATGGCAACCCAATTGTGGAGCACCTAACTCTGAGCTTAGTAGACATGTCCATCGCGTGGGTATTACTATTCCCCCGATACGGCCAGAGAGAACCCAGTGTCAGCCGATTGACTCGTTGGCGGGATAGACGTAATCACCTCCAACACTTGTCCGATAGTGGGTGGCCTGAGCATGCTTTCTCTTCTTCCGGGAGCGCAAACCAGCCCCAGCGAGGACGAAGGTAAATGAAACCAGCAAAATTCGAGTACTTCGCACCAACGAGCCTGGCAGAAGCCCTGGAGTTGCTCGAAGAGCACGGTGACGACGCCAAGGTCTTGGCCGGCGGGCAGAGTCTTATGCCAATGCTGAACATGCGGTTGGCCCGGCCCAAAGTGGTCGCCGACATAAACCGTATCCCCGGTCTCGATTATATTTCGCCAACTCCAGACGGCGGGCTGGCAATAGGGGCACTCACCCGGCAGCGTTCTGTGGAAAAATCCACTGTAGTCAAGGAAAGAATCCCGGTGCTTGCGGCGGCCATGCCGTCCATAGGCCACTTCCAGATACGCAACCGGGGAACCGTGGGCGGGAGCATCTCCCATGCCGATCCCGCCGCCGAGCTGCCGGCCGTTTGCTTGGCCCTTGACGGGGAGTTCGTCCTATCCAGCGCTTCTAACCAACGGGTATTGAAAGCTGAAAACTTCTTTATTTCTCCCTTAACCACGGCCATCGAACCGGGGGAGCTTCTCACCGAAATTCGCTTGCCGGCCCGGTCCGAGGAATGGAGATGGGGCTTCCAAGAAGTCTGCCGGCGTCAGGGTGACTTCGCCATGGTAGGCGCCGTGTCGCTGCTTCAACTGGATGGTGACGGCGTCTGTCAATCTGCGTGTATCACCATGTTTGGCGTAGGTGGGACTCCATTGCGGATACGCCGGGCCGAGGAGGCCTTGCTGGGAAACCGGATTGACGGCAGCGTGCTCGAAGACGTTTCCAAGATTGTATCCGAGGAGTTGGACCCTGATTCGGACATCCATGCCTCTGCCACCTACCGCAAAGAGGTTGGAGGGGTGATAGCCCGCAGGACCCTGGAGGCAGCAATCAGCAGAGTGAATGGAGACGATAGAGCATGACCAGCGCTAATCGGACCGTAAAGCTGACTGTAAACGGCAAGCAATACCAGTCCTCAGTTGAAGTGAGAAAAACCCTCGCGGATTTTCTCCGGGACGAGTTGGACCTAACCGGCACTCACTTGGGTTGCGAGCACGGGGTATGTGGGGCCTGCACTATCCTATTCAACGGTGACGCTGTTCGGTCCTGTCTAATGCTGGCGGTCCAAGCGGACGGCGCCGACTTGACGACCGTGGAGGGACTGGCCCACGGGGAAGACCTCAACCCGTTGCAACAGGCTTTCCAAGAGAATCACGCTCTGCAGTGCGGCTTTTGCACTCCGGGCATGCTAATGACCGCCTACGCTTTCCTCCAAGACACACCCAATCCCACCGAAGAGCAGGTGAAAGAAGGAATCTCCGGAAATATTTGCCGCTGCACCGGCTACGCCCCAATTATTCAAGCCATCCTGCAGACCAGCAAGGGGCCTGCCCTAGTCCTTCCGACGAAGGACGAAGGGTAGCAGGTTGCTGTTAGTGGCGAGAGAACTCCTGCTCTAATCGTCGCTCCCAACGAAAGGAGAAGAACATGGCACATTCGGACGAGGACATTCTTCGGCCGGAAGCGTCGCGTATGGTTCGGGGCCGGGGACGGTTCCTGGACGACGTCAAACTGCCCGGAATGTGCTACGCAGCCTTCGTTCGTAGCCTTCACGCCCACGCCAACATCACGCAGATTCACGCGGATGAAGCCCTTAAGATACCGGGCGCCATCGCCGTATTGACCCCGGAAGAGGTATTGCCTTACGTCGAGCCCGTGCGGCCAGCCGCTCCGGGATCAAGCGATTTCGCCCGCCCTTACGACAGATACCCGTTGCCCCCAGGGAAGGTAGTGTTTGCTGGAGAGCCAATCTTGGCCGTCGCTGCGGAGACTCCTCATATCGCCGAAGATATGGTGGACGCCATCACCATCGACTACGAACCCATTCCGGCGGTGACCGACGTAGACGAGAGTTTGGCGCCCGGCGCGCCGACGATCCACCAAGGGATGGCCGACAATATCGTGTTCTTTCGTGAGTTTGGCGGAGGCGACACGGATAAGGCTTTTCAGCAAGCGGAGTTGGTGCTGGAAAAGACCTTCCACTTCCCCAGGCAAACCGCAGTCCCCTTGGAGGGCCGTGGAGTCATCGCGAGCTACGACCGCGGCCTAGACCACTTGACTATCTGGACCTCATCCCGGTCTCCTCACCAGTCTCGCATGGTCTTCTCCACGGTATTGAGGCTGCCCGAGTATGCGGTCAGGGTAATATCCCCCGACACGGGAGGGGAGTTTGGGATCAAAGGCACCGGTTATCCAGAAGCGATTGTGCTGGCATTTCTTTCAAAGAAAATAGACCGTCCGGTGAAGTGGGTGGAAGACCGGATGGAAAACCTGCTGGCCTGCGCCCATGCCCACGAGCAGCGTGTGGAGGTATCGGTCGCGGCAAAAGGCGATGGCACGGTGCTGGGCATCCGCTCCAAGGTCCTGGTAGACCAAGGCGCCCACTGCCTCGGACCCACCAGCGCCGGGCTGGAGCCGATGACCACGGGCCAGTCCATTGTGGGACCCTACCGCATAGAAAACTACCATTGCCAGGCCTACGGCGTTCTCACCAACAAGTGCCCCGGCGGCCCATATCGGGGTGTGGGCACGATCCAAGGCGTCTTTGTAATAGAGCGGATCATGGACATGATCGCTCAGGCTTTGGGCATGGACCCGGCGGAGGTCCGCGATCGGAACTTCATCCAACCTCATGAGATGCCTTACAACACGGTGGCTGGGCGATTGTACGATAGTGGAGACTACCCCGGCTCGTTGGATAAATTATTGCAGCTATCCGGATACCAGGACCTTCGCCGTGCCCAACAAGAAGCGAGGTCAAGTGGCGAGCACCTAGGCATCGGCATCGCATGCTTCGTCGAGCACACCAGCACCGGCTCCCAGGACTATCACAAGCGGGGTGTCTATGGATTGCCAGCCTTCGATTCGGCGACGATCCAGGTGGACGCACGCGGCAACGTCACAGCAGCGGTAAGCGCCCGCTCAACGGGGCAGAGCCACGAGAGCGTGTTCGCCAACTTGGTGGCCCGCGAACTCGGTGTGCCCTACGAAACGGTCAAGATTATTGAAGGCGACACCGACGCCACTCCATTCGGGTCGGGAACCGGGGTCAGCAGGAGCGCGGTCAGCACTGGGGGCGCCATCCGGTTGGCGGCCCAAGACATCAAGCAAAAGGTCCTGGAACTTGCCCGCTTTTTCCTGGAAAACGAGGAAGGCGAACTGGATATTGCCGATGGTGAGGTGTTTGTCGAAGCCGAGCCGTCGCGGCGGGTTTCGTTTGCCCGCGTTGCCGCGTCGGCCTACGACGCCTCTAGGGAGGTTTCCCTTCCGGAGAACATCGAGCGAGGGTTGCAGGTTACCCGGTCCTTTGACCCACCCCACCAGGTGTTTGGGAATGGCGCCCACTTAGCGGTGGTCCGGGTCGCCCCCGACACTGGGGTGGTGAAGCTGGAAAAGTATTTCGTCGTGGAAGACTGCGGGACGATCCTGGACCACGACATTGTCGAAGGTCAGGTCGTCGGCGCCGTGGCCATGGGTATTGGCAATGCCTTGTTAGAGGAACTCAGATACGACGAAGGCGGGCAACTGCTCACAGGCTCCTTAATGGACTACCTGGTGCCAACGTCACTGGATATTCCCGAGATTCAAACACTCCACACCGAAACCCCCTCACCTTTCACCGAAGGCGGAGTGAAGGGGGTGGGCGAAGCTGGGACTGTCGGCGCTTACACCGCCGTTTCCAATGCGGTGGCCGATGCATTGCTGCCCTTGGGCGTCGAGCTTACCGAGCCCCCGGTGGGCCCGCAGCGGGTGTGGAACATGATAAAAATGGCTCAGGGAAATCAGTGATCGGCCGATGGCCCGGTCTCAAAATCCGTTAAGTTAGGTACGGGTATGGCCCAGAAGTATATCGGCGCTCCCATCCGGCGAAAAGAGGACCGGCGGTTTCTGACGGGGCAGGGGCAATTCGTCGATGACATCAAGCTGCCCAACATGCTCCACGCCGCCATCCTGCGCAGCCCTCACGCGCACGCACGCATCCAGTCCATCGACTCCAGCGCCGCCCTGGCGATGGAAGGGGTGGTTTGCGTGCTCACCTTTCGGGATATTGAGCAAACGGTGGAGCCGCGCCCCATCCCCATAAGGATGCGCGCCTATCCCGAGTTGGAACGGTTCCTTCAATATCCCTTGGCCAATGACAAGGTGCGCTACGTCGGCGATCCGGTGGCGATGGTGGTGGCCGAAAGCCGTTATTTGGCGGAAGACGCCCTGGATGGTGTGGACGTGGCCTACGACCCATTGCCTGCCGTCGTGGACTTGAAGAAATCGCTGGAAGGGGACGTCCTGCTGTTCGAGCAACACGGCACCAACGTGGCTTACGAGTTCGAGTCGTCCATTGGAGACCCCGATGAGGCCTTCCGTAGCGCCGATTACACCCGAAAAGAGGTGTTCCGTTGTCACCGCCATACCGCCAACCCCTTGGAGACGCGGGGGCTGGTGGCGTCATATTCCGCGGGGAGGGAGGAGTTGACGGTCTGGGGTGAAACCAAGGTGCCCCATTACAACCGCGGCGTCCTGGCATCCATGCTGCAGATGCCCGAGCACCGGATACACTTTGTCGAGCCCGACGTGGGCGGAGGCTTCGGCGTCCGCGGCGAGTTCTACCCGGAGAATTTCCTGGTCCCCTTCGCCGCCATTAAAACGGGCCGACCGGTGAAGTGGATCGAGGACCGGGCTGAGCACCTGATCTCCGCGAACCACTCTCGCGAGCATTGGTGCGAGTTGGAAATTGCGGCCAAGAACGACGGCACCATCTTGGGCATGCGGGCCAAGGTCCACGGCGCGTTGGGCGGCTACGTGCGCACCCACGGCGCGGTCGTGCCGATCTCCACGGCGGCCATGCTCACCGGCCCTTACCTGATTCCCAACTACCAATGGGAAGTGAAGTGCATCCTGACCAACAAAGTCGGGATGGGCACTTTCAGCGCCCCTGGCCGCTACGAGTCCTGCTTCTTCCGGGAGCGGCTCTTGGACATGGTCGCCGCGGACCTGGGGATCGACCCGGCGGAGTTGAGGCTCAAGAACCTAATACCGCCTTCGGCCATGCCCTATGAGTTGGGAAGGACCCGCCCCGAGGAATACTCGTTGATCTACGACAGCGGCGACTACCCCGCCTTGCTCCGGAAGGCCCTGGAGTTAATCGATTACGATCGGCTCAAGGGGGCGGCGGGACGCCTTCAAGACGGCAAGTACCACGGCGTCGGATTAGGATGCTTCGTCAAGAGCACCGGCACCGGCGATCTCGGCGAAGGGGCCCGGGTGGCGATAACCGGCCCCGACCAAGTGGCGGTCTACCTGGGCATCGCCACCATGGGGCAGGGACACGAGACAGTGATGGCCCAGATTTGCGCCGACGGGCTGGGCGTGCCTATGGAAAGCGTCGCTGTGTACCACGGCAGCACCGACCTGGTGTCCTTCGGTGGGGGGACCTACGCCAGCCGGGGCACCACCCTGGCGGGCAACGCTGTCTTCGGGGCGGCGCAGCAACTGAGGGACAGGGTGCTGGCCGTCAGCGCCGCGTATCTCGACGTGGACCCCAGCGAGCTCGAGCTTTCCCAAGGCAGGGTCCACCGCAAGGGCTCTCCCGGCGGCGACACGGCTTTGGACCTGGGCGAGGTATTGGCGTTGACCGTACCGGCCAGCAGGTACAACCTAGGCGAGTTCGGCCTGGAGGCGAACTACTATTTCCAGTCCGCTCAGGAGTGCTATCCGTGCGGGGTCCACGCGGTGCACCTGGCGGTGGACCCGGAAACCGGAAAGATCGATATATTGAAATACGCCATCGTCGAGGATGTCGGTCACGTTATCAACCCCTTGCTGCTGAACGGCCAGGTCGTCGGCGCGGCGGCTCAGGGGGTAGGCGCCACCATCCTGGAGGAGCTGGTCTATGACGATACCGGGCAGCTCTTGGCCGGCAGCTTCATGGATTACCTGCTGCCCACCAGCACTGATATCCCGGCCTTCGACGTCGCGGTCCTGGACCTAGCCCCTTCGCCGCTCAACCCGTTGGGAGTCAAAGGGGCCGGTGAGGTCGGTATCGTGGCCACCGGCGCCGCTCTGTCCAACGCCGTGTCCAATGCCTTGGGGGTCCAGGTGCGGGAACTACCCTTGAGCCCCAACAAGATCAAAGAGCTCATAGCGGGAAACCTCAAGCCTTAGCCTGGAGGGAAAGCGTCATGGAGCTGGGTTTGCAAGACAGGGTCGCCTTGGTGACGGGAGGGAGCAAGGGCATCGGCAAAGCGTCGGCTTTGGCCTTGGCCAGGGAGGGCGCCCACCTGGCTATTTGTGCCCGAGGCAAAGAGCTTCTAGAGAGCGTGGCCGCGGAAATCGCCGCCGAGACGGAAAGAACGGTACTCCCCATTGTGGCGGACCTGAACAAGGAGGAGGATGCCCAGCACTTCGTGAGTGCGGCGGTGGACCACTTCGGCCGTCTGGATATTCTGGTGAACTGCGCCGGCAACTCCCCCGGTGGCACGCTTCAGAACCTCGAGGAACACCAATGGATGGAGAGCCTGAATCTAAAGTTTATGGGCTACGTCCGCACTACCAAAGCCGCCGTGGGACACATGAGAGAGCGGCGGTGGGGACGCGTCATCAACGTCATCGGCAACGACGGCATCAAACCCATTTACTTTGAGCTAACCCCCGGCGCCGCCAACGCCGCCGGCATCAATTTCACCATCGCCATCGCTGAGGAGCTGGCTCCCCACGGCATTACGGTCAACGCGGTCAACCCCGGACCGGTGGACACAGAGCGCTGGTGGGGACTGGTCCGCACCCTGGCCCGGGAGATGAATATCAGCGAGACCGAGGCCCAAGAGAGGGCGGTGCGGAGCATGCCGATGGGACGCCTGTGCACCGCCGAGGAAGTTGCGGACGTGGTGGTATTTCTGGCCTCGGAGCGGGCGAGCTTCGTTACCGCCGCCAGCATAGCCGTGGATGGCGCACAGCGCAAAGCGATCATGGATATATAAGGGAGATTGCGGGCACGCAACGGCGACTGCGGCCGCGCCAATGACATGTCCTTGCTGGACGAATCCTTGGCGATCTCCAGCGAGCTGGGCATGCGCCCCCCTGATGGAACGATTGCTTTCAGGGCCGGAAATACTTCGGGCGTAGGACATCTCGGTTAGGATGTTCCGCCGAATTTAAATTGGACTAATTCCCGCGCGCAGGCGTTAGTTACTATCCCTACCGATCTGATCGCCACCGCCACCGCCAAATCGTGATTCAGACCGAGTTCGACTCTCCCCCGTCTCCACCAGCAACATGGATCGGCCGCCCCAGGCTAACAATGAGCCTGGGGCGACTGATTTATCAACACCGAACAATTGTCTTCTCGGGTGGTAGAGATTTCGAATAAACGCCGGAAAGCCGGTTTGGGTTGGATTGACATAATGGTGTTTTTGCGGACGGCGCTCAGAATGGTAAGTAGTAACTGCATCTCCTCTTGGTTCGTTGACACCAAAGCCACGCCGCAGGTGGTGGGCGATTCCAATTGATTTTCTGGTATAAATCAAATATGCTAAGCTGCCGTCGATTCAACTGCTTTCTCTGTAACTCTGTGATTGGAGCGCGTGAGCTAAGAGGGCAGAAATGCTAAATCGCACTTCAAGCACCGCCGTAGCTCTGTCCCGCCTCGGAATACTGCTGATCATGGTGCCCATTGTCGCTGCCTGCACCGGCAAACCGGTCTCACGGAATGGACGGCATAAGAGACCTACACCCTGCGTAACCTATGGATGGGCAGCCTCAAGGGACCGCTCATCCCAGTAGAATAAACTAGTGTTGATAGACCACCAATTCGGCGACGAATGTTTCGGCGCAGCACTGTCACCCCTGCTAATCGAGTAGATGCACTGGGAAGAATATTAATGATGGGCAAACTTCTACGCATCAAGCGGAAAATTCCAGGTGTCTTCGTGTCCGTAGTTAGCCTCGTGTTGATGTTGGCCTGCTCTGGCGGGGAGGACCCTGAAGGGCCTAGCAGGGTCTTCCGAGCTGAAGGAAGCAATGTATGGATGGTGGGAGGTTTTGGCGATAATATGGCCTACTCAGGAGATAAATACACCCAAACCACTGGTTTGGTCTCTATAGATGTCAACGATGATACCAACGAGGGCAAAATCGTTGCGCATTGGGTAGTCAACGACTGGAAGTACGACGCCTCTCGACCGCTCGCCACTGGAACCATGAAGATAATTTGGACAGACTTTCTTGGCGAAGCCGACTTTATGGATGGTGGCATCGCTAGCGAATTGGTGTTACACGGCGACTCTGGCAACGAAGCACCGGTGCTACCCACAGTCTACACATATTCGGCAGGCTGGGGTACTGCTGACGTCTACCTAAATGATGAGCTGATATACGAGGATGTCTTGGCCCACTACATGGTAACTGAGGGCACTCGCGACCCGGTCACCCACGCGGTTCACGAAAGCGAAGGGAAAAGTATATTTGTGCCCACCCCCAAAGGGGGCGACTCGGGGAACGGGTTCACCTATCCAAGCCGAAATATAATCCACATGATCGTCCATACCGAGGTACGGGACCCCAACAACTGGCCACCCTTCACCATGTTTATTCACGTTAATTTCGAGGACCCAATAACTATGTCCGCACAACAAGCAACCCCTGAGCAAATCAGACGGGCAAAAAATTAGGGCCGGAGTTCCTAAGAAGAAAATCACACAATAGTGTGTTATCAAATGAGTGGGCATATACGTAACGGGTAAGCCATTATGCGGACTTTCGGACTTCCCCTCGCACTGCTGATTGGCATTACTATATTCGTACCGGGCTGCGGGAGCCCGTCTGATACGGCGGCTCCGTTCACCGAGGGCAGAGTAGTGCTGACTGTAACCGACACCGCAGGGAACCCTGTTGCCGGGGCAGAAGTTAGGCTTTCCCGTGCGCTCGCTAGGGAGGATGTAGCCGGTGACAATCTATCTCCTGGCAGCTACACCCTCCAGGCGTCAGAGACCACTGATGCCGAAGGCCGCACGCTATTTACTCGCGTGCCTCCTGGCATTTACGCCCTTCAAACGTCAATGCAAGGCATGTCTCATCCACGTATCCGCTTTGAAATGACCGGTCAGTTCCTCGAGCGAACGACTGTACTCCGGCTGGTTAAGGAGGTCTCCCTCACTGCCGCTATCGGAACCGTCCCCAAATACCAAGCGTCTTTTAACGGATCCATACCTGGGCCTGCAATAACCGTAGAGCACGACCATATGGTCAGGATAATTCTTTCAGTTCCAGATAACGACATAGTCCACGTCTTGCGCATCGGTGAATTGGGAATCAAGAGTCCCAGTGTCCGCCCTGGAAATTCTGCAATTATCGAATTCGTCGCGAACAGACCGGGTACTTTTTATTACTACTGTCCCCTTCCAGGTCACCGAGCTTTGGGAATGGAAGGAAAGTTGGTGGTTACAAAAGATCGTTCCACTGGATGAACGGCGACGAGAAGAGCCCTTGTGTTGTCACCATTAATAGAAAACCGGTTCATGTGTTGGATCAGGGCCAGCCTAGTCCGCAAAGTTGGCGCCGGGCTGATCGTCATGACTGTGCTAATGCTGCTGTCCAGCGGCGCAATTTTTCTTCAGGTTCGGCAACAGCAGAGCGACGCTGCGGTGATCAATGCTGCTGGCTGGCAGCGCACGCTCAGCCAGCGGATTGGCATGCACACCCTGCGCGCCATTGACGGCGATACCCACGCGGTCGATCAGCTGAGGGCGGCGGCCTACCAGTTCGACCGCGCTTTGAAAGGCCTACGGAACGGTGACGCCGAGATTGGCTTGCCGCCTGCTCCGGGCTCAGTAATACCCCAACTCGACCTCATCGACGAGAAATGGGGGCCGGTTTACCGGAATATACAAATCGTGGAGGAGACTGGCGCACTCGGAGGATGGGTTCTGGCGGTAGCTCTCAGCTTAGTCGAGAAGAGCGAAGCACTATCATCCAGCAATGAGACCGTTGTTGTAGCATTGGAAAATGCAGGGGCCAGCAGACCAACCGTCACATTGGCCGGCCAGCAGCGCATTCTCTCTCAACGTATGGCTAAGCTCGCCCTGCACATCAGCCAGGGTAACACCGCAGATGCGCCGCTTTTGGCGAAGGATGCCCAGCGATTTGACGAAGTAATACAGCTGCTGCTCAATGGCGATCCAGCTCAGGGTGTGCCGGTGTCAACTGACATAACCAGAGAGCGACTGCTGGCAATGCAAGAGATCTGGGAACCCGTCTACACCGACATTCAGAACTTCGTAGCAGCTTCCGACAGTTATGGCGAGGGTGTGCAAGCAGCCCGTGCGGTCGTTGCAAGCAGTGATGCGCTGTTGCGCGCCAGCGATAGAGCTGTAGAGCTCTTCCAGCAAGAAGCGCAGGACAAGGTTACGTGGATGGCACGGTTCGTGGTCGGTACAGCTGTTGTTTTCCTGCTGGTGTTTGGAGTGGTGTTGCTGACCACGCGACACGCAATTCTCCCACTGACATACCTGAGCCGGGCGGCGGCCAGGGTCGCTACCGGCGACATGAGCGAGGGCGTCAATGTGCAATCGCGAGACGAGATTGGAATGCTAGCCAGCGCATTCGGTCACATGACCGACCAGCTTCGAGAATCGTATGCAAGCCTGGAGCAGAGGGTCGAGGAGCGTACGGCCGAATTGGCTGCCGCGAACCAGGAACTGGAGTCGTTCAGCTACTCGGTCTCCCACGACCTGCGGGCCCCGCTGCGTGGTGTCGATGGTTTCAGCCAGGCTCTGCTGGAGGACTACGGAGACAAGGTGGACGAACAAGGTCAGAATTACCTGAACCGCATCCGTGCCGCCAGCCAGCGCATGGGTCAACTCATCGACGACATGCTAAATCTGTCCCGGGTGACCCGAACGGAGATGCATCGAGAGGAGGTGGACCTCAGTTCTATGGCCCGAACCATCGCTGCAGAACTCAGTCAGAGTGACCCGGAGCGTGATGTCGAGTTCGTGATTGGGGAAGGAGCCGTTGTAACCGGGGACCTGCCCCTGTTACGGGCAGTCATGGAAAACCTGTTGGAGAACGCTTGGAAGTACACCAGCAAGCACCCACGGGCGAAGATAGAATTCGGCATAACACGGGATGATGGTCGACCAGCGTACTTTGTGCGGGACGATGGCGCTGGCTTTGATATGGCCTACGCTGACAACCTGTTCGGAGCTTTCCAGCGATTGCATGGTGCCACCGAATTCGAAGGCACCGGGATCGGCTTGGCTACGGTGCAGCGAATCTTACATCGTCACGGAGGAAGCGTCTGGGCGGAGGGTGCCGTGGAGAAGGGCGCGACGTTCTATTTCACCCTAAACTGACGAAGGAGTGATTCCCATGGCCAGCGACGTGATTCTGCTAGTTGAGGACAACCCGGATGACGTGGACCTGACCATCCGGGCCCTCAAAAGGAACAACATCATGAACGAGGTCGTCATAGCGCATGATGGGGTAGAAGCGCTGGACTATCTCTTTGCCACCGGAACCCACACTGGGCGTGACACTTCTGTCATGCCCCAGATGGTCCTACTGGACTTGAAGCTGCCAAAAATCGACGGGCTGGAAGTGTTGCGGCGGGTGCGCTCCGATGAGAGGACCAAGCTTCTTCCCGTGGTAATTCTTACTTCGTCCAAGGAGCAACAGGACCTGGTGGAGAGCTATAGTTTAGGGGCGAATAGCTACGTTCGTAAGCCAGTGGACTTTACTCAGTTCGTGGAAGCGGTGCGGCAACTGGGCCTTTACTGGCTAGTGTTGAATGAAGCGCCTCCGCCGGCAAGGGATGTATGAAAATGGACGCACCACTCCGAGTGTTGCTCGTCGAGGATTCAGAGGACGATGCCGAACTCATGTTGCGCGAGCTGCGCAAAGGGGGCTACGAACTCCGGTACCAACGGATAGAGACCGCTGAGGAAATGAGGACAGCCCTGGACAGGGAGGAGTGGGATCTGATCCTTTCCGATCACAGATTGCCCAACTTCAGCTCAATTGGTGCGTTGGCGCTTCTGCAGAACAGTGGGCTCGACCTTCCCTTCATCATCGTATCAGGCACCATGGGCGAAGAGACAGCGGTGGCCGCCATGAAGGCTGGCGCCAATGACTACGTCATGAAAGGGAGCTTGGCCCGGCTTTGCCCTGCCGTGGAGCGGGAGTTGCGCGAGGCGGAAGTGCGCCGGTCACGCAGAGAAGCAGAGAAAAAGGAACACATTCTGTATCAGGGATTGGAGGAGAAACATCGCCAGCTAACGCAGTACGTGAAGGAGCTGGGAGCACTGAATGGGCTATTTCGAGAGTATCTACCCCAGCGCTCCATGGTAAGCCGGGCTTTTGGCGAGGTGCTAGAAGGGCTGCAAGAGCTCGCGCACGAGACCGGCGCTCTAGTGGGGAGAGCCCGGGGCCAGTCTGGCGTGGCCGATGGTCACAGCGCGGCACAAGGTAGCGACGAGCTAGCAGCGGCCGCGCATGCGCTGATCGCCGGGCTGGACAGCGTCGGACTGGCGGGATTCAGCGTCGTCCGTGGCTATGCAAGGTATGACGAAGGTACCCGCAACGCCCTAAAGGATGCACGGCAGAATATCGCGGAAGGTTTTGCTCGTTCCGCGCGGAGGCGAGAAAACCACCTGTTGTGGGCACCACCCGGGAGTGGTAAGACCTACTTCGTGCAGCAGGTCGGCGAATCGCTCTCCTCCGAAGGCCAGTACCGTGAACTCAACCTAGCGAAGTTGAGCCACGAAGAGTTCCTTGCCGCCATCCGAGAAATCGATATCCGGACTGAGCCAATTCTGTGTCTGGTAGACGAGATAGATGCCAAACCCGCCGAAGCCTGGCCGTACGAAGTCCTGCTGCCCTATATGGACGCCACTGTTGACCCACAACCGCGGCTTGTCGTTGTTCTGGCAGGCAGCTCCGGCTCCAGCCTGTCAGAGATGAAGCTGCATATTGCATCCCGCCCAAAGGGCGCCGACCTCCTGAACCGGATCCCGGGCACGAACGAGTATGAGATTCCCGGTCTGAGCATAGGGGACCAAATGCTTGTGGTATTGAGCCAGTTCAAGCAAGCAGGCCAGGAAGCCCGCAAGGACATCAGAGCGGTAGAAAAGCTCGGCCTGTACTATGTGGCACTGAATGCTCGCCTGGGGAGTGCTCGACAATTACGGGAACTCGCAGTCCTGGCCATTGAGCGGGTGCCGCCCGGAGAAGACCGGGTCAAGTATGACCACCTCTTCGCTCCGGGAGACCCCGAGAACAAAGCATTCTGGATGGAGGCGTCAGGGGGCGCCGCCGATCTTGTGAACAGGTTCGTGGCAATGGAAACGTGAACTGGGCATCTGACACTACGGCGGCGGGCTGGAGCCCACTTCGACGAAACCATGGAGGAGGCTTTCTTAGGCCGATGCTACCCTCAAAGAGAATGGCCGGTTTGACTGGCGGCTAGGTGGAAGTTGGGCGGTGTTTGCACCGGCATTGATAGCAGTCGTAATGCGCATCGTTGACCATTAGGCATGGTCAACTGGTATGCCCAGTAGTGATGGGATAGCTTTCCACCCCCGTAGAGCTTCTGGCAGCTTGACGGGTTGCTGGAGTCCTTCCCTCCCCCGTCTCCACCAGAAACACGAATCGACCGCCTCAGGTTAACAATTAGCCTGGGGCGGTTCGTTTTTAGCGCCACTCCGAGAGCACATCTTCTACAGATAATTGAAGTGTCGGCCGCCCATTTTCAACCGTAGGTTAGGGTGTGTTCTCGTTGAGCGCGCGCCACACCTTTTCGGGTGATAAGGGCGTATCGATGTGGCGCACCCCGGTCTGGGAGAGGGCGTCCATCACGGCGTTGGCCACGGCGGCGGGCGCGGCAAGCGTCGGCAGCTCCCCGATGCCCTTCAGGCCCAAGGGCGTTATGGGGGAAAGCGTCTCCAAGGTGTCTAGAGTGAAATCGGGCATATTATCCGCTCGCGGCAGCGCATAGTCCATTAAGCTGCCGGACAAGGGCTGACCGTCGGGGCTGTAGACCATGTCTTCAAGCAATGCCTGCCCGATACCCTGGACTATTGCGCCCTGGACCTGGCCTTCCGCCAGCATCGGATTAATGATCTTCCCCGAGTCGTGGACCCCCACGTATTTCAATATCTTGATGGCGCCCGTTTGCCGGGAAATCTCCACCACCGCTACGTGAGCGCCAAAGGCGTACGGGCTTTTGCCCAAGGAGTGGCTTCCGCTGAAGTCCAGACCCGGCTCCTGGCCCGGCGGAAGGAGTTCCTCGGTGTGAGCGGCCTCCGCCAACCGGGTGAACGGAACGGTTTGTTGGGGATCGCGCCGGCTGAAAGCCGAACCGTCCTGAAGGACCACGTCTTCTGGTGAGCAATCGAGCAGATGGGCGGCGATGGCGGTCAGCTTTTGTCGCGCCTCTTCCAGGACCAGATGCAGTGAAGTGCCGCCGGCGATCATGCCCCGGCTGGCCCCTGTGCCCCCACCGGCCGGAAGAACGTCGGTGTCGCTGTGCAGCACCTGCACGTCCGCCGGGGTCACCCCCAGCATGTCCGCAGCCATCTGGGCAAAGGTTGTCTCCGTACCCTGGCCATGGGGCGAAACTCCGGTGTGGACCGTCACCTCTCCTGCCGGGTTCACGATTACTCTGGAGTGCTCAGTCAGCGTGATGACCTTGGCCCCAGAACCCTTGACCACGGTGGCCAGACCAACACCGATCAGAAAATCTCCATCCTTGGATTGTTTGCGGGACCGCTCCCGCCAACTGTCGTATTCCGAGAGCTCCAGCGCCCGGTCGAAGGCGGCTTCGTATTCTCCGGAATCGTAAGTGATCCCGGTTGGCGTATCGTACGGGAAGGCGTCGGGCGGAATGAAATTCCTCCTCCTTACTTCCGCCGGGTCCAGACCGAGATCGAGGGCGATCAGGTCGATGGTGCGCTCCATGCAGAAAGCGGCCTCCGGCCCGCCGGCGCCGCGGTAGGCCCCGGTGGGTGGTTTGTTGGTGACCACGCCTTGCACCTCAACGCTCATCGCGGGAGTGAGGTAGGGGCCCGTCAGGCGGTGGCTGGTCAAGACCGGCACGGTCGGCGTTGAAAGGAAGAAATAGGCGCCGAGATCGGCCACGATGCTCACCCGGATGCCCAGGATGGTGCCGTCGGACCTGACGGCCGCCTCCACCTCCACGCTGTGTCCGCGGCCATGGAAAGCCGTCATGTTTTCTTGGCGGTTTTCGATCCATTTGATGGGACGGCCCAGGAGAATGGCCAGGTAGGGGATCACGACCTCCTCGGGAAACAGCGATGCCTTTTCGCCAAACCCGCCGCCCACGTCGGGCGCGACCACGCGGACCCCGTTTTCGGTCCTCCCCAGCAGGTGGACCAAGTGCTCGCGCACTTCGTGCGGATGCTGTGTGGAATCCCAGACGGTGAGCAAGTCTTCCTCGGGCTGATAATCGGCGATCACCCCTCGCGGCTCCATGGGGGCGGGCGCGAGCCGCTGCACTTGGTAGGTCTGCCGCACCACATGATCAGCTTGGGCGAATGCGGCATCTAGGTCGCCTCCCGCGCTCACCGTCCGGAGGGACACATTGCTTCCCAGGTCGGAATGGACGACCACCGCGCCCTCTTCCATCGCCTGGTAAGGATCGATTACAGCAGGCAGGATTTCATAATCCACCAGGATCTGTTCCATAGCGTCAGCGGCGGTGTACGGGTCTTCCGCGATGACGACCGTCACGGCCTGGCCGACGTAACAGACCTTGTCCAACGCGAGGACGGGGTGCCTGGGGGGATTGAAATCGTCGGCGCCGGTATTGGTCCTGGTCGGTATTTGCACGGCCAGGTCCTGGATGTCGGCTGCCGTGAAGACTGCGACCACGCCCCGCAGGCGGCTGGCAGCGCTGACATTGATGGAGCGGATGGTGGCGTGGGCGTGGGGGCTGCGGAGCACCACGGCGTGGAGGAGGCCCGGCAGCTTCATGTCGTCCACGTATGAGCCCTGGCCGGTGAGTAATCTGGGGTCTTCGAACCTTTTGACAGATTGACCAACAAAGGTCATAGCTGGGCCTCCTCGGACCGGCGATCGGCGTCTGTCAGTCGAATGGCGTAGCCCTATATCGGCCCCGCCGCGAAGGTGTACATAATAGCATTGATTGCGCCTCAAATCCGCACCCAAAGGCGGGGTCCGCCGGGCATGTGATGGGGTGCTCCGATACCGCTGAGAGAGCGGGTCAAGACCCATAAGCACACGCCCATCGCCGTAGTAACCTTGGCTGGAGCAGACGGTAGGTCCAGGCCACAATACTTATCCAGGCGCCATTAACTCAACAGTGGTTTCTCGAGGCATTGAATGGCAAACCTGGCCGCTGGGAGATAGCCGCGGTAGACTATGGCTCTGGGCCAAACCTGACCAGGCCCGCATGGTGAGGGAACCGAACGAAGGCCACACCTTTGGGTGCTGGAGGAGGCCGCTATGTCCGCCGATCTCGAAAGGGATAATTGGATTCAAGTGTGCCCCTTGGAGGAACTGGAACGGGACGGTGTAAAAGTCGTCTCAGGGGAAGGACGCCCGGTGGCCGTTTTCCTCGACCAGGGACGGGTGTACGCGCTGGATAACCGCTGCCCGCACATGGGGTTTCCCCTGCACCGCGGCACCGTGACCGACGGAATCCTCACCTGCCACTGGCACCATGCCAAGTTCGACCTGGCCGGAGGATGTACTTTCGATCCTTTCGCCGACGACGTGGCCCCGTTTCCCGTTGAGGTACGAGAAGGGATTGTGTGGTTGGACCCTCGTCCCCTACACGAGGCCGGCCAAGAACACTGGCTAAGAAAGCTGAATGAGGGGCTGGAACAGAACATCAGCCTCGTGTTGGCCAAAAGCGTCGTCGCGTTGGATGAGCTAGGTGTGACCGCCGACCTTCTGCGGAATGCGACACTGTTCGGCGTCCGCAACCGGGCCGGCGGCTGGAGTGCGGGCCTATCCATCCTCACTGCCGTTGCCAACGTGCTGCCGTCCGTGGACCGGGAGGACCGGCCACTGGCCCTCTACCACGGCATGGTTCACGTGGCCCGCTCAACGGCAAGCGAGCCCCCGAGCTTCGACCTGGAGCCCCTGGAGACCAGCGAGGTACGCCCAGAGCGTTACGTGGACTGGTTCCGCCGTTTCATCGAAGTAAGGGCCTCCGATGCCGCCGAGCGGACTCTGCGGACCGCGATTCGCACCGGACTGCCCCCAGAGACCATCGCCGGCATGCTCTTTGCCGCTGCCACAGACCACCTGTTCATGGACGTGGGGCATACTCTGGACTTCGCCAACAAAGCCTTCGAGCTTTTGGACCACATCGGTTGGGGACATGCCGAGGACGTGCTGCCTTCCCTGGTCCCGGTTATGGTAGAAGCTCGGCGAATGGAAGAGACATCGAGCTGGCGGCATCCGGTGGACCTGCCGGGCCTGCTGGGAGAGGTGTATGGGGAATTGGACTCCCTGATTGACGAGGGTGGGCAGCAATTCACGACGTGGAACGGGCACGAAGAACTGGCGGAGTTGGTCCTGGACGGGGAACCGGCTCAGGTGCTCGGCGAAATAACGGACCTGGTCCGGCGTGGGGTTCCATTAACCGAGCTTTCTGCTTCCGTCGCCTATGCCGCCGCACGACGGTCGGTCCATTTCCATGTGTCCAACAGTTTCAGCGACTGGAATACGGTTCACCACACCTTTACCTACGCCAATGCGGTTGACCAGGCCCTCCGGCGGGTACCGTCCAAGCTGCTGGCCCGAGGCATCTTTGACGGAGCGATGTCGGTCTATTTGGAGCGGTTCTTGAATGTCCCCAAGCAGCCGGTCCCTGAACCTTCCGGGCGTGACGCCAGACGGGAGGATGTGCTGGCGGCCATTGATTCCTACGGCGGGGTAGATGAAACAGCCCAACTTGTCGCGGACATGATCGCCATGGGCCGGCAAGAAGAGGTGATCCAGACGCTGGGCCATGCCCTGTTGAGAGAAGATGCCGGCTTCCACCAGTTTCAGATATACGAAGCCGGGGTCAGGCAGTACCGGCAGTTTGCCCTACGGCCCGCGGGGGGACAGATCCTGATCGGCGTCGCGCGATTCCTCGCGGCCCACGCACCGACGGCGCGGTCCAGCGGTCAAACATATGACATTGCCGCCAGGTTGCACCGGGGTGAGGCCCTGTATGGTGAGGAAGAATAAGATCGATGAGAAAGGATTCGAAGATTCGCGCCTGCAGCCTTTATCGACCGGTTTCGACTTCGATTAACTGCCGCGGCGCCCTCTTTCCCACGGCCACCAAGAACATGGCGCTTTTATCCTCGGCGTGGGGCGAGAAAAATTGGGTGACCGCGTCGTCGTAGAAAGTTAGGCCTGTGGCCCCCAGGCGCTGGGCGTAGGCCGCCAGGTAGACCTTCCCCGCCGTGATGCTGGCCTCCAGTTGCGCAGCCCTGTAGCCCCGGTTCCCAAACCGTTCCAGTACCGGGTCCAGGTCGGCCAGGATGAAGATGTCTACGCTGGCGTCGGCAGGGAGCGCCTGGTGGAGCCCTAGGGATCCGCTCTGGAGCCTGAAGTCCCCCTCTTCCAACAGTTCCAAGCCTTGTTGGTCACGGTGGAACACGTAGGACCCGGAAGGGAGCCCATCTACGGCGTTCACGATCAGGTAGAGACTGCTGAAGGTCTCGCCGGAGGGTCCCAGGAAGTCCGCCGGGATACCCCGCGTGGCCCTCTGGAGTATGGTCGAGAGTTGGCGGAAGGTGATTGCCTCCCGGCTGAAGCGGCGGGTGGAGCCACGCCTTACGATCACGGTCTCTATGGGGTTCGGGGGCATGCCGTCATCGGGATAGGGGTCGAGTGGTACCAGTGGTCTGGTTGGGCTCGGGAAACCTATGACGGGAACGGAGCCCCGCCACGATTCAACCTCCGCCTTGTCGGTCAGGGAAGAAGCCTCGTGCATCTCCAGAATGGCCGGGAACTCCACCTCATGGTCTGAAATAGGCACCGTCTCCAGCGAAAGTGGCTCAGGAGTGGGCGGCGGACCATGGGGCGGTTCCTGAGCATAGCCCAACGTTACCAGCGCGAGAGACACTTCCCGCCGGGCGTCCAGGTCCAGCAGGCGGTTCACTGACTCGTCCACGAACCCCAAGACTACCCGCGCGGGTATGCCGTGGGCCGAAGCCATGGCCAAGGTGTTGGCCAGGATGGTTCCACTGTCCCAAAAGGCATGGCGGTACTCCCGGGCCTGGTATTTGCAGGAGTTACGCCAGATAACATCGGAATAGACGATCACAGCGGCCGCTTGGGCCACAGCGGGCTCGTCTCCGCTGGCCTCCGCCAAGGTGGCCCGGTAATCGCCCGTCCTTAGCCGCCGCAGGGCCGGTACTGCGGGGTCGAAGTGATAGACACCGGCCTCCAATCCCGGCAGTTCGCCGCACACCAGGTACAGCTCAATATGATACAGAGCGCCGGTACAGGCCGCAGCGCGAAAGGCCATCTCGCCCCAGGGATAGTTGATGCGCTTGGTGATCCCGGCGGAGAAGTGGAGGACACTGGACAGCGTGTTTAGGTCGGGTACCCGGTCTGTCCCTGTGGCTGAGGCCTGCCGCGAGATGGCGGATAGCGTGGGCACACCCGATGGGGAAGGGGCGGGGGGGAAAGGGATTGGCTCCAGGCCCAAGTAGGTCTTGAATAACAGGGGGTGGTTCATTGGGTCATAGGAGTGCCACGGGTCCATCAGGTATCCGTCAGGGTGCTTGGTCCCGTTGTGGTAATGCAGGGCTGCCTTGATGTCATGGTTCGCCATGGTACCCTCTGCCCGGACCTGGGGATTTCGCTTACCACCGGCCTTCGTCGTCAATCCCGTGGACCAATGATGCTACTCCGGCACCATAATGTGGTCAATTCCGGCTACCCGGCTTCCGAGGTCGGTTGACGGTACGGGAGCCATTGCCTACGTCCGGACAAGATGCAGGGCATAGTTGGTTCGGCCGGGTCGAGGACGTTTGTGAAGTCACCCCGTATTAGCCATCACCCTTTATGGGGACAAGATGTCACGTCGATTACCCTACCCCTCCCCGCTATAATCGAATAAGTTTGGGATCGGCGCCGAAAGTTTATCCAGGCCGTGCTCGAGGCGTCTCATTTATCGGCACCGTCCAGACATCGAAAAGGGCAAACCCAAGGAGAAAAATACAATGCTGAAAGAGGGGGACCCGGCGCCGGATTTTACGGCTTTGGACCACACAGGCAAGGAGGTACGATTGTCGGACCTCAGGGGCAAGAAGGTCTGGCTCTGGTTCTTTTCATCTCCGGGGGGAGGAAATTGAACCCGCCACAGTCACGGGTACCGTGACAATTATTCAGACTTCGTGGAAAGAAATATCCTGGTCTTTGGAGTAAACGACCGGGACCAAGAATCGGCCGGCGCTTGGGTAGAGCGGGAAAGTCTTCCCTTCCCGATTATTCTCGACAAAGACAGGTCCATCGCCATAGCCTATGGCATGTCGAACGCTGGTGATGAACGGTACCTGGCCAACCCCGCCGATGGGAGGCGCCCAGCGGTGATCATCGATGAAGAGGGGTTAATTCTGAAGCTGCTTCCGGACCTGGCCACGGTAGATGGGCAGACGGAGACCCTCGCCAGCCTGGTCTAGGATTGTCGCCCTCGGGATTTGGTAATCACAGAATTCGACAATCAAGGAGACTCTTTCATGCGGATAGCAGTGCCTGACCTGATCTCGAACTCGTACTTTCCGGCGGTCGCGGCGGTGGAGCTGGGATTTTTCAAGGACGAGGGATTGGATGCGGAGTTGCAGCTCCTCTTTCCCGTTCCAAAAACCATGGAAGCGCTGCGGGACAATGAACTGGACTTCGTCGCCGGGGCCGCCCATGCCACACTGCACGCGTTCCCAAACTGGAAGGGCGCCAAGCTGCTCGCCGCCCTATCCCAGAACACCTATTGGCTGCTGGTCCTCCGCTCGGACTTGGGCGCTGAGTTGGGCGATATACAGGCGGTCAAAGGACTTCGAATCGGCGCCGCGCCGGGTCCGGACTCGACTCTCCGCCGGCTGCTGGCCGAAGTTGGCATTGACCTTGAGAAGGACCGGGTGGACGTCGGGCCGGTGCCCGGTTCAACCGGGGCCGGCGTTTCCTTCGGTGTGAACGCCGCCCGCGCTTTGGAGGAGGGCGCCATCGACGGTTTTTGGGCCAACGCCATGGGGAGCGAGATCGCCGTGCGAAACGGCGCCGGAACGGTGGTCCTAGACGTAAGGCGCGGTATCGGCCCTCCGGCCTCCCAGCACTATACCTTTCCGGCGCTGGTCACGACCGACGATAGAATCGCGCGGGACCCGGAAAGCGTGCGCGCCGCGGTACGGGCCATCGTAAATGTCCAAAGGGCGCTCCGGGCGGACCCTTCCCTGGCGGCCAAGGTAGGAGAGCGCCTGTTCCCTCCCATGGAGGCGGGGATGATCGCGGGATTGATCGAGCGGGACCTGCCGTTTTACGAACCTGGCATCAGCGAAGGCGCGGTTAGCGGCATGAACCAATTTGCCAGGGATATCGGGCTCCTCACGGAAGACGTGCCGTACGATCAAGTCGTGGCGTCCCAGTTCAGCGGCTTGTGGTCGGAGTAGGCGGAGACGGCCTGCGTTAACCCGCCCAACGGATGCCGCGACTCTCCCGCTGTGGGTGAGATGCACGCGCCCTATCTGTCTTCAAGCTGTCATGCCAAATTATCGATTCTCGCAAGCAGGGGAAAACAACGATGACCGCTCAAACAAATTCAGACCTCAGCGCCAGGCTAGAGGAGTTGGAGAGCAGGGTCCGGACTTTGGAAGACACCGAAGCCATTCGGAACCTGAAGGCCAGATACGCCGAACTGTGCGATGACAATTACAACCCAGAGGGGATAGCGGCCCTGTTCGTGGAGGACGCGGTATGGGAGAGCGGGTCTTTGGGCCGGTTCGAGGGAAGAGAGGCGATCCGCGATTTTTTCCGCGGCGCGTCCAAGATATTCACCTTCGCCATCCATTACAGCCTCAATTCCCAGATCGAGGTCACCGGAGACACAGCAAGGGCACGTTGGTACCTGTTCATGCCTTGCACGGTGAGCGACGGCGGCCGGGCCATGTGGCGGGCGGGCATAGACGACGAGGAGTACGTCCGGGTAAACGGGCAGTGGATGTTCAAGAATAAGAAGTCCACCGGCGTCTTCAGCACACCCTTCGACTCCGGCTGGGCCAAGGACCGTTTCGCATAACCCGGCCGGGAAATGGTGAACTACCGCGGTAGTTGTTCCTGACGCATCGTCATATTTTAGCCCTGGGCGAGGTACGCCTTGCTTGACCTTCTGATCTACAACGGGCTCATCGTGGATGGCGCCGGCCATTAACGTTTCTGGGAACTATCAGTAACCGCACTAAGACCAGGGACCGATGTAGCTGAATTCTGCACTGCCTTATAATGTATCAACTACAATTTTGAGCGGCGACTCAGCCCAGGAGGAAATCTGTTATGGCTAATGACAAAGACTCCAATCGCAGGATTTACGTCGGAACTCACGACGGCGTATGCGCCCTGAACACCTTCGATGGTGGGCTTACCTGGGAACAAGGCGAAATGACGCCGCTGGCCAACGCCGCCGCCCGCCTGTCGGTGAGCCCGGTGGACCCGGACCGCGCATATCTAGCCGCCTACGAAGCAGGGGTCTTCAAAACAGATGACGGCGGCGGCACCTGGAGTCAATTGTCGTCATACCCAACCGGCTATGCGCACAGCGTGCTGGCACACCCCAACGAGCCGGGGGTCTTGTTCGTCGGAAGCGAGCCGGCGGCCGTTTTCCGCTCTGACGACGGCGGAGAGACTTGGGAAGAGTGCCACGGCTTTCAAGAAGTGCCCGAGGCCAACCAGTGGAACTTCCACGGGGACCGGCTCTCTCACGTGCGCGAATTGCGAACGGCGCCCGGTGATCCGGACACGATGTTTGCCGGCATCGAAGTTGGGGGAGTGGTAAAGTCCAGCGACGGCGGCAAGAGTTGGAATCAGTTACACGGTCTGCATGACGACATCCACTTGGTCAACATTAGCAAAGCCAACCCGCGCCGGATATACGTGGCTACGGCCGTGGCTCCTTATCGTAGCGATGACGGCGGCGGCCATTGGGAATTGATCAACAATGGGCTCGAGCGCCGGTACACTCTGCACATCAGTGCGGCGCCCCACGATGCCGACTTGGTGCTGGTGACCGTGTCTTCCAGCGCCGGCCGGAACAACCCCCAATTCTACCGTTCAACAGACGGCGGGAACCACTGGCAGTTGATCGAGTCGGTAGGCGCCGATGGAGACATGGTAGTAGCCATCGACTGGGACCCCATAATTCAGGACCGGGTATATGCAGGCACCGATGGCGGCAAGATCTACTGCAGCGGCGATGGTGGACAGCAGTGGGAGCCGGTGCAGGTGAAATTACCAACGATTGCAATCGGCGCCATGGTCGTGGCACAGACATCTATATAGCGAGTAAATGCCTTCGGTAAATCGCTCGGCCGGGCGATGGTCGGAGGTGCGCCGGAAGCCATTATCGTGCTCCAGGTATGGACTCAGCCAAAGGGGCGGGGGAACTGCTGGAGGACTTGCCGGTCCCCCGGACCGCACGAGACCGGACAGACCCCGAGGCCGATGGCGTGGCCTGCCCGGTACTCTTATGGAGGTAATCTGCATCACCTGAATATGAGACAATACCCGTCGGCGTCTCTCAAGAAATATTTGTGGGGTAACTTGAAATGGCCACTGAAACGGGTCTGAAAAAGATCAGAGTATCTGCGATGAACGCAGTCCACGATCTGGCTGTCTTGGTCGCCCATGATGAGGGACTTTTCCAGAAAGAAGGGCTTGACGTTGAAATACTCAAGACCCCGGGGACCGGCCAGCTCAACGCAGACCGGCAGGCCCTAAAGAAAGACATATTTGACCGGACTATGGAGACTATCTACAACAGCGGAGGGGTCGACCAGTACCGCATGTGCGAGTGGGGAGTGATGAAGCGCACGGTCGAAGCGGTTGCAAGCGGCCAAAGACCGGCGAAGATAGTGGCGCTCGGCGCCGCCATGTCCAAGATGGCCATAATCACCGGTCCGAAAAGCCACATCTACGAGCCGGAACAACTGAAAAACACGCCCGTGGCGGTAAGTCCATTCAACGGGTCCCACTTCACCACGCTGAAGATGCTCGAAGGCTTCGTGAGAAAAGAGGAGATCCAGATAACCAACGCCGGGACGATGCGAGAGCGGCTGGAGGCCGTGCGCAAGGGAGAAGTGGCGGCCGGAAACTTTTACGAGCCATGGATCAGCGTCGCGCAAAAGCAAGGGTTTCGGGTACTCATGGAAAGCCACTCAACCCGCAGCGAGGCGGCCAGCGAGGAGTTGGATGGGCCCACTCTGGCTGCCATGTTCCGCGCCGAAGCCGTGGCTGCCGAGCGGATCAACGCCGATCCGGACAAATATGCTCACTACTTCATCGACGAGGTCCAAGGTCTACTGGAACCCAATGAGTTCCAAGGCTGGCGCTTGCTCTACGGCCCACCCGTGCCCTACACCCGGGAGCGGTTTGACGATACCTATGCGTGGATGCTGGGCTATCCTGGGTTGATCGAACCAGGTTCCACTTATGAACTGGCAGTGGACAACCGGGCCTGGGAATAATCCCGTGGCGCCCTTGGAATACCGGGTCGACACGGTTGACCACGACATTATCTGCGCCTCTGATTCCATCTCCGGCATGGCCGACTCGCTGGAACGGTTGGGCGTTTCCCGGGCCCTGGTGGTGTGCGGTCCCACCATCCTCAAGCATGCCGACGTAGTACAGCGAGTGCAGCGGGCTTTGGGGGACCGGTGTATCGGTTTGTATTCCGGGGTGGCGCCTCACTCGCCGGTGGAAATGCTGGAAGAAGCGGTGGCCATGGCCCGGGAGCTACAGCCGGATGTCCTAGTGGCCGTTGGCGGCGGCAGCACCAGCGACACCTGCAAGGGCATTGCCGTGCTGCTGGCCGAGGGTGGCGACATCCTCGACTACGAGGTCCGCTTTGAGCCTCCAGACCGGGTGTTTGTCCCGGACACTCCCCACGAAAAGATACCGATCATCGCGGTGCCCACCACCCTGGGCGGCGCTGAGCTAAGCCGCGGTGGCGGAGGATTCACCAGCAAATCCCTGGGCCGCAAGCTATTGATCTCCGGCAAGGGCACCACCCCCAGGGTGGTCATCATCGATGGCGCCGCCCTGGCCACCACGCCAATGAACATCCTGCTGTCCACGGCCATGGGCCAGTTCCGTATCGCGGTGGAGAGCGTGTATTCCAGAGACCACCAGCCCATCGGGGACGCCCTGGCGCTACACACCATCAGGATGCTGGTGGAGTACCTGCCGCGTTGCGCCGGCCGGGATATCGACTGCCTGTTGCAAGCCAAAACAGCGGCCTGCATGGTCATGCTGGCCCGCCCTGGCCTGGGACTGAACACTGCCACGGCCCACCACGTTGGCGGGCTGTATGACGTGCCCCATGGCGAGGCCAATGCCATACTGCTGCCCCACACCATGCGTTTCAACCTGGACGCCTGCGCCGGCCGGCTGGTCCTGGTTGCCCAGGCCATGGGTATCGATACCGCGGGCATGACCGACCAAGAAGCCGGCCTGGCCGCAGCCGACGGGGTGGCCCGGATTTGCCGTTCCCTGGGATTGCCCGAGCGGCTCCGCGATGTGGGAGTCCCCGAGGACGGGCTGGAGTTGATCGCCGCTGCGACGTTACACGACCAGGGCCTGGCCACCAACCCCAAGCCGGTCCACGACGCCGGGCCCATTATGTCTGTGTTGCGGGATGCTTGGTAGTGGCTTTCCGTCTAGGCATGCCGGTCAGAGTGGCCAGGTTGTCCCGTTAAGAAGGCTGTCAAGGAGGTGCATCGTGGCTACCGTCACGGAAATAGCAAGCGGTGTGTACCGCATCAACGTGGTGCTGCCGGACCGGCCCGTTTCCTATAGTTTGTTCCTGGTGGACGATGACAGTCCCACGCTTATCGAAACCAGCTTCGCCGCTGTCTTCGACGAGGTCAAAGTAGCGGTGGAATCGGTCGTGGACCTCAAGAAGATCGAGCGGATTGTCGTGCCTCATTTCGAGGGCGATGAGTGCGGAGGACTGAACAAGTTCTTGGCCGCCGCTCCCAACGCGGTCGCCGTTTGCAGCCCCATCGGGTCCAGTTCAATTCGCGACTTCACGGGAAGAGAACCGGTCGTCATCGCCGACGGAGAGGAGTTGACCACCGGCATAAAGAAGCTGCGCTTCTTCCTGACGCCCTACGTTCACGCCTGGGACAGCCTGTTGGCCGTGGAGGAGACTCAGGGGACGCTCTTCAGCTCGGACCTTTTCATCCAGCCGGGCCACGGAAAGGCATTTACCGACGAAGACCTTTCCGAGCAGATGGTGGACCTCTACAAGCGAATCGGGCTAATGCCTTCCATGGGGCATATCCGGGCCGCCTTGGACAAGATGAAAGACCTAAACATCAAGACCATCGCCTGCCACCACGGGTCGGTGCTGACCGGCAACCTGGAGCCGTACTACCGTGCTGTATGGGAGCAGGATTTCACGGGCCTGTCCGGGCCTGGAGCGTATGCCGGGCCGAACCTCATGGATGAATGATTTAGACGGGCGGTGGCATAACACGGGCCTTCATTCTTCGCCTGGCTCCCGTCTCAGGACCAATCGGTTATAGTATCCCAAACGAAACTTAGGAGGCGGCAATGGTTGATCAATTAGCCCGGCCCAAAGACCAGATGGATGTCTATTGGTTTTCGGAGCAGGCTCAGGGATATATATCCGAGGGCGATATCGAACAATTCGAGTCAGGACGCCTGGCATTCCCCAATTCCCACTTCGACCCTGACAAAGCCCACAAGCTCTACAACGAGTATCACGAACAGTACATCTTGGCCGACGAGGTGGGTTTCGACGGCATCATGACCAACGAGCACCACTCCGCCTACTGGTGCGGGAAGCCGGCGGTCAATCTGGACGCCGCCGTCCTCGCCAAGATCACCAAGAATGTCAAGATCGCCATTCTCGGCAACGTGATCGCCGTCAACGACCCCATCAGGATGGCTGAAGAAGTGGCCATGCTTGATTGTTATTCCGGGGGCCGGATCATATCCGGGTTTGTCCGGGGCGGGGCCGTTGAGACCCTGCAAGCCGGTATCGACCCCACCCAAAACCGGGAACGGTTTGAGGAGGCCCACGACCTCATCGTTAAATGCTGGACCGAGCCGGGCCCCTTCCGGTATGAGGGAAAATATTATCAATACCGCGTGGTGAACCCGTGGGTGTTGCCCATGCAGAAGCCTCGGCCCGACATCTGGTTTCCCGGCACCGGCAGCCCGGAGAGCGTGGTGTGGGCGGCCAAGCACGGGCACCCCTACATGAACCTGGGCGCGGTCATGGAGACCACGGAGTGGCTGAAACAGATATACATCGACACCGCCTTGGAGGCCGGATATAAGGCCGGCCCGGAGCACTTCGGTTATCTGCTCAAGGTCTTGGTGGCGGATACCGAGGAAAAGGCCCAGGAGATCGGCCGTCACTTCGTTTGGACCGAAGGGCACAGGCAACGGGGCCCCAGAGAACATGTCGATCCTCCCGGCTATCAGTCGCGGATAGCCCTGGAGGTAAAACGCAGCCGGCCCACCGGCGTATTCGCTGGCAACATGGGAGAGGCCAAGTCCTACGAGAATCAGCAGGAGGCCGGGGTGATCATCGTCGGCACTCCGGACACCGTGATTGAGAAACTGAAATATGTGGTTGAGAACCTTAACCCCGGATATCTCTTGATTTACGGAAATGAAGGCCCCATGGCCCATGAAGATTCCATGCGGTCCATCGAGTTGTTGGGCAAGGAAGTGATCCCTGCGTTGAAAGAGATCAAACTCCACCCCTACGAATAGACCGGACTTCTGCCACGTTCAACGGTCCGGCCTTGACCGGCCGGGCCGGCTATAATGACGCACTGCCAAGCGATTAACCGAACTACGGAGGCAAATTCATGATAAAACCCAGAAAGTTGGGACACTTGGTGATCAGAGTCCGGGACGTTCAGCGCTCGGAGGAGTTCTACACCAAGGTATTGGGCTTGGAGGTCAAGCACCGGGCCCGGGGCACCATGGTCTTTTTCCGAAGCAATCATGAAGTGGACCATGACCTGGCCATATCTCAAATCGGCGAAGATGCCGCCGGACCCGACCCGGACCGGGTTGGCCTGTATCACATGGCGTGGGAGTTGGCCGGCATGGACGAGCTCAAGGACGCCTACAAGGTGGTGGTGGACAACGGAGTCGGGATAGCCGGTTTCGGCGACCACGGAGACGTCAAAGGGCTATATATTCTGGACCCCGACGGCATCGAGATCGAACTGTATGCAGAGGCGCCGGAATTCGAAAACACACCTCTTGAGGAGATACTCACCGGAAAATCTCGCCAAGGAGCCGCCGCCGGGCAATAGCGCCGCAGCTGTGTTTTACTGCTGGTCATGGCGTTCATCGCGGCCTGAACCGGCATGTTGGTCATCGCAGCCGGGCCGCCAGGGCGCGTTTCAGGCCGAGTTTAACTTCCCCGTGCCTCCAGAAAGCTGACCGGAAACGCTTCGGACCTAGCCGGAGGTCCAGATACGGCACGCCTGATACAACTTCGCCGTGGGCACAAACCGGTCATTTGACCACCGAATTTGTGAGTGATACTATTGCCGGTGATCCGTTGATGCCTGTGCCCGTGGCATGGTTCTAGGGGCCAATACACGGAGACCTTTTATGAGTAAATTTTTTCCCATCCAATACTACGTTATCAACATCCGGGTCCTCACCTGCTGCCCCCTTTCCTTCTATTAGCTGACCCCTCCATCTTTTCCCTTCAACGGCTCGCCCATTCCGACAACGCGCTGCCATTTGGGTCCTTCCCGGAACCCTGGTTTGCCTATAGATTCTAACCGGACCCCATTTACGTCGCATCCCCTGTTAGACGGTACTAGTCACTGATGCGTGCGCAATTCTCGTAACCTTTAAGGAGGGTACGATGCAATCCCAAGAAGTCAGCCACCTTTCTTCCCTTTACGGAGGGTATTGGAACCATAACGTTCTGGATTTTTGCTACATGACCAACCGGTACTTCCCTCCACGCCGGATGATCGAGGACCTACAGGCGAGACTGCCGGAGTTGATTGGCAGTTACCCGTCGACAAATTGGTTCCTTTCGTCATTATTGGCCGAGCAGGTAGGCCTCAGCCATAATGAATTAGTGGTCGGCAATGGGGCAAGTGAACTCATAAACGCCGTCGTGTCACGGTTTGTGCATCGGCTGGCGGTGCCGGTGCCGACCTTCGAGGAGTTCGTGAACCGTGCCAAGATATTGGGCCGGGAGGTCTGCACCTTCAAGCCGTCACAGCGGTTCGATCTGGATATTGACGCATTTATCGAACACGTAAGGAGTACAGGTTCAGACTCCGCCCTCCTCATCCGTCCCAATAACCCAACGGGCAGCTACCTGTCGAAGAGTGACTTGGTCTATTTCCTGGACCGCATGAGGTCCCTGAACATGGTATTGGTGGACGAGTCCTTCTTGGACTTTGTCGACGCCGAGCCTGACCCATCGGCGTTGGACCTGATCGGCGAATATCCCAATATGTTGGTGCTAAAGAGCCTCTCCAAGAACTGCGGCATACCGGGAATCCGCTTGGGCTACGTGGCCACCGGGAATGCCGAACGGTTGGCGGCCCTGCGCAGCGATTTGCCCATCTGGAGTGTCAATTCATTCGCCCAGTTTTTCCTCGAAGAGATGGGCGGCTACCAATCTGAATATACCGAGTCTTGCCGCCGGGTTAGGGAGGCAACTCGCAAGTTGGTCCGGGGGCTCGAAGAGGTTCCCTTCCTGTATCCATATCCTACCCAGGGCAACTTCGTCCTCTGTTCGGTCTTGTACGGCTTCACCGGACAGGAGCTTACGGACCGTCTGTTTGAGGACAGCCGTATCCTGGTCAATGACTGCGGGTCAAAAGACGGTCTGGACCGCAACTTCATCCGCATTGCCTGCCGCACCGAGGAAGATAATGACCGTTTGGTCGAAGCGCTCATGCGGATTGCGAAATATACCGAATCCGGCAAGATTGACGCCGTTCAGGCGAGGTAATAGATGAAAGGGTTGATACTGTCCGCGGGAATGGGCACTCGACTCGATCCCCTGACTCGCACGCGGCCCAAATGCATGGTCCACGTAGCGGGTAGGCCCATGATGGAATACCAATTGGATTCCCTGAGAAGGGCCGGAGTCAAAGATTGCGTCATCGTCGTGGGGTACATGGCCGATTCAGTGCGCGGCCACTTTGGGTCCTACTACCGGGGCGTCAGCATCTCCTATGTGGAGAACACAATCTACGCCGAAACCAATAACCTCTATTCCCTTTGGCTGGCCAAAGCGGAATTGAACGACGACATACTGCTGCTAGAGGGAGACTTGGTGTTCGACGACCAGTTGATCCGTCAACTGCTCCAGATGGATGAACGAAACGTGGCGGTCGTGGACCGATTCCGGTCCTATATGGACGGCACGGTAATCTTGGCTAACGGTGGAGTCGCGGATTCGATGGTCCTGAAGGCGGACCAAGGCCCCGGGTTTGACTATGGACCCGCCTTGAAGACCGTGAACATATACCGGCTCTCCCGCGAAACCTTGACGGAAGCAATTGTCCCTGAGATGGAGTCGTTCCTCGCCAAAGGCCGGACCGGCCAGTATTACGAAGCGGTCTTCTCCAGCCTTATCGGGTCCGGCCGCATGAACATGGCGGTGATGAATACCGGAAATAACAAATGGGCGGAGATCGATACCTTGGGCGACCTCCGCGACGCTCAAAAGATGTTCGACGCAACCTCAGCCGCGGCTATATAGCTTCGGCAGGCTGAAGCGGGCGGTGGGCGCCGTTGTGATAAAACAGGAGACCTTGATTGAGCACAGCCAAAGAGTGGTCCAAGCAGAGCGTGATAGATTATTACTATCAACATCGCCACGATGTTTCGGACCTCTATCCGTCTGAAAAGGTTTTTCTGCCTCGGGTGCTATTCCCCGGCGCCAAAGTACTGGACGTGGGCTGCGCTTCGGGCGGGTTCTTCAACATCATGCGCACCTTTGAGCCCAACATCGAGTACACCGGAATCGATCTATCCGAAGTAGCGTTGGAGTTAGCACGCAACCGATACCCCGAAGCTAAATTTGTGCTCACTGAAGGCTTCGACTTGCCCTTCGAGGACAACACCTTTGACCTCGTCCACTGCACCAGTATCTTCAACAACGAACCCAATTACCAAGCGATGCTGAAAGAGATGTACCGGGTGTCCAATCGGTTCGTTATCGCCGACATTAGGCTGCTTAAAGGCATCGGGAAACAGCAAAACTCGATCTACAATATCCAGTTTGAAGGCGATTCCGTCGAAGCCACGGTGCCGTATGTGGTGAACGATGCTGACGAGGTGGCAAACTTTATCCTACGGTTGGAGCCCAAACCCAAGGCGTTGCGCGGGACCGGGTACTTCCACCGATTGGCCAAGGAGGCTGAATCGGACGCCGAAGTCTGCATGGCCATTCTGTTGGTCCAGAAGGGAGGCCGGGAGAACGGATCGACCGTGATCGATACGGAAGACCTGCCGATAGATTTTTCTATTTCCGGAGCGTAACCCGCATGCTCGCTCTTGGGCCGTCGCCGAGCGCCTAGGCGGTAAGGGGGACGCAGGTTGACACGCGTATACGTAGACATGGTGGCCGATCTATTCCACTACGGGCATGTTGAGTTCCTTAAACAGGCCCATGCTTTTGGGCACCATCTTCTGGTTGGCATACCCTCCGATGAAGCGGCCCGGGCCAATAAACGGAGCCCCATATTAAGTATGGAAGAGCGGGCCGCATCCGTCGCCGGGTGCCGCTACGTTGACGAAGTGGTGCCCGACGCGCCTTGGATCATGGACGCCGCCTGGGTCGAGAAGCACAAGATTGATCTGGTGGTCCATGGTGACGATTATTCCCAAGAGGAGATAGAGCACATCTACAACGTGCCCATTTCCATGGGGATATTTCGCACAGTGGCCTATACGCCGGCGATATCAACCACCGAGATTATCCGCCGCTGCCAAGAGGCCAAGTAGGCGCGCGGCTATATCTATCTACGCTCCCCGGTATACGGCATCATTTCCAGTCCGGTATGTTTTATTTCGATTGACCGTGACAGGTGCGTGTGCTGTAATTCCACCTGTTCTTCCTCTCGATTGAGGCGGTACCTATCCTGCCGAAAATGGGAGGCCAGATGAAATTACTAACCTACGATACGGAGACAGGACCGCGCTGCGGAGTCCTCCAGAACGACGATGTGGTGGATGTCAGCGCTCTGGTGGGAGATGGGCGGCCCCTGCCCGACGTGCGGGCGCTGTTGGAACTGGGCGGCTCGCCCATCGACCGGGTCCGGGACGCCCTGGCAAGGAATGTCGCCGCGCCGAGAGTGCCCCTGGCCGATGTCCGGCTGCGTTCTCCCATACTCCAACCGCCCACCGTGCGCGATTTCATCGTTTACGAAGAGCACGCCAGCAACCAGGGCACCCGTGAGCCCAATGAGGTCTGGTACCGGATGCCGGTCTTCTACTTCTCCAACCCACTGTGTATCTACGGGACGGATTCCGAGATTCCCTTTCCTTCGGCGTCCCAGCAATTCGACTACGAACTTGAGATTGGCTGTGTGATCGGCCGGGAAGGGAGAAATGTCCCGGCGGCCGACGCGCTGGAGTATATCGCCGGATTCACGCTTTTCAATGACTGGAGCGCCCGGGACCTCCAGGTGGACGAGATGGCTTTCGGCCTGGGCCCGGCCAAGGGAAAGGACACCGCTTCGTCCATCGGCCCGTGGCTGGTTACCACGGACGAATTGGCCCCCTACCTCAAAGACGGGCGGCTGCACCTGAGGTGTGAGGTCAGAGTGAACGGGGACCATTGGTTGAAGGACGGCGCGGCCGAGGACGCCTACTACACCTTTGGCGATATGGTGGAGCGAGCGTCCAAGGACAGCCGCATCGTCCCCGGCGACGTGATCGGCAGCGGCACCGTGGGCGGCGGCTCCATCCGCGAGGCGATCCGCAAGGGTTATGAGAAAGCCCGCTTCCTCGAGCCCGGAGACGTGGTCGAGCACGAAGTGGAGGCGATCGGGGTGTTGCGGGGCACCATCGGCCCCAAGACCAACGTCGACTCCGGCTACCGCTTCCAGGTCAAGAACCCGGCCCCAGTGCCGGAACCCGGAATCTCAAAGGACTACAAGTACCAGCGCTGACCGCTGGTATCACCGGTTTAGTTCAACAGTCGGCAGCCGCAGATAGCCCAAATCCGGAGGACTAAATGGCGAGCGGATCAGTGGTGACCTACGACCCGGACCGGGTCTGTGAGGTAAGCGTCCGAGACCTGGAATACCAGGACGGCTTGGCCGTCCGGGTCTACCAGCCTGCGGGAGCAGGTCCGTTTCCGGCGTTGGTCGACGTTCACGGCGGGGTCTGGACCAACGGCGACCGGACGGGTAACGAAGTGATGGACCGGGCTCTGGCCGAAAGCGGCATCGTCGTCGCGGCCGTCGACTTTCGGCAGGCGCCGGAGCATCCCTATCCCGCTCAAGTGGCGGACGTTAATCTCGCTACCCGTTGGCTGAAATCCCGGGCCGCCGAGTTCAATGCGGACCCCAACACCGTGGGCGGCATAGGGGGGTCCAGCGGCGGCAACACGGTATTGCTGAGCGCAATGAGACCCCATCACCCTCCGTACAGCTCCCTTGACCTGCCGGGCTCGGACGCGGACGCCACCCTGCAATACGTGTTGTTGGGGTGGCCAATCGTCGATCCGTACGCACGGTACCGGTTCGTCCAAGACGCCCAAAACGCCAGGTTGGTTGCGCTAACCGAGGGGTATTTCCTGACCACCGACGCCATGAAAGAGGGCAACCCGTTCCAGATACTGCAACGGGGGGAAGAGGCGGTCTTGCCGCCCACGCTCATCGTCCAAGGTACCGCCGACACGAACCTGCCATTGCCGGTGACGGAGCAATTCGTATCGGCTTACCGCGAGGCCGGTGGAAAAATCGAATTGGAGTTATTCCCCGGTATGCCCCACATGTTTGGGAACACCCCTGGCCCCGAATCAGACCGGGCGGTGGCGCTCATGAAGAAGTTCGTGGCCCGCTGCCTCTCCCAAGAACTCTAGTCCAGCTTGAATGGGGTGGTATCGCGTTTCGCCGATTCAAGAACTGGCGACCCAGAAATGCAGACTTAAGTCCATACCGACGCCGCGACCGGGTCGTCTAACCTGACACCCCAATAAATTACGGAAAGCGCGGTGGTCTTGGATCGAATCCCAAGTAATGAGCAGCGAATCTTAACTTCGCTTTCCCGATTCGATCTAGACAAGAAGTGGCACAATCCCTTGGTACAATCAGACCTTCTCCAAAGAGAAGTCTTACCGAATCTCGCGTAACCACGTGCCTAGCAACCGAAATTTCTTCAGTCGTGAAATCCTGCCGGCGTCTTCCGCCACGTGGATCAGAGTCGTCCTGGTCATCGGGTCTACGCTCGATTTTTAGGAGGATACTTGGTGAAAGCGGAACATAATAAATCAACGAAGCGAACGCCGCTGTTTCCCACCGTTCTCTGACTGGACGTTCGTAGGCGGCAACAGGGTTATCGGAGGTGTACAACTTGAGGCCAGTCGGCACAGTTCCAATTCTCCATGGAGCGCACCACAGCAGATTGGCATAGCCTTGAACTTCTCCTAGCATGGAAGTAGACAGATTAGCAGGCTGTAAAGTGCCGGATTTACCAAACCACCTTTGGTCGAATTGTTCTTCAATTTGTTCCCAAACAAATGGGCGCTCTTCTTCTGGGTATTGGGCTATTACTTGGGCCCGAAGCATCTCCCTGCTCCGTGTCGATATCGACTCAATCATATCCCCCATAACGGAGCGGAACTGAGGAGTCCGGAATCTTAGAGCGGCAACAAACCTCGCGATAAAGAACTCGTCTTCAACAGACAGTGAGGTGATTTCATCAGGATTCTCAGTAAGTGACTTCAGCAATGGACTTGCTTCGCCTTCCAGCTGGCTAAGCCAGCCTTCGGTCGATAATACCTCTCCTCCAGTTTCGAGGTTATTGAAATGACTTTCGACGGCAGCATTGGTTGGGTTGGTTCTAAATTCCTTCCCCTCCTCGAGGTCAACTACACGTAATAAATCATCTGGTCCAGTGAAGGACTCCAGGAAAAATTCGGGAACATAGTGTTGGCGCTTAACCCCGGTCGGGGCCAAGATTGGCTCGTTCCAACGAAAAGATTCATTGTTTTCGGGCATTTTTGTTATCTAGGTAATGTGCCGATTTGGTTAGGCACCAATATGATAACCTGGCATCCACTAAAAAAGTTGGCGAAACTGTCAGTGGGCGGTAGCCCTCATGAAGAGATTCGTCGCTCGTTGCCTCTCCCAAGCCACATAGGTTGACGCAAAGTGGCCCTCGGCACTCGCGCCCAGCCTACTCCAGACGGCGTATCCTGGGCAGGCCGATGAAAGCGGCAACGCTAACCCCGGCCAGCACCGCGCCGTTGATCAGAAGGGCTCCCTGCGCTCCCAGGGCCGTAGCCATGCCGCCCACCCCCAGGTGGCCCAGAGGCCCGACCCCGATGCTGAGGACCCAGGAGCCCATGGCCCGCCCCCGCTGTTCGTCGGGAACGTTGGTCTGCATCAGTGTTTTGTAAAGAGTGTCCACCGACATGGCGCAGGCATTGACCGCCGCCAGCACCACGATGAAGTAGACCAGAGCCGAAGATATGGAGAACGCCATCAACCCCACGCCAAAGGCTCCGGCAATGATGAAGATCAGCAACCCCTTCCGCCGGTAATCCCTGAGGTTGGCCAGCAACGCCAGGCCCAGCAGCCCCCCAGCCTGCCTAACCGCGACCAGATACCCCAGACCAGCCGGGCCCACGCCCAGCACCTCCTTGGCGAACACGGGCAGCAGGGTCATGTGAGTGAACCCAAACACCTCGGTGATGGACGCCAGGCACATCAAGACCAATAGCGTCCGGTTCTGGTTCAGGAACCGGATGTATCCGGCCAGGTTTTGCAGCACCGGCTCCCGCTGGGGCTGCGCCGTTCTTGCGGACCGGCCGATGACCAGAAGCACGGCCGCCGAGCCCAGGTAGCTGGCCCCGACGCCCAGATATTGCCATCCCGGACCCACGGCCTCGATCAACGCTCCGGAGATTATCGCCCCGGCGATGCCGCCGGCCTGCATGCTCATCTGGTTCAGGGAGAGCCCGTTCAGGGCATGCTCCGGGCCCACGATGTCGAAGGTGTACGCCTGCCGGGTGGTCAGCGTGAAGGCGAAGACGCAACCGCCGGCGGCGGACAGGGCGATCACCGCCCACACAGGGGGGTCTCCAGTCAAGAGAATCGTGGCCATGACCGCCGCCACGGTGACCCCGCCCAGGGCGCTGAAGAACAAGAACAACCGTCTTTCCAGCCAGTCGGCCATCGCCCCGGACAGTATGCCCAGGAAGAACAAAGGCGCCATGCGCGCGGCGGCGGCCACACCCACCATGAAGGCCGAGCCGGTGATGTCGAAGACCAGCCAGCCCACGGCCACGTGCTCCATCCCGGTGCCCAGGGAGTAGCACAGGGTGGAGACCCAGAAAAGTCTGAAATCGCGGTAGCGCAGAGACGCGTTCCAGCCGCGGGCAGACGTGGCGCGGGGAATCAATCCGCCATTCCCTGCGGCGCGGGCCTGCTATATACTCGGCATGGCCCGCCGGAGCCCGGCAGGCGGCAGCCGCCCATTCGATGTAAACCCGGCATTTCCGTCGATGATGAGGAGCCGAATACAGTCATGAAGTTCGCCCTATTTATCCTGGCTTCTTGGACCGAGAAAGATGCGGTCCACCAAAGCCGGATCTACTCGGAGGCCCTGGAGCAGGTCCGATACGCCGAGGAGTTGGGGTTCGACTCGGTCTGGATCGCCGAGCACCACTCCAGCCGTTACGGGATATTTCCGTCACTGATGCCCATCCTTTCACATATCGCCGCCCAGACCAAGACCATCCGGCTGGGCGCCGGAGTCAGCGTGCTGCCCTTCCATAATCCGATCCGATTGGCCGAGGAGGCCGCCATGGTGGATGTCCTCAGCAACGGCCGGTTGAATTTCGGCGTCGGCCGCGGGTCGGCTGACTATGAATACGGCAACTTCAAGATCGATTTCGAATCGCGGGACGACCGCTTCCGGGAGGTGCTGGACATCATCCTGGGATTATGGACGACCGAGGACTTCACCTACCACGGCAAATACTATCAGGTGGACGGCCTGACCATCGCGCCCCGTCCGCTGCAGAAGCCCCATCCCCCGGTGCATGTGGCCGTCTCCCGCACCGCCGCCAGCATCGACGTCGCGGTTGCCCGGGACCTGCCCATCCTCACAACCTACTTCACCCCTCTGGACGACACGTTGAGGCTGATGAGCCTTTACTCCGAACGCTGTGCCGCCGCCGGCAAGACGTCCCAGCTGGCCGAGATGCCATTCTTCCGCTTCATTTACCTGTCCGAAGACGCGAAAGAGGCCGAAAAACAACCCGAGAAGGCAATAACCTGGGTGCGGGACCTGAGCATCTACCGGCGCACCATCACCCAGGGGGATGAGATTAACGTGGACCTGGACCAATGGAAGACGGTCCGGCCGGAGGAGCCGCCCAGCTACCAGGCGGAACTGGCCAACAACTACTTCTGCACCCCGGACCAGTGCGTTGACCGTATCGCCGGCCTGCAGGGCCAGCACGGCATCAGCTACTTCGGGGCCAATTTTGCCTTCGGTGGCTTGGAGCACGCCAAGGTCATGGCTTCGATGAAGCTGTTTGCCGAAGAAGTCATGCCCAAGTTCAAGTGACCGGCCTCAGCCGGGGTTTCTGGGGAACTCTTCGCTGAAGAAGTGACGCCCAAGTTTAGGTGGACCCAGGAAGCCCGGTTGCACCGGCGGCCACCCAGTCGGCGACCCTTTCGCCGATCATGATCGCCGTGGCGTTGGTGTTGGCCCGGGTCACCTGGGGGATGATCGACGAGTCTGCCACCCACAGCCCGGTTACTCCCCTTACGCGGCAATGCTGGTCCACGACTGCCATGGGGTCCGAGTCGGGCCCGATCTTACAGGTGCCTGACACGTGGCGGGACGTGCCGACGTTCTCCCGGATCCACTTGTCCAGGGTTTCGTCGCTGGCCAGCACGTCATCGGTTGGAGTGGTGCGTCCGTCCACCACGTCCTGGTAGGCGTCGGATTCCAAAATCCTGGCGGCCAGACGGACCGCGTCCCGCATGCGGCGGATGTCGTTGTCGTTGTGGAAGTAGCGGTAGTTGAATGCCGGCTGCACAGTGGGGTCGGCGGAGGCCAGTCTGAGCCAACCCGAGCCGTCGGGAAGTTCCAGGGCGCAGGAGATACGGGCAGTGCCGCTGGGCAGCGTCTCTCCGGTCACCACATTGAACACTCCCAACGTCTGAAGCATGACGTCGTTCGATTGAGAAGGCGGCTCGGATGTTACCCGTAGTCCGAAGCGCAGGGCACCCGCGTTGGAGGCCAACTCGATGCCGTATTTGACCCGGAATGACACCGATGATTGAGGATGGTTCCAGAGTTGCGCCCCAACGCCAGGGAGGTCTTGGATTACCGGGATGCCAAACTCCTCCAACTGGTCCCTGGGCCCGATGCCCGAGAGCATGAGGATGTGGGGCGATTTCAGGGCCCCGGCGCTGAGGACCACCGAGTCTGACTCGATACGGAAGGTCTCGCCGCCGCTCTCCACCTCTACCCCGACGGCTTTGGAACCATTCAGCAACACCCGGCGGACGAACACGTTGCCCCTGATGGTCAGGTTGAGCCGGTGGCGCATGGGGGTCAGGTGGGTGAGGTTGGTGCTCATCCTGACGCCGTCGCGGTTATTCATGGGTATCGCGCCGATTCCGGAGGGATTGGGGCCGTTCATGTCCTCGTTGTACTTGTAGCCCATCTCCATGCAGGCTTCGTAGAAGGATTTCTGAATCTCCGGCCAGGGCTCCTTCTCGCGCCGGACGATGGGCAGGGGGCCTTCGGTGCCGTGGAAGTCGTCGCGGATGTCCAGGTCGGTCTCCGCCTTCCGGAAGTAGGACAGCACCTTCGGGTAGGTCCACTCATCGTTGCCCCACGATGCCCAGTTTTCGAAGTCCTCGGGCAGCCCCCGCAGGTAGACCTGTCCGTTGATGGAGCCGGACCCGCCGATCACCTTGCCCTGGGCCACGTTGATCTCGCCCCGCTCCTCGTTGATGGTGCCCCTGAGGGACCAGGAAATGGGTGAGTCCTCCGCTTCGCCGGCGTTGGAACCGCCGTTGCGCACCGCGTCGGGCAGCGTCTGCGGGTCCGGGTAGTCCTGTCCGGCTTCCAGCAACAGGACTGAGCGGCCGGCGTCCTCCGCCAGCCTGGCGGCCACGACGGAACCCGCCGACCCGCCGCCGACCACGATAACGTCGTACTTCATTTTTGCTCCGTTTATTGCATTCGTCCGGTCGGCCAACCTGTTTCGCACCACTGGCCAGGTGACAACTTTTGACGGTTTCCGGTGTTACTTGAACTTGGGTATCACCTTATCGGTGAGGATGCGCATGGTTTTCATTACAACGTCGCGAGGGACCGATGATGTCCAGTTGACCTCGAACATGATCTCGTCGGTGCTATATTGTTCCCGGAGCA
>JACZUF010000025.1:0-26549 GCA_022573285.1 Chloroflexota bacterium
GTGTCGGTCCAGGCGGACACCAATTTCATCATGCAGGGGCTGGGCAGTTACCCGATAACGTTGGGTGGCACCGACGAGCAGAAGGCCAAGTACCTGCCGCCCATCGCCAGGGGCGAGAGCATCGCCGCCTTCGCCCTGACCGAACTCCATGCCGGGTCGGACGTATTAAGCATGAAAACCGAGGCGCGCCTCGACGGCGACGACTGGGTGCTGAACGGGCAGAAGAAGTTCATCAGCCAGGCCGGGGACGCGGGCACCTACACGGTCTTCGCCAAGACCGATCCGGACGCGGGCAGCAGAAGCATATCGGTCTTCATCGTCGAGGCTGGAACGCCGGGCTTCGACGACTCCAAGCGCATGGACTTGATGGCGGCCCATCCCATCGGCGAGCCCCGGTGGGACGACTGCCACATCCCCCAGGCCAACCTGATCGGAGAACGGGGCCGGGGACTTCGCCTAGCCATGGGCACCCTGGACACCTTCCGGACCACGGTGGCGGCGGCGGCCATCGGCATGGGACAGGCGGCCTTCGAGGCGTCCCTGGACTACGCCAAGAACCGGGAGATGTTCGGCCAGAAACTTTCGGATTTCCAGGCCACCCAGTTTAAGTTGGCCGACATGGCGGTGTCGCTGGACGCGGCGCGGCTGCTGGCCCACCGGGCGGCCTGGCTCAAGGACTCGGGCCAGGAGTCGGTGATCAAGGAGGCGTCCTTCGCCAAGCTGTTCGGCACCGAGGCCGCCAGCCGGATCATCAACGAGGCGGTGCAGATCCACGGCGGGGCCGGGTTGGAGAAGGGGAACCGGGTGGAGCGGCTTTACCGCGAGGTGCGGGCCCTGACCATCTATGAAGGCACGTCAGAGATACAGCGCCAGACCATCGCCCGGCAGTTGCTGCGGGAGTAGGAAGGAACAAAGTTCCGTTTCCGGGCGGGCCGGGTCCGATTTGCTGTCGATCAGGGTAATCGAGTATGAGATTCATACGAGGAAAATTCGGGTGCGGGTGTTTGGGGCTGCCGGGGTCGACCCTGTGGCTCTTTTTTACGCTGATGTGGTTCTTCACCGAGGCGGACGCGTTGCCGGTTGGCAAAGGCGAGTTCATCTGGCGGTTCCTGGCGGGGCCGATCAACTTTGCCTTTTGACGGTGGGGCGGCATCGCAGTAGGCTGGCAGACATCGTAGCAAATGCGCGTCACAGCCAAGTAGGCGCCGGCGAATTGGGAGCAGTATGTTGAACGACCCCGACGTGGAATCTGCATTGGCCGACCTGCAACGTCGCCAGGTCATCTCCAGAATCTGGAGCGGGGACCACACCGTGTGGAAACCGGACCCAACCGAGATCGCCGATCGTCTGGGGTGGCTGACGGTCACCGATTTTATGCGCGAGCAAACGCCGGTCTTAGAGGCGTTCGCCGATGAAGTGCGCGACGCCGGCTTCCGCCATTTTGTTCTGCTGGGAATGGGCGGCAGCAGTCTGGGGCCCGAAGTCCTGCGTCAGACCTTCGGCAGCGCCCCCGGCTACCCTGATCTCATCGTGCTGGATTCGACGGTCCCCGCCTGGGTGCGGTCGGTGGCGGATTCCATCGATCCGGCGCGCACCCTTTTCCTCGTCTCTTCCAAGTCCGGCTCGACCACCGAGCCCAACATGTTTTACGCCTACTTCAGGGAATTGGTGGAGAAGGCTGCTGGCAAAGACCTGGCCGGCCGGCACTTCATCGCCGTCACCGACGCCGGCACGCCGCTGGAGCAGATGGGCGAGAAACAAGGGTTTCGTCGGGTCTTCTTGAACCCCCCGGACCTGGGAGGGCGCTACTCGGTGCTGTCTTACTTCGGCCTGGTCCCGGCGGCAATTATTGGGCTCGACGTAGGGATGTTGCTTGACCGGGTAGGCGGTATGCGTCAAGTGACGGCGTCCGGCGTTCCGGTCCAGGAAAACCCCGGCGCCCGGCTGGGGGCGATGATGGGTGTTAACGCCCAGAAGGGACGGGACAAGTTAACTTTGGTCACTTCCCCAGCTATCAGCGGCTTTGGCTTGTGGGTGGAGCAGCTCATCGCCGAGAGCACCGGCAAGGAGGGCCTGGGCATAGTTCCGGTGGCCGGAGAGCCGGTTGGGACCCCGGAGCACTATGGCGACGACCGGCTTTTCGTCTACCTGCGCCTGGACGGCGACGATAACGACGAATCAGACGAAGCCATAAAAGCCATCGAGGCGTCAGGGCAGCCGGTGGTGCGCCTGGACCTGCGGGACAAGTACGACCTGGGCGCTGAGTTCTTCCGTTGGGAACTGGCAACGGCCATCGCCGGCTCCATATTGGGAATAAACCCGTTCGACCAGCCCGACGTTCAGGCGGCCAAGGACATGACCGAAAGCGTGCTGGGACAGTTCGCAAGCTCAGGAGAACTACCTGCGATGGAAGATTCCGCCTCCCTCGGCAAGCTGCTGGAGATGGCCGGACCGGGGGACTACCTGGCGATCATGGCCTACGTTGTGCAGACGCCCGGAATCGACCTGGCCCTGGACGGCTTGCGCCGTAGGGTGACCGAGAGGTACGGCATCGCGACGACGATGGGCTACGGCCCCCGGTTCCTGCATTCCACCGGCCAGCTCCACAAGGGCGGCCCCGCGTCCGGGCTGTTTCTCCAGATCACAACGGAACACGTACAGGACCTGGCGATCCCAGGCGCCCCCTTCACCTTTGGCGTGCTGGCCGACGCTCAGGCCTTGGGAGACCTTCAGGCATTGCGTGCTTCCGGACGCCGGGCGGTCCGGGTAGACGTCGGCTCAAGCCCGGAGTTAGGCATACGCATGATGGCCGAGGATGTGGCATGATTGTGGGAAGTTAAGCTTAGTGGGCTTTTCCGGTGCGAGCATCGTTGGAACATACTTTTGAGATTCTGACTGTGCCAATCGATCCATAAGGTCACCAATGAAAATCGCCTTAGTGTCAACGCATGCCACCAGCGAAGGGGGAGTGCCCCACTATGTCGCCTCCCTCGCGAGGGCCCTGGCAAAGCGCCATGAAGTAATCGTGTACAGCTCGAGGTTTGAGTCCCTCGATGGTACCAGCGTGCGGCACCGCAAGATCAAGGCCATCGGCAGGGGCGGAAATATCTTTGATTTATCGTTCCTGATCGTGAGCACTCTCATTATTTGGGCTCACCGTCTCAAACGAAAGGGCGAATTTGACATCATCCATTCCCACGTAGGTTCTCCCTTTTTCTCCGATGTGTTTACCAGCCATTTTTATGAGCATGACGCAATCGCCCGGATGAAGACCGCGCCAAAAGACATGCCCCGTGATAGTCTCGTCCGCAGGCTCCGAAGTCGATTGATGGCTAGGATGGAATCAGCACATCTCACGCGCCGTAGCAGCAGGACCTGGATCGTGCTCTCTGCCGCTATGAAAAGCGGTTTCATTCGCAATCATCTGGTCCCGCCCGAGAGCATATTCGTCATCCCTAATGGGGTGGATTCGTCGAGGTACTGCCCGGACAATGTCGCGCGATACCGGGACGAGGTCCGTGACGGGCTGTCGCTGGCGCCGGGCGACCAAGTGGTGCTCTTTTTGGGAGGAGACTGGCCAAGGAAGGGACTAGCTCAGGCGATCGAGGCTCTATCTCTCTTGCCAGGGAGTGAAGCCACGTTGTTGGTGGTTGGCTCTGGAAATACCGCTGCTTACCGAAACTTGGCAAAGCGTCATAGGGTAGAGGACAGGGTGATATTTACCGGGCAGACAAGAGAGGGCTGGACATATTACGCCGCCAGTGACGTGTACCTGCTGCCCTCCCTCTACGAGCCCTTTGGGCTCTCCATCCTAGAAGCCATGGCCTCAGGTTTGCCGGTGCTGGTATGCCGTGACGCCGGGGCTGCGGAGCTCATCCATGATGGAATTGATGGGCTACTTATCCAAGAGCCGAGAGATGTGACGGAGTTATCAGCGAGGCTCGGGGCGTTGCTGAAGGACGCAGATCTCAGGACGCGGTTGGGTAGACAAGCGCGCCGCACAGCGCTGCAGTACCCTTGGGACCGTGTCGCACGTGAGACGGAGGAAGTCTATGAGAAGGTATTGCTCCAAAAGCGCGGTGGCGTTGAAGGGCAGCCTCTCTCGCTGGACGATGGAACGCAAGAGTAAAGGAGCTGAGTTCGAATGGCGCGCGATCTTCCTTTAGGGAACGGGAATCTTCTAGTCAATTTCGACAAAGACTACAACGTCAGGGATATTTACTATCCGTATGTTGGCAAAGCGAACCAAAGCCGCCGCCGCATATCTCGGACCGGCATTATGGTGGATGGCCAGTTCTCCTGGCTCAGCGCCTCCGATTGGTCAAAGGATATGGACTATGTGCACGACTCCCTGACCACCAAAGTAATCGCCGCCAACGGGCCACTCGAGATTCAGTTGACGTTCAACGACACGGTAGACTTCCACCGCGATATATTCCTGCGGCGGATAGAGGTCTTGAACCAGTCGCGGCGCCCACGGGACGTACGCCTATTTTTCCACTACGACTTCCTATTTTGGGGGGTGGGGAGTGGTGACTCCATTCACTACCACCCAGACGGTAACTTCCTGGTGGCGTACAAGGACAACTGCTACTTTCTAATGAATGCAGCCACAAGGAGGTTGGATGGAATTTCAAGTTGGACTACAGGGTTCAAAGACGATGCGGGCTTAGGAGGCTCGTGGTCTGATGCCGAGGACGGCATCTTGGAGGAAAACTCCAACGCATTTGGATCGATAGACGGTGTGATCGCCGTGGACCAGTCTCAGATCCCGCCGGGGGAAACCCGGGTGTGTTACACCTGGCTGGCCGCGGGGGAAAATCTGGAAGAGGTCCGCGCCTTGGACGCCATGGTGCGCCGCCATGAGCCTCAGTACTTCATAGCCCGCACGACAAACTACTGGCGGGCGTGGCTGGATAAGGAAGACACAGATTTTCATGGCCTGCCCCATGAGATCGAGCACGTGTACAGGCGGAGCTTGCTGATTATACGCACCCATGTAGACAACCGGGGCGGCATCATCGCCGCCAACGACTCAGACCTGACGTTCTTGGTGCACGGCCAAGAGTCGTACTCATACGTCTGGCCAAGAGACGGCGCATACATCGCCAATGCGCTGGACAAGGCAGGCTATGCCTACCTCGCCGCCCGTTTTTACAACTTTTGCAACGATGTCATCCACCACGATCCTGCCCTGAGAGGGGATGAGCCACATCAAGATCAAGCTTATATGCTGCACAAATATACGCCTGACAAGCTCGTCGCCTCCAATTGGATGGCCAGGGTTGACGACGAAGGTTCCTTCCGGCCCCCGATCCAAGAAGACGAGACAGCCCTTATCCCATATGCGGTATGGCAGCACTATCTCAAGTATCGGGATATCGAGGTACTGGCTCCATGGTTCCGGCCCCTGCTGATCCAATCGGCCAATTTCATGGTCGAGTTCCGGGAGAGTCACACCAAACTGCCCGCACCATCTTATGATCTGTGGGAAGAGCGGGTTGGAATTTATTCCTACACGGTGGCTACGGTATGGGCCGGTCTCAACGCCGCTGCCAACGCCGCCGATCTGTTCGGCGAGGCCGCCGACGCCTTTAGGTTCCGCCATGCCGCTGCGGAGATCAAGGAGGCCTGCGAGACCTATCTGTACGACAATAAACTGGGCCGGTTTCTCAAGCGCATCTCAGTGAACTCCAAGGGCGAAGTAGAACCCGATTCCACCGTCGATGTGAGCCTCTACGCCCTCTGGTACTTTGGGATGTTCGATCCAAACGACCCCCGGATCGTAGGTACGATGAATGCTATCGTGGACCGGTTGTCCTGCCAGACGGACATCGGAGGACTTGCGCGCTATGAAGGGGATGAATACCACTGGGACCCCGATCTGCAAGATCAGCGAGACAAGATACCTGGCAACCCTTGGATCATATCAACTCTCTGGCTGGCCCAGTACCGGATCGCCACGGCCCGGTCCGTCGAAGACCTTAAGCAAGTACTCTCGGCGCTGGAATGGGTGTGCGCCAGAGCTCTACCCAGCGGGGTGTTGCCGGAGCAGATTCATCCTCTCACCGGAGAGCATCTGAGCGTCTCACCCCTGACATGGAGCCACTCCACGGTGGTGGCAGTGGTCCAGGAATACCTGGAAAAGTACGTGGTTTTGCAGAGGGACTCTCCCAAGTGATTGAGTGCCTGGCGACGTATGCCTAGCTCCGAGTTAGGCATTCGCAGGATGGCCGGCGAGTTGGTGTCGCGATAGAGGCATGGGCATGACAAACGTATGGGTTTTGGTTTCGTGTGCCTGGGCTATTCGACGTCGATGAAGACTGTGTTGCTGTCGGTGGAGGCGAGACGCTGCCCGATCACCGCCTGATATTCGGGTGAGTTGTACCATTTCCGGGCTTGGGCGCTGCTTTCGAACTCGAACAAGATGAGGCCCTGGGGGGGCCAATCGCCGTCGCCCGCTTCGACGCCGGTGCTAACCCAGACCATCTTGCCGCCGTACTGCTCGATGGTCGGCATGGCAACCCCTTGGTAGGCCCCGAAGGCCGCTTCGTCGTTTACCCCGTGAATTACGCCCAAAAAGTATCCGGGCATTTCCGTTTCCTATTGATTGAGTCTGCTAAATTTTGGACCGATGACCTAGCTTAGCTGCCGGCTACACTTCCAAAGGAGTGTCTTCGCGGTTGGCCCACTCGCCCATGGAACCGTCGTAGTTCTTGGTGTTGGTGTAGCCGACCAATTGCATGACGAACACACTGTTCGCCGCTCTGATGCCGCCCTGTCAATAGGTGTAGACGTTCTTGTCCGGGGTGATGCCGTGTTCACTCAGTATGCGGCGGATCTCGTCCGCTGGCTTGAATCTGTTGGTCTCGGTGTCCAGAAGATTGAACCATTCCAGGTGCACCGCTCCCGGAATGTGGCCGATGCGTTTGTTGCCCCGGCTGGCGCTGCCGTCCCATTCGCCGTCGCTGCGCACGTCCCAGATCACCGAGCCGCCAACCTCACAGGCCTGCTTCAACTCGTCGGCCTTGACCAGCTTGGAGTCGTCGTGCTTCGGCGTGAAGGTGGCCGGTTTTGCCGCGGTCCGCGTGAAGTCGACAGACCCGCCGTTGGCGATCCAGGCCCGCCACCCACCGTTCAACACCTTGACGTTGGTGTGTCCGTAGGTGTTCAGGGCCCACCAAAGCCGGGCGGCGGTCAGGCTCCGGGAGTGGTCGTAGGCGATGACCAGGGTGTCGTCACCGATGCCAAGTCCCTCGCACATGGCCTTGAACTGGTCCGGATTCATCAGGTGCACCCGGCCCGAGTCCGGGTTCTTCTCAAAGTTGTCGGGCACCAAGACCGCGCCGGGGATGTGGCCACGGGCGTAGGCGGCCTCCACCTCGCAATCGACGATCACCAAGTTGGCGTCGCCCTTGTGGGCATCGACCCAGGCGGCGTCCACCAGTAGTTCGGGGCGCGTGTATCCCTCAGTCACCATGATTCCTCCTGGACCCTTGCGGTCTCCGATTTCGGGCCGGTAAGCCAACTACCGGCCAAGGAGCACAAATTGTAGATTATGGAAGGTGGGCGGTCAATTGAGGAGGCGTGGCCACAAGGCTGGCGTGCCTTGCCGGGGTAGTATGCGGCAGTTAGAATAGGGCGGCCCTCAATCGATACCGGCGGACCATGCCGTCCGCCGCGCCGGAGACTTCACGGTCCATTAAATTCGGTATCTTTGTGCTGCCTTCCTAGCCCCAGCGGGACCCCTCCTAATCAGGGCCGGATCTTCCTTGTTAAATAGCTGTCAGCGATCAGGGGAAACCGCCGCCTGAAGGGCGTCTAAAAAAGCTGACGGCCCCGATGGAATCGGGACTGAAAGCCTGAGGAGCTTCACCATGGTCCAGCAAGGACAGATCGACCACCTGCTTCAGGAGACCGGCCAGATACTGCCGCCTCCCGCCCTGGTCCAACAGGCCTTCCTGCAAGACCCCGACGCCGCCTACAAGGAATCCATGGAATCCCCGGAGGACTTCTGGGAGGGCGTGGCCAAGGAACTGTCCTGGTTCAAGCCCTGGGACAAGGTGTTCCAGTGGGACTACCCGACGTTCAAGTGGTTCCTGGGCGCCAAGTGCAACATCACCTACAACGCCCTGGACCGGCACCTGACCAACGGCAACAAGAACAAGGCGGCCTTCATCTGGCTGGGCGAGGACGGCTCGGAGCGGGTGTTCACCTACGGGCGGCTGGCGCAGATGGTCAACCGCTTCGCCAACGGTCTGCGCTCCCTGGGCGTGAGCAAGGGAGACCGCGTGGTGATTTACATGCCCCTGTCACCCGAGGGCGCCATCGCCATGCTGGCCTGCGCCCGCATCGGGGCCGTGCACAGCGTGGTCTACGCCGGTTTCAGCGTGGGCGCGCTGCGGGACCGCATCCTGGACGCCCAAGCCAAGGTGGTCATCACCGCCGACGTTGGCTACCGGCGGGGCAACGAGGTCGACCTGAAGGGCATCTGCGACCAGTCCGTCGAGGGTCTGGACCTGGTGGAGCACGTCATCGTCTGGAGCCGCAAGGGGTCTCCGGAATCGCCAGGACCAAAAGAGGTGGACTTCGACCAACTGATGGCCGAGAGCGGCATCGACTGTCCGGCGGAGGAGATGGACTCCGAGGACCCGCTGTACATCCTCTACACCAGCGGCACCACCGGCAAGCCCAAGGGCGTGCTCCACGTCCACGGCGGCTACATGGTGGGCACCTACTACCACTTCAAGACCTTCTGGGACGTGAAGGACGACGACGTTTTCTGGTGCACGTCCGACATCGGCTGGGTGGTGGGCCACAGCTACATCGTCTACGCCCCCTTGGTCGCCGGGGCCACCACCGTTTTCCGGGAGGGGGCCATCGACTATCCCCATCCCGGCGTTTTCTACGAGACCATCGAGAAGTACGGCGTGAACGTGATCTTCACCGCGCCCACCGCCCTGCGCATGCTGATGCGCTACGGCGAGGAATACCCTCGGTCGTACAACCTGAAATCGCTGCGGTTCCTGACCTGCGCCGGCGAGCCCCTGAATCCCGAGGCCCTGAAGTGGACCTACGAGCACATCTGCGGCAGCGGCGAGTGGGGCCACATCGTGGACAACTGGTGGCAGACCGAGACCGGCGGCCCCTGCCTGGGCACAACGGCCACCATGCCGGTTAAGCCGGGACGGGTGGGCCGTCCCCTGCCGGGAGCCTCCATGGACATCGTCGACCGGGAGGGCCAGCCCATCACCGAGCCCGACAAGGGTGGCTTTCTGGTGATCACGCGCCCCTTCCCCCATTTCTTCCGCACGGTGTACGGCGACCCGGAACGCTACGCCCAGGACTGGAACACCATCCCCGGCGTCTATCTCACCGGCGACGTGGCCCTGCGGGACGCCGACGGCTACTACATGGTGGTGGGCCGGGCCGACGACGTGTTGAACGTGGCCGGGCACCGCATCGGCTCCGCCGAGGTTGAGAGCGCGTTAGTCTCCCACCCGGCGGTGGCGGAGGCGGCGGTCATCGGCAAGCCCGATGAACTGCGCGGTGAAAGCATCAAGGGCTTCGTCACCCTGCGCCTGGGCCACGAACCGTCGGACGAGATGGTGGCGGAGCTGAAACTGCACGTCCGCAACGAACTGGGCCCCATCGCGGTCCCCGCCGAACTGGAGTTCATGCCCACCCTGCCCAAGACCCGCTCCGGCAAGATCATGCGCCGCCTGCTTAAAGCCAACGAGTTGGGGCTGGACCCCGGGGATATCACGACCCTGGAGGAGTGAAAACTCCCTCGGTCCCCCTTTACGAAAGCGGGAGGAAGAGCCCCCCTTTCGTAAAGGGGGGTTGGGGGGATTTTTCACCCAGCCCCCAGATCTTTTGTTGAACTTCTTCCAGGTTCATCAGATTGTCATAGCATGATATCCGGGTTATCATGATAATTAGTTTCGCCGACCAGGGGACTGAGGACGTTTTCAACGGACATAATTCCTCTGCCGCGAGACGTTCCTGCCCTCGGTCTTTATTGAGCGTGGCATCACGAAAGCTCGATCTGCTGGACTCCGCCGCCGCGTTGAATGACCTATCGGTTCCACCGGGGAATCGGCTAGAGACCCTGAGAGGTCACCGCGACGGCCAGTACAGTATTCGGATAAATGAACAATACCGGGTCTGTTTTAGCTGGTCGGATTCCGGAGCCAGCGATGTTGAGATTACCGATTATCACCCGTGATCTACGGCTATGATCAGGAGCATTAACAATGGTTAGAGTACCGGTCAACAGAGAACCCACCCATCCCGGCGAGATGCTGGTAAAGGAATTCTTGGATCCAATGGGCCTTACTCAGCGTGACCTGGCTGATGGGATTCGGGTACCGTACCAACGGGTGAACGAGATTGTGAACGGCCGCCGGGGAATCACGGCCAGCACGGCCCTGCGTCTCGCTAAGTATTTCGGCAATTCCGAGGAATTTTGGATGGTTCTTCAATTGCGGTGGGACCTTTATCAAGCGAGAAAGTCTCAAGAATCCGGTCTGGGAGAAATCCAACCCCTAAGCGCCTGAACCGGGAGATATCACGACTCTAGAGGAGTGAAATCCCCCTCGGTCCCCCTTTACGAAAGGGGGAGGAAGAGCCCCCCTTTCGTAAAGGGGGGTTGGGGGGATTTAACCCCGCCGACAACCAAACTTAGGAGAATAACCAAACCACATGAAGGTCTACTATTTCAGCGAGTTTCCCTACCACGAATACCCGGAAGAAGAGGTGGACAAGTACCCGTCATTGCGGCTTACTTTCCCCAATAAGTTTTTCGACCCCAACACGGCCACCGGTCTGTTCAAGCGTTACTTCGACGAGTACCAGTACGCGGACGAGTTGGGCTACGACGGCATCATGGTCAACGAACACCACACCACGCCGTCGTGCATGAACGCCTCCTGCAACCTGACGGCGGCCATTCTGGCCCGCACCACCAAGAACGCCAAGATACTGCTGCTGGGCAACATCCTGCCGATCCACGATAACCCGGTACGCCTGGCGGAAGAGATCGCCATGATCGACGTGATCTCCGGCGGTCGGGTCATCTCCGGCGTGGTGCGCGGCACGGGCGTGGAGACCGTCTCCACCAACATCAACCCCACCGAGAACCGGGAGCGGTTCGAGGAGTGCCACGACCTGTTGATCAAGACCTGGACCACCCCCGGCCCCTTCCGCTGGGAGGGCAAATACTATAACTACCGGGTGGTGAACCCGTGGATGATGCCGGTCCAGAAGCCCCATCCTCCCATCTGGGTGCCTGGGACGGCCAGTCCCGAGACCGCCCAGTGGGCCGCCGCCCACGGCTACACCTACGTGGCCTTCCTGACCTCCCTGGACGTCACTCAGGAGTTGTTCGATATCTACCGGGATGCGGCGACGCACACACCCACCAAGGACAACTTCGGCTATCTGCTGTGCTGCTATGTGGCCGAGACCCAGGAGAAGGCCGACGAACAGGCCAGGCACTTCATCTGGCGCATGGGCGCCACGACGCGCGGGCCCAGGGAGTACATGAACCCGGTGGGCTACCGCTCGGCGGCCGGCCAGGCCGTGGCGGCCCGCCGGACCGCGAATCCTCTGGGCAACCAGAGTTTCGAGGAACTGAAGGAGAATTACCATATCGTCTGCGGCACCCCCGAAACGGTGTTGGAGAAACTGGAGTACCTGCACCAGCGGCTGGGCATGGAGCACCTGATCATGTACGGTCAGGAGTCCAAGATGGACCACGAGGCCACCATGTCCAACATCGGCATGTTCGGCAATGAGGTCCTGCCGGTGATCCGCGACTGGTAGGGCGGCGGAAATCCCCCTTAATCCCCCTTTACGAAAGGGGGAGGCAGCGGCGTTTTCCAGGGAGGGGGAAGATGGTTTTTGGTGAACCATCTTCCATCGATAAAGGACAGATAAAGCCCCCCTTTCGTAAAGGGGGGTTGGGGGGATTTCAGCACTCCACCCCGTCCCGGCCTCTCAAAATTATGGCCAGGCGCGTTCTGCGGCTTGGGCCTCAAGGGTCCTCGGGATAGCCCAGCGCCCGAAGCCCGAATGGTAAGATAGACTTGACGCCTGGCCGCCATTGAAAACCGGGCTAGTGTTGGAAACGATACGCGGCGTGCCGATCCCTTTTAGGGCGGCTGGGCCGCTTCATATTGCAGGCTTGACCTCATGATGCACCGTGTCGTGCCGGAACCGCCGGTAACCAAGAGAGACACCACAGGCCTTCCTCCCCCATCCAGTCCCATGGTGGCCCGGACGGTCCGCCTCTTCCGTCCCTACCGCTTCCAGGTGGTCTCGGTGGCGGTCCTGATACTGGTCACCGCCAGCATCGGGGTGGTCAACCCGTTGCTCATCAGGACAGTCTTCGACGCAGGTCTTTTCCCGGCATCGGGCGGCCCGGACATGCAGCTTCTTTGGACATTGGCCGCCATCATGACCTCCATCGCCATCGCCAACGGCCTCATGGGCGTGCTCCAGACCTACACGACCAACAAGGTGGGCCAGAGCGTCATGCGCGACCTGCGGGACGCCGTCTACGCCCACCTCCAGGGCATGTCCTTGGGATTCTTCACCAGCACCCGCACCGGCGAGATACAGTCGCGGGTTTCCAACGACGTGGGCGGCATACAGTCGGTGGTGACCAGCACCCTCACCGACACCCTCTCCAACACTGTGATCTTCCTGAGCACCCTGGTCGCCATGTTGATCCTGTCCTGGCAACTGACCATCGTGGCCGTGGCGACGGTGCCCTTCTTCTTCGTGCTGACCAGGTTTGTGGGGAAGCGGCGGCGGGCGGTCACCGCCGAGGCCCAGCGGTCCATGGCCGAGGTCACCGCCATCACCCAGGAGACGCTTTCGGTATCGGGAATCATGCTGGCCAAATTGTTCGGGCGGCAGAACGAGGAGATGGCCAACTTCCACCGCCACAACCAGGAATTGTCCGACCTGGCGGTGCGCCAGCAGATGATCGGCCACACATTCTTCGCCGTGGTGATGACCTTCCTGTCCATCTCGCCGGCGTTCATCTACCTGCTGGCGGGATACCTGATGTCCGGCGGCGGGCCTTCGATGGTGTCCGCGGGCACCATCATCGCCTTCACCACGCTGCAGAGCCGTCTGTACTTCCCCGTGGGGCGGCTGCTTCAGGTGTCGGTTGAATTGCAGTCTTCCATGGCTTTGTTCGAGCGTATTTACGGCTACCTGGACCTGAAACAAGATATCGTCGACTCCCCGGATGCCAGGCCGCTCGACCTCCAAAGAGTGTCCGGCGAGATTACCTTCGACTCGGTGCGGGTCAATTACAGCCGGTCATACGGCGAATCAAGCGACGGCGTCGCCGAGCAGGAGACGGAGGAGGATTCCCGAATGTGGGCGCTGGACGGGGTCAGCCTGAACATCCCGCCCGGCCAACTGGCCGCATTCGTGGGCCCCAGCGGCGCGGGCAAGACCACCCTAGCCTATCTGGTGCCCCGGCTCTACGACGTGACGGAAGGCTCGGTGTCCATCGACGGCACCGATGTCCGGCAGATCAGGCAAAAAGACCTGGCGGCGATCATCGGCTTTGTCACCCAGGATAGCTATCTGTTCCACGACACCATGGAGAAGAACCTGCTCTACGCCCGGCCCGACGCCACCAAGGAGGAGATGATCGCCGCGGCCAAGGCGGCCTACATCCACGACCGGATCATGGAGATGCCCGATGGGTACGACACGGTGGTGGGAGAGCGGGGGTTCCGGCTGTCGGGCGGAGAGAGGCAGCGGTTGTCCATCGCCAGGGTGATCCTGCACCAGCCCCGGGTTTTGATCTTGGATGAAGCCACTTCCGCGCTGGACACGGTCAGCGAGCGCTTCGTGCAGGCGGCGTTGCAACCGCTGATGCGTGACCGCACCACCATGGTCATCGCCCACCGTCTGTCGACCATCATCGCGGCCGACGTGATCTACGTGGTGGACCGGGGCCGGATAATCGAGCACGGACCCCATGACGAACTGTTGGCCAAGGGCGGGTTATACGCCAACCTCTACCGGGAACAGTTCGGCGGAGGGCGCATCGAGGCCTACTGCGAGGACGGCGTGATATTCAGCGACGGCAGCATCGGCACCGCCGAGCGGCCCGAGCCGGCGATGGTGGGCGGCGGTCAAGATGGCCCGCGCCGGTCGTCCGCAAAGGGCGACCGTGACGCCATGCCCTGGGAGGACGATTCCCGGTAGGGGTCCCGATCATCCAGTGGATGTCGAATTGCTGTGGCGCGTCCATGGTTCGACGGGGCTCACCACGAACGGATGGCGTTGCGGTGCTGAGCAATCGCGCTGAGGGGCGAATAGCGGTTCCGATACTAGACCATCAGTGCATAGTCGTGGGTTTGGGTGGTGGTGTAATGCCCACTATCCGTTCGTCCTGAGCTTGTCGAAGGACCTCCTCAAGGCAGTTATGGTCCAATAGAATTGTCAGGAGTTGTTGTCCTTGCCGTGCTGGATGATGATTGCGATAGCATGATCAACCGGTTCCAATCCCTCGCAATCAGCGCCTCTTTCTTAGCTCTAGACCAACCCTTGATCTGCCGCTCTCTGGCAATTGCGTCTTGCCGGGTCGGCAATTCTTCCGTAAAGACCAGGCGGACCGGACGCCGTTTTTGAGTGTAACCATGGATGGTCCCTTGTTCGTGAGCGGATAGCCGTGCCTCTAGTTTGTCTGTATGCCCTGTGTAGTATGAGGCGTCTGAGCATCGCAGTATGTAGACGTGGAAAGGCATGGCCTGAACAATTTATTCTAAATTTGTTTGTCTTCGTTCGTCGTAGCAGCGAAGGGTCTATGGCGCGTCCATGGTTCGACGGGGCTCATCACGAACGGTTAACTTGTTGTTTGCTTAGTATTGGCTATTGCGGATTGCTCGGCATTATCCTATCTGCATACGCAAGCTCTGCAATATTTCAATGATTTTGACCTTCGATATTCGAGGTTTTTCCAGTTCACGCAAAGCCTGGTCCAAACCAACGGCAACTTTATGGTGCAATATTGAGAGATCACTGCGGTAGTTGTCCCGTTCTCGTCGAGCATTGATCATTCCCCACGGGGTACCACTACTCATGCTAGACCTCACTTATTGCTTATCGATTTTTATCATCTGTTCCTAACGCGCCGCGTAGTTCTTCTCGATGACCTGGCGGGCTTCCTGTAGGGGGATGCCGTTGGCCACGGCGCAGGGGCTGGTCTCTTCCATGATCGCGTCGATATCGCCCGAGAGCACATGCTTCTTGTGCTGGTCCTCGTGCTCGATGCCCAGGGCCCGGCCCACCAGGGTCAGGTAGTGCTCCACCTTCACCGGATAGTCGGCCTCGTAGCGGCACATGTGGCGCTGACAGCCGTGGTAAAGGGTGCTGAAGGTGTCGGCGCCCAGGCCGATGGCCTGTTCCACGAACCCGGTGGCCATGGCCTCCCACTCATCGGCCCCCATGGTCTCGCGCACCGCCGGGGTGCAGTGGCGGCCGAAGCGGGCGTCGGTGCCCACATCGACGACCGTGACTCCCGGTAGTTTGGACAGCAGGGTAAGGGCGCTTTTAGCCTCGGCGTCGGACTGGGGCCGGCCCGTGTGGTAGTGCAGGGCCACGGTGGTCTCGGGCTGGGGCTGGAAGTCCAGTTTGTCCAGGTTTGCCACCAGATACTCGGTGACGTGGTTGAAATCGAAGCTCTGGCGCATGTCCATCATGTCGTCGTAGAAGAAGATGCAGGACGGGCACCACATCACCACCTGCTGCGGGTTGAACTTCTGGAAGTTGGCGGCGGTGATGGCGGCCACTGAGCGGGCCGCGTCTTCGTCGCCCCGCTGGTAGTGCTGGATGCCGCAGCAGTAGGACTTGCCGCCCACGGCGGCGAAGTTAATGTCCAGCAGCTTGAAGATATCCATGACCGTGCGCACCAGGTGGGTGGTGCGGAGCACGTTGCAACCCAAGTAAAGGACGATGTCCGACTGCTTCACGTCGTCCTGGGGAGTCGACAGGAGCCAGTCCCGGTCCTCGGGCGTGGACTGCAACCCGTGGACTACGTCGATCTCCCGGAAATACTTCTTGTAGAAGCCCCGGTCCGTCTTTCCCTGAGTCATTTCGCGCTCCTCAATATCTGCCAAATCGCAGTCTCAGCCGGTCAATATGGAAACGCAGCGAGCTGCCTAGTAGCCGACGGCACAGCCGTCTTTTCTGGGTTCTGAGCCGCCTCGCAGCACTCCGGTGTCCGGGTCGCGTTGGATGACTTGGGCCCCGCCGATGGACACCCGGTTGTAGCCGGTGATCTGGCCCACGTTGTGGCCGCGGGACTGGAGGTCGCGGGCCACGGCCGGGTCCAACCCCTCTTCCAGTATGACGTTGTTATTGCTCACCATGAACCGCAGGGCGTTAATGGCCTGCTGCGGGTCCATGGCGTGGTCCACCATGTTGCTGATCAGCTGCAGATGGCCCTGGGGCTGCATGAACGCCCCCATCATACCGTAGCAGAGGTGCAACTCGTCGCCGATGGTAGCCATGCCGGGAATGATCGTGTTGTATGGCCGCTTGTGGGGGGCCAGGGCGTTGGGGTGGTTGGGGTCCAGGGAGAACAGCGAGGCCCGGTTGTGCAGGACGATGCCGGTGCCGGGGACGACCATCCCGGACCCGAAGTGGTCGAATACGCTGTTGATGAACGAACAGGCGTTGCCCTGGCCATCGACCACGCTGATGTAGACTGTGTCCGAGCCGCCTTGCACCTGGCCATAGGGCACGGTGGACATGGCCTTTTTGGCGTCAATCAAGGCCCTTCGGGTGGCGGCGAACTCCTTGGAGGTCAATTCGTTGATGGGCACGTGGGTCTTGCGGGGGTCGGCCACGTACTGGTACGCGTCGGCGAAGCCCAGACGCATCGCCTCAATCAGGTGGTGGTAGGCGTCTGGGGACTGGGCGCCCATGCCCTTGATGTCGAACCCCTCGGCGATGTTCAGCGCCTCCAGGGCCGCGATGCCCTGACCGTTGGGCGGGCATTCCCAGCAGGTGACGCCCCGGTAGTCGGTGGCGATGGGCTCGTCCCAGTCGGAGGTGTGGGAGGCCATGTCTTCAACGGTCAGCCAGCCGCCGTGCTCCTGGACGAAGGCCGCGGTCTTCTGGGCGATCGGCCCCTTGTAGAAGGCGTCGGAACCGCCTTCGGCGATGGCCCTAAGGGTAGAGGCCAGAGTGGGCAGCTTCACAAAGTCGCCCTGGGACGGCGTCTTGCCATTCAGCAGCATCTCGTTGCCGGAAGGGAAGGCGGACAGCTTGCCAAGTTGCTGCCGCCACTGGAAGGAGATTATGTCCGAAACGGGGAAGCCGTTCTCGGCGTAGTCGATGGCCGGTCCCAGCAATTCGCTCATGGGCATGGAGCCGCAGGAGTCCAGCAGGGTTTCCCAGCCGTGGACCGTTCCCGGCACCGCCACTGAATAAACCCCGGTGCCGGGCATCGCCCGGTGGCCCTGGGAAAGAAGTTCGTCGATGGAAGCCGCGCCCGGCGCCCGGCCGCTGCCGTTAAGGGCGCGGACGCTCTTCTCTTTGTTATCCCACACCAAGGCGAACATGTCCCCGCCCACGCCGGTAGACCCGGGCTCCACCACGTTCAGCGTCGCGGCCGCGGCGATGGCGGCGTCGACGGCGTTGCCCCCTTCCATCAGGATGCGCAGCCCGGTCACGGCCGCCAATGGCTGGCTGGTGGCCACCATGCCGTTGGTGGCCAGGATGGTGGAACGCCTCGAGTCGAAGTACATGCCCGGTGCTCTCTCCTTGCCGGGATCGAGTATCGCTTGGAAAGGCCCACGGATTGTACCATGGGCACGGCCCGTGCCTGAGCCCTGAGGCCGCTTTAATGAGCCTGTGGTAATATAGGCTCGGCCCGAAAACCGGGCTCAAGCGCCTAATATCCGCGGAAGTTCCGCCGCCACCGGACGGGACTGAAACGGTGACCCTTTATTTCATTCAGGAGGACCAACCATGGCGGCAGAAGTAGGCCAAGCGGCCCCCGAGTTCAACCTCTACGACACCGACCGGAAGCAGCGCAAACTCAGCGAGTTCAAAGGCCAAAACGTGGTGCTGGCCTTCTTTCCCGGAGCGTTCACCGGGGTGTGCACCACCGAGATGTGCACCTTTCGCGACCGTGCGGACGCGTTCAACGCTATGAACGCCCAGGTGTTGGGTATCAGCGTGGACGGAGCCTTCGCCCAGAAGGCATGGTCCGACGCCAACAACCTGAACTTTCCACTGCTCAGCGACTTCAACCGCGAGGCGGTCAACGCTTACGGCATCCCGATTCCGAATTTTGCCGGGATGGAGGGCTACGTGGCCTCCCAACGGGCGGTGTTCGTGATCGACAAAGAGTCCGTGATCAGGTTCAAGTGGGTGGGCGAGACCCCAGCCAATGAGCCCGACTACGACGAGGTCCAGCGGCAGGTGGACCAACTTCCCAAATAGCGGGACAGCTTAACAAACCTACCCGTTGGGCGCCGGAGGCCCCATTATGGCAACCTACGTACTGGTCCACGGCGCTTGGCACGGCGGCTGGTGCTGGAAGAAAGTGACCCCGTTGCTCAGAGATGCCGGGGCCGAGGTGTTTGCCCCCACCCTCACCGGCTTGGGTGAGCGGGCCCACCTGAACGGCCGTCTTGACCCGGCGGAGATCACGCTGGACGTGCACATCCAAGACATCGTCCAGTTGATTCGCTATGAGGGTCTGGAGGACGTGGTCCTGGTGGGGCATGCCTACGCCGGAATGGTCATCACCGGCGTGGCTGAAGCGTGCCCGGAGCGCATCGCTCACATGGTCTACGTCAATGGCGTCATACCCGCCGACGGCGAGTCCATGGTCGACCAACTAGTCGCGGTCCGGGGCGAAGAATTTGCTTCGTGGGTGCGCGGTTACATCGAATCGGGCGACGGGTTCCTACCCGCTCCGGCCTCGGCGGCGGAGGTGGGACGCCGCTGGGGCATCACCGACCCCGAGGACCTGGCCTGGGTCGGGGCCAATGTGACTCCGCAACCGGCCGCGGCCATGGCCAGCCCGGTCCGCATGGGAAACCCAAAGGCCAAGGCGATTCCCAAGAGCTTTGTCGGCGGCGGTGAATCTGGATTCGACTCGGTGGCCGAACGGGCCAGGCAGGCCGGCTGGGGGATTTATCCCGTGGATTCCGGCCACGACACCATGATCACCCACGCCGGTGAACTGGCGGAGATCCTCCTCGAGATTGGAAGCGGGTAGCCAAGGAGCAGGCTGTAATGGACTCATCACAGATCAAGGCCCTGGTGTTCGACGTGTTCGGCACCGTCGTGGACTGGCACAGCTCGGTCGTCCGCCACGGCGAGGACTTCGGCAAGGCCAACGGCATTACCGCCGACTGGGTGGCCTTCGCCGAGGGCTGGCGGGCCAAGTACCGCCCCTTCATGGACAAGGTGCGTTCCGGGGAACTGCCCTGGACCGAACTGGACAGCCTGCACCGGATGGGTCTTGAAGAGCTGCTGGATGACTTTGGCATCACCGGCATCAGCGAAGAGGCCAAGGCCGACTTGAACCTGGCTTGGCACCGGCTGGACGCCTGGCCGGACGCACCCCCAGGACTGCACCGCCTGAAGTCCAAGTTCATCCTGGCGACCATGTCCAACGGCAACATCGCGCTGATGACCGATATGGCCAAGTACGCCGGACTGCCCTGGGACTGCATACTGGGCGCCGAGTTGGCCCATGCCTACAAGCCCGACCCCAAGACCTATCTGACCGGCGTGGAACTGCTGCACCTGAAACCGGAGCAGGTGATGATGGTGGCCGCCCACCAGAGCGACCTGTTGGCCGCCGGGAAACAGGGCTTGAAGACGGCCTTCGTTAAGCGGCCCCTGGAACGCGGGCCCAAGGGCAAGGTGGACCTGACCCCGGACCCGTCTTTCGACTACGTCTGCGACGATTTCCGCGACCTGGCGACGCAACTGGGCGTTTAACCAAAACTTAAGACTCTCTAAGAACTTTTAAGGAGCAAGCATGGCCCGCTACGGTGTGCGTCTGGAAAACGACCCAACGCTGACCCCTCAGGACTACCAGGAACTTGGCGCTCAGGCCGAGCGGAACGGCTTCGAGGCCGTATGGGTGCCCGAGGGTGGCGGACGCGACTCTCTGACATCGTTGGCTGCGATCGCCATGAAGACTGAAACCGTGATGTTGGGCACGGGGATACTGCCCATCTTCGCCCGCACCGCAACCAATACCGCCATGGGCGCGGCGGGGATGGCGGCGGTGTCGGGAGGGCGGTTCATGCTGGGCCTGGGAGTCGGTCACCGTCCCACCGTCGAGAGCCGGGACGGCATCCCCTTCAAGCAGCCCATGACCCGCCTGCGGGAGACCATTCAGATCGTAAAGGCGTTGCTGTCGGGGGAGCAGGTCGATTTTGCGGGCAAGCAGTTCAAGATATCCGGCGCATCGTTGGGAGCGGCCGCGCCCAAGTCCAAGGTGCCCATCTACATCGCCGCCCTGGGTCCTCAGATGCTGGAACTGGCCGGTGAGCTGGCCGACGGCGTCCTCATGAACTGGACGGCCGTGGACTACCTGGGAGAGGCCATCGGGCACATCAAGCGCGGCGCGGAGAAAGCCGGCCGGGACCCCAAGGAAATCGACATCGCCGGTTACGTGAGGGTGGCGGTGGGGGATGACGTGTCGGCGTCCAGGGACTCGCTGCGGAGACAGGTCGCCCGGTACGCCAGCAACACCTTCTACCGCAATTTCTTCGCGGGGACGGGTTTCGACAAGGAGATGTCCGCCGCCGCGGCCGCGTTGGCCGAGGGCAACCTGGACAAGGCTGCCGATTCGATCACCGTCGAGATGCAGGACCAGGTGGCGGTGGTGGGGACGGTTGACGAATGCCGCGCCGCCCTGGAGAAGCGCCGTGACGCCGGCCTGCAACTGCCGGTGATTGCGCCCTTCGCCGTGGGCGACAATAAGGCCTCCCACCGCCAGGTGATTGACGCGCTGGCCGCCAATTAAGATGGATGTAGTAATGGACAATCTGTCGGCAGATTAGTCGTTATTTGCCCCGTTTCAACGCACAGTTTGTCAGCATCTAAGGCCTTCCATGCACGAAACTGGTGCACCCGTCGCTCAGGATGAGAGCGACTGCGTTACTCGGTGGAGTTGGAAGCAGTCGCTTCCTCAGCATTCTCTTGCTCGCCCTCGCCAGCTTCCTCCATGTCGATTAGGGACAACTGCCGACCAGGCTGAAAAAACAAATCCTTTGGGAACCCGCGGGGTATGATGCTCTGCGGAATCTTGAGCCTATCAGCCTTTGGATACCGGACCTGAGCTTTGCTTTCCTTGCCCGCCTGGACTTGGTTCCAGACCTGAATGATGGCAAAAAGCGCGGCACTGTCGGGGGCTTTCTTGCCTTGCGGCATTGGCCGGGCCCATTTAATCAGCGTCGTTCGCAGGGTGGACGCGGCGCCAGTAACAGCGGCACCGGTAACCGGATTCCGACCAAACATGATCTCGGTGATGAAATCTTCTCCCTTTTCCTTATCCACGCGGCATAAGAGGTAGTGGGAGACAGTCAGCGGCTTGGAGAATCCCACCAAATTGACGTGCTCGTTACCCTTCCGCTCCTGGTAGAAATTGACCGAGTCCTCTATCTCCGGGTGCTCCCTCATGAACCTGACGAATAGGTCATTGGAGACGCCAGAAGGGCGGAGGTTGCCCAGGTACGCCCAAATCTCCTTAATGACTACAGACAAAGGGTGAGGGTTAGGGTATTGCAATATGTATAGCACCGTATCGAGTTCCCGCCTCTTGCCTGTGTCCAGTACCATGAACACGTTGGGGTCTAGCCCTCGAATGACGGGAACTTCGATTGGGATGCCGGTCTGCACCACCATTGAGAGGCGGTGCTGCCCATCCCTCAAATAGCCGTCACGGTCGAATCGGATTGGGTCTCCGGTGAACATCCATTCGTCCCGCTGTTGCCGGGCGGCTAAAGTGCGCACCCAGGAGGGGCTGGGTTTTCGGTTGTCTTTGTTTTCGCCTAAGTAACGGCTGGCCCTACTGGCGTCGATCGTCTCTATTAGGTAGGTGATGCCATTCCCCAGGTCCGTCGGTTCCATTGTCGCTAATACGTTCGACTGCATTGCTGATTACCTCCATCTCTTTCTCAGTTACCATTCCCATGAATTGATTTACTCGGCGAAATAACTCCTCGGGAGCCAAGCTGCCCCGTTCTGCGAGGAAGCGCGCTAGGCTGCCTTTACCAGGGTCGGTATCGTGATACCAACGGATCCACGGTTCGTATGGAGTCAGCTCCTCAATTAGGTCCACCGTCTTTTGGAGGTAGGTGACCACCGTCCGCATGGTGATCTGAACCTCCTTGACACGGGGCCATATCCATTCTGGGGTGTCCGGCTTGGCTTTCTGAAACTGACTGGGCTGGCGAGGTTTCCGTGGTTTCCGGGCAGACTGTTCGGCGATGGCGGCCTGTTCTACTACTGCGACTTCACCCTTGTCGAATTGCGTCTCAGAGCCTTGACCCTTTTTGATCTGCTGGCGGTGTCTGGCGACAGTGGTATAACTGATCCCTAGCTCAGAGGCGATTTCACGGTCACTAGCGTCTGGCTTCTTTTCCAGCGCGGACCTCACCTTCCGGAAAAGAGTGCTTCGTGGTACACCAGTTTCTATTCTGATCCGAGAGACGGTGTTGTTACTTATCTTGTATTTACGGGCTAGTTCGTACGTGGTAAGCGGAGCACCATGCAGCAACTCCTGTCGGATGTCTTCTTCGCGTGAGTCAACCATAACTTACCTCTGAGATCCAACTTATACGTGTATAATCCACAATTGGACGCTTGTCAAGTGTTATTTCATGCGGCTCGGACCCACAACAACTTGCTTGACAACCTAGAGTAATTTCGCAGGAAAAGAAAGAACGCCCGGGCATTTGTATTTGCGGGTCAAGGGCGGGCGGAACGATGGCCCTCCGCCAGGTTGTGGTCTCTAATCGCGCCTTCGCTTTCGGCATCGCCGGTACGCACGTGCGCCAGCATCGTTCCAAGCGCCGCGCCCAAACGAACCGGATTGCAGGTGGAAAATCCACGACAAAAACTGATTCCCCATTATGGGCCTACTCCGGAGGAGTTAATCCGCAAGCCTCGGCCACCAACTCGTAGGAGCGCACCCGATCGGCGAGACTGTGAGTGATGGTCACCACGCTCAGGTCCGGTGTCTGGTACATCTCGGCTATGTTCTCCAAGCCCGCTTTGACCTGCTGCGGGTCGCCGTCGATGCAGACGTTCCGGTACTGCTTGACGAAGGCCGCTTCGTCGGGCTGGTACAAGTAGCCCGCAGCGTCTTCGGGAGAGGGGATCCCCTTGGCCCGTCCGGTGATGTTGAACAACCGGGCCAGATTGCGGCTGGCCGACAGCCTCAGGGCTTCTTCCTCGGTTTCGGCGCAGACCACGTGGACGCCGACGTTTATCTTGGGCTCGGGTAAATGCTCCGACGGTTGAAAGTTCTTCCGGTAGTTCTCCACGATGGCCGGTCCCTCTTCAACGGCGATGCCGAAGAAATGGGCGTAGGCGAAGGGCAGCCCCAACTGCGCCGCCATCTGGGCGCTCTCGTACCGGGAGCCAAGGAGCCAAACGTCGGGGACCTCGGGCTCTCCCGGACCGGCGCTGATTCCGGCAAAGAAATGGCCGTCTTCCAAGTCGTTGTTCAGAAAACCCAGCAGGTCGACCACCTGCCGGGGGAAGTGGCGAATCTCTTTTGGATGTCCCGGGAAAGACAGGGCGGCCGCGGTGATTTGGTCGCTGCCCGGGGCCCGGCCGATGCCCAGGTCGATGCGGCCGGGGTACAGCGAGCCCAGCATGCGGAAGTTCTCGGCTACTTTGAGGGCGCTGTAGTGGGAGAGCATGACCCCGCCGCTGCCCACTCTGATGGTCTTGGTGTGGGCGGCCACCGGGCCGACGAGGATCTCCGGGCTGGTGCCGGCAAAGTTGGGCAGGCTGTGGTGCTCGGCCAGCCAATACCGCTGGTAACCCAGTTTCTCCACTTCCACCGCCAGCGCGATGGTGTCTCGCAGCGCCTGGCCCGCCGACTCGCCGGCGCGCACCGGCGATTGGTCCACGACGCTCAGTTCAAGTTTCAGACTCAAATCGATACCTCAAATCGGCATACCGCGCTCTCCCGGTGCTGTTTTTCCGATCTGGTTGGAGCGCCGCCAGCCTCATGGCTACAAGTATACAAGCAACTCCAAGCAATGCCTGAAAATGGTTGGCAAAACCGCCGGCAGACCCTATTGCGCGACTTTGTCGCCAGTCTTATAATCTTCGCTGGATGAAGACAAGGAACTGGATTTTACGCCGCTCTCCGGGCAGGAAAGCCTGGAGGGCGGCTTTTTTTTGCGCCGCAGTATTCGCGGTATTCATCGTTGCCTGCGGGGCCGAGACCACGGACATTGACGGCTCCAGCACCGTCTTTCCCATAACCGAGGCTATGGTGGAAGAATGGAGCATTGCCATCGGCGGGTCAGCCCGGTTGGTCATTGGAATCTCGGGCACCGGGGGCGGGTTCAAGAAGTTCTGCAACGGCGAAACGGACATCAACGATGCCTCACGGCCCATCAAGCCCAGCGAAGAGGAGCAATGCGCCGAGGCCGGCGTGGAGTTCATTGAGCTTCCCGTAGCCATCGACGGACTGACAGTGGCCGTCCACCCCGACAACGGCTTTGCCCAGTGTTTAACCATCGATGAACTCCACACCATGTGGGCGCCGGAAGCGGAAGGGGAGATCGATCGCTGGAGCCAGGTCCGTCCGGGATGGCCCGACGAAAGGCTGAGACTCTATGGCCCCGGTGTAGACTCGGGGACCTTCGATTACTTCACGGAGACGGTGAACGGCGAGGCCCAGGCCTCCCGGGGCGACTTCACCTCCAGTGAACGGGACAATGTTTTGGTGCAGGGAATAGCCGGAGACCGGGGCAGCCTGGGCTACTTTGGGTACTCATTCTTTGTGGAGAACAAGGACATCCTGAAGGCGGTGGCCATCGACGGTGGCAATGGCTGCGTGTTTCCCACCGGGGAGACCATCAACAATGGCACTTACGCCCCGCTGTCCCGTCCCCTGTTTATCTACGTCAGCAAAGAGGCGTGGCGGCAACAGGTTGTTAAGGACTTTGTCAGCTATTACGTCAGCTACGACCGGGCCGGCCTGTTGATGGAACTGGGCTTCGTCCCGTTCCCCAAGACGGTGCACGACCTGGTGCTGGACCGGTTCGAGCGAGGCCTGACCGGGACCATTTTTGGGGGTAAGAGCCGGCGACGGGGCACCGTCGAAGACATACTTATTGCTAATCAATGACCAATTCCATCCGGAACACCTTGTATCCCAATGTGCTAAAAAATTATGCTTGTGGCGTTGCCGGGTCTCAGTTTCTTGATCCATGCCGGCCCGCCATGAGGGGCGCGGTCAGCATTGGCTAGGAACGCCTTGGGCCCTCCGCTATTCATGCTGCCCGCCATGGGGGGTGAAATCAGCAGTGGCTAGGAATGTGGTAGGCCCTCCCTTGGGCCAGGGAACGCGAAGCGGCTGGAAGAGGATGCTCCCGGAGCGGGCCATCGCCGTATTCCTGTTTCTCTGCACCTTTCTGTCTATCCTGATCACCGTCGGCATCGTGGCCATCCTCCTCTTTGAGGCGATCACGTTCTTCGGCGAAGTTTCGTTCATCGATTTCATCACCGGCACCCGCTGGACTCCCCTCTTCTCCTCAAAGCAGTTCGGCGTTCTCGCATTGGTGGCCGGCACGACCCTGACAGCGGTGCTGGCCATGATGGTGGCGTTGCCCCTTGGTTTGCTCAGCGCCATCTATCTGAGCGAATACGCCCCGGACCTGGTGCGCCGCACGGTCAAGCCCATACTGGAAGTCCTGGCCGGGATTCCCACCGTGGTCTACGGGTATTTCGCCCTGTTGTTCGTGACCCCCATCCTGCGGGGCATATCGGAGGACATATCGGTGTTCAACGCCCTGAGCGCCGCCATGGTCATGGGACTGATGATCCTGCCCATGGTGTCCAGTCTCAGTGAAGACGCCATGCGGGCAGTTCCCCGGAGTCTGCGGGAGGGGGCCTACGCCCTGGGTTCCACCAAGCTGGAGGTGTCCACGCTGGTGGTGGTCCCGGCCGCCCTTTCGGGCATCGTATCGGCCTTCATCCTGGCGGTCTCCCGGGCCATCGGCGAGACGATGATCGTCACCATTGCCGCCGGGCAGAACCCACATTTCACACTGAATCCATTTGTTCCCATCGAGACCATGACCGCCTATATCGTCCAGGTCAGCCAAGGGGATGCCCCCACCGGGTCGATCGAGTTCAAGACCATCTTCGCCGTGGCCCTGTTGCTGTTCGTCATCACCCTGGGGATGAACCTGCTCAGCCAATACGTGGTCAGCCGGTTCCGCGAGGAGTACGAGTAGTGGCGGTGGTCTCCCAGACCGATTTCCAGAGGAGACAGGCCCCCCGCCAGC
>JACZUF010000025.1:26559-45520 GCA_022573285.1 Chloroflexota bacterium
TGGATCTCCCAGACCGCTTTCAGGAGGAGACGGGCCCGCCGCAAGTGGATGGGGCGGGCCTTCCACGGCCTATGCCTGCTGGCGGTGGGTATCGCCCTGGGCATGCTGGCGCTGCTGTTGGTGTACCTGCTGGTCCAGGGTGTGACCCGCATCGACTGGAGCTTCCTGAACAGCTTCGCGTCCCGCCACCCCGACCAGGCCGGGATAAAGGCCGCCATGTTGGGCAGCATATACGTGGTCATCGTGGCCGGAGTGGTGGCGTTCACCCTGGGCGTGGCCACGGCGTTGTACCTGGAGGAATACGCCGCCCGTAGCAAGTTCGCCCGAATCGCCAAGATCAACATCGCCAATCTGGCCGGCGTGCCGTCGATCGTCTACGGCATACTGGGGTTGGTGATATTTGTGCGCAGCCTATCTTTGGGCCAGAGCGTGTTGGCGGGAGGTTTCACACTGGCCCTGTTGGTGCTGCCCATCGTGATCGTGGCCGCGGGTGAAGCCGTGCGCGCCGTGCCGCCATCCCTTCGGGAGGGCGCCTATGCGTTGGGCGCCACCCGGTGGCAGGTAATTTGGCGCATGGTGATCCCCCAGGCCTTTCCTGGAATCATGACCGGGATAATCCTGGCGGTTAGCCGGGCCATCGGCGAAACGGCGCCGCTCATCGCCATGGGCGCATTGACCTTTGTGCCCTTCACGCCGGACAGTCCATTCAGCCGGTTCACGGTGCTGCCCATCCAGATATTCAACTGGACCTCTCGGCCCCAGGAAGGGTTCCAGGAGGCTGCGGCCGCGGGTATAATCGTGTTGCTGGTCATTCTGCTGGTCATGAACGCGGGCGCGGTGATACTCCGTAACCGCTTCCAAAACAAATGGGACGGCCTGTAGATTGCAAGGCTTTGATCCCATGGTCAACAAAGCGCAAGGATAAAAGATTGCAAGACTTGGATCCCATCCTTCAGACCCGCGGCCTGAACGTCTACTACGACACCAAGAGAGTAGTTACCGACGTGAACCTTGATGTGGCCCGAAACCGCATCACGGCCATCATTGGCCCGTCGGGCTGCGGCAAGAGCACCCTGTTGCGGTGCTTCAACCGGATGAACGACCTGATCCCCTCGGCCCGGGTGGAGGGGCAGGTGCTGTTCGACGGACGCGACCTCTACGGCGCCGACGTCGATCCCACGGAGATACGTTATCTGATTGGCATGGTGTTCCAGCGGCCCAACCCCTTTCCCAAGACCATTTACGACAACGTGGCCTTTGGTCCGCGGATCAATGGGTTCAATGGCGACATGCCGGAAATGGTGGAACGGTCTCTACGCCGTGCCGCCCTCTGGGATGAGGTCAAGGACCGGCTCAAGTCCAGCGCGTTGTCCCTCTCCGGCGGCCAGCAGCAGCGGTTGTGCATCGCCAGGGCCCTGGCGGTGGAGCCCAGAGTGATCTTGATGGATGAGCCCTGTTCGGCCCTGGACCCCATCGCCACATTGGCCATCGAAGAACTAATGCGCGAATTGTCTGAAGAATATTCCATCATCATCGTGACCCACAATATGCAACAAGCGGCCCGGGTCTCGCACTACACCGCGTTCTTGATGCTGGAAGAGTCCAGGGTGGGGTTCTTGGTGGAGTTCGGCGAGAGCCGTCAGATATTCACCAACCCTGAGGACGAGCGTACTGAGGCCTACATCACCGGCAGGTTTGGTTAAGCCGGGGAGGGATTATGGTCAGAGCAGATTTCGATAGAAGCTTGGAGGAACTTCAGACCGAGTTGGTGGGCCTGGGCGAGATGGTGGAAAGCGCGATAATCAAGTCCATGGACGCCCTGGAGCGACGGGACTTGGCCGTGGCCTACGAGGTGGTGGGCGAAGACGACCTGATAGATGAAAAGCGCTTTGAACTGGAAGAGAAGTGCATCGACCTCATCGCCACCCAGCAACCCCTGGCCATCGACCTGAGAACTCTGGTGGCCGTTCTGCATATCGCGGTTGAACTGGAGCGGATGGGGGACTACGCCGAAGGTATCGGCAAGATATGCATGATTATCGGCGACGACATACCGGTGGAGACGCCCAAGCAGTTCCCCTTGATGGCCCAGATGGGCGTCACCATGCTGCGGCGGAGCTTGAAATCACTGGTGGACCGGGATACGGCGTTGGCCAACGAGGTCTGGGACTCGGATGACGAAGTGGACGCGCTTTACGATGAGGTCTGCCGCCAGATATTTCTGGACATGGGGCAGGACCCCCACACCATTGTGGCGGCCACTCATTTCCTGTGGGTGGCCCACGACCTGGAGCGGATCGCCGACCGGGCGACCAACATCGCCGAGAGGGTGATATTCCTAGTCACCGGCCGCTTTGGACGCTACGGAGGCCATTCAGAGGCCGGATAACCGCAAATTCCCGGTCCGGAATCCGTGCTTGGCCAGGCTCGATTACTTGCCTTCCCGCCAACGGTTATGTACTGTATAATCGTGGTTGACAATCGAGCATGAACGCGTGCGTGGGTGGTGTAACGGCCGCAGGCTCCCGAGGCAATGTCCTGCGTTGGGATATTTCTAAGAAAAGAAATAGCGCCTGATACCGCGGCGCCCAGCATTTATGCCTGATAAGTACCAAAAAGAGATCGAAGAGATCCTAAAGAACGCCGGAGAAGCCGCTCCCGACGAAGCGGTCCGGGCAGCGGAAAAGCCCCTGGAAGACCGCCCCAGGGCGGTGCGCCAGGCTTCCCGTTCCAACAAGGCCCCGGTCTCTTATTCCCCCCGAGGGCGTTGGCCCTCAATAACACCCGGCAAGATCCTCTTGACGGGCCTGATTGTATTCATCGTCACCGCCCTGCTCCAGATATGGGTGTTGATCTGGGTCGGACTGGCCCTGTTGGTGGCGGGTTACCTCCTCTTTTTCGTCACTCCCAGGAATATATCAATCGAGAAGAGGTGGCGGGGAGAGTCCATTGAGGACCCACCGGAGTCTCCCTGGGACCGGTTCAAGCGTTGGATGAAGAGTTGAACACGTCTCTGGCGTGACGGTGAGATTGAAGCGGGCGGCCATAGGCCGCCCGTTTATCGTTTTTGCCGACACCGCGGGTGTTAACCCGTCTCGACAAGGTCCGGGCTCAGGTGCTCCGCCAAAGCCAAAATGAGATTGCCCATGTGGGGGTGGTCCGGCTCAACATCCACCCGGAAGCCGGCTTCGATCATCCGCTTGGTGCAGATGGGACCCACCGAGGCCACTACCACCGGCCCTTGGGCCAGGATGTTCCGCAGCGATTCTTCTTTCCCCGCCTGGGCCGCTATCTCCAGGAGATTGCCAACCTGGGGCTGGCTGGTGAAGGCAATGGCGTCGATGTTGCCCTTTTCCAAGTCATCGATCAATCCCAATGCGGGGGTGACGTCTTCCGGCAGACCCCAGGTGTAGAGGGAGACCTCGCGGACCGTGGCGCCCCACTTTTTCAGGGTCTGGATCAGCAGGCTATTGGGGCCGCCGTAGGCTTGAACCGCCACCTCTTTACCGGCCAGGTCGAGATCTTTGATGGCGGCGATGACGTCGGCCGAGGTGAACGGCTCCGGAGGCATGTGATCGATGCGGACCTTGTAACGGCGCAGCACGGCGGCGGGCTTTGGGCTGCGGGCTATGACGATGAGACCGGCCAGAGCTTCGAGTATCTCCGGCTCTCTACCCTGGGACGCCGCGCTGTCAAAGAGCGCCTTGGTGCCCACGCCGGTTTGGAAGACCATCACCTGCACTATGCCGGCGCAGATGTCTTCCACCAACTTTATCACCTCAGGAGTGTCGCCCAGGTGGACTTCCTGCAGCACTGGAGCCGGATAGGGGTTCCCGCCGTGACGTTCGATCAAGGCCCCCATCTCAGAGAGCATGCGGGCCTCGACGTAAGCGATGGTCTTGCCTGCCAGGGAAGATGCCAAATCAGTGACGCCCTAGACTGCGCACTCGCCCTCGCCCCGTTCCAGTTTGTACTGGTTGGTGCGTTCCCAGTCTATGTACAGGTCTGAGCCGGGGGTTGCTTCGGCGACCGCTTCCTGGGCCTTGGCGGCAACTGCGGTCACTTCTTCCACTCCGACACGGTCGAGGAACTGGTTGAAGCCCTCGCCGTCGGTGCGGTTCTCTTTGTAGTAGGAGACCACCTCTTTCAGCACTCTGGGCACGGACTTGGCTGGAATCTTAACCTTGGGAATCCGGGTCCCGATGCGGGAGTCCTCCACCTTGCTGCCGCCGTAGTTCCCGCCCAGGAACATTTCGTAGGCGGGGATCTGCTGGCCGTCGGCTCCCTTCACGGCTGCGCCGTGGAAGCCGATGTTGGCGATGTGATGCAGGCCGCAACCGTTGGGGCAGCCGCTCATCTTGATCCGGATGTCGTTGACACCCTCATCTTGGAGCAGGCCGTTCCAGCTTTCCATCTCCTCTTTCAGAGCGCCGGCCAGTCCCATGGATGAGGTGATGCCCAGTTTGCAGCTATCGGTGCCGGGGCAGGAGACCACATTGGTGATGGAATGGGCGTTGGCTTCCGCCAGGCCGATGTCCGTCAGCTCTTCCCACACGTCGTGGAGCATGTGCTCCGGTACGAACCGCAGGGCCAAGTTCTGCTCCTGGCTGGTGCGGGCCCTGCCGCCGGTGTACTTGCGCATGATGCTGGCCAGGCCATGGAACTGGGCCGCTGTAACGTCTCCGCGGTCGGGCTTCACGTGTATGACGAAGTAGCCCACCTGTTTCTGGGCTTCAACGTTGGTGCTGCGCCATTCGGCGTAGTCGCCGCCGCCGTTATGGCTGCCCCCGTTGCGTCCAATAGCGGCGCTGGGCGCCAGCTCTGGAGGGTCCTCCCGCATAATCTCTTCAACGTGCATCCAAGGCTCGGGGTCGATGGCCCCGATATTCTCCAGTTCGGTCTCAACCTGGGACTTGAATTCGTCCAGGCCAATCTTGTCGATCAGTACCTTTAAGCGGGCCATCATGCGGTTCTTGCGCAGAATATCAGCGTTGTTGAATACCGTGAAGATGGCCAGGGCCACCCGGAGGAAGTCTTCCTCCGGGAGGAAGTCGTAGAGGGGTTTGGCCAGCCGGGGCATGATGGACGTGCCACCGCCGACGAACACCTTGAAGCCGCGCTGCTCAACCCCGTTCTCCACCCGTATCTGAGACACGTAGGTCAGGTCTTGGATTGCGGCGGCGACGTGGTCGTGGTCGTCGCAACCGGTGAAGGCGGTCTTGAACTTCCGGGGGAAGGCTTGGGTCAGGGGATGGCGCACCGCGAACCGGACATATGCGGCCAGGTAGGGAGTGGGGTCAAAGACCTCGGCGGTGCAGACCCCGGAGGTGGGGGCGCCCACCACGTTCCGCACCACGTTGCCGCAGGCCTCGCGGGTGCTCAGACCGGCCGCGCCGAGCAGCCGCAACCCGTCCGGGCACTCGGCCAAAGGGACGTGGTGGAACTGGATGTTCTCCCTGGTTGTGATGTGTCCCTTGCCCAGGGGGGCGTATTTCTCGGCGAACTCGCCCAGGGCATCCATCGCTTCCGGAGTGATGATGCCGCCCGGGACCTTGACCCGGATCATCTGCACGTCGGATTGACGCTGGCCGTAGACGCCCTGCTTCAAGCGGAAGGGCGTGAACTGCGCAATTTCTTGTTCGCCGGCCACGAACTTCGCCGACTCCTCCTCCAACCGCACAATCTCATCTTCCATGAAGGGAATGATGCTATGAGAATTCTTGGATAACTCCAAGCTCTCTTCGTGGATGGTCTCCTGGGTCTTCGCCGGTCCGGTCGAGGTATGGCTGGTCAACTTGTCCTCCGAATGTTTTGCGCGAATAAAAAACCCGCCAATTTCATTCACATTGGCGGGTCCAAGGGTTCCTAGTGGTGTTTTTGTCTAACGCAGAAGGTTACCTGGTCCCTATGTCACAGGTACAGGTACAACAAGAGGCGCAGGGGTTGCCGTTCACCTTTAGCATTAAAAATAGTTTACGCCTGCGGTCAACGACTGTCAACAGGCGTGATTAAGAGCTGGATGGAACGTAACGGGTTGATGCAGACCCTGGTCGATGATACTATCATATTAGATTATATGAGAGTATTAATCAGGTTGCATAATGATGAATGATAGTATCTTCAGCCCTAATTATACCATCACGTCTCGGATACAGGCGCAGATAGAAGAATTTGAGCGCAACCATTGGCTCATCGAAAACCTGCTGCTTATGCCGCAACACGAGGAGTGGCTGCACCGCGACGTGCGCGTCAGCCGCGCCGCCAGCACCACCAGCATTGAGGGATCGGCCCTGGACGAAGCAGCAGTGGGACGTCTGGCGGCCCGGGCAGTGGGCAAGGCGGCGAGCGAGGATGAGCAGGACAATATCAACGCGCTCCAGGCCTACGAGTTCATTGACTTCCTTAGCGGCCAAGCCGACATACCGGTGGACGAATTAGTCATCCGCCAGCTCAATCGCTACTTTATGGCCACGGCTACACCTACGCTGACCCCTGGTTCATACCGGAAGGGCCAGAATTCCGTGGGCGGTTATGAGCCCCCGGACCAAGGGGACGTGCCCAGTCTGATGCGTTCATTCGCCCTCTGGCTGCGCGAGGAAGGCGACGCTCTGCATCCAGCCATCAAATCGGGATTGGCCCACCTGCATCTTCTGGCGGTACACCCATTCTGGGACGGCAACGGCCGGACTTCCAGAGGCCTGGAGACGTTGTTGTTGCAGCGATCATCCTTCGGATTCAAAAAGTTGTTGTCCTTGGAGGCGGCGCTACTGCGGATCAAGGATGAGTATTTCTCGGCCATCAGCCTGAGCCTAGGCAACAAGTTCCACGACGGCTATGATGCCACGCCCTGGCTGGAATTCAGCACCTCAGCCCTAGTGGTCTGCTCCAATACCTTGGTGGAGCACACCACAGCGTGGCATGGGAAGATGCGTGAGCTATACTCGATTGGTCCGGAGGCAGGCCTGTCGTCCAGACAGACCGACGGGCTGATGTACGCCAACCAGACCGGGCAGATCACCCGTGCAGGCTACATGGAGGTTACCGGAGTCTCCATGGCCACCGCTTCTCGGGACCTGGCGGACTTGGCCGCGAAAGGGTGGCTAACTATTGAGGGGAAGACCCGTGACCGTGTCTATCGTCCCGTGCCATTGGAAGAGGTCAAGGGAAACCTCATAAGGGCGTAGCCGTCTTGGTCTTGAGGAATCTAATTGGGGCGAATCCGGCCCAGGAGACAAGCGAGCCATGAAAACGACGGCTGACATAGTGATAATAGGCGGCGGCGTGATCGGGACCAGCATATTGTTCAACTTGGGCCGCCTGGGCGTGACCGACACGCTGCTGCTGGAGAAAGACGTGCTTGGTTCGGGTTCCACCGGGCGCTCTCAGGCCATCTGCCGGATGCATTACTCCAATCCCGTGACCGCCAAGATGGCCTGGAAAAGCCTGAGCGTCTTTACCCACTTCACTGAGATGGTGGGCGGCGAGTCGGGCTTTGTCGAGACCGGTTACCTGGTGGTGGTGAAAGAGGAAGACCGCGGCGGACTGGAGCGGAACGTGGCCATGCTGTGCCAACTGGGCATCGACACCATGCAGGTTACCGCCAACGACCTTCGGGACATCGCCCCCATGGTGTCGGTGAGGGAAGACGAGGTCATGGCCTGGGAGCCCCAGTCTGGCTACGCCGACCCCTACATGGTCACCACTTCTTACGGGGCTGGGGCCAAGGAGATGGGGGCCGAGATTGTGCTCCGAAACCCGGCCACGGAGATCGAGGTCTCAGGCGGGCGGGTCACGGCCGTGGTCACCGCCGATGGGCGGGTGGAGACTCCCGTGGCGGTGGTGGCGGCGGGCCCCTGGTCCAAGATGGTGTTGGCCAAGACGGGCGTGGACGTGCCCTTGGTCCCGGTGCGCCATCAGGTGGCCTCCCTCACCCGTCCGGTGGACAAACTGCCCCTGCACCCCACGGTGGGAGACATTGCCCAGTCTTTCTCGTTCCGGCCCGACGGCAGCGCGCTGACCATGATGGGTTTCGGAGACGAGGAAGAAGTGGACCTTGAGACCTATAACCAGGGTGTGGACATGGACGTGATGGCCGACGCCCTGGGCCGTCTGGAACGTAGGATACCGGCCATGTCCGACGCATATTTCCGCGGCGGCTGGTCCGGGTTGTTCACCACGACGCCGGACTGGCACCCCATCCTGGACGCGGTGCCGGGGATAGATGGTCTGTACTGCGCCGTCGGTTTCAGCGGCCACGGTTTCAAGCTCTCGCCCATGATCGGGGTCACCATGGCTGAACTCATCGTTGAAGGAGCTTCCAGCACCGTGGATATCTCGCCACTCCGGTTCAGCCGCTTCCAAGAGGGCGAGCTTTTGGAGTCCAGCTACCGCTACCGGGTGCTGGCCTAACCGGCAAAGCCGGGGTTGAAAAATCTTTGTTCAAGATAGCGAAACGGCTCTTATTGCTCTCAGTCGCCACCCTGGTGCTGCTCGGCGCGGCCCTCGGCAGCGACAGCCTCTCCGCCAGCGAAGTTGCGGTGGCGCCCCACAAGTACAGCCTTGTACGTTGGGAAGTGGACCATTTCATGGACAAGTGGGTGCACAAGTTCCAAGATATCCTGCCCTGGAACTCGGAGCCATCCCGTGAAGACCGGATCGCCCAGGCCCAGGAATTCTTTGATCTGAGGGCGCAGATCAGGGAATTGGAGCAGGACCTGTCGGCCGAGGGCGATGCGCCGGGTATTTCAAATATCGTGGAACGGATCGAACAATTCCGTCAAAGGCGAAGCGATATACAGCCCGACGTGGAAGAGACCATGGAGTCGGAGATAAGCGCGGTCCTTGTCCAGGAAGGGTTTGCCTCCCGGATCGGTGTCATCTTCCCGCCGGTGGACACGGTATACGCCAATTCCCCGGCGGCGTTGATAATCTCCCCGCGGGACCGCATCGTCCAGGACAGTTCCACGTTGTTAAAACCCGGTATCTCAGACCTGGAACGGGGGCGGCTGGAAGACCTGATATTCCAAGAAGACGGGGTGTCGGCGTTAATCGTAAGCACCGGCGGTGTCGCCACCTTTCCCAGCGTGGTGTCGGCTTCGGGCACCCTCCACGAGGCCCTGGTAACCACGGCCCACGAGTGGCTGCACCACTGGTTCTTCTTCCAGCCCCTGGGCCAGCACTTCTGGGACAACGCCGATATGACCACCCTGAATGAGACGGCTGCCACCATCGGCGGTGAGATCATCGGCGACCGGGCGTTCACTGCCATGACTGGTGCGGTGGTCACCCGTGATCAATCCACCAGCCCGCCGGACCCGGAAAGTTTCGACTTCGATGCGGAGATGCGGGAGATACGACTGACGGCCGAAGGGTTGTTGGCGGAGGGCAAGATCAAGGAGGCCGAGTCCTACATGAAAGAGCGCCGGCAGTTCCTGGATGACAACGGCTACTTCATCCGCAAGATCAACCAGGCCTTCTTCGCCTTCCACGGCTCCTACGCCACCGGCGCGGCATCGGTCAGCCCCATCGGCGACCAACTGGAGGAACTTCGCGACGGGAGTGAGTCCCTGGAGGAATTCCTCAAGACCGTGGGGCGGTTCGACCACGTCGAGGATCTGGCGGACTACTTGGGCGTCGCCCCGTACTAAGCTTCCCCTGTGGCGGGGCTTTGCCTCATTAATTCGTATTTGATCGCTGGGTGTTTTGGTCTTATTGGATCCGCTCGAACGGGGAGTAGGGAGGAACCGAAATCGCAATCGTGGGGTGAAGGTCAGCCCCGCTGTTCACGTCATCAATCTCTATCCAAGGGATACTAACCACCGTTCCTTCGACGTTGACTTGCGCGTTCGAATTCGAACCGGTGTACGTCAAGTCTGTCCCCAACAAGAGAACGCCCAACGCGACCATAGCTACCGCAAGTACTTTCATTCGCCGCAACAGAGGATCCCCTAATTTGAAGAAAATTAGGTGGCTAAGACCAATATTTGTAGGTAGCGGCAGAAAATTTTGTGAACCGGCTTGCAACTGATACGCCCCCGTGATTAAGTCGTTAATAGGCTCTCGGGTGTCGTACGTCCGGTGGTATCGTAACTAACCAATTTTTCGCCCACGATTGGAGCAAGTCCCCGGGTGGTCGAGACGAAGGTTGTCTGGCCTGGTCCGCTTGGGGCGGGCATACACAGTGGATTTCGCCCACGCCGTTGGGTTCGTGTTCCATTAGTCGAGTCGTCATTGCGGTCCCTCCTAATTGGTACGGCCCGCCTTCTCGGGAACCCGGGCCCTAACGTGGGAGTTATCAGTAATCTCCTAACGGCCCTATTCATCCCCACCCTATAGACAATTACCTGATATCGTGCACGATAACGTATTGATGCTTGTTTGACAAGCATGTATTTACAACAATGACAATCATTTAGGAGATTACCTGGAATTGGTATCAGCGGACTCGTTCAACAGGCGGGTAGGAGGCCGACTTAGGTCGGCGAGGACGAACTTTGGTTGGACCGCAGAGTTCTTGGGTGAACGGATGGACGTGAGCCGTCAATCGGTCGTCAACTGGGAGTCCGGCAGACAGCTTCCTCAGCCAACAAAGCTCGTTCGGCTCGGAGAGTTATTGGGCGTCAGTGTGGATTGGCTCTTAACGGGGATCGAATCGGGGCAGGGGCTGTCGGCTGATGAAATGCTCCCGAATCAGGTTGAAATCATTTCTCTATATCGATCTCTGAATCGTGATAGCCGCGCGGCTTTTTTGGAAGGCTGCCGAGGATTAATGCGAGGACTGCTTTTGCTTGAGGGCCAGGAATCTCAACAACTCCGTCAAGTAGCTGATGAACAATCAGATCATCCGGAAGATCCAAGCGGACCGTGATTTCCAGTTCCATATTTATATCCCTCGACTGGGTTATATATCCCGTCGATAGTACATACTCGATTGAGTATTATGGACATATCGTAGCTGGAGTCTATGCCCATATCAGCAAGAAACAGGTGTGGACTAAGGGTGTGTCCGGTGGGAACGATTAGGCCCACGTTATTTCGGCGTAATCGGAAATGCATATCGACTGTCCCCGCCGAGTCACCGAGGCGAAGCATTCACTGCGAAGTGCGTATCAGGGGCAAGGCGTTCCGGGGCGGTTCTGGTCAAAACGACTGCTTTATTCGAGCCTGCTAGATATCCCGTTACTCGTGATGATCAGAAGTATGCCGCCAAGTGCCGAAAAGCTATTCCCGACGGCAGCAGCCAAATCGTAGTTTTTCCTGAGCCCCCAAGCTCGACGTGCCTAATGGAGATGCGGCCGCGGAATCTGATGAAAGGGGGAATTAGGTTAAGGCACGCTTGCAGCCCAAACAACCTCCCGCCCCTTACACCCACGGCGAACGCTTGGCGCGGTCTTTCTGGGAGGTGGCGGCGGAGAGGCCCTGGCGTTCCAAGGAGTCGGTCAGCAGGCGCCTAAACACCCGGCGGTCGCCGGCGTTGATCACCGCCTGCTCGTGGGACTCGGAGATGGCCACCGGATAGCCCTGTCCCCGCTGGCATTGGTCCCAGACCAGCCCGTGGGCCAGAGAGAGCAGGCTCTCGTTCTTGGCCACCCATCTCGGTATCTCGACCCGGCCGATCTCCTGACCGGCGTTCACGTAGAAGAAGTGGACCTTGTTCGCCTCATCGTAGGAATCCCTGGAAACCGAGGAGTTGGTCTTGTAGACCGGCGAGCGCCAGCCGGGTTCGAGCAGCCGCTGGAACAGGTCCCGGTCCAGGAAGTCGTTGGCCCCGTTGCAGGGCTGTTGGGTGGAGCGGCGGTTGTTGCACGACTGGGCGCAGACGGTGAGGTCGTGGGGGCATAGGGAGCAACGCACGGCGTTCACCGCCTCGGTGCTCCGTGGGAAGGACACGTAGGCAGCCAAGGCGACCGGACGGGACTCGGCCAGCGTTTCCAGGCGTTTCATGGCGGGAAGGAGTCCGTCCTTGATGACGGCGTCGCTCACATAGGGACGGAAGGCTTGTCCGGACAACGCCCACAGCACCAGTGAGCCGTCCACCAGCGCCAACACCGGCAGACCCGGCGGACATTGCTCCACCGTGTTCGCCAGGGTTTCCAACTCCTTCACGGTGCGCACCAGGCCCAGGAGCGGGCCGCTGATCATCTCCTCTCCCGCCGAGTTCTTGGGGTCCGAGATATAGAGTTCTTCGGGGGTGGTGGCCAGGTGGGGATGGCTGAAGAGGGTGGCGTCGGGCTGGGAGCCGTAGGTCAATACGCAACCGCCGAAGTTCAGCAGATAGCAGGCAACGGGCAGGTGCCGGTCAACGTCGATGTGGGAGCCGTCCACTGCGGCGACCACCCAATCGGCGGGCGGCTCCGGCGGCGGATAGGCCCCCAGCAGGGGTCCTTCGACCTCTGCCGCCAGATACGGGCGCTGTTTGGTGTCTGAGGTTTTGCGGGCGGCCGTGTCAGGGTCGATTTCGGCGGCGGCGTTGAGCAGGGCCGTAAGACGCTCTTCCCGCGCCTCGCTGGCCCCGCGCACAGACCTAGTGAGCTGGTCCAGTTGGAGAACCGTCTGTCCCATGTCCAGTCCCAAATCAGCCTACCTCACCGGCTCGCCGGTATCTCTCAGGGTGATCTTTTGCGGGTGTTTATGATTCAACCGAAGGTTATCTCAATACACGTTCATCGCCGGTGCGGCGGGTGATCTGCTGCTGGTCCATGTGTTCCAGAAGGGGGAGGATATATTTGCGGCTGGTGTCGAACATGGTCCGGGCTTCGGCCACTGTGATGGTTCCCCGGTCCTTCAGGTGCTGGATGATGCGCTCGGTCATCTCGCGGTAGGCCGAAGCGTCGAAGACTACGGAATCGGTTACCCGGACAACCTTGCCCTGTTCAATCAGGACGCCAAGGAGTTCCGAGTCGACCGGCCGGTCGCTTGGTGGAGAATAGGGGTCTTTCTGAAGAGATTTCAAGTAGGCGGATGCCGCTTCTTCCATCTTTGGCGTCAGGGTTATCTGATGGTCCGGCAGGCGCAGGGATTGCCGCTCGTCAACCACGAAGCCTTCCTCGCTGAGCCGCGCCAATGCCCGCTGGTAGACCGGCTGCGAAAGGCCCAACCGGCTGCGGATCTCCTGGGCCGGGGCGCCCTGCCGCAACGGGTACTGGGTGTGGTAGAGCTGAAGGGCGGAGGAGACCTTGCCCTTGAGTACGTCCCAGCCCTGGGCCGAATAGACCACGGCGTCGGCGTCGCTGCCGAATTCGCCCAGGCCCACCAGGTGCCCTTCCTGGGTCAACTGGGCCACCCTTTCCAACGCCTCCTCCCGGGACAGGTTGGTCCGCTGGGAGAGGACGGTCAGGTCGCAGGGGCCCCACTGTTCGGCGACGCTGATGATGATGTCCCCGCCGGTGCCTTGGTCCAGGGTCATCAGCCGTTCCAGGACGTCGTCATCGAACCGGCGGTAGCGCCGCCGCGGGCTGGGGTCCACGATCTGGCCGCCGCCCAGGGTGTCCTCCGAGGAGCGGATAACGAAGAAGTCGCCCTTGACCACCGGCAACGGTTCGGATAACAGAAGCTGGACCCAGCCTTCTTCACCGGCGGCCAGCCGTTCGGTGTCCAGCAGTCTGACGCGCGCCCGGGACTCGCTGGTGAATAGGTGGAAGGTGACGCCCTCATTGTGTTTCAAGGAATGGGGAGCGTTCTTGACCATGCGCAAGCGGACATCCAACCGGCGGGTGGGCTTGAGCCAGCCGGGTATGGTCAATATTTCACCGCGTTCGACCTTGTCCCGCGACAGGCCGGAGAGGTTCACTGCCAGCCGCACGCCGGGGTCGGTGGCGTCGATCTTGGTCTTGTGGCTCTGGAGTCCCCGGATCCTGGCGCGCTGTCCCGATCCGGCCAGCTCGATCTCCTGTCCCACGGTCAACGTCCCGTCGATGAGGGTGCCGGTGACCACGGTGCCGAAGCCGGAGATGGTGAAGCAGCGGTCGATGGGGAGGCGTGGCCGGCCCAGGTCTTTCCTGGCTTCGGTCTCGTCCAAGATGCTGTCCATGGTGGATTGCAGCCCGTCCAGGCCGTCGCCGGTGTAGGCTGATACGCCGACCATGGGGCAGCCTTCGAAGGACGTGCCCTTAAGGGTGTCTTCCACCTCGGCTTTGACCAGTTCCACCATCTCTTCGTCAACAAGGTCGGTCTTGGTGACGACGACCAGGCCGCGGGTGATCCGTAGGATGTCCAGGATGGCCAGGTGCTCCCGGGTCTGGGGCATCACGCTTTCGTCGGCGGCCACGATCAACAGGGCCAGGTCGATGCCGCCCACGCCGGCCAGCATGTTCTTGATGAACCTCTCGTGGCCAGGCACGTCCACGATGCTGACTTCCCGTCCGCTGGGCAGGGTCATCCAGGCGAAGCCCAAGTCGATGGTCATCTCCCGGGCTTTCTCTTCGGGGAAGCGGTCGGGGTCGATGCCGGTCAGCGCCTTAACCAGGGTGGACTTGCCGTGGTCCACATGGCCGGCGGTGCCTATTACGTACATGGCGGGACGCCTCTAACAGGATTGGCTACAGGATATCACCCAAGCTTCGGCCAGAATAGCGGACATGGAAAATCGGTTCCTACTCCATGAACCGCGTAAATGCCTGGTTGGCTATCAGGTAGGCTGATTCGGTCAGGCGCAGGCAGTCGCCGTCCTGTTCCAGCAGCCCCAGCTGGATGCATTCTTGGATCGGGGCCTGGAATTTCTTGGCCAGGTCAACGCCGGCCACGGTGGATGCGCTGGTCAGGTCCAGGCCGTCCAGCAGCCGCAGACCCAAGAACATGGTCTCGGAGCAGGTGGTCTCCAAGCCGATGTGCTCCCAGCCGCCCAAGGTAGAGACCCCTTGAAGCACGGGTTCGGCCAACTCATCCGCCGGTTGGGCGCCTACATCAGCCCACGCCGAGGTTTTACTGAGGTAATCCCGGGGCGAGAGGACGGTCCAGAACCGGTAGTCTCCCAGGCGGGAATGGGCGCCGGGACCCACGCCCAGGTACGGGCCGTTCTCCCAGTAGACCAGATTGTGGCCGCAGGCCCTGCCCGGCAGCGACCAGTTGGAGATCTCGTAGTGGTGGTAGCCCGCCGCCGCCAACGACTCGCGGGCGTACTGGTACATGTCGGCGGCTAGGTCCGGGTCGGGCTCGGGAATCTTCCCCTCCGCCACCCAGCGGTGCATGGGCGTCCCTTCTTCAAGGGTCAGGGCGTAGAGGGAGATGTGTTCTGGGGCTAGGGCAATCAGGTCGTCCAGGGTCTGCCGCCACTGGTCCATCGACTGGTTGGGCAGCCCGTACATCAGGTCCAAGTTGACGTTGTCGAAACCGGCTTGGCGGGCGGTCTGGAACGCCTGGACCGCTTCGGATGCCTGGTGGTGGCGGCCCAACAGGTTCAGGAGGCCGTTGTCCAGGCTCTGGACTCCGATGCTAAGCCGGTTGACGCCCTGGCCAAGGATGCCGGCGCAGGCTGCCGCGTCCAGGTCGCCTGGGTTGGCTTCGATGGTGATCTCAGCGCCCGGGTCCACCTGGAACGATGTCTGGATCGCAGCCAGGATCTGTTCGATATGGCCCGGGGGCAGGTATGAAGGGGTGCCGCCGCCGAAGAAGACCGAATTGACCGCCGGATGGGCCAGGGTCTCGCCCCAACACCCAATCTCCGCCGTCAGGGCCGGGAGAAAGGGCTCCATGAGATTCTCAATGCCCTGGTAGGTGTTGAAATCGCAGTAGGGGCACTTGGTTTTGCAGAAAGGGACGTGGACGTAGAGTCCCATTCCAGAGGCGGGAACGATCTGGCGAGCGCTACTCGTCGTCAATCAACCTGCTTGAGCCATCGACGACTTTGGCGGGGTCTTTATCTTCGGGCCGCTCGGAGGGAGTAGTTCGGCCCATGTGTTCGTCCACGACGTGCGGCGGGGCCAACTTGGTCAGAAATAGCAGCGCCAGGCCCAATATGATTAGGTCGTCGAATCGGCCGATGATGGGGATACGGTCGGAGATCAGATCGAGCGGGGAGAGAATGTACAGCACGGCCAGCGGCACCAGCGCCCGCAGAAAGATGGAGACCCGTTTGTCGAAGGTCAGACGCCAGACCAGACGGACAAACCTGAAAACCCTGGGCAGCACCCGTGGGGCCAGGAAGAAGATGAGGGGAAACGCCAATCTGTGGAACATGGTCACACTCTAAGTGAGCACTCTCTGCCGTTAAATTATAGGCCAAGGTGTGATAACTTGGAACCAACCGGTACTCTGACTGGTACTACGAGGCCACCGGCGCATCCGGCCTCATAATCCATGCCCTATTGTCGTTGCCTTTAGTCGTCGTTGATGGAGGGGTGAGCATGCCTAGGGCCAAACGTCCGCAGACCGTCGGAGCTCTCCGCAAAAGCAATTACCAGGTTCTTCCCGTCCGCGAGGAGATGCGGAAGAACCTGATCGCCAAGATCCGCGCCGAGGAGCTCGTCTTCCCCGGCATCATCGGATTTGAACATACGGTTATCCCCCAGATGGAAAACGCCATCCTGGCGGGGCAGGACATCATCCTGCTGGGCGAGCGTGGCCAGGCCAAGTCCCGCATAATCCGGAGCCTGACCAATCTGCTGGACGAAGCGATACCCAAGATCGCCAACTGCGAGATCAACGACAACCCCTACGACCCAATCTGCCGGGTCTGCCGCGACAAAGTGGCGGAGATGGGTGATGAGACGCCGGTGGAGTGGATCTCCAGGGAGGAACGCTACTCCGAAAAGCTGGCGACTCCCGATATCTCCATCGCAGACCTCATCGGTGAGATCGACCCCATCAAGGTCGCCGAGGGTCACTACCTGTCCGATGAGCTGGTGATTCACTACGGCCTGGTCCCCCGCACCAACCGCGGCATCTTCTGTATCAATGAATTGCCCGACCTGGCCGAAAGGATCCAGGTGGGGCTGTTCAATCTGATGGAAGAGCGGGACGTGCAGATCAAGGGCTACCGGGTGCGGTTGCCCCTGGACGTGTTCGTGGTGTCAACGGCAAACCCCGAGGACTACACCAACCGCGGCCGCATCGTGACCCCTCTCAAAGACCGCTACGGCTCTCAGATACACACCCACTACCCCCTGAACGCCAAGGATGAGATTGCCATCATGGACCAGGAGCGCACCAAGTTCCCGGAAGAGGACAAACTGGTGATCCCGGACTACATGAAAGAGGTGTTGGCGGAGATCACCGCCCAGGCCCGCCTGAGCAGCGAGATCAACCAGCGCTCCGGGGTTAGCGTCCGGGTGTCCATCTCCAACTTCGAAGTCCTGCTGAGCAATGCCGTGCGCCGGGCCATCCGGAACGGCGAGGAGTGGGCCTGCCCCAGGGTTAGCGACCTGTCGTTCATCGTTGCGTCGTTCGCCGGGAAGATCGAACTTGAGACCTTCGAAGAGGGCCGGGAGTCCAGGCTAACCGACGATCTAACGCGCCGCGGCGTGCTGCGGATCTTCGGAAATTACTTCGACGTGGAGGATCTGGACACGGTGGTCACCGCTTTCGACCTGGGCAACCGGGCCGAGACCGGCAGCGACAAGCCGGCCGCGGACTACCCGCAACTCGTTAAGAATATCGACGGCCTGGCCCAGGCGGTCAAGAAACTGACCAAGGACAAGCGGCCCGAGGTCATCGCCTCGGCGGTGGAGTTCATCCTGGAGGGCCTGCACCTTAGCCGCAAGCTGAACTGCGACCGCTCCGGCGAGGCCGCGGTCTACAAGCGGTAATTTCGTGACCGATTACATTCCTGGCCGCGGACATCCGCGTTCATCGATATCGTTCTAAAAGTCGAAATCTAAGGTCCGCCAAACATCGAAGTCCGAAACCATGGCGTAGAAGACTACCAACAATCCCAGCCCGCTTTCGTCGGCCATTGGCCCTCGCTGGAGACCCCAATTCGATAGGCTAAATAGAAAGCGATGCGCCAAATCCGGACTGGGACCGATCTTTACCGGTTTTGTTTACACTCCGACCGCGCACTCAGATTCAGTTCATCGCCTCCGCCAAGCAACCATCTTCCGGTCTCGTCGGCTACAACCTCGCCAATCTTGAAAAATACCTTTTTCCCATCGAATGATTTGCCCTCTGGTTGTTTAACGAGGATAACATACCGATTCTCGTTGACCACCGCTGAGCCTGCCCTATAACCATCGACCCAAGCAGTTATCGGAGTCCCTTCCGAAGCGGTGTTTCCGTCGATTCTGGCTATACCTGTGAACACGTGGGGTTGGGCCATTGGGTTTTCGACAGTCTCCGATTCTTGAATTTCGATTCGCTTACAGAGACGCATCGGTGGCCGAGTTGGCGTATGTGCCGGGGGCGGTGTCGCCGTAGGGGTCGAGACAGCAGTTGGCATCGCAGTTGGCATGGCAGTTGGTGTAGCTGCGACCGTAGGTGGAGGCGTGGCCGTCATCGAGGTTGGAAACTCCCGGACTACATCATCAGTGGCCTCGGCGAGCGTTGTGTTCAACTCCGCGGCAGACTTTACATTCCGGGTCTGCCACCCTTCCATTCGCGCAACCTCCTGCAACCGTTTCGCCTCTTCAGGAGGAGCATCCAATGTAATAATCCAGAAACGGGCTTCGACAGGCAAACCCTCCATTCGATCCTTGATATGTTCCAAGTACTCACGATCACAGGTGTCAACGCCACCGGTAATCACAATGATGCCCTGTTTTATATCTGGGTAGCGCGCGAATCTATTGAAGTCCCCGGTGGCTTCCTGGATTCCGCGGAACAGTGTAGTGTTTCCACTTGCCTGTTGTTGCCTCATACCAGCCAGTGCTTCCCGAACCTTGGCTTTGTTGCCTTGACCGAATGGGACTAGAAGTTCGGTGTTGTCGCCTTCACAAGGCCCGCCAAACACTCGAAATGCTAGGTTGTCGCTATCTCCGACCTTGGTGTTCAATACGGCCGCGACGGCGTTTATGGCGGCAACGAGCTTTGT
>JACZUF010000068.1 GCA_022573285.1 Chloroflexota bacterium
GGAGGATTATCCCAGGTACCTGGCCTTGCTGATAAGCTCGCAAGCGGGGCCAGCGTCGCTGATTGGGCCTGCGGTGCGGGAGTCGGGTTGATAAAAATGGCGCAAAGCTATCCGAATTGCTCCATCGTCGGCGTGGATGGGGATGCCCATTCCATCGATATAGCGAGAGAACGGTTAAGCGATGCAGGGGTGTTAGATCGTACATCTCTCGTTCAAAGCCCTCTTGAGGACCTGGATGTCAATGAGGAGTACGACGTGGTTATCAACAACATCTCGATGCACGAGTGCCGGGACATTGAGAAGGTTACCGCCAACATCTATCGCGCGCTAAAACCTGATGGCTATTTCGTTATATCCGATTTTCCTTTCCCTGAATCAACTGAGGATTGCAGGACTGTTCCAGCACGGATCATGTGCGGAATTCAGTTCTTCGAAGCCACTATCGACGACCAGTTACTGCCTGTGAAGGCATATCTCGATCTGCTTAACAGGCACGGGTTTAGGAATGTCGCCTCCATCAGCATAACTCCGGTCCACGCTCTGACATACGGGCAGAAATAGCGAAAAGGACAGCCTCTTTTGTTCGCGGAAACGTGATCCCTCTACGTTTGGTGCTGGACCACCGCTCCGGACAGCTTGAGGGCTTCGATCTGCTCTCCGGTGTAACCGGCTTCGCTGAGGATCTGATCGGTCTCGGCGCCCAAGACGGGAGTGGGCCGGCCGACCCGCATTGGAGTCTCGGAGAGTTTGGCCACGGAGCCGAGGTGGTCGGCATTGCCCATGCCCGGATGGTCCCGTCCCACGATGAGGCCGGCCTTCCGGACGTCGGCGTCGTCCCGGAACTCATCCACCGTCCGGTTGGCGATCACGCTGACCCCGGTGGGGTTGACCAGCTTCTCCCACTCGCCCCTCGGCTTGGCGGCCAGGATTTGCGTTAGAGATTGGGTCAGGGCGTCGTCGTCGCCATCCGAAGCCAGTCCGGCGAACTCGGATAGCTGCACCAGCCGGTCCCAGGCCCCGTTGTCGGGACAGTGGAAGAACATCCAGCCGTCCGAGGCGGCGTAGAGCCGGGACCGGGCGGAAAACCCGCGGACGCCCAGACCCTCGGGTTCGTCTCTCTGGTAGCCTTTGAAGTCCAGGAAGTAGGGCGACTGGAGCAGGCCTGCGGTTAGAGCCAACCCACTGTCCACCGATTGCCCCTTGCCGGTGCGGTTGCGCTCGTGGAGGGCCAGGGCCACCGCGTAGGCGCCCATCAACCCGGTGCCGTAGTCGTTCATGGGATAGGGCAACAGTTTCGGCGCCGAATCACGGCCGCCCCGCCGCACTTGCATGCCGCTGGTGGCCTGGGCCAACTGCTCCCAGCCGGGGCGCTCGCTCCACGGACCGTCGTAGCCGAAGGCGTTCAATGACGCGTAGACGATGGCTGGTTTGCGTTTGCTGACCTGCTCGTAACTGATTCCCAACCGTTCCAGGCTGCTCTTCCGGTTGTTCTCCACCACGACGTCGGCGGTTTCCAGAAGTTTGTAGAAGACCTCCAGGCCCTCTTTGGTCTTTAAGTTGATCTGGATGCTGCGCTTGCCCCGGTTCACGTCGATATTTCCCGACATGTCGTAGGGACGGGAGGGGTCGTCGATCTTGATTACGTCAGCGCCGAACTCGGCCAGAGTCCGGCCGCAGGTCGGCCCGGCCAACACGATGCACAGGTCCAAAACCCGGACGCCCTCAAGGGCGCTCATGATATTTTCGTTGCCTGCTTTGGGCGTGGCAGACGGCGCCGAGCCGTTATTCAGCTCCGCTAAGACTTCCGAGGTGTGTTCGCCCAACTTGGGCGCGCGTCCCTGGACCGCTCCGGGCGTGCCGCGCAGGCGCACCTGGACGCCCGGCTGCTTCATCCGCCCGTATTGGGCGTCGTCAATCTCGATGACCATCTTGCCGGCGATGGCGTGCTCGTGGACCAGCCATTCGTCGATGGTCTTGCAGGTGGCGCCGGCCCCTTTGGACTCCGCGATGGCGTCCTCCCATTCTTGGGCGGTCCGCTCCAAGAACATTTTCTCGAACCGGTCCTTCCACATGGCCACGGTCTCGGGTGCGACCTCCGCGCCGTAGAGGTCTTCCAAGTCCTCGATCCACTCGGGACGCCCGGCGGCGGTCATCAACTGGCTGGCGAAACGCAGGTACATGCCGTGGGACTGGATGTAGCGGCCGTCGGCGCACTTGTACTGGTGGGACATGACATTACGGGGCAGGTCGAACAGGTCGGGCGGGCTGATGTCGTATAGCTTGACCAGGTGGCGTCCGATGGCCGAGAACATGGCGCTGTGCATGGGCACTTCGATGCGCTGCCCCTTACCGGTCCGGTCCCGGGCCAGCAGGGCCATGGCCACCGAGACCGAGGCCACGATGGCGGCGAAGGTGCTGGCCGTGGGCAGCGGCAGGAACAGCGGCTCGTCATTTCCGTCGATATGCTGGTAGACCCCGGTGGAGGCGGACACGATGCCCTCCCAACCGCGCTCGTTGCGGTGGCGGCTCTCTTCGCCGAAGCCGGGGATGGAGCAATAGAGCAGTCCGGGGTTCCCTTTAGACAGGGTGTCGTAACCGATGCCGAGGCGGTCGGCCACACCAGGCCGGTAATTCTCGATCACCACGTCGGCCCTCTTGGCCAGCCCCACGGCGGCGGCCTGGCCCTCGGGGGTTTTCAGGTCCAGGACCACCGAGCGCTTGCCCCGGTTCCAGGTGGCGAAGGCCGGCTCGCTCCGGGCGGGGTCGCCGCCGGGACGCTCAACCTTGATCACATCGGCGCCCTGGTCGCTCAGCAACATCCCCAACATCGGTCCGGGGATGTACTGGCCGAATTCCAGGACCTGTAGGCCCTTCAGTGCGCCTTGCGCCTGGCCCCGCTCGGTGGTCGTCATGGTATTAAGCCCTCAAATTCTTGGAATAGACTGGGAGATTGGCCGCCCTGGGCGTGGGGAATCGTAGCAACGGGCCGTCAGACCGTCAACTGGGAGCCAGGAGAATTCCGTTACACCGGCCGATGTTCAATCTTGACCGCCCGGCCGGTCTGGGCCGATTGGATCACCGCCGAGTTTATCTCCGTTGACCTCAGGCCATCGACGCCGGTGGCCGCCGGCTCCCGGTCTTCTTTTATGGCGGAGTGGAAATCAGCCAGCTCGGCAACGAAGTTGGCCAGGTAATCGTATTCCCAACTCTCCGTCTGATTGACCGTTTCGCTGACCACCTCCACCTCGCCCATGCGCGCCTCCCAGAGTGTGGCCCGGCCGGTGATGCGTCCGTCGGTGCCGTAGACGGTGAAGTCGTTGAGCGTGTCGGGCAGCATCCTGCCGCAGCTAATGTTGGCGATGGTCCCGTCTTCCAGGCGCAATGCCATGCTGGCGATGTGCTCCAGCGGCTGGGATTCGGTCTGGCCGTCGGTCATGGCCACGGCCTCCGTGATTTCCTGCCCCATGATGAACCGCACCAGGTCGAATACGTGGACGCCCAGGCCCATGATCACCGAGCCGCCGCCCATGGCCTCGGGGTCTTCCCACCAGCCGCGTAGGCCGGAGCGGGGCAGGTGCTCGGGTTGTCCCCGCTCCCCGCGTCCCCAGTGCCCCTGGACCAGCCGGACGCGGCCCAGCTTGCCCTGGGACACCAGGTCCCGGGCCAGCAGGTGGGCCGGGTGAAAGCGCAGTTCAAAACCCAGCCCCAGCTTCACGCCGTTGGCCTGGCAAACGTCGACCATGGTCAGCGCGTCATCCACCGAGGTCGCCATGGGTTTTTCCGACAGAACGTGCTTCCCCGCCTTGGCGGCCCGCACCGTGTGGCCCACGTGCAGGGCATTGGGCGAGGCCACGAAAACAGCGTCGATGCGCGAGTCGGCCAGCAGTTCGTCGATGTTGGAATACCCAACCTTCGCCCCGTGGGCCTCGGCGAAGGCGTCGGCCCGTCCTTGGTCCCGGCTCAACACGGCGATGAGTTCGGCCTCCGGCGTCAGCCCGATGGCCGGCGCCACCTTTTGATGTGGGTGCATTCCCGCGCCGATGATTGCCCAGCCTAACGCCACATTGGACTCCTTGGAAACGGTTTGGGTAACGATTGCCCATCCGGGATTGTGTAAAGCCGGAGGGCCCCTATAATAACGCCAACGGGAAGGCGATCACAGCGGGATATCAGGCGCCTACTCAGGAGACGATGATATGAGTTCGGTAGTGGAGAAGGTCCGGTTGGTCAAAGAAGAATCGGCCCGGATCGGCGCATACCTCAAAACCTTGCCGCCCGACGCCTGGTCGACCCAGAGCGCCTGTGAAGCCTGGCAAGTGAGAGATGTGGTGGCCCACCTGACCGGGGCCATCGACATGTTTGGGGCCAACATCGCCAGGGGCGCCGGCGGGGATGCTTCGCCTCCAGAGGGGTTTCCGCCCGCTGGCGAAGGTGACATGGCGGCCCGGTTGGCGGCCAACGCCCAGAGGGCCGTAGACCTCCGTGAAAGTTTAGGCGACGATCTATTGACGACCTTCAACGATCGCCGCGCCCACTTTGATGAAGTGTTATCCCGATTGGGGGAGCCGGACAAGGACAAGCCCTGCTACCATCCTGCCGGCATCATCTCGGTGGAGACCTACCTCAATCTAAGAGTCACCGAGTTGATAGTTCACGAATGGGATATCCGTTCCAGGCTGGAACCGGCGGCGTTACTGTCTGCCGTTAGCATTCCCGCAATCATCGAGATGTTTCCCGTGTTCGTGGTGGGGCGGCTATTCAATCCAGGTTCCAGATTGTCGATATCTGTCCGGTTCAGGTTCGATCTGACGGGCCCTGCGTCCAGCAGCCACGATATCGTCGCCGGTGCAGGCGAGAAGGCCCTGATGGAGCCGGCCGGCCAGGAAGACCCACAGGTTACGTTCAGTTGCGATACCCAGATCTTCGTCCTGTTGGTCTACGGCCGCATCACACTCAGAGAGGCGGTGGCAGACAAGCAGATCACCGTCTCGGGAGACCACACCCTGGCAACCCAATTCGAGTATTAAACCCACAGATTTACTAGCGGCTCTTTCAAAATCCTGTACGATCCGCAGTTGAGCCCTTCGACGGGCTCTCCATGAGCGGGTGTAGCTGTTGTGGGACCTGCAATCTGACCGAACTCCTCTACACCTGTCACCCTGAGTGGAGCGAAGGGTCTCGTTATTCCTAGTCATTGTTGCTTCATTGGCAACGAGATTCTTCGGCTGACGCCTCAGAATGACAGGGACCGAGGTGATTATGCGAGGACGGGCGCCTTGCCATATCCAATCATCTAGAACTTGCCAACCCAGGTTTTGAGATAGTCTTGACCACCCGGTAACCCATTGGTCCGCCTTCGAGAAATAAGAGCCCGTCAGTCTATCTGGGTGGCGAACCGTTCCGGGGAGTAACCCTGAATGGACAGGGCAGTCTCGCCGGTGGTCATCAGGTCGGCGATGGACCTGCCGATCCCAGGGGCCAGCAGGATGCCCTTCTTTCCCGCGCCGGTCGCCAGATAGACGTTCTCCCAGCCGGGGGCCCGCCCCAATACCGGCAGCCAATCGGGGGTGACGGGCCGCAGGCAGGCGGTGTGTTTCACCAATCTGGCGTCGGCCAGGTCGGGGACCAAACGCGCCACCCTTTGTCTGATCTCGTGGGCGGCCTGCCCGGAGGGTTCCCGGTCGTATCCCTTCCAGTCCTCGGTGGTGCCGCACCAGTTCAGGCCGTCCAGCTTGGGGTAGATGGTCCCGCCACCACCGGAGATGTCGTGCCTGAACGGCTCGCCCCGGTTCTCCAGCCGGATTATCTCGCCCTTCAGGGGGTCCACCGGGATATAAACGCCCAGCCAAGACTCGGCCCTCCGCGACCACGGCCCCATGGCCATCACCACCTGACCGCAGGAGATCTCTCCGTCGGCCAGGACCACCCGGTCAACCTTTCCGCCGCTGCTCTCCAGGCCGCGGACGTTTCCGGCGCGCACGGTGGAGCCCATTTTCTCCGCCGCCGCCGCCAGGGCCTTGGTGAAGTTGTAGCTGTCCACCGCGTTGTTTCCGTAGGCGTACACCCCGCCAAGGACTGCGGGGCTGATCCGTGGCTCAAGCTTGGCGATCTCCTCCGGTTCCAGCCAGCGCGCCTCGAACCCCTCCACTCCTTCGAACAGCGCCACCGACGCCCGCAGGCCCTCCAGGTCCGACTCCTCCAAGGCCAGGTCTATCTTGGCCACCGTCCGGTTCTGGTAGTCGATGCCCGACTGTTCTTTCAGTCCGTCGTACAGGCCCAAGTGAAGCTGGAAGGACTCCCAGCCGAATGCGCCCAAGGGGCCGGGGATTCCGATACCGGTCAATGGGTTCAGTCCTCCGGCGGAGTACCCTGAGGCCTGATTGCCCACGCCTTCCCGCTCGATGATGGTGGACTTCACCCCAGATTGGGCCAGGTAGAAGGCCACGGCGCAGCCCGCCACTCCTCCTCCGATGATCGCAACGTCTGTGGTCTCAGCCATGTTTTCTTCACCTGTGTCTGGATTTCCATTTGAGATGCCATCTCCAGCGGGAGAGCGCCCCCATCTCCGACTCTGTCGTGAGTCTCGACTTCGTCGGACCTAACCTTCCCCCGAACGGGGGAAGGGACTTTTTGTATCTGGTACCAATGGCATCCTGTTGCCGCTAGGTCTAAAATGGACGGAGAATCAGGAGGTATCCATGCCCATCTACGAGTATTACTGCGGCAACTGCGGCCAGGAGTTTGAAGTGCTCCGGCCGGTTTCACAGTCGAGCGAGCCGGCCAATTGCGGGACCTGCGGCAAGCCGGGCGAGCGACAGCTCTCCAACTTTGCCTTCAAGTCCAACACCTTCACCTCACCCAAATTCAAGGCGTCCTTGGAGAAGCCCATGCGCGCCCGGGACCAACAGCCAGCCAAGGATGCTGACTAGCGCCTCTTTTTGAAAATTACCGCTACGGCCATGCGTTCGTCCTGAGCCCCGTCGAAGGACCTCGGCTTCGGCGCAGTGATGGTTCGACGGAGCTCACCACGAACGATTGGTAACGCGGTCTATCAACAGGAAGCGCTGGATACCGCGACAGCTAGCTTTCTTCCGGGCTTTCGGCCGTGGCCCGCGCCTCACCGCAGACGATGCAGGGACAAGCCGCCCGCAACACCTTAAAGGTGTAGATGCCGGTGTAGTGGGTGTCGCTCCAAAGGAACTGCACTCCGTACTTTCCGATGGGCATCTGGTCCACCGCCTTCACGTCCTGGGGCACCGTATCCGGGTCCAGGGTGCGCTTTCCGCTCATCTCGTCCACGCAATTGGCGCAGGGACAGCGCAGGCGCAGGTAGCGGTGGGGAAATGGACTGCGGTGGGCATCCTCCCACAGGATCACCACGGCGTCGTCTTCCAGATTTATGGCATCGGGCCGGATTAATTCTTCCATGTGAATATCTTCGGCTTTTCTTTAAAGTCGGCGGGGCCGCCGAATTTACCTATGCCGGATTTCCTCATAATTGAAGCGGGGCCTGGACCTCGGCCAACCGGGCTGGGCGCGGCATCTCATCGGGGTCGATGGGTATCTCGATGATGCTGGGCTTGCCGCAGTCCAGGGCTTCGATCAGGGCATCGCCGATATCCTCGGGCCTTTCGACGTAGAACCCGGCGCCGCCGAAGATCTCGGCGTATTTGTCGAAACGGGGGTTGGTGGTGTCGGCGGCCACGTACCGCTCATTGAAGGCGTACCGCTGGTAGGCTTTTTCCGAGCCCCAGATGCCGTTGTTCATTATGACGGTGACCAGCGGCAGGTTGTAGTGAACCGCCGTTGAGAACTCCTGGGCGTTGAACAGGAAGCCGCCGTCGCCGTTGAAGTTGATCACCGGCCGGTCCGGGGCGGCGAACTTGGCGCCGATGGCCGCGGGGAAGCTGAACCCCAGACCTCCCAGGTCCAGGGAGGTCAGAAGGCTCCGTGGCTCGTAATAGTTCAGCCGGTCCTGCCCGTAGTTGGGGGCCAACCCGGCGTCCAAGGCCACGATGGCGTCCCGGGGCATGACCTTCCGCAGTTCGGCGTAGACCCGCTGGGGCTTCATCGGCGAGCCGGAGAGCTTTTCCTCATCCTGCAGGCGGCTTGCTCGGCGGGCCGTCCAATCGCCGATCTCCGAGACCCATTGCTGATTGGGCCGGGGCTCCCGGTCCCGCACCTTCTCGAGCAGACCTTCCATGACCGCTTTGGCGTCGCCTTCGATGCCCACGGTCACCGGATAGTTGCGTCCGATCTCTTGGGGGTCGATCTCGATCTGGATGATCTTGGCGTCCTCGGGGATGAACCGGTGGTCGTAGAAGGTGGTCGACTGGCTGAGACGGGTGCCCACGGCCAATATGGTGTCGGCTTGACGCATCGCCTCGATGCCTTCCAGAGATCCCAGCCGGCCCAGATGGCCAAGGTAGTTCGGGTGGTCGTTGGGCACGGCGTCGGCCCGGCCGTAGGAGGTGACGATGGCGGCGCCGGTCAGTTCGGCCATGCGGCAGACCTCGTCTCCCGCGTTGCTCCATTGAACGCCGCCGCCAGCCAGGATAACGGGACGCTGGGCGGCCGAAAGCACAGCGGCGGCCTTTTCGATCAGGGCCTGGTCGCCCCGGGACCGGGTCTGGCCGGAGCGGTATGTGTCGGGTGTCAACAGGTCCAGCTCGATCTCCGCGCCGGGCAGCAGGTCCCTGGGTATGTCGATCATCACCGGGCCCATCTTGCCCGAGGTGGCGACGCGGAAGGCATGGCGCAGGGCGTCGGGCAGCCGGTCGATCTTGTTGATGGCGAAAGCCGCCTTGGTGATCGGCTTGAAGAGGGCCACCTGGTCGAACTCCTGGGTGGAGTCGCGGTTCTGGTGGCTGCGTGACGCGGAGGGCGCGATCACCACCACCGGCGAGTGGGCCACGTAGGCTGAGGCGATACCGTAGGTCAGGTTCAGGACTCCGGGGCCGTTGGTCACCAGACAAACGCTGGGAGAGCCGGAGATGCGGCTGTAGCCGTCGGCCATCAGGGCCGCGCCCTGCTCGTGGCGGACGCCGATGAATTGGATGTCGTCGCGGTCGTAGAGGGGGTCCAGAATGTCCAGGAACGAAGAGCCAACGATGCCGAAAATGTGGGAGACGCCCTCCTGCCGCAGCATCTCGATTACCGCTTCGCCGGCCTTCAGCTTCTGAGCCAAACCAGGTACCTCCGAGTGATATTTCCGAGTGATATTTTGTGCCGGACCGTGGTCCGGGTACGCTCGGCTGGGCGTGTCTGCGCCTTTGGATGGAAGTTTACCATACGTGGGAGCGGGTCCTGCCCAAATTGACTGACCGTCACGCTGACATTAAAATCGTGGTGCGACACCGAAACGAGAAAAATCCCTTTCCCCCAGGGGGAAGGTTAGGCCCCCCGATGCATCGGGGAGGCTCTCGACGCTGTCGGAGATGGAGGACGAACGGATGGCTTACGAACACATTTTGGTGGAGAACGAGGAGGGCGTGGCGGTCATCACAATGAACCGTCCCGAGGTCCTAAACGCCATGAACCACAAGTTGGACAAGGAACTCCACGACGCCGTGATGGCAGCCAATGCCGACGATAACATCGGCTGCATCGTGATCACCGGCGCCGGGGACCGGGCCTTTTCCGCCGGAGGCGACATCCACGAGCAACGGATCGACGCCCGCGAGCGTTCCGAAGAGGAACGGGACGCCCGGTCGGCCGAATACCAGCAATGGATGTATGAGATATCCGCCTCGCCCAAGCCGGT
>JACZUF010000069.1 GCA_022573285.1 Chloroflexota bacterium
CCTTCTCCAACCGCCCAATAACCGTCCTTCGGCCCGGTACCGAACCCAGCTACCTTACCACGCCGGAACAACGCATCGACCTCATCAAGCAGCAGGGCATAGAGTTGGTGGTCTGCCTGGAGTTCACGCTCGAATTAGCCCAGGTGACCGCCGCCGATTTCGCTAAGATCTTGATCGAATCACTGAAGATGAAGGGACTGATTCTGGGCCCCGACTCCGCTCTGGGCAAGGACCGTCAGGGCGACCTGGCTTTCATGCAACAACAAGGAGAACAGTTGGGTTTTTGGGCCCAGTCAGTGGAGCCCCTGGAGATCAAGGGCCAGCCGGTGAAGAGCCGGCGTATCCGCGACGCCCTGGCCGACGGAGACGTGTCGGTGGGCCCGGAACTGCTGGGCCGGAACCACTACCTCTCCGGAGTCGTGGTGGTCGGCGACCAGCGCGGCCGCTCCTTGGGGTTTCCCACCGCCAATATCGAGGTCGACCCCCAGTTGCTCCTGCCGGGCGACGGCATCTATGCCACCTGGGCCATCATCGACGGGCAGCGCCACCAGTCCGCCACCAGCATCGGGGTCCGCCCCACCTTCGGCCTGACTCAAAGGCTGGTCGAAGTATTTATCATGGACTTCGACGCCGACCTCTACGGCAAGACCGTGGGTGTGGAGTTCGTCAAGAAAGTCCGGGACCAAGAGAAATTCGACGGCCTGGACGCTTTGGTCAAACAGATAAACGTCGACGTGGACGACTGCCGCAAAGTCCTGACCCAAGACCGGAGCCATTCCCCGGAGCCATTACCATGACCAGCCCCGGCCCCATAAGCCCCGAGGCTCTGGAGGAGATCACCACCCGCGGCGTCAGCGAGATTATCTCCCAGGAGGAATTCGTCCGGCTGCTCCAAAGCGGCAGGAAACTCCGCCTCAAGATGGGCTTCGACCCCAGCCGGCCCGACATCCATCTGGGCCACGTGGTCGGCCTGCGCAAGCTACGCCGACTCCAGGAACTGGGGCACCAGGTGATACTGATCGTCGGCGACTGGACCGCCCAGATCGGCGATCCCAGCGGCCAGTCGGCCACCCGGCCCATGCTGACCCACGCCCAGGTCATGGAGAACGCCGAGTCCTACATCCGGCAGTTCTTCAAGGTGGTGGACCAGACCCGCACCGAGGTGCGCTACCAGAGCGAATGGTTCGGCGAGTTCGGCCTGGCCAAGGTCATAGAGCTTACCGGCAGGTTCACCGTGGCCCAGTTCCTCCAGAGGGCCGATTTCGCCCAGCGATTCGCCGACCAGAAACCCATCGCCATCACCGAGTTGCTCTACCCGCTGCTCCAGGCCTACGACTCGGTGGAAATCAGGGCCGACGTGGAATTCGGCGGCACCGACCAGAAGTTCAACCTGCTGGTGGGCCGTGAGTTGCAGGGCATGATGGGGCAGACGCCCCAACAGTGTTTCATGATGCCCATCCTGGTGGGCACCGACGGTGTCCAGAAGATGAGCAAGAGCCTGGACAACTACGTGTCGGTGGACGAAGCGCCGGTCGACATGTATGGCAAGCTCATGTCCGTGTCCGATGACCAGATCATGTCCTACTTCGAGTACCTGACCGATGTTCCGATGGCCGAGTTGGCCGGCATCGCCAAGGACCTGGCCAACAACGCGGTCAATCCGATGGAACCCAAGAAGCGCCTGGCCTGGAATGTGACCAGCCAGTTCCACGACAGCGACGCGGCCGATGCGGCCCAGGCCCACTTCGAGCGGGTGGTGCAACAGAGAGACCTTCCCACCGATATTCCCGAGGTGTCCTTGGCGGACCTTCGGAGTAAGGGAATCGCCGGCGGCAACGAGGTCAGAGTTGACGACCTGATGCTGGCCGCGGGGCTCGCTCCCAGCAAAGCCCAGGTCAAACGTCTGCTGGCACAGGGAGCGGTGGAGCGGATATCCCAAGGCGGAGAGCCCCAGCCAGTGACCGGGGGCGAAGCTGGGTACCTGCTCCAGCCCGGCGACTTGCTCAAGGTGGGCAAGCGCCGCTTCGTCCGGCTCACCGATTCTTAGAAACGGTATCCCTAATGGCTTCCTCACCGGAATTGGACCGCGTCATCGGAATCATGAAGGCCATCAGGGCCCGGCCTCCCGCCGATATCCACGAGGCGCGGGCTGTCCTCGACCGGGCCTTTGGCGAGTTTAAGCCCTCCTCCGACGTGACGGTGTTTGAAATAGATGCCGGCGGTGTTCCCTGCCAATGGATCACCGCCCCGGATGTTCCCCAGGACCGGCTGATCGTCTACTTCCACGGCGGGGCGTTCGCCGTCTGCTCCCCCACCACCCATCAAGACCTCATCTCCCGGTTGTCCCGGGCGTCCGGGGCCGCCGCCCTGGGGGTCGATTACCGGCTGGCCCCGGAACACCTTTTCCCGGCTGCCGTGGAAGACTCCATCGCGGTCTACAACTGGGCCCTTGGCCACGGCTTCGAGCCGTCGAATATCGTGCTCGCCGGAGACTCGGCCGGAGGGGGACTGGTGCTATCGGTCATGCTGGCGGCCCGGGATTCCGGAGTCCCGTTGCCCGCCGCCGGGGTGTGTCTCTCGCCCTGGGTAGACCTGGAGTGCACCGGGGAGTCCATGACCGCCAACGACCACCTGGACGACTTCATCAAGTACGGGGGCCTTTCGGCCCGGGCCAAGGCCTACCTGGGCGGCGCCGACCCAAAACATCCCTGGGCCTCGGCGCTGTATGCCGACCTGCACGGCCTTCCTCCGCTGCTGGTCCACGTTGGCTCCGCGGAAACCCTGCTGGACGATTCCACCCGTTTGGCCTTATTGGCGAGGGAAGCCGGTGTGGACGTCAGCCTCAAGATATGGGAAGACATGGTCCATGTGTGGCAGGTCTTCGCCGCGATTCTTCCCGAGGGCCAGCAATCCATCGAGGAGATCGGGGGTTTTATACGTCAAAGACTGAGAGAGCCGGATTAGCTGATGAAGACCGGCTTCGCCGGCCGGTTCGTTGACACCCATCTGGCCCCTGCGTAGACTTGATTTCAAGACGTTCTGATATCAGACGGCCATCCGGAGGTAACCCTTGGACTCCCCCGAAGATCTGGCGGAATTGCGGGAGCGCAGCGCCCGGTGGCGCGACCAACAGGACCCCGGCGCCCAGCGCAAAGCCTCGTTCAAGACACCCTCTCAAGTTACCGTGGACCAGGTCTACACGCCGGAGAACATGTCCGGAGCGAAATACCTGGAAGACCAGGGACTCCCAGGCGAGTATCCCTACCTGCGGGGCGTCCACGCCTCCGGATACCGCGGGAGGCTCTGGACCATGCGCATGTTCGCCGGGTTCGGCCGGCCTGAAGAGACCAACGCCCGGTTCAGGTTTCTCCTCGAGCAGGGTCAGACCGGCCTGAGCGTGGCCTTTGACATGCCGACCCTCTATGGGTACGACACCGACGATCCCCGCGGGGCCGGCGAGTTCGGCACCTGTGGCGTGGCGGTTTCCTCCCTGGCCGACATGGAGACCCTCTTCCAGGGGATCAAGCTCGACCAGATCACTACATCGATGACCATTAATAGTCCGGCGGCCATCATCTGGGCTATGTACATCGCCTTGGCCGAAAAGCAGGGCGCTTCCCTCGACCGTCTGGGGGGCACAATCCAGAACGACATCCTCAAAGAATATATCGCCCAGAACGAGTACATCTTCCCGCCCGGGCCGTCCGTGAGGCTGGTGGTGGACACCGTGGAGTTTGCCACCCGCCAGGTCCCCCAGTGGAACCCCATCAGCATCAGTGGCTACCACATCCGTGAGGCCGGGTCCAACGCGATACAGGAGTTGGCCTTCACCCTGGCCGACGGCTTCGAGTACGTCCGCCAAACTCTGGACCGGGGCCTGAAGGTGGACGAGTTTGCACCCAGGCTCAGCTTCTTTTTCAACTCCCACAACAACTTCTTCGAGGAGGTGGGCAAGTTTCGGGCGGCCCGCCGCATCTGGGCCAGGGAGATGCAGGAGACCTTTGGGGCCAAGGACCCCAGGTCCCATCAACTGCGGTTCCATGCCCAGACCTCCGGGCAGACCCTCACCGCTCAACAGCCCGACAACAACGTCGTCCGGGTGTCGTTTCAGGCCCTGGCCGCGGTGCTGGGCGGCTGCCAGTCGCTGCACACCAACGGAAAGGATGAAGCCTGGGCCCTGCCCTCGGAAGAAGCCGCCCTCCAGGCCCTGCGCACCCAGCAGATAATCGCCCACGAGACCGGCGTCACCGACACGGTGGACCCCCTTGGCGGCAGCTACTTCGTTGAGACGATGACCAACAGTCTGGAAGAGTCCAGCTACGATTATTTCCGGCGGATCGACGACATCGGCGGAGTGATCCCCGCCCTGGAAACCGGCTTCCTCCAACGGGAGATCGCGGACGCTTCATACTTGTATCAGTTGGAGGAAGACCGCAAAGAGCGGATCACCGTGGGCGTCAACGAATACAACACCGGGGACGGCACGGAGATTCCCCTGCTCCGGGTTGACCGGGAAGGGGAGAAAAAGCAGATCGAGGGTCTGAACGAGGTCCGCCGCACCCGTGACAACCGGGAGGTTGCCCAGCGGCTAAAGGCCCTGGAGATGGCCGCCCGCGGCCCGGAAAACACCATGCCCTACCTGGTGGAAGCCGCCAAGGCCTACGCCACCCTGGGCGAGATGATGGACGTCTTCCGGGAGGTATTCGGCGAGTACCACCCTTCCTGGGGCTTCTGACCGGACGAAAGGCTTTTCACCGGCGTAGGGGCATCCCGATTGCATCGGGACCGTGCCCTTACATGCGTATCACGTTATCCCCGATGGTCGATGTCCCGCTGCGGGTTGCAGTATGGCCCACGATTCGTCGATGACGTTGTCTGATATGGACTAGGGCGGGTCACAGACCCGCCCCTACGAACGTGACGGGATTCGTGTCAGGCACAAAATTTTGTTGTTTAGACGTAGGGGCGGGTTTCAAACCCGCCCTGTGACTGTTCAACCGAGCGCCAGGAAACATTCCGGGGCCGCCTCACAAGTGCTCTAAGCGCCCCTTAGTTTGCCACCCACTCCGGCGCCATCCGGCGGATTCGGGATGACCCATGTTGTGGCCCAGAGTTGTTGTTGGGAAGTTGAATGGTCTAAGCGGCTTCCTCTGCCTTCGCCCGTTTGGCTTCTTCAATCACCTTGGGCTCCAAGTTTGCCGGGACCTGATCGTAGTGGTCGAACTCCAGGCTGTAGGTGCCCCGGCCCTGGCTCACCGAGCGCAGGTCTTGAGCGTAACGCTGGACCTCCGCCAACGGCACTTCGGCCTCGATGAGGGTCACGCCGTTGTCGGGATTCATGCCCAGGATACGGCCCCGCTTTCCGTTGAGGTCACTGATAACCTCGCCGGTATAGGCGTCGGGCACGGTCACCGATAACTTGACCACCGGTTCCAAGAGCACCGGGCTGGCGTCGCCGACCCCCTGCTTAAGGGCCGCGATGCTGGCGATCTCGAAGGACATGCCAGAGGAATCGACATCGTGAAAGCTGCCGTCGTACAAGATGGCTTTCAGATCGACCAGCGGGAATCCCGCCAGGGAGCCTTGGTCCAGGGCCTTGATCACGCCCTTCTCCACCGAGGGGATGTACTCCTTGGGTATCTTGCCTCCCGTCACCTCGGTTGAGAAGACGAAACCCTGGTCCCGGTCTTGTGGCTCCAAGCGGATCAAGACATGTCCAAACTGGCCGTGGCCGCCCGACTGCTTCTTGTGGCGGTACTCGCTCTTGGTGATCTTGGTGATGGTCTCCCGGTACGGAACCTTGGGCATCTTCACCCGGAGGTCGGCGCCGAACTTGCGCTTGATCTTGTCCATGGCAACCTCGATCTGGGCGTCGCCCAAGCCCGTGATCAGAGACTCACTGGTGCCGGGGTCCCGGCTGAACCGGAGCGTTGGGTCCTCTTCCACGATCCTGTTCAAGGCGCTGGACATTTTGTCTAGGTCATCCTTGGACGCGGGAGTAACCGCCATCCGGAAGTAGCCGACGGGCTGCTTGATCCGGGGGAAGGTGACGGAGTTGTCCCGGGTGCACAGGGTGTCGCCGGTTACAGTTGCACTCAGCTTTCCGATGGCCCCGATGTCACCGGCCGTGATCTCCGCCACGTTTTCTTGGTTCTTTCCCTTGGGCAGGTACAGTTGGCCGATGCGCTCGGATTGCTCCCGGTTGCTGTTCCAGATCTCGGAGTTGCTCTTGATTGTTCCCTGGTATACCCGGAACACTGAAAGTTTGCCGACGAACGGGTCGGCGGAGGTCTTGAAAACGAAGGCCGCCAGCGGGCGGGCCGGGTCGGTGTGATATTCCGACGGTTCGCTGCCCTTGAACAGTTCTGAAGGCTTCCCGTCCACGGGAGAGGGCAGGAAAGAACGGGTGGTCTCCAGGAACTCGTCGATGCCCATGGCCTTCGGGGCGGAGGACGTGGCCAGGATGGGAACCAACTCGCCGGCCAGAACTGCCGCCCGGACCCCGGAGATAACTTCCTCGGCGGAGAGTTCCTCGCCGCTCAGGTAGCGGTCCGCCAGCTCGTCGTCGCTCTCCGCCGCAGCCTCGATCAGGCGCTCTCTCGCGGCCGCAACTTGGTCGGCGACCTCCGCGGGTATGTCCGCCGGCGGGTTAACGATGCTCACCACGCCCTTGAATTCTTGGGCGTCTCCCAGCGGGACTTGGAACGGGATGCACTGGCGGCCGAAAGTGGCCTGGATGTCGGAGACGTTCCGCGAGAAGTCGGCGTTCTCCCGGTCCATCTTGTTGATCACGAACATCCGGGGTAGCTGGGCCGACTCGCACATGTTCCAGGCCCGTTCGGTGCCCACGTCCACACCGGTAGGAGCGGCCACCACGATGACTGCTCCCTCGACCACCCGGAGAGCGCTTACCACCTCGCCCAGGAAGTCGTCGTATCCCGGCGTGTCCAGGAAATTGATCTTGGCATTGTCCCCGGTAATCGACAGCAGGGTCGTCTGGATGCTGCCTCCTCTTTTCACCTCTTCCGGTTCGTAGTCTGAAAAGGTGTTGCCGTCCGTGACGCTTCCCATGCGCGTCGTGGCTTTGGTGATGAACAGGGCCGCCTCACCCAGCGAGGTCTTTCCAGATCCGGAGTGGCCGAGGAGGGCCACGTTTCTCAGGTCTTTAGCATCCATGTTTGGCATCGCTCCCTTTCATATTGGTGTTGGGGAATGGGGCCAACTGGCCGTAAAGGCGCAGTGGAGGTAGCAATCGGACTTGTGCTGCCGGTTGTTAATCGCCCCGCGCGCCCGCGCCCCGGAACCACAAGGGCGCAACGCAGGTTGTGGGCTCATTCTAGCGTTTTCTGGGTGAGTCACGCAATATCGGCGGCCGCGCCTGCAAAAGAGGGGTGTGCGTTGAGGCCGATTGACACCTGGAATACCACAGATATAATGTGCAATTACCCAGCCGGAGTCCCTTCTTGGAGCGGTCCGGGGATTGTTCCGGAAAGAGACGCCTCCGAAGCGATAATCGTCGATTAAGGCAGGTCTACATGCCCAGAAAAGAGATCGTCTCCACGGACAAGGTTGCCGCCGGCACGGCGCCGCTGTCCCAGGCCACCAAACTCGGCAACCTGGTCTTTGTGGCCGGAAACACCGGCCGCCACCCAACCAGCGGCGAGACCGGCAACGGCATCAAAGAACAGACCAGGTATGCTTTGGAGCGGATCTCACTGATCCTCGAGGCGGCCGGCTCCTCGATCAACAATGTGCTGACCAACACCTGCTACGTCTCCAACCGGGACGACCTGCCGGGATTCAACGAGGTCTACGGCGAGTTCTTCACCAACGACCGGCCGGCCCGGACCACCATCGTCGTTAACTTCGGCGACCCCAACAACCTGGTAGAGGTCACCAGCACCGCCTATATCGCGGACTAGGAGCACGGACCCATTGAGAATCCGGCGCTGGCGCACCATTGATAACCGGAGCGCGCAGGAACCGGAGCCAACAGGAGTTTCAAGGTGACGACTAGGGCGTACATCTTGATTGAGACGCAGGTGGGCAAGTCGCGGGATGTCGTGGCGGCCCTCCGGTCTTTGCCCGGCGTGCCGTCGGCGGACATCATCACCGGCGCTTTCGACATCATTGCGTTGGTGGAAGCGCCAAACATGGTCTCCATGGCCGACCTGGTCACCGGGCAGGTCCAGTCCATCCCCGGAGTGACCCGAACGATCACCTGCGTCGCCGCCTGATTACCCGATCTTTTTATAGATGGTGTGAGACCGGTTGGTGGCGTGGGGCCGGATCTGGCTCGCCCAGTCGCCCTTCTCCGACTCCTCCAGCCACCCGGCAGAGGTGGGCACATCCGGCGAATCGATGTCGTACAGGGCGGCGTACCTTGCCATCCCCTCTTTATTTGTCGATTCCACCTTGTAACGCACGCACCCGTTAACGCCCGGCGCCTTAACGATATTGGGCACGTGTTGGGTGTCGTAGATCCGGTTGAACTCTGCTTCTTTCTCCGCTGGAATATCCATTTGCACCAGGTAGGCGTAGTCTCCCATGGAGGTCCCTCCTCTCGTCGTTTCACGTTTGGGTTTCACGTTTGGCGGTCCGGGGCGGCCGGTGAACCGGTTGACCGTGGGCCGCAATGGCCGTAGAATCGGTGACTCAGCGACCGGTCGTGGGCCGCTCCTTCAGCGGCTCCTTCGCCTCGGCGGACCGGCCGCTCTTTTATTTATTTTGGTTTAGTCGCCCACCTTTTATTCCATATCGTCAGCGTGATTCGCGACGACCCGGCTTGCCTCAAAACTGTCATTCTGAGGCGGTAGCCGAAGAATCCCATTGCTACGAGCCCCTAACTGATTGGTTACAAAGAGACCCCTCGCCATGCTCTGGGTGACAAAGGGGGCCGACATGGAGAAATGCGGCGGCCCACTATCAAAATAATTGAGGTAAAGCCACGAGATTATTTTAATAGGTGAGAGCGGACGTCGTGCCATCGGGCAGGTCGACATCCAGAGCTTGCAGGCAGTGGGCCAGGGTGTGGTAGTACCCGCTCACTACCAGGATATCCACCACGCCGGCGTCGCCGACCATGGCCCGCACCGCCTCGAATGTTGCATCGGAAACCCGGTGTTGGCGCAGGATTTCCAGCACGAATTGGACGATGGACGCGTCCTTGGCGTCCAGGCCCGCAGGGGCGCGGTACTCATGGATGGCGGCAATCACCTCGGCGGACAGACCGGCGTCTTTGGCGGCAGGTTGGTTGACCGTCCACACGTAATGCCCGCAGGCCTCCCGCGCGGCGGTCAGGACCGCCAATGCCTTGACCCTGGGGTCCAGCGGAGTCTCGTAGCGGGCGTAGCCGCCCAATCCGGCCATGGCCGCTGAAGCCTGCGGGTTGTTGAGTAACGCGGCGTAGTTGCGGGCAACGCCGCCCCGGCTTGTCTCGATTTCGTCCCAGATCGCCTGACCGGCGGCGTCCATGGTTTCCCTGGTGGCGTATGGCACTCTGGTCATGCGGACCCTCCTGATAAAATTAATCTGATCTTAGGTGCATTGATTACGAATGGGAGATGGCGCCGCTTTCGTCATTCCGGCGAAGGCCGGAATGTGGATTCACATTTGAAGTGCAACACTTGATTCCAGAATACCTCGGCTGGAGTGAGAAAGCCGAGGCATTTACGTGGGGTATTATTATACGCCCGCACGAGCTCAGCA
>JACZUF010000026.1 GCA_022573285.1 Chloroflexota bacterium
TGCGGTCTCGCTGATTCCTCCCTCGAACTGTCTACCCAATGCCAACCCAATGAAGCCTGAGCGTACCAAAGCCAACGGAAATGCCAGTGCCAAAACCACGAAACCGAGGAAGCCCAGTTTCAGTAGCGCCGAAGGCACCACGGGGCCGGCCAATGGGGCGCCCCGGTTGGGGTTATTGGTATCCAACGCCCGGCGGGCCAGTTCCGGTAGGTTCCGGGCCTGTCTGCTCAGGTTCCAAATAATGGTCGCCAATCCGGTCAAGATCCCAAATATAAGAAACGCTTCAGCCAGGAACTTGCCTCCGAAGATGACGGCTCCCAGCACTCGCTCAACCATCAGATAGAATTCATAAGAGAATCCGCTGGTGCGGCCATCGAACTCCGCATCCTTCAAGAAAATAAGGTTTACGTCCCACCAAAGCGTGAGTAAGAAGAAGAACCCGAGGAGTAGGATGCCGGCAAAGAGGAACTTTGTGAACATCCGGCCAAACCAGGGTTCTTCAAATAGGTCTAATTCGCGCTGGGCTTCGTCCAAACCCGCGGAAGCGTAAGAACTCAGGCTCAAACGGCCAGTTACTCTCAAGTTTTGGACGATCGTGGCGATGGCGAAACCAATCCCCAGCTTGATGAAGCTCAATCCCAGGAAGAACCAAATCGTCAATGTGTGACCGATTACCTGCTCTGCTGTTTGGGCCGCTTTGAAGAGGCCGTCATCCGTGTTTCCATCGAAGAGTTTGTCGACCCAGATAGAGATAAGAATGTCTCGGCCGGCCAACAAAACGAACAGTCCGGACAGCACGATCACTAGACCGATGGTCAAGAATGTTGGGTAATTGGGGATTAATCTATTGATCAACGTTGTCCTCGTTACGCGTGCGGTCCGGGGTTGCCTGAGTCCCCCAGCCTAAGACCAGGGGAAGATCCACGCGGGACCCTACCCTGGTCGAAGAACCCTCTCCGGATGGGCGGTCAGGCGTTATTCGTTGTGGACCTTGTCCCAGGTGGCCTGGAACGCATCCCGCGTCGACTTCGAAAGCTTGGGGAGGACCTTCTTCTGCACGTCGCGGTCTTGCTGATCCAGTTCCGGCGCAACCTTCAAGGCCTCGCTGCGGGATGAGATGATGGTGCGGCGCTTCTCATCCGAGAGCTCCCCAACAATCTCTACCCGGGTGGCCACCAAGCTCTCACGGGCCTTGGGCTTGACCTTGGAGCTGTGGAAGGCGCCGATCATGTCTCTGATCGACTCTTGGCGCTTCTCCTCCGTCAACGATAGGAGCTGATTGATCCGCCCTTTCATCATCGGCTTCCGCATCATGTGAGGCATGCCAGCCAGCATCTTCATCATTCCGACGTTGTCGCTCCCCCATTCTCCGGTGGCTGCATCTAAACCACCTTGTTTCTTACCAAACATTCCCATTGCGGACCTCCATTTCGTGTCCTGTGATTTGATGGACTAACTATCATCGTTATTTGTCCATTCAAAAATTAAGATGCATGCCAGATACCAAAGATTCCCCGGCCACCATTTTCGGAGCTTTCTGTCCAATGTCGGGAGGCGTGGGATTAACGGGAAAGTCGGACTGGAGTTGGACCGGGTAGCCGGCTTCAATGAAAAAGGGCGTCCCGGCTCATCGGGACGCCCCTGCAATTTTGGCACCGGGTGCCGAGACGGCTTAGCCGGGGTCCAGGCCAGCGAACCGGGGCATCACTTCCTGGGCCAGCAGCTTCATGGACTTCTCCCAGCCCTTCTGGTTGTCCATGTTGTCGTAGACCAGCGACAGCAGGGTGCCGAAGCCGCCGCACATCTCGTAGAGGGCGAGTATCTTCTTCTCCACCGTGTCGGGCGAGCCGATGAGCCAGACGTTTTCGGCCATGTACTCCGGCGTGACGGCCGAGTCCGGGATGCTGGAGTCGTGCTTGATGACGTGGAGCAACGAGAAGTTGTCGAAGAGGGGCAGCAGGTACTCGCCCCAAACCCGTCCCAGCATGCCGTTCACCGCTTTGTCGTAGGCCTCATCGTCCGAGTCGGCCACCCAGACATCCCTGGTGATGCGCCAGTCCTTTCTGCTGGGTGTCTTGCCGCTGCGCTTGGCGCCCTCCACGACCGCGTCCCAGTGGCTGATCACATAGTCCCCGTTGAAGGCCAGGCTCATGGGGATGAACCCGCGCTCGCCGGCGATCTTGAGGGTTTCAGAGCCCACGCTGACCGAGGCGACGCCGATGGGTGGATGGGGCTTCTGGAAGGGCTTGATGTGGTGCCGCAGGGTGCCGAATTGGGGTTCCGGCAGGTTGACGTTCCAGAACTGGCCCTTGTACTCGAAGGGCTCGTCTTCCGCCCAAAGCCTTAGGATTATGTCAATCGCCTCCCGGGTCATCTCCCGGTGCTGGCCGTTCAGGCCGTCCACGTCGAACATGGTGTAGTCGGTGGGCAGTCCTCCGGAGCCGATCCCGAACATGAAGCGCCCCTGGGCCATGTGGTCAAGATAGGCCACCCGGCACGCCAACTCGGCTGGATGGTGGTAGGGCAGCAGATGCACACCCGTACATAGCTTGATGTTCTTTGTCAGCAGCAGGGCCTGGGCAATCATCAGGTCAGGCGATGGGAGTGGCTCCCAGGGCGCAGTGTAATGTTCACCGATCCAGGCCTCGGAGAATCCCAGGCCGTCGGCTAGGACCAGACAGTCCAGGTCCCATTGGTGGGCTTGGAAGACATCCCGCCCCGGCGGATGGGAAGGCATCAAAAAGAGTCCGTACTGCATCGCTCCTCCAGCCCCGATTGGGAATGACGAAATCAACGGTGTCCGGCGAGGGCGCCCTCATTCTAGCGTTCAAAGGCCGAATGGAATAGAGGGGACGACGGTTTGGACCCCCCGAACCATCAGTCCGTAAGCCCTTGATCTCTTTCAACAAGGCCTCGTTGTAATAGAATGGGCGCTGTCGTATTCTTAGACGCGATGCAAGAGAGCTATTTCCGGGCCTATCTTGGTCCAAGCGATAGGCCCGGTCCGGTGATATTTGTTTAGTCTTCTGGGCATGGGAAACCTCTGGGGCAACACCTTTGCCAAGGCCCGGGGCGCCTTCTACGGTTGGTGGATGGTGGCCGTCAGCGGTTTCATCATGGTCATCACCGCCGTGCCGTTGTTCCAGGCTTCGGCGGTCTGGGCCGTGGCGTTGGAGTCCCAGTTCGGTTGGAGCCGCACTCAGTTGGGCCTGGCCCTCAGCTTCACCCGTGTCGAGGGCAGTCTCACCGGTCCGATCGCTGGATACCTGGTAGACCGCCTGGGCACCCGGTTCATGGTATTCACCGGGCTTTTGATTCTCGCCGCAGGCTTCATTCTGTTCAGCCGGGTGGAGAACCTGTGGATGTTCTACCTGGCCTATTTCGTTATGTCCATCGGGCAGGGCCAGGCCGGCTGGCTCACGGTCATGACCCTGCTGAACCATTGGTTCGTGCGGCGCCGCGGCCTGGCCATGGGCCTGGCCATGGTGGGCATGGGTATCGGCGCATTGGTATTGGTGCCGGTTATTGCTTGGCTGATCAATCCAGACGCCGACCGGCTGGGGTGGCGGCGCACTGCGGAGATAATGGCAGTGGTTGTCCTAGTATCGGCAATCATCCTGCCCAAGTTGATCCGGAACAAGCCAGAAGACGTGGGTGATTATCCCGATGGGGAATCTCCCACGGTTGCCGCCCTGAAGGCAGGCGCCCAGCAGCGGGAACCAGAACTGGAGCTGACCATCGGCCAGGCCCTGCGCACCCAGGCTTTTTGGTGCATATCCTTCGGCCACGGCCTCGGCTCAATGGTCGTGCTGGCCATCATGTCCCACTTGGGGTTGCTTTTGGGGGACCTGGGCTACGGTGTGCAAACCACGGCTTGGGTGATCACCGTTCAGACCGCGGTGGCCATCGTGTTCCAGTTCCTGGGCGGCTGGCTCGGCGACCGGATACCCAAGAACGTGGCCCTATTCATCTTCACGACGATCCAGGGCCTGGGGGTGGTGCTCCTGACCGTGGGTCCCGGCATCATCTACTTCTACGCCTTTGCGGTGTTGTTCGGCATCGGGTTCGGCGGCCGCACCCCTTTGACCACGGCCATCAGGGGAGAATACTTCGGGCGGGCGTCCTTTGGGAAGATATTGGGCATCTCCACCGTGCCGATGAACATCCTGTTGCTCATCGCCGCCCCCATGGCCGGGTTCATGCGGGACGAACTGGGCGACTACAACATGGCCTTCCTGCTACTGGCGGGGCTCAACATCCTGGGCGCGGTCCTTTTCTTGATCGCCAGGAGGCCCAAACTGCCTGGATTGGTCCGGGCCGAAGCGGCAGCCTGAGCCGAAAAGAACATGAGTCTCCCGGATTTCGATCGATAGAAGATGCAACTGCGCCAACGCTGTCATTCCGGCGCAGGCCGGAATCCAGAGCGGCTGCCCTGAGACTACCCTATTTGAGGACAGGCGGAACGGTGCCCAGTCGACAATCATATGCAGCGTGTACGGGGGCGCAAAGGTGACCAGGCGCGAGGCGGCTGGATTCCAGCTTTCGCTGGAATGACGAAAGCGGTCCTGCCATTAAACATTGGCAGAACCGCTTCCCCCGTGCGGTCAATTTTGGTTTGTTTCGCTATCCCCCCTCACTGGCACTACCCAACAACATTCGGGTCGACTCATATTTGAGCCTTCGTGAGCCCCCGGGTACCCGATGAAAGGCCCGCTTTCTACGCCAGGCTCTTGGTCAGCAGTTCCTTCAACTCCACCACCGTGGCCGCGATCCATTCGTCGGCCTTGGCGGCGGTCCGGGCCCGGCGCTCCCGGCCGAATGCCTGGTCGTCGATGCCCGGGTTCTCGTCCCGGATCGCTTGCTCGATCTCATGCTGCTCTCTTTCCGCGATCTCGGGCCGCTCGATCCAGTGGCAGATGTATCGATGGTCGGCGGTGTAGAACACGGCCACCGGGATGGACATGTACTTCCCCTCTTTCAGAAACTCGTTCATGATGTCGTGGTGCGAGTCCCTGGGGAAGATGCTGATCGGGATACCGGCGGCCTCGGCGATGCGGGCCAAAACCGGCAGACCCCGGATCACGTCGCCGCACCAGTCCTCTCCGATGACCATCATCTTGGCCGGACCGTTGGGACGCTGGGCCAACTCCTTGAAGTATGCCGCGTCTTCCGGACTCAGCTTTGAGCCGTCATAAAAACCTTCGAACCGCGCCTTGTTGACCTTGATCTGACCGATGTAGGTTGGATAGTCGAATCCCTCTGCGAACCGCTCCGGAGTGACGACGCTGGTTTCTCTGGCCATGGTTCCTCCGTATCCGTTGGTTAGTTTAGTCTGCCTGTACCGGAGATCTGAGACGGGCCGCCGGCCCGTCAACCGATCTCTCAACCGGTCATTCCCTCGAAGCCCACCTCCACGCGGCCATCGGGATAGACGATGATGGGCACGGTGTCGGCGTAATCTAGGGCGGTGTCCAGATCGTCCTGGCTCTGGTCCACCCGGACCTCTTTATAGTCGATGCCCTGCCGCTTCCACGAGTCGCGCAGGGCATCGCAGGCGGGGCAGACGGTTAGCGTGTAAACCACTGGGATATCGGCCATGAATTTGGCTCCCTAATCATTGATAAGCAGGTGAATAAGCCATTCTACAACGGGCATCCAGCAGTGTCATCCGGTGCGATTGGAACTTGTTGTCCGCCCAGATGCTCTTGGATATAATGGCGCTGGCGCGGGCCGGACGCCCGCCATGCCCATCCAGAAAAATTCCCGCCAGAAAGAACACCGGAGGAGATATGTTCGCCTTATTCGTAACCGTCAAGATCAAGCCTGGGCACCGCGACGAATTCATCGAGGCCACCATGGGTGACGCCATCGGGTCCAACAACGACGAGCCGGGCTGCCTTCGGTTCGACGTTCTGGAGGACAACAACGACCCCAACACGGTGTATTTATACGAGGTCTACAAGGACCGCACGGCCTGGGAGATCGCCCACCGCTCGGCCCCCCACTACACCAAGTGGCGGGAGACCGTCTCCGACTGGTTCGACGGCGACCCGCAGCGCGTGGAATTGAGTACGCTCTATCCGCCGGATGCCGACTGGGGCAAGTAAATAGACCTGGCGGTCCGGCACATGGCCTAAAAATGTAGGGGCGTCCCGATCGAATCGGGACGCCCCTACATTTTTCTGCCCCATGGCCCCAACAGGCCCAGTTGTAACTACACCTGGGCGCTGACCTCGTAGTCTTCCCGGGACGGGGGCCCACCGGCAACGGCGTCCACATAGCTGGAGGTTCCAGCGGCCTTTGCATCGGCCTCAGTCTCCCACAGGCTGATCGCCAGGATCTTGCCGGCGCTTCAATCGGTCAATACGTAGGCGCCGACGAAACCTTTACGTGTCTTCAGCTCCGGGAACGTCTTATCCTGATACATTTGGATCGCTTCATCCATCTTCTCAGGCGGGATTTGGCGAGTATTCACTCTTGCGAACATGGTTACCGTCCCTTCGTCTAGGTGGCGATTATTCGTCCTTTATGACTTTGCGCACCGCCTCCACCAGTTCGGCGGTAACCTCCAACCCGTGGACTGACTGGGCATGTTCACCCGCCTGCTTCAAAACCTCGTCCTCAGTCTCGGCACGCACCACAGCGTCGCAATCGGGTCCTACGTCACGGCACCTCAATACCTTGGCCATTTTCATTCCTCCTGCGTATTTTAATATCGCGGTCCATTAGCGGGGTACGAATCTGCTGGCCCCGGTTCCTCCAGGACACACCTGCCATCGACGCCCCCCGGGCCGGAACAGAACTATCGGCTATCGTCTACGCCTGTTTGACCGGCAATCGATGGGGGACGGCAACCGGCCGCCTACTCTGGCTGGGCCATGGCCAGGGCTTCCTCGGCGGTTAGCTCCATGCTATGTGTCTCTCGGGCATGTTGCTGCGCCAGAGACACCAGCGCTTCTTCGTCATCCGCGCGAATGACGTAGCCGCAGGGACATTGGATAACCTTGTTCATCTTCGGCATCCTATACGACATTAATGCCGCCCATTATAATAATGCGCGACTGTTGCAGGGATATTGGTGGAAGGTTGGTGAAACCTTGGAGCCCACCCCGTTACGAATTTATCTCAGCGGCAAGGTCTGCGCGGAGTGGGGAAAGACTGTGTTGAGGGAGGCCGGGTTCCCCAGCCGCCAAGCAAGGATTCTGTTCGCCTATCTGGTCTGCCAACGGGCGCAGGCTGCGCCCATGGAACAGTTGGCCGGCCTGCTTTGGCCGGAGGAGACCCCCTCGGCATGGGACGCGGCGCTGAAGTCACTGGTAAGCAGACTCAGACAGTTCTTGCGCCGCCTGGACGAAGGTCTCGGCGCACCTTCCATATCAAGTCAATTCGGTTGCTACCAACTCCAGCTTCCACCGCACACCTGGGTAGACCTGGAGGCCGCCCGTAACGCCGTGGACCAAGCCGAAGGAATCATTCGGTCCGGGGAAATCCGCTCGGCCTGGGGACCGGCCAATGTGGCCCTGGCCATCGCCCGCCGTCCCTTTCTACTGGGCGAGGACGGCGAATGGGTGGCTATGAAACGAAGGGAGCTCCTAGACCTGCTGCTAAGGTCCCTGGATTGTTACGTGGAGATCTGCCTCCACATCGGCCAAGGCTCGTTAGCCGTTGAGATGGCCGGTCAGGCCGTGTCTCTGGAGCCGTTCCGGGAGACCGGTTATCAGCGCCTCATGGCCGCCCACGCTGCGGCCGGCAATCGCGCCGAAGCGCTGCGGGTGTACGGGCGTTGCCGGGAGCTTCTGTCCGAAGAGTTGGGAGTTGACCCTTCTCCCGAGACCGAAGCTCTGTACCTGGAACTCCTGTAGCGCCCTCCTAGCCGGAGGCGGACTGGGGGCCGTGCTTGGGGCTTTTTGTCTCGCCAAATGCCCACCGCTCGGCCCCGCACTACACCAAGTGGCGGGAGGCCGTCTCCGACTGGTTCAACGGTGACCCGCAGCGCTTGGAACTGAGCTCTCTCTATCCGCCGGATGCCGCTCGGGGCAGGTAAAAAGATCTGGCTTTACGGTGCTTGACCTGAGATGGAGGGGGGCGGGTTTTTGCCCGCCCCACGATTTTTAGCTATTTTGAAGTCAGCAATAAATTCTTTTAATCGTTAGGTATCTTCAATTGGGCCACGGTGACTGTGCGGTCATTCCGGCGTGCTAAGTGGTGCCACAAATTCGAGAAACGTTGATGCCCATCTATCTAACCGATAGACTAAGGCGAATCGATATGACTAATTTTCGATTCAAATCGGCAGTTCGCTCTCTAGATTTTCGACAGAGAGCCTGCAACTCACTCTGAGGAGCCGAACAATGGGATTGAATAAAGTCCTGACGGCCGGATTTTTTGCGCTCCTCACCGTTGTTATTGCAGTCACGGCGAACACTGCTGTAAATAACATTCCTAAACCTATTCAACCCTATCTTGAGTGGTCGTGGCCGTTTTTGGGCGTGATCACCGTCCTCTTTGTTGTTTTTAGTGTGATGCAAGCACGCAGGACCCCGCGTCAGTATCGTCGGCGCCAAGTTACGAAAATTATCGAGGAGCTAATAGAGGAAGGGCTTCCTCAACAACCAAGGAAGCACGAGCCAGAGCCACTTATTCCTAAGCCCCCGGAACCCTTCTTCGCCCACCGCTACCCGATGCAGGAGAACTTCACGGGCCGCGTCCGAGAGCGTGAGATGCTCACTCAGTGGCTTATGGCGAACGAGCATCCAGTACTAGTGCTTACAGCCATCGGCGGAATGGGTAAATCTGCTTTGACCTGGGTCTGGCTTCAATGTGATGTTCTTGGAAGGCATTTGCCAGGACTCTCGGACGAAACCGTCGAAGGTTTATCAACTACGCGCCTGTCGGATGGAAACCGCCCTCATGGTGCTCTCTGGTGGTCTTTCTACAATACAGAATCACGCTTTTCCGCGTTCTTGGACAGAGCGCTGTCCTACATCAGCAGCGGTGAGATAGACCCGTATTCAATCTCGTCCAGCTACGAAAAAGCCCAGGCCCTAGTCGGCCTGATTCAGCAACACAATATCTTGCTAGTACTGGACGGATTCGAGCGGGAGTTGCGGGCCTACGCGAGTCTCATGGCCGCATACCATGATGAGGACGTTGCTGAAAGCGAAGGAGACCAGTCCCGCTCCTGCTCCGATCCGGCCGCAAGCGTATTCCTGCGTGGGATAGCTTCTGGCGAACTGAAAGGCCGAGTCTTACTGACTAGTCGGCTATATCCAGAGGAGCTTGAAGGACGTACCGGGCAGCGTAAGGAAGACCTGAACGCGATGGACCCAGAAGACGCAATCACCTTCTTTCACGCTCAAGGGGTGGTTGGTACACGTGCGGAAGTCCAGGCGGCTTGCGCTCCCTATGGCTACCATCCACTTGCTCTGCGTCTCCTAGCCGGTGTGATTGTAAGAGATCATTTGACCCCCGGCGATATCCGGGTTGCAGAACGTAACGCCATCCCACCGCGACTGAGAGACCGGGACCAGCGACATCATATATTGCAGGTATCTTACGATGCACTCGACCGGCCAAAACGAGAGCTTTTGAGCAAGGTATCTGCGTTTCGATCGGCGGTGGACTTCCAGACCATCGATTCGGTATTTGGTGAACGAGGGCGGGCGGATACTGGCCTCATGGCTGCGGCTGGTCGGATTCTCTTAGGAGCAATTCTACGAGGAGGGCCCGCGGACGTTGACGCCGACCTAAGTGAATTGACGAATCGCGGCCTACTTTTTCGGGAGGGGGGTCGGTTTGATCTTCACCCGGTCGTGAGGCAGTACGCCTATGACCGTTTGGCCAAAAAGAAAGAAACTCATACCACCCTCATGGATTATTTTGCGGAAATGCCAATACCGAATGAATATCAAGTGAAAACCATTGAGGATTTATCGTCGGTCATTGAACTCTACCACCACACCATCGGTGCCCAACGACACGATAAAGCCTGGGAATTATTCGCTGTTCGGATTTCTCGTCCCAACCGGCGATTGGGAGCCTACGATACTATGATTGAACTCCTGCGCTCCTTATTTCCAGACGGCGAAAAATGCCCACCAAAATTGAAGAGCGCATATGCTCAGGCCTGGGCGAAAAATGCCCTGGGGATTTCTTACAGCATCACAGGCCAGCCCCGCCGTGCTTGTTCATTGATTGAGTTGGCGAACAACATCCAGGAGACGATAAATGCCTCCAAGGCTGATATCATCTCTGGCCTACAAAACCTCACGTTTGATCAATTCGACTTGGGCGAATTGGTTGCTGCAGAGAAAAACCTTCGACGCTGCATCCAGATAAGCACAGAAATAGACGATGATACAGAAGCCGAATACGAAGGAGCCATTAGTCACAATGAACTTAGCAAGGTGTTGGCCTACATTGGCGCTTTTGAACAGGCTGCACAGGAATCCGATAAGGCTTTTAATTCGCTAAACAAACTGGGGTCAAACCAAAGCGTAGGCATGATCTGGGCCCATCGGACTAGGCGAGCCATGCTTTTGGGACAAGGCACAATAGCCCTGGAGGCAGCCACACAGAATCATCAGGTCGCTAGCTCAATGGGTGATGAACGCGACATTGTTCGGGCCGAATGGCTACTAGGAGCGACTCTTACAACGAAATGGCTCGAATCAAAGGAAGGGCAAAACAAGTCATCAGCTGATGCGGAATCGCACCTTGCCGAAGCCCTAACTCGATCCCGGCGTCTAAACCTTGGGGAATTTGAACCAGATATTTTGCTGGCCCGGGCGCGTTGGGACCAGGTTAATGGAGATGCCCTGGGGGCACGGGAGCAAGCCCAAGAAGCCTTGGCTATCGCCGATCGCTCCGAATATCGCCTGAAACAGGCCGATATTCACAACTTCCTGGCTCGGCTGTCACTAGACGAAGGTGCATCAGGAGACGCCTTGATTCACGCTGAGGCCGCTCGCGAGCGCGCGTGGTGTGACGGCCCACCTCATGCTTACCAGTCGGCTCTGGATGAGGCGGAGCAGATGCTGGAGGAATTGGGCCAAGGTGACTAGGCATCCATTTTTGGTAATTTGGCTTGGGCGATGATTCAACCTGAGGACGCGCTGGGATTCTGCCGCAAGGCCACTTACCGCCCTGAGATTGCCTAGATCTGCTTCAACTATTCTTATGCCATTGGAAACTCGCCTACCCCTCCAAATGCACCGTAGCGGTTATCCGGGGCACGTTGCCCACCACGCGGGTGGTGTGGCCGTTGCCGGTTAGGTCCTCGGCCAGGTTGACGTCGCCGGCTCCCAGGCGGTGTACGGTGCCGTCCTTCAGGCCGATCTCAGCCTCGCCGGAGAGGGTGATGATGTACTGGCGGCGCGGGGCGATGTGCCAGTCGCTGAAGAAGCCGGGCTGTTGCGCCTGGAAGACGATTCCCTTGGCGTCGTGCAGGGTGTTCCAGGCTGGGTGTTCCGACGGGTCTATCTCCTCGATGTGAGTGTTGCCGTCGTCGCCGGTGTACATTCTGATCGAGCCCATGGTTCTACCTCCCTTCTTTCAGTCCTTGATAGTGATTTTGAGTGGCGTCTACTCCGATAGGAATTCTTTGATGGCCGCGTAGGTCTCGTCGGGCGCCTCTTCCGCCAGGTAATGGCCGCAGGGCAGCGAATGGCCGCGCACGTTGGTGGCGTAGTCGCCCCAGACCTTGAGCACGTCCTGCGTCCGCCCGACGTAGCCCGTGGAACTCCACAGGGCCAACATGGGGCAATTTATTTTCTGGTCGAAATCCGCCTCATCGTGCACCAGGTCGATGCTGGCCCCGGCCCGGTAGTCCTCGCAGACCGCGTGGATGGTGCCGGGGTCGTTGAAACAGCGCAGATAGTCGGCCAACGCTTCGGGCGTGAACACCTTATCGGCGTCCTTGACGCGGTCAAACCCCCGCCGCGCGAAGAACTCCGGGTCGGCCCCAATCACCTTCTCCGGGAAATCGAAGGGCTGGATCAGGAAGAACCAATGATAGGTGTTGGTGGCGAACTCCTTGTTCACTATCTGGAACATCTTGCGGGTGGGGATGATGTCCAACGTAGCCAGCTTGAGAACGCTCTCCGGGTGGTCCTTGGTCAGGCGGTGGGACACCCTGCCGCCCCGGTCGTGGCCCACCAGGAAGAACGTATCGAACCCAAGCTGCTTCATGACATCCACTTGGTCCTGGGCCATGGTGCGCTTGGAGTAGTTCAGGTGCTCCGGGTCGCCCTCGACCTTGGCGCTGTCGCCGTAGCCGCGAAGGTCCGGGCAGACCACAGTGAAATCCTCCGCCAGGCGCGGCGCGATCTTGTTCCACATGGCGTGGGTCTGGGGGTAGCCGTGGAGCAGCAGCAACGGAGGGCCGCCGCCGCCCTTCACCAGATTGATGGTGGTGCCGTTGGCTTCTATCTGTAACCGCTCGAATCCTTCAAACATGGTCTCGTTCCTTTTTATGAAAGATGCGCCTCTTAGGCGGACGGGGTCAGAGCCCTTTCCAGCACCCGCCGGAGGGCCGCGGTGAAGGCGTCGATCTCAGCCTCGCCGATCTCCGTGGAGACCGCGCCCACCAGATTGGAAGCCATCAAGATACCTTCGTTCAGCAGTCCCAGGAACACCTGGTACCGGAAGGTTGCGTCCTCGGCGGCGATGTCCCGGTAGCCCACCAGTTCGTCGCCGGTGAAATGGATGCCGAACAAAGAACCCAGACCCGTCACCTGGACCGGTGTCTCCAAATCGACACCGACCTGAAAGATACCGGCTTTCAGCCGTTCGGTCATCTCGGCCAGCTTCCGGTACACCTCGGGAGTGAGTTCTTCCAGGGTCGCCGCCCCCGCCAGCATGGTCACCGGGTTGGCGTTGAACGTCCCGGCGTGGGCCACCCTGGGCCCGCCGGGGACCGTTGGGTCGTAGAGGTCCATGATGTCCTTGCGGCCGCCGAAGGCCCCGATGGAGAACCCGCCGCCGATGATCTTGCCCAACGATGTCATGTCCGGGGTGATCCCGTAGTACTCCTGGGCGCCGCCCAGGGAGGCGCGGTAGCTGATGACCTCGTCGAAGATCAGGATGACTCCGTTGTCCCTGGTGAACTCCCGCAGCATGGCCAAGAACTCGGTGGTGGCCGGCAGCATCCCGACGGAGCCGAGAATCGGTTCGATGATCACCGCCGCCAACTGGTCTTTGTTCTCTTCCAGGATCTTACGGGCGGCCGCCGTCTCGTTGAAGGGCATCACCACCACCTGGTCCAGTGTGCCTTCGCCCAGGCCTTCGGTGGCGGCCAGGGCATCGGGACGGCTGCGCTCACCGGCTTTGGCCGGGTCCACCCGCACGCTGACGCTCACTTGGTCGTGGCTGCCGTGGTAGCCGCCCTCAACCTTGGCGATCTTGCTCTTGCCGGTGACGGCCCGCGCCGCCCGGATGGTGTTCAAGGTGGCCTCGGTGCCCGAGTTGGTGAAGCGTACCAGGTCGAAGCTGGGAATGCGTTCGCAGAGCAGCTTGGCCAGCCGGGTCTGGTTGGCGTTGGGGGCGTTGTAGACCATTCCCTGCTCCATCTGCTCCCGGACCACCTTGACCACCGGCTTGGGCGAATGGCCGAGGACAAGAGTCGTCATGGTGCCGATGAAGTCCAATCGGTCCACGCCGTCGGCGTCGACGACATGGCAGCCCGAGGCGTGGTCAACGAAGATTGGGTAGGGGTTCCAGAAGATGGAGTTCCGGCTGTCGCCGCCCGGCAGGTAATTCTTGGCGTCTTCCCACAGTCCCTTCGACTTGGGAGTCGATCGGAGGTACCGTTCTAGCTCGCTGGTGGTCTCGGCCATCCGTGCCTCCTGATTGGGTGAACGTTATGGGCTTTCCTATACGGTGCATCCCTTCCCCCGCGCCGGGGGAAGGTTAGGATGGGGGCGTTCCTCGTGTGGGCGGTGGAACGCTAATTGGCCGACGCCCCAACTGCCGCCGCCGGCACCGCGCCTGGGAAGTAGAGCTTTCTCAACGAGCCGCTGCCAAGGCTGACGAATACGACCGCCACGAAGATGAGGCCGCCGAACACCATTACCGATGACGCGCTGAACACGTCGGCGAAGGCCGCGTTGGCCATGTTGGTGACGGCCATGCTGCCGCCCACGTGGACCGAGTAGACCCCGGCCACGCGGCCCCGGACGTGGTCCTCGGTAAGAGACTGGATGATGGTATGGCTGATGGTCATGAACCCGGCCTGGTTGGCGCCCATCACCACCGTGGCGGCAATGGATAGCGTGCTGCTGTCGGACCATGCCAACAGCATCGGCCCCAATCCGCTGGTGAAGGCGAAGAACAAGAACAGCTTGCCTCTGACGGATTCGCTTCTGACCCCGGCCAAGAAGACGGAAGCCAACAGCGCCCCACCGCCGATCCCGGCGATCAGGTAGCTGACGCCCACCGAGCCGGCCCCCAATTTGTCCTGGGATATGGCGGGAAAAATGGACTCGTAGGACATGGTGAGGGCGCAGTGGGCCAGGACCAGCAGGACCATGGCCATGATGGTGGGCCGCTTGTACACGTAGACGAAACCCTCAAACAGGTTCGCCATGAAACTCTGGCTCTTGTCGATCACGCCGGTGGACCTGATGGCGACCCGGGAGACCCAATAGAAGCCAAACAGGTAGAACCCGCTGCAGAGCCAGAAGGCCGCCTCGATATTAACGAAGCCTAGAAGAGGGATGATGGCCAGAGCCCCGAACATCCGGGCTCCCTGTTGGGTGGCCTGGTTCAAGGCGATGGCGTTCAAGAGGTGCTCTTTGGGCACTAAGTTGGGTATCAAGGCGGTGGCCGTGGTCATCTGAGCGGCCCGCAGGGTGCCGTTGGCCAGGGCCAGGAAGGTGAGAGTCCAAGGACCCGCAAGTCCGTTCATGACCAACACGGCCAGGAGCACGTTGTTGCCCATGTTCAGAGCGAAGATCCACTTTAATAATCGCTGCCGGTCGAACCGGTCGGCGAGGAACCCCGCGATCGGGGTGGAGACCACCCTGGGCGCGATGGCCGCGAAGGTGACTATCCCGACCCAGAGCGAGCCGTCGGTGAGCTCGAAGGCCAGCCAGCCCCGGGCGATGATCAGCGCCCAGGCGGCGGAGGCGGAGAAGGTGGTGGCGATCCAGAGATTGCGGTAGTCCTGGTATTGCAGGGCCAGGAGAAACCGGTCTCGTATGGTCGCTAATAGGGTTATCATGCCGGTCCTTGATGTTTTCAGCCTGGATGATTATAGCAGTAGATTCAAGACTGCTAGATAGACGCCAAGCGGCCGGTTCAGTCTTGACTGCGCCCAAGGGGCTTACTACAATCGCCAAAGCCGCTCAGGCAGCCGCATCTCCGGGCCCCGAAAGCCCGGCCTCGTTAAGTTCAGGCCACGCCAAGGAACAACATGCCCTTCCAAGCCCCCGCCGAAGGCGTCCTTCTGCCGCCCTACCGAGTCCTGGACCTGACCGGCCCCGAAGGCGTGTTCTGCGGCAAATTGCTGGCCGACTACGGCGCGGATGTGATCAAGGTGGAACCCCCCGGAGGAGACCCCACCCGGCAAAGGCCGCCGTTTATTGGAGACCAACCCGGATCCGAGCGCAGCGCTTACTTCCTGTTCTACAACACCAACAAACGCTCGGTCACCCTGGACCTGGAAAGTTCCGAGGGACAAGGCCTGTTCAAAAAGCTGGTTGCGTCTGCCGACGTGGTGATCGAGAGTTTCCCAGTCGGCCATATGAAGTCTCTGGGCCTGGATTTCGACACGCTCAAGGCCGGCAACCCCGGACTGGTGATGGCCTCGGTTACGCCCTTCGGCCAGACCGGACCGTGGAAGGACTATAAGTCTACGGACCTGATCTCTCTGGCCGCCAGCGGCTTCATGCAGATCACCGGCGACCCCGACGGCCCTCCGCTGCGCCAAGGCAACGAGCAGTCCCACTTCCCCGGCGCCCAGCACGCCGCCGCGGCGATCCTGGGCGCATTGTTCTACCGGGACATGCAGGGTGGCACGGGACAATACATCGACGTTTCCATGCAGGAAGCGATGATCACCTACTACACCGATGCCCACCCCGCCCTGGCCTGGATGCAGCGCGGCGAGAACGTAACCAGGGTGGGCACCAACTCGACCCTGGTGATTCCCCTGGGGGCGTACCCCTGCAAGGACGGTTGGATATCCGCCGGCATCATCACCCCCCGGGAGTGGGAAAACCTTTCCCAGTGGATGTTCGAGGTCACCGGCAACGAAGAGATACTGAACGACGATTACAAAGGCGGCAACCAAGACCGCGCCCCCTACAACGACATCATCACCGCCCTAGTCATCGACTTCACGACCCGTTTCACCGCGGAGGAACTCTTCCACCAGGGGCAGGAGCGGAACCTGGTCTTCATACCGGTCAACGACGTGTCCGACTTGCTATCGGACCCTCAACTTGAGGCCAGCAATTTCTGGTTCGACCTGGACCACGCCGAGGCCGGCACGCTGAAGTACCCCCTGGGCGTGTTCGACAGCGAAGAGGTTTCCCCTGGGACCAAGCCCGCTCCACACCTGGGCCAAGACAACGATGCAATCTTCGGCGGAGATTTGGGCCTCAGCGAAAACGAACTGGCGTCCCTACGTTCCCAGGGCGTGATTTAGGAATGATGCCCTGATGACCAGCCAAGACATTTCCAAGAAAGCGCTAGCGGGAGTCCGCGTTTTGGAGCTGGGCCCGTACGTGGCCCTGCCCATGACCGGGCGCATCCTGGCCTCTCTGGGGGCCGAGGTCATCAAGGTCGAGACCAACAAAGTGCTGGATGAGATGAACTTTATCCCCGCCTGGTCCAGGGGCGGCGGGCAACCGGAGTTTCAGCGGGCGAAGAAACGGATCACCATCGACGTCCGCACGCCCGACGGACTGGAGGTGTTCAAAGAACTGGTCAAGGTCAGCGACGTGTTCATGACCAACTTCCGGCGCAACATCCTGGACCGCTGGGGCATCGACTTTCCGGAACTGCGGCGCCTGCGTCCCGACATCATCTTGATGTGGCAGACCGGCCTGGGCGGCATCGGCCCCTATTACACCTACAAGTCTTACGGAATCTTGGTGCAGCACATGGGCGGCGTCTCGCTCATGTCCGGTGAGGAAGGAGAACCGCCGGCCACCATCAACACGTCCTACTCCGATTATCACACCGGAGTGTTCCAGCCGGTGGCCATCATGGGCGCCCTGCTGCGGCGCAGGTTGACCGGGATGCCCGCCACCATGGAATCGTCAATCTTCAAATCGGGCGCGGTGACCGCTGGGCCGGCCATACTCGACTACCAGTCCACCGGGCGTATGCCCCGGCGCATCGGCAACCGGGACCCCTTCGCGGCGCCCCACGGGGTCTACCGGTGCCAGGGCGACGACCGCTGGTGCGCCATCGCGGTGCAGACCGAAGAGCAGTGGGCCGCCTTTTGCCGGGCCATCGGCAGTCCGGACTGGTGCGGAGAAGAAGCCTTCTCGTCCTTGGAGGCCCGGCTGGACAACCAGGCCCGCCTGGACGAATTTGTCGGACAGTGGACCGCCGGCCAGACGGCAGAGGACGTCATGACATGCCTCCAGGAAGCCGGCGTCCCCGCCAGCTTGGTTTCCCAGGGCAAGGACCTGTACGAAAGCGCTCACCTGAAGGCGAGGGAATTCTTCCGGCCGACGCCTTTCTATTTGGCCGACCGTGACAAGCCCGCCTACGAATGGGAGGGCGGCGAAGCAATCGCCTCCGCCAACCCGCCAAAACTGTCCGTGTCCCCCATGGATTTCGGGCACTACAGCAACATCGGCGAGGACAACGACTATGTCTTCAAAGAACTCTTGGGCATGTCCGATGCCGAAGTAAACCGATTCACCGAGAACCAGTCCCTGTTCTGAACCAAATCCCCAATAGTCCCGATGGAATCGGGACTGATAATTTTTTTGCGAGGAATCATGGCCGATTACAGCAGCTACGAAAACCTGCTCATCGAGATCAAGGACGGCGTCGCGCTCGTGACCATCAACCGTCCGGAGGTCTACAACGCCACCGATTTCAAATTGCACAACGAACTCAGCCGGATCTGGCTGGACCTGGGCAAAGACGACGATGTCCGGGTGACCGTGATCACCGGCGCCGGCACCGCATTCTCCGCCGGCGGAGACTTCGACCTGATCGAGAAGTCCATCGGCAACGCCAAGGTCATCGCCGGGACCATGGAAGAGGCCCGGGACATCGTCCACAACATGATCAATCTGGACAAACCCGTGATCTCCGCCATCAACGGCGTGGCGGTGGGCGCCGGGTTGGCCGTGGCCCTGCTGGCCGACATCTCCATAGCCTCGGACAAAGCCCGGTTCACCGACGGCCACGTGCGGCTGGGGGTGGCGGCCGGAGACCACGCGGCGCTGATCTGGCCCCTGCTAATCGGCATGGCCAAGGCCAAATACTATCTGCTAACCTGCGAGTTTCTCGACGGCAAAGAGGCCGAGCGGTTGGGCCTGGTCAGCCTGGTGGTGCCCCACGAAGAATTGATGGACAAGGCCATGGATGTGGCCCGCCGTTTGGCTTCCGGCTCGCAGCAGGCCCTCCGTTTCACCAAGCGCTCGTTGAACCAGTGGCTGCGCATGGCCGAGCACACCGCCTTCGACTACTCCCTGGCCCTGGAGATGCTGGGCTTCTTCGGAGAGGACGTCCAGGAAGGTCTGGACGCGGTCAGGGAAAGACGCGAACCCAAATTCCCGTCAGCCCAATAAGGCCTCACCAGAGTGATGGATGGATTATAGAAAGTTCGGAAACACCGGCATCGATGTGTCGGAGATCGGGTTCGGCTGCGGCGACGTGGGCGGGCTCATGGTCCGGGGTGAGCACGCCGACCAGGTGCGCGCCGTGGCCAGGGCCATGGAACTGGGCATCAACTACTTCGACACGGCCTCCCGCTACGGCGGGGGCCGGTCCGAAACCAACCTGGGCCGGGTGCTGAACGAACTTTCCGCCGATGTCTACGTCGGCACCAAGTACAGCCTGGGCGAGGCCGACCCCTCAGACCTCAAGGCGGGGGTGATCCAATCGGTCGAGGCCAGCCTGAAACGGCTGGGCCGGGAGCAGGTGGACCTGATCCAGCTCCACGACCGCATAAGTTTCGAGACCGACCTGCAAGCTCGGACGATAACGGTGTCCGATGTGCTGGGCGAGGTACGTGAGGCGCTAGATGTGCTCAAGTCCCGAGGAAAGGTCCGATACTACGGGATAACCGGTGTGGGAGAGCCAAGCGGCATCAAAGAAGTCGTTGCCTCAGGCATGGTGAGCACCGTGCAAACGGTATACAACCTGATCAACGCCAGCGCCGGAGCCGCGGCCCCACCGGGTTTCGACATGCCAGACTACGACCGTCTAATCGACCTGGCGGCGGAGAAGCAGGTCGGCGTCATCGTCATCCGGGTGCTGGCGGCTGGCGCCCTCACCGGTATCGCCGAGCGCCATCCCGTTGCAGTGCCCGCGGTGGCGCCCATCGGCTCAAGCCGGGACTTCCAGCAAGACGAAGGCCGGGCCCGCGAGTTTGCCTTTCTAGTCGATGAGGGGTTCGCCGATGACCTGGCCGAGGCGTCGGTGCGCTTTGCCCTCAGCAACAAGGGCGTCTCGACCGTGTTGGTGGGATATTCCGACCTGGACCACCTGGAAAAGTCGGTGCGGTACGCAGCCAAAGGTCCGCTTCCCGCGGAGGCGCTGGCCCGTCTGCCCCAAGCCTGGTCGACATTCGTTAACTAACCGGGCTCCGCAAATCACGTAGGGGCACGGCATTGCCGTGCCCCTACGGCGGTGACCGGAAAATGGAGAGAACCGGAGATACGATGAACGAGGTCCTCGGCAACCTGGACAGCCTGCGCAACGAAATGGACAAAGGCGAGTTCGACGCCATCGTCGCGATGTCGCCGGAAAACGTGCCCTATACCTGTGGAGTGGGCATCTGGTCCCAGAAGGTGATCCGCGACCGGCTGGCGTTGGTGGTCTGGCCCAGGGAGGGCGACCCGACGCTGATCGTGGCCACCAACGAAGAGGGCTACGTCCGGGAGAAGACTTGGATATCCGACGTGCGCGCCTACACCCAGCACCAGGACTCGCCCATCAAACTGCTGTCCGACGTGCTCCAAGAGAAGGGCCTGAGCGCGGCACGGATCGGTATCGAGCCGGCCTACCTGACCGCAGACTATTATCTGGAGCTTCTGGAGACCATGCCCGAGGCCAAGTTCGGCTCCTGTGAGCCCATGCTCCAGAAAGTGCGGATGATCAAGACCCCCGCTGAGATCGAGTTGCTGTGCCGGGCGGCCACCTCAACCGAGCGCGCTCTAATGGCCACCTACGCCACCGCCCGCCCCGGCGAGAAGGAACGGGACTTGGTGGCCCGGTTGGGCGCCAACATGCTGCAGTCGGGGGCCGAGTTGCCGTCCTTCCTGTTCTTCACCGTTGGGCCCAATTCCGGCTACGCCCACCCCGATCCCACCGACATCGAACTGCAGCCCAACGACATCTTGAAGGCGGACTGCGGCGGCTGGTTTAAAGGCTATTTCTCCGACATCGGCCGCACGGTGGTGGTGGGCAAGGCCACCGAAGAGCAGCATTCCATCTACAACCGCCTGGCGGAGGTGCACCGAAAGACCATCGCCACCATGCTGCCGGGCGTGCCGGCCTCCGAGGTCTTCCGGCAGAACGTGGGATTCTACAAAGAGGCGGACATCGAGTTCAACCTGCCCTTCGCCGGACACGGCCTGGGCCTCTATATCCATGAGATGCCCATGCTGGCCGCCAGGGACGACACCCCCCTCGCGCCCAACATGGTATTTGCAGTCGAAACCAGGGTGCGCTGGCCCGGCGTCCAGGGATTCCACATAGAGGACCTGGTGGTGATCCGCGACGACGGCCCCGAGATAATCACCAAATTCATGGACACCAGCCGGTTGCTGGAGTTGTAGGCGGGGCGGCAAAGACTACGAAAGCCCAATCTTCAATATACGTAGGGGCGGGTTTTAAACCCGCCCTACTTTGCCTTAGAACCTTTCTCGACCGCCAGCAAATCGCGTTGCAGACACCTGCCCGGTGATGGGATTTTCCGGGTCCTCCGCCCATTTCAAAGGGTTTTCAATGATATATCTTCTGATGTGGTCCAAGTCGTCTTCTCCGCGCACCACATGTTCGTAATAGTTTCGCTGCCAAACGGGTGCGCCGGCCGTGCCTCGGAGTTGGTTGATACTCCGGGATGAAAACGTCTTAAACCCTCGGATGATCTCAGGTAACCTATGACGCGGTTTGGATTGTGGCGAGGTGAGGGCGGGTTTAAAACCCGCCCCTACGGACGAGTGTTGGCCATCTGTGAGGCAGATTATTCCGTGGACGTGGTTCGGCATCAGTACGAATTCATCTAGCATTGCGTTTGAATAATGCTTCGGCAATCCAGCCCATTGCGCAGCCGCAATTAGTCCATTCCTATTTAGCCGCATCGTTCCATCTATTATTTCACCAAAGATGCACCGCCGGTCAGCCGCACAGATCGTTATGAAATAGGCGCCCGGCTGGGTGTAATCGTAACGTGGCAATCGGATTGAGCCACGGGCATGCTTCTCAGGGTCAAATGTCATTGTGAATCCAACATAGGGGTGGATAGTCCACAATGATGCTTCAAAGGGCGAACATATGCGCCCGTCCGCTGTCAGTAGGGGCGGGTTTTTAACCCGCCCGGCTTCGCCTCAACATATTTTAGAACCGCCCGCAAACCCTCCCGCAGCCGACCTACGAGCTATCGCCCTTACAGCCATGGTATCTCTCCCGGCATGTAATGGGTCGCCCGGAATACCCGGTTCACAACCAGATTTTCAACGTCCGTGAAGAAATGGGGATTGATGTATTCCCACACGACCTCGCCCTGGGGCGTGACCTGGAACATACGCCCGAACATCCCCTCGGTGATCAGAGTGTTTCCGTTGCCCAGACGCCGCGCCCCGGAGATGTAGGGGCTGAAGAAATTGTAGGCCGGGCGGTCGCGGTATTCCCACACGGTCCGGTTGGAGTTGGGGTCGATCTCAATCACCCTGGACGAAGGCAGTGGTTCTTCGCGGCGGTGGGAGCCGTTGTCGAAGATCAAGATGTTGCCGTTGGGCAGCATGCTGGGGTCGTGTTGCTGGGCCAAGGTCTCGTACCCCAATCTCCACACAATCTCGTTGCTGGCTTTGTCGATGATGCCCACCGTCGAGATATTCCGAAAACTGAACATGACCCGGCCATCGGGCAGCGGGACCACCGTATTTCCGTGGCTCCACTCAGCACGGTGGTCGTTGAACGTGATAACGTCGGTCTCCGCGTCCAGGTGCTCCGCGGCATGCCATTCCCAGACCCGGTCTCCGGCGGCATCGACCTCAACAATCACGTCGGCCCACATCGCGCCGCCGTCCGGTCCCGGAACACCGCCCTTCACCTTCGCGGCCAGGTCCCGCGGCACTTCCTCCACCGTGAGATACAGCGCGCCGCCGGACTCCGTTCGCCGGGCGTCGTGATGATGGTCCCGGTCGTGGTGCTCCCACACAATCTCGCCGGCGGGGGTTGCTTCCAACATCACGCCGCCTTTGAACCGCTTCCACGAGGGAAACCGGTCCCAGGTGTCATCGCGGATCTTCCCGCCGTAGAAAAGGTTCCCGTTGGGTAGGAGGTAGCCGTACAGTCCTGGCGGATGGGGCATTGTCCAATGATGGACCTCCTCGCCATCCAGGTTGACCAGGTACACGTCGCCTGAGCCCCCCATGGGGCAGTAGAGCACGAACCCTGGGCAGGCCCGGTCCCGGTCCAGCGCGGTCAACCCGGTCTTGGACATGCGTTGGCGGGTCTGCTGGTCGATCGGCATAATGAATAACCTTATTGTGCGGTATAGCCGCCGTCCACGGCCATGTTATGTCCGGTAACGAAGGACGCTGAATCCGAGGACAGCCACAGCACCGCCTCGGCGATCTCTTGGGGCTCGCCCAGCCGGCCCACCGGGTGCCGCGACTTGACTTGGTCCTCATAGCCATCCACCGAGTCGAACACGCCCTGTACCAGCGGGGTGTGGATGTAACCGGGGCAGACCGAGTTGACCCTGATGCCCCGGTCGGCGTATTCCAGGGCCGCCGCCTTGGTCAGCCCCACCACGCCGTGCTTGGCCGCGATATAGGCCGCCGTGCCCCGGATGCCCACCAACCCGGCCACCGAGGCGGTGTTGACGATGGCCCCGCCCCCCTGTTTCAGCATTTGGGGAATCTCGGCCTTCATGCACAACCAAACGCCCTTCAGGTTGATGGACGTGACCCGGTCCCACTCTTCTTCCGGGTACTCGGCGGTGAGCCACCGTTCCCGGCCCGAGACGCCGGCGTTGTTGAAGGCGCAGTCCAGACTGCCAAATGCCGCAACCGCCTGGGCCACCATGGCCTGGGTGTCCTCAGGCTTGGCGACGTCGGCGTGGACCAAGATGGCCTCGCCCCCGGCCTCTTTGATCTGCTGTATGGTCTCTTCGCCGCCTTCGACGTTCACATCGACCACCACCACCCGCGCTCCCTCCCGGGCGTAGGCCAAAGAGGCGGCCCGGCCGATGCCGGACCCTCCTCCGGTGACCAGGGTTGTCTTGCCGTCCAGATTTCCTGCCATGTTCTCTCTCCTCGCGCCCCAAGCGCCCATTGTGCCCGTCGCGCCGTTAATAACTTGACGGAATTATACCCACGGCCGCCGGTTTGGCAATCGACCGCCAAACTTTCCCAGGCCCAGCGTAGCGTGTAGAATAGCCCAACACTCGGTTACGACCCGGAAGGACTTATGAGAAGGTGCTTATGAGAGACGTTGCGCCCAATATGCCGGACTACGAATCGGCCTACAAAAATGACCGCCTGGAAGTCCCCGAGTATTTCAATTTTGGCTTCGATGTGGTGGACAAATGGGCCGATGACCGCACCAAGCTGGCCCTACTCTCGGTGGACCCCACGGGAGAGAACGTCCAACACCATACCTTCTGGGACCTGAAGGTCCTGTCCAACCGGTTCGCTAACGCGCTTCGCGCCCGGGGCATCCAGAAGGGTGACCGGGTGTTCATCATGCTGCCCCGAATCCCAGAGTGGTACGTGGCCATGCTGGGACTGATGAAGCTGGGGGCCCTGCCCATGCCCGGCACCACGCTGCTCACGCCCAAGGACATCGAGTACCGGATCAACACCGCCGAGGCCGTCATGGCCATCACCGATGACGAAAACGCCGCCAAGGTGGAGGAAGCGGCCGGCGGCTGCCCGACCCTGAAACACATGGTGATGGTGCACGGAGAGAAACGCGGCTGGGTGTCCTACGAACAGGAGATGGCCGGGGCCTCGCCGGTCTTGGAGAACGTCGAGCGCACCCGCAGCGACGACCCCCTGCTGATCTACTTCACCTCCGGCACGGTGGGCTATCCCAAGATGGTGCTCCACACCCAGGCTTCCTGCGCCATCGGCCACGTGATCTCCGCCAAATACTGGCACGACCTGAAAGACACCGACCTGATGTGGACCCTGTCCGACACCGGATGGGCCAAGGCTGCCTACGGCAAGCTGTTCGGCCAGTGGACCCTGGGAGCGGCGGTGATGCAGCACGACGCCCGGGGCCGGTTCGATCCCCAGTTGACGCTTAGCTTGCTGGAGAAGCATGGGGTTACCTCGTTCTGCGCCCCGCCCACCGCCTACCGCATGATGGTGCTGGAGGACCTGACCAAGTACAAGATGGACAATCTGCGCCACTGCACCGGGGCCGGAGAGCCCCTGAACCCAGAGGTCATGAAGCAGTGGGAGGACGGCACCGGCCTGGTGATCTACGACGGCTACGGCCAGACCGAGACGGTGATATTGGTGGCCAACTTCCGCTGCAACGAGGTCCGGCCGGGGTCCATGGGCAAGCCCGCCCCCGGGTTCACCATCGGAGTGGTGGACGAGCAGGGCAACGAGGTGCCGGCCGGGGAGGAGGGTCAGATCGCGGTGAAGGTCAAGCCCGAGCGGCCAGTGGGGCTGTTCCAAGAATACTGGAAGGACCAAGAGGCCATGGACCGGTCTTTCCAGGGCGATTGGTACCTGACCGGCGACAAGGCCTACAAAGACGAGGACGGTTATTTCTGGTTCGTGGGCCGCGCCGACGACGTGATCATCTCCGCCGGCTACCGGATAGGCCCCTTCGAGGTGGAAAGCGCATTGATCGAGCACCCCGCCGTGGCTGAGTCGGCCGTGGTGGCCAGTCCCGACCCGGTGCGGGGCGACATCGTCAAGGCCTTTGTGATTCTCGCCCCCGATTACGTGCCGTCCGACGAGTTGGTGGTCAGCCTGCAAGACCACGTCAAAAACACCACCGCGCCCTACAAATACCCCCGGGCCGTGGAGTTCGTCACCGAACTGCCCAAGACCGTCAGCGGCAAGATTCGCCGGGTGGAACTAAGGCAACGGGAGTTGGACCAGGCGGGAAAGGAATCGGCGGAACCAAAATCCCCCTAACCCCTTTACGAAAGGGGGGATAAAGGTCTCCCCCTTTCGCTAAGGGGAGCAAAGGTCTCCCCCTTTCGTAAAGGGGGATTAAGGGGGATTTCGTCACCGGCACAATTTCAAATTACCGGATAGACCATGCCCAGTTTCAGCGAACAACTAAGGAACGAGGCCGAGCCCATCTGGCGGCGTATCTTCGAGCACCCCTTCCTCAAGGAGATAAAGGACGGAACGCTGCCCCTGGATACCTTCCGCTACTACCTGGCCCAGGACTACCTGTACCTGGAGGGATTCGGGCGCACGGTGGCCATGGCGTTGGCCAAAGCGCCCGACTCCCAGACCCTTCAAGACCTCGCCCAGCGCGTCATGACCCCGGTGGAGCGGCCCCTGCACCACAAGCTGCTGGCCGAGGCCGGGCTCACCATAGCCGACGCCCAGAACGCGGTGCGCTCGCCGACCAACACCGCCTACGTGGACCACATGCTGCAGACGGCGTCGCGGCACGGCCTTGGCCCCACCGCCGCCGCCCTGCTGCCCTGTCCCTGGACCTACCATCTATTTAAGGACGAGGTGGGCCACTCGGAGCACCCGCTCTACGGACAATGGACCCGCTTCTACGTCGAAGGGTTCCTGGAGGGCAGTGTCGAAGCCTGGCGCGGGTTTGTCGACCAGACGGCCGCCGACGCCGGGCCGGTGGAATTGGAGGCCATGCGCCAAGCGTTCATGACCAGCAGCCGCTACGAGTACATGTTCTGGGACGCCGCCTACCACCGCCAACAGTGGCCGGTATAATGAACAAAAATCATTAACGCCCGGTAAATTCAAAATTAACGGAGGCCCACCGTGCCCAAAGCACCGATAAACGGGATCGATCTCTACTACGAGTCCCACGGCGACGATTCGGCCCCGGCGATAGTCTTCGCCCACGGGCGCGGCGGCAACCACATGAGTTGGTGGCAGCAGGTGGCCGCCTTCTCCGGCGAATACCGCTGCGTCACCTTCGACCACCGGGGCTGGGGAGCCTCCATCGCCGAGCAAGGCTCACCCCTGCGGGAGAACTTCATCGATGACCTGACCGCCCTTTTGGACCACCTGAAGATCGACAAGGCGTTCTTGGTCGCCCAGTCAATGGGCGGGTTTAGCTGCCTGGGATTCGCGCTGGCTCACCCAGAGCGCACCCTGGGACTGGTCTTGGGCGACACCACCGGCGGAGTGGCCACCAAAGGCGTTTTGGCGGCCCTTAAGAACACCAACCCGCCGCCCGACGGTCCGGCCCGTTCACTGTCGGCCGGTTTCATCAGAGAGAACCCGGCCCTCACCTTCCTCTACCAGCAGATCGGCGGGCTGAACCCGCCCCGCGGAGAGGACGGGGTCATCTCCGGTTTCCGCCGCGAGGACGGGCCCCAGGCCGAGGCCTTCGCGGGCTGGCGGATTCCCACCCTGCTGATCGTCGGCAAAGAAGACGCCATCTTCCCGCCCGAGGTCATCGCCGAGGTCCAAAAAGTGATTCCGGGCTCCCGCATGGAGGTGGTGCCCGGCGCCGCCCACTCGGCCCACTTCGAACAGGCGTCAGTATTCAACAAGTTGCTGTCCGAGTTGTTCGCTGGGGTGCGCTCCGCCAGCGCGGCGGGGGCGGCCGCGGACTAAAAATTCATTTCGATAATCCGCCCAACCTGCCGTTCGTGGTGAGCTCCGTCGAACCATGATTACGCCGAAGCCGAGGCCCAACACCAGGCCCTTGCCGGACGAGCGGAGTTCACGTCGCCACCATTCAGTACCGGCCTGGTTCCCGTTCACTGGCGACTGCAAAGCAGTGGTTCACCGCCGCCGTACAATTTTCGGCAAAGCCGTTACTATGATCCCGTTGGCCCCTTCACGGCAGGACTTACTTCTCGAACTCTCGGGCGGGCAACGACTGCAGGTACAACCATATTGCGTCCAATTCGTCGTCGGTCATCTGAGTGAACCTGTTCCACGGCATTAATCTTGGATCCAGCAGATTGCCTTGAGGAGTCGTACCGCTGCGAATGGTGTCTATGAACTGGGACCTCGTCCAACTCCCAGGGGCGCCACCCGGAGTAATGTTGGGGGCTTCAGCACGATCACTGCCGGGGACCTCACCTCCGGACAGTCGCTCTCCATGACAAATAGTGCAAATCTCTGCAAGGTACTCGCCATATTCAGCGGTGACTCCCGCTACTGGGGACGGTGTACGTGGGGCGTTATGGTCGATCTGTGTCGCCGGTAGGAAGCTTCCCTCAAATACTGCGAGAATGCGGCCCAATGGGGCCAGCCCAGATTCGTCCAGCTCGTTATCTACCGGAGGGAGAGTTTTAAGATAAGCAATTATGGCGCCAAGGTCTTCGTCGGAAATCTTGTTGAATTGCTCCGACGGCATGATGAGCAGCGACTTGCCATCTAGGCCTATCCCGTGCCGAATTGCCCGGACGTAGTCCTCATCAGAGAAGACACCACCGATCCCACCGCGGCCAGAGGTTAGATTGCTGGGCATCAATTTGCCGAACAAGGGATCGTCCGAGAAGGCGGTGCAGGGTACGACTTTGCACCCATCTACATCTGGCCCGGCTAGGTCCTGTCCATGGCACACCTGACAAACCCCGATGGCTTCCACGTAGTGTTTTCCTTTCGCGATGCTCGCAGCATCGGTGGGGACCGCCACCGATGCTATCTCAATATCGTAAGTACGGTTCTCTTTCCGAGACCCGACCAAAAATAGCACAACTAGCAGCACGAGGAAGACGCCGAGCAGCCCGCCCGTTATGATCCCGAACCATTTTAAGAATCTTCGCAAAATCGCCCTTCACCTATCGGCGCGCTGGCCCGAAGGTGAGTCATCACGAGGATACCTGTTGATACTGCGTAACATGAGATTGCATAACTTTAGCAACGCTCGTTCGCTGTTGAAGACTAGCATTCCGGCCACCAGACAGGCCATGACTGGCAAGCCCTACGGGCATGTCCGCAATTAGGTTTCCTGGAGCTCCGTTGATGTGTGCGGCTCCATCCAATAATCACTCGCCATATTCAACGGTGACTCCCGCTACTGGTGACGGTGTACGCGGGGCTTAGGCGAAACGTAGGGGCATCCCGATATCATCGGGGCCGTGCCCCTACGTTGGTGTAAAGACCTGACTGTGGCAATATTACGGCGCGGTGGAGCCCGGCCCCCAGTTGTTGGGGATGTTGATCAGGGCCGAATCGAGGTTGGTGACGTCGCTCTGCCCGCAGAAGGCCAAGCAGCGGTCGACCTCTTCCCGCAGCAACTCCAGAACATGGTGGACGCCGTCGGAACCCTCGGTCGCCAGACCCCAGTACAATGGCCGGCCGATGCCCACCGCCTTGACGCCCAACGCCAGGGCCTTGATGACGTCGCTGCCGCGGCGGACGCCCGAGTCCAGGTATACCTCGCAATTGCCGTTCACCGCCTGGACTATCTCCGGCACCATCTCGATGGAGCCCATGGTCTGGTCCAACTGCCGCCCGCCGTGGGTGGACACCAAGATGCCTTCAACGCCGCTCTCCGCGGCGATCTTGGCGTCCTCGGCGATCCTGACTCCCTTGAGCACCAGGGGCAGCGAGGTCAGGCCCTTGAGCCATTCCAGGTCCTTCCAGGTGATTGGGTCGGCCCGGGACACGTCCCAGCCGGGGGTCTCGTCGGTGCCGCTGATCTCCGAGCGAGAGAGGCCCAGGTCCCGGAAGTTGCCCAACTCCAGGGTACGCTCGAATTTGTTACGCAGGTCCCGCTCCTTGGGACTGGGCACCGGGGTGTCGATGGTCAGCACAATGGCCTTGAAGCCCGCTTCCTCGGCCCGGTGCACCAGCATCTCGGTCAGGGCGTTACCCCGGTGGTAGAGCTGGAACCAAAGCGGTCCGGTGGCGGCTTCGGCCACCTCTTCCATGCTGCAGTTGGATGATGTGCTGAGCATCATTAAGGTGTTTGACCTGCCGGCGGCCTTGGCGGTGGCCACCTCGGCGTCGGGATGGGCGATCCCGTGGCTGCCGGCTGGGCAGACGAAGACCGGCATGCTGAGGTCCTGACCCAGCATGGTTGTGGCGATCTTCCGTTCCTCCACGCTGCGCATGAAACGGGGGCGGAGGGTCAATTGGTCGAAGGCGCTCCGGTTGCGCCGAGTGGTGAACTCGTCCATGGCGCCGGCGTCGATAAAGTCCCATTTGTCATGGGACAAGACCTGCTTGGCCCTGGCTTCATAGTCGTAGAGATTGATCGGGTCGTTCGCCATCGGGTCCTCCTGCAATAGTCGGCCTAGAATCTTCGGCCTGGGTTCTTCTGTCGGATGCCTTTAACCGGACAAAGCATCACCACGTAATTAGAGATACTGCAGTGAGGCCAAAATCGGACTTACTCTAACGCGAACCGCCGGTGGTGGCAAGTGCGGACGGATTTTTAAAAATAAAGAGCCGTATCATAGCGTTTGACGTTATGAGCGCATCGCACTATCATGACCTCAATATGATTAGGTCTTTCCGTGACCAGGAAGCCGAACGTGTTTTCCGGCGGGAAAGATCGCGCAGATTGCCGCCGGACGTGCAGCGGAGCGTGCTACGTAAGTTGGTTATCCTCGATGCGGCGGACTCGCTGGAGGACCTGCGCTCTCCACCTGGCAACCGCTTGGAGCAGCTTTCCGGGACTAGGGCCGGCCAATACAGTATCCGCGTCAACGACCAATGGCGGATCTGTTTTCGATGGGAGGATGGCGATGTTTATGATGTGGAGATTACCGACTATCACTAGGAGAGGGACATGACATCTACGAAATTGCCGCCGATACATCCAGGCGAAGTGCTGTTGGAAGAATTCATGAGTCCATCGGGCATTAGCCAGTACCGGTTGTCCAAGGACATTGGCGTCCATCCCCGGCGCATCAACCAGATTGTCCACGGCAACCGGGCGGTTACCGCCGACACTGCCCTTCGTCTGTCCCGGTATTTCGGCACCTCAGAGCGGTTCTGGATGAACCTGCAATGCCGGTATGACCTGGAGGTTGAGAAGGACCGCCTGGGAGACCGGCTGATATCGGAGGTCAAGGAGTTGGCGCCTGGCGCGACGATGGACCGGCCCCCATCCTAACCTTCCCCCAAATGGGGGAAGGAACACAAAAACGAGAGGGGCGTCCCGATGAATCGGGACGCCCCTTTGTGCGCGTTCGCAACCGGAGGTATCTAGCTGGCGCGGCGCCTACTCCTCTTTGCTGGCGGTGATGGGGATAACGCCGGGCAGCCACCACTTCTCCCAGCTCTCGTCGACCTTGTCTTGGAAGTGTTTGATGTCTTCCGGGGTGAAGTGGGCGAAGCGGCCCTGGCGCATCAGGTAGTCCTCCACGGGCTTCCGCTTGCGGATTCCCTTGGCGATGGACCGGCTGGGACCGTTGAGGGTCAGCTCGCCGTCGATGATCTCGTATTGGACCCAGATGCCGGTCTCGATGGCCAGCATCCCCAACTCGTGGGAGTATTTGGGGTCGTAGTCCCAGCCCTTGGGGCAGGGGTCGATGCTGTGGATGAAGGTGGGGCCGCCGATGGTCAGGGCGCGGCGGATCTTGTTGTTGAAATCCAACCCGTAGGACCCGCAGGCCGTGGCCACGTACCGGACGTTGGGATGCCCGACGGCTAGCATGGGGGCCATGTTCTTCTTCCACCGGTTGTTCATGATCCGGGTCTCTTTCCCCGGCGGGCTGAAGGTGGTGTTGGCGCCCCAGGGAGTGCCGCCCGACGCCTGGATATCGGTGTTGGCGTAGGACTCGTTGTCGTAGCACAGGATCAGCAGGTTGTACTCATCGTGCTGCAGGGCCGCCGAGATGGCGGAGAGTCCCATGTCCATGCCGCCGCCGTCGCCGCAGAAGGCGATGACGTTGATGGGCTCCTGTTGCATCTTGCCCTTGCGCATCATGGACGCCAGGCCCGCGGCGGTGCCGGTGGCCGCGGAGCCGGAGGAACCAAGCTGGGTGTGCATCCAGGGCACCACCCAAGGCGTGCTGTAGTAGGTGGTGTTGGCCACGTACATGCAGCCGGTGCTGCCCAGAACGATGGTCCGGGGGCCGGCGGCCTTGATCATCAGCCGCATCACCAGGGCCGATTCGCAGCCCTGGCAGGTCCGGTGACCGGAGGAGTACAGCTCCTCCAACGGGATATTCTTTACTCCCTTTACCGGGGGAAGTTCTTGCACCGTAGCCATATCGCTTACTCCCTTACCGCTACCCAGGTGGTCTCTTGTTCGATTTTACCAGTGTCGATCGCTTTTTGGGTCGTTTCAACCATCTCTTCTATGTCGCGGACCTTGACCTCTCGTCCGCCCAGCCCGGCGATGAAGTTCAACATCAAGGGCCGTTCGTTCAAGGGGTAAAGGGTCGAGCGCAATTCATGGAACAGCACTCCGCCGAAGGATGGAGAGCCGTAGGAATAATCGCGGTCGATGACTGCCACGGCTTTGGCGCTTCCCAGCGCCTGCTGGACCTCTTCGGTGGCGAAGGGCCGGAAGAACTTGATGCGCAGGAACCCGACCTTCTTGCCGGCCTCGCGCATGCGGCGGACCGCCACCCGGGCCGGCATGGCGAGGGTGCCCATTCCCACTAGAATTATCTCAGCATCCTCGCACATGAACTCTTCGATAAACGGGCTGGGGTCGCCCCGGCCGAAGATCTCCCGGAACTCTTCGTGGGCCTCGACGATCACGCCGGACGTCCGGCGCATGGCTTCGTCGGTCTGTTTGCGGATCTCCATCAGCCAGTCCTCGTTCACCTGAGGGGCCACGGTGATCGGGTTGTCGGGGTGTAATTGCAGCTTGCCCCTTTGGTAATTGGGCAGGAATTTCTTCACCAGGTCTTGAGCGGGCACCTGCACGATCGCCTGCGAGTGGGTTAGGAATGAACCGTCACAGCTCAGGGCGAAGGGCAGCAGGATCCGCGGGTCCTCCGCCACCTTCCACGCCTTCAGCGCCATGTCCAACGCCTCTTGGGCCGTGGCTACCCAGTACAGGTGCCAGCCCAGGTCGCGGACCGCCAAGGCGTCGTTGTGCTCCACGCCGAAGGCGCCGGGGTCGTCCAGCGCCCGGTTGCCGACCATGGCCACCACGGGCATCCGGAGTCCGGCGGTGACGGTGATGGCTTCGAAGGCGTAGAACCAGCCCACGCCGCTGGAACCGGTGAAGGTCCGGGCGCCCACGGCGGAGGCGTGCTTCACGATCTCAAACTGGGAATGCTCGCTCTCGGCGACGATGAAATCGCAGTCGAAAGCGCCATCCGCCTTGAGCTTGGACACGTATTGCATCACCGTGTCGTAGGGCCGGATCGGATATGCGGTAATCACGTCAACGTCGGCGAGGGCGCAGGCGATGCCGATGGCCTCGCTGCCGCTGATCAACTCCTCGGTGGACTCTTGAAAGAGCGCCGCCTGTGCGGTGGCCATTAGGCTTCCTCCAATGCGTCGATTTCGTCAGCGTATCCGCCGACATGGTGGAAACCGTGGGTCCGAGTCTCATCCTTCTGTTTCTCAACCAAGACCGTCATCCACTTGTTGTAGCCGTCTTTGTCGGCCGTCCACGCGTCCCATTGGCTGTCGTTGCCGGTGAACTCGGTCTCGCTCACCATGGTCACGCAGTCGGGCACGGGGCAAACAGCCTCGCAGACCCCGCAGCCGCAGCACGATTCCATGTTGGCGTCATACAGCCCGTCGGAGGTCACGTCGAAGCAGGTGTCGGGGCATTGCAGCCAGCAAAGGGTGCACTTGATGCAGGTGTCGAAGTTGATGACCGGCCGCATGGAGCGGGTGCTCCATTTCTTGAAGACCTCGCTGCGGCCCGGGGTGTAGCCTTCTTCGCCGCCTCTGAAACCGGTCCCCGCGGCGATGCCACGGATCACCAATCCCTCTTCCATGGTCTTCCAACCGGGCAGGTCGAAGCTGAAGGGAGTCTCGCTATTGCCCTCGCCTGGTTCCACGGGGCGGGTGACGGTCCGGTCGTGGGCCCGCTGGACCGAGGATACCTTGGCCTCGCTGCCGGTCTGTTCCTGGATAGACTCCAGCATCGCCTCGAGACTTACCAACTCGGGGCAGACCTTGCACAGCGCGCCCAGGGCCCGCATGTCGGTATGGTCGTCTTTGTAGACCCAGAGTCCGGAGAAACTCACGGTGCTGGGGATGATCGCCAGGTTGTAGGGAGTGTCCTTCTGATGGATATCCTCGATCAGAGAATCGGCGTCCTGGCGGGAGGTGACGATCAGTGTGCCGCCCGGCTTGGTCAGTTCGTTGATGGGCTGCAGACCGTACCAGGCCCATGACTCGATGCCCTTGCACATGGTGTCGTCGACATTGATGGTGACATCCACGGCGTTGGCCTCGTAAACGGCCATGCTCTCCTCAAGTTCCAGGGACGTATCGGCCACGATGGCGAATTGCTTCGCCGGGATGCCGTTCCGTTCGGGAGAGTCTCCGTAGCGGCCGAAGGCCGTGCCAATCTTGCCGTCTTTGCGGGCGGCGAAAACGATGTGTCGAACGATGTTCCGGGCCAGAGTCTTCTGGAATATACCCCGGTACACCACCTCCACGGCTAGGGTAGCCATAGGTTTCCTCCTCGGCTTTTGAGTATCAGGTGGTTCCTATCTACTACTTATATTTATTCAATTACGCCGGGGCGCCCAACTTCAGCGGCGCCCAAACATTTTCATGCCCTTATTCATCAAGGACCGCGCTGGGAAAGACCGCGGAAGGCTCCACCGCGGTCAGATGGTATTCCATGGCTTCCCTGGCGCCCAGGTGGTTTTCCCCCCGGACCATCTCCAGGATCTGGCGATGGGAGTCCAGTGACCGTTGGGGCCGCCCCGGTTGTTGCAGCGACTGGTCCCGGGACTGCTTCAGCACGTCCTCCACGGCGCTTACCACTTTGACGAGAGCCGCGTTGTGGGTGGCCGTGGCCAGGGCGAAGTGGAATGCGGTGTCGGCGTCCACGCCGGTCTCGCCCTCCATGATCTGACGCTGTTGTTCTATTAAGATCGCCGCAAGGCGTTCCGCGTCCTCTGGTGTCGCCCTTTGCGCCGCCAAAGCGGCGATCTGAGGCTCAAGGAGGTGACGGACCTCGAAGATGTCCCGGAGCCGTCCCTCGCCCGCGCTCAGGCCCTCGCCTAGGGAAGATGTCATCAATGTCGCCACGGCGTCCAGGCTCTGGGTGTTGATGAAGGTGCCGGAACCATGCTTGGTAACAACCAGACCCTGCAGTTCCAGGGTCCTAATGGCCTCCCTGACCGAACTGCGGCTGACCTTTAGCTGTTCGGCCAGCACCCGCTCCGCAGGCAACTTGGCCCCGTGCTGCAAGACGCCCTGCTGTATCAGCGCATGGAACCGCTGCACGATGGACTCATGTAGCCGCTGGCCCTGGAGGTTATGTAATACGGACTGCATCAGCATCCGGCGAAAAGTGGTCTGACCAATTTTGAGTTTGGCAAAATTATACACGTCGCCCAGGCGCTGTCAAGGCGTGATGGGCGGGCCAGTTGGCATAGGATTGTCCGCCCTTCTAACGCGGACTGGCCCGGTTATGAGCCGGCGCTCAGTTTACAATAACTGTCGAACTGGCCCGCCTGATCGCGTGGCCGAGGGTATAGCCTGGGAGTATAATCGCCGCGTGACCATCCGGCCCCGGACCTGGGGCTTTTTCGAGGTACGCTCAATTTGGAAGATGTGATTGTGGTGGGAGCCGGTCCGGCCGGCAACAACGCCGCCCTCTCCTTGGCGTCCCAAGGCTACGGCGTTACCGTCATCGACTCCAGAGAAAATATCGGCGACAAACTGTGCACCGGCTTAGTCGGTGAAGAATGTTTTCGGCGTTACCCCATCGACCCCGCTCTGGTCTACCGTGAGATCAGCTCCGCCCGGGTAGTCGCCCCTTCCTCCGAAGTTGTCAGGTTCGAAACGCCCCATCCGGTGGCGCGCGTGGTCAATAGGGTGGCCTACGTGTCTTCGTTCGCCGACAAAGCGCGAGCAGCCGGGGCCGAATACCTGCTCGGCCGGCGGGTGGTGCGGGTAGAGCAGCACGAGGACCGGATCTCGGTGATAACCGACGACGGCGCCATGGAAGCCAGGTCTCTGGTCTTGGCCGCCGGGTTCGGCTCCCAACTGAACTCCCAGTTGGGACTGGGCAAACCCTCGGACTACGTGGTTGGCATCCAGGCCGTGGTCGAGACCGATGGTCTTGACGAGGTTGAAGTTTATCTGGGCCGCAACGTGGCCCCTGGGTTCTTTGCTTGGCTGGTCCCGACCCGGCCCGGATACGCTCTGGCCGGCTTATTGGTGCGCAAGAACGCGCCGGAGCGGTTCGCCAATTTTATCTCCGCCCGGGAGGCGGAGGGGAAGATCACGGAGTTGGTAGACAAGCCCGTCTGTTGGGGCATACCACTTCGGCCGTTGCGGAAGACCTTTACAGACCGGGTATTGGTGGTGGGCGACGCCGCCGGCCAGGTGAAACCGACCACCGGAGGCGGTATCTTTTACTCACTGATCGCCAGCGAGATCGCCTCGGGGGCGCTGGACCGAGCCCTGCGCGAAGATAACCTGTCCGCCAACGGATTGGGGGCATATCAGAAAGAGTGGAAGGGCCTGCTATCCAAAGAACTGGAAATCGGCTACTCGGCCCGCCGCGTGTTTGAGTTCCTGGGCGACAGCCACATAAGTTCCTTGATCCACCAGGCCAGCAAGAACGGTTTCATTGCTGAGTTGGCCAGTTCCCCGGATGTGTCCTTTGACTGGCATAGCTCGATGATTAGCAAGATCATGGGCCACCCGACCTTGGGCGGCGCGCTAAGACTGGTGAACCCACTGCTGGCGCGGATGGCAAAAGCGCCGGAGCCGGCGGAGGTATTCTCAACGGAAGCGGCCCTGGCCGAATCAGTGACCCCGGTCTAACCCTGACCTTGACGCCGGCTCCCATCAGATCCGAGGCCTCGAACTAAGGCGGTGGACCGTATGACCCAGCGGCTTCGTATCGTCCGGCTCTCCCTCGTCTTTCTCTTCTTGGGCATGCTGTTCACCGGCATTCTTGGCCCGGTGCTGGCCCGCGCTCAGGACCCCAACTCTCCGCACGCCTTGGTCATGACGGTCGATGGCATCATCAATCATGTCAAGGTGCGGTTTATCGCCAGGGCCATCGAACAGGCCCAGGAAGAGGGCGCGGCGCTCCTGATAATCCAACTGGACACCCCCGGGGGGCTCCTCAGCTCCACCAGAGATATAGTCGAACTGCTGCTGGAGTCGCCGGTCCCAGTGGCGGTCTTCGTCTCGCCAAAGGGGGCCAGGGCCGGCTCGGCGGGGACCTTCATAACGGCGGCAGGCAACTTCGCGGTCATGGCCCCGGGAACCAACATCGGCGCGGCCACTCCCATCTCCGCCACCGGCGAAGACTTGGACGACACCCTGGCCAGCAAGGTGGAGAACGACGCCGCCGCCCTAATAAGAAGCATCGCCCAGACGCGGGGCCGCAATGAAGACAAGCTGGAGGAGACGGTCCGGTCCGCAGCCTCTTATTCGGCCCAGGAGGCATTGGCCGACAACGTGGTCGACCTCATCGCCGAGAACCTGGACGACCTGCTGGCCAAGCTCGACGGCCTGAGCGCCGAAACTTCGATTGGGACGGTCGTGCTGGAGACCCGGGGCTTGGAGATTCGGTCCTTCGAAAAGACCGTCCTGGAGCACTTTTTGGAGTTCATCTCCGATCCCAACGTGTCCTTTATCCTGTTGACCGTGGGCGGCCTGGGCATCGTGGTGGAGATGTTCAACCCCGGCCTCATCGCCCCAGGGGTCGTGGGGGTTATCTGCCTGCTGTTGGCGTTCCTGGCCCTGGGCAACCTGCCGGTCAACTGGGCCGGAGTGGTGTTTGTCCTATTGGCCATGGTGCTGACGGTGCTGGAAGTGGTGGTGGCCGGGTTCGGGATCTTGGGAGTGGGCGCCATCGTTAGTCTCATCGTTGGCGGCCTGATCCTGTTCACTCAATTCGGAGATGTGTCCCCAACCATGCCCTCAATCTCCGTGAGCCGGTGGCTGGTGTCAGGCACCGGGGGTGTCGTTGGCCTGGCCCTGGTGTATGTGGTTGGGATGGCCTATCAGTCTCGGAAACAGGGGCCGCCGGAGAAGGCGTCGGTCTTGACCGGCATGCGAGGCAGGGTGACTGGTGAACTGGCGCCCAGGGGGATCGTCATGGTTGGAAACGAAACCTGGACAGCCATCAGCGAAGATGATAGTGTGATTTCAGTCGGCGAACAGGTTGAAGTCAGAAGCGTGGACGGACTGATTGTGACTGTTTTTCGACAGAATGATCCAGATAAGCAAGATAACTCGTAATACGTTCGGGCAACTCGCAACACCTTCAACGCCCGATAATTTGGCAACGCCCGGTATACGGTATATAGGGAGGAAAACATGGCAGCTGGACTGGTACTCGTACAGCAATACCAACGGATGATTGTGCAAAAATTTGGCACCTACGTCGGCACCCGGCGGTCGGGATTGCATTTCCTGCTTCCGCTTGTCTATAGCGGGACTAAGGTTGACCTGAGGGAGCGGGTGACCCGGGTGCCAACCCAGAAGTACATCACCGCCGACAACGTGGTGGTGGACATGGACTTCGTTATCTATTACCGAATAATGGAGGAGTACGCCGAGCGCGCGGTTCTGGAGATCCAGAATTTTGAGTTGGCCGTGGTGAACCTGGCCTTCGCCACCTTGAGAGCGGTGATCGGCTCCACCACGCTGTCCGAGGCCCTGGCGGAAAGGGAGCGTATCAGGGACGCCCTCCAGGTGCGGATGGACGAGGTTACCGAGCGGTGGGGGGTCAAGATCTCCCAGGTGGAGATCAACGAGATCGACCCGCCTCCCGGCGTGAAGGCGGCCATGGAACGGGAGAAATCGGCTGAAGCGATCAAAACAGCCGACATCACCGAGTCCGAGGGCGCCAGGCAATCTCAGATTAACATCGCCGAAGGCGAGAAACGGGCGGCGATCCTAACGGCCGAGGGCTCACGCCAAGCGGAAATCCTAAATGCTGAGGGCGACCAGCAGGCGGCCGTGCTCAGGGCGCAGGGATTCAGCGAGGCATTGGAACGCATCAACGCCGTTGCCTCCAAAGCCGACGGGCGCACCATGAGCCTCCAGTACTTCGAGACCCTGAAGGCCTTGGGCGAAAGTCCGTCGACCAAATGGATATTCCCGATGGAGTTCACCTCCATGCTGGGCAACTTCCTGAGCATGGGCAGCCGACAGGGCAACGGGGACAGCAAGACCGACTGACACCGAAGTTTCAGAGCGTTCAGAATTGGGACAGAAGAAGGCCATCCTTCCTCCGGCGGGACCGGTTGGAGGGATGGCCTTTTTGATGGTCGATATCAGACTATGCCGACTTGGGTTGTATCAGCCCGTAATTCCCGTCTCCCCGCAGATACAGGACGCTGTGCTTGTCTGATTCGGAGTCCAAGAACATGTAGAAGGAGTGGCCCAGAAACTGCATCTGAGCGGCGGCTTCATCCACGCTCATGGGCTCCATCTCGAACTCTTTCACCCGGACCACTTGCCCGTCCGCGAACCCGCCCTCCGTTTCCTCCAGGCCGGCCGTGGGTCCATCCACCGGCCAACCGGCCCCGGCGTACGCCGCATCGGTCTCCTGGTTGGCGCTTCGGCCCGTCAGACGGCTGCGTTCGCTGCGGTAGGCGTGGCTCTTGTAGCGCTTGATCTGCTGGTCCAGCGCTTTGGCCACCGAATTTACCGCGGCCTTAGTGTTGGCGGCCCTCTGCTGGGCCCGAAGGATGGTCCCGCCGACATGCAGGGTTACCTGGGCCACGATCCGGTCGTTGTTCGACCGGGTGGTCTCGTAGGCCAACTCCACTGTTGCATCCGAGATCCCCGGAAGGTGGCGGTCGATCTGGTGCAGCTTGCTCTCCACGTGCTCCCGGGTCTTGTCGGTGATCTCCAAGTTGCGTCCGAATATATGCAGGTCCAATTTTCACACCTCCTTGGAGGGCACGCCCTAGTCTGTCAAGCTATTTTAATCCCACCATAGGTGGGCCGGCCCGGAGGGGCAAGCCTCGATGCACCCCGAATATTTATGGCATTCCGGCCCTCGAATGCCTTCGCCCGGCCACGGTGGGCCTCAGACCTAAAAAGGAAGCCCATGGCCGGTTTGTTGAATCCGGCCATGGGCGCTCCATCGTCCCTTTTACGGGGTCCGGTTCCCCGTTTTAATTCGGCATTTTGGGCAGTACCAAGATACCCTCGTCCGGGTCTCCGAGGACATCGGTGTTGGACTGTGCGTGTAGCTGTCCGGTGTAGGCATTGATTATGGCGTCACAGGTGTTCCGGTCCAGGTCGTCGGCATGCTTTTCCATCCCTGAAACCAGAGGCGTCAGATGGTCGATTATGTAGCTGACACTGATAGCGCTGTTCTTCGGCGGCACTTTATCGCCAAATAGCAGCATCTTGGTGGCGTGGGGATACACTTCTATCACTTCATGGCCCGCGTCCCTGAGGTCGCGGCTCAAACGGATCCCACGGTAGATCAGTTCCCTGATGATGGAACCCTTGTTGGTGTAGAAGCAACTGATCCCCATCTTGGCCAATTCGAGTTCAAGCAGGCGGCCCTTCCTGTCGGGTACCGAGAACCGGCAATCGCAGGACTGGTCCAAGCAGCAAAAACCCGACGGCAGGTTCAACGGGGCGCCGATGGCGATGAGGCCGGGCCGGATATTGTCCACCAACTCAGTCAGTTCGCTGTCTTCGTAGAAACTTCGGAGTTCGGACAAATGAGAGTGGGAATCCAATATGGCTACTGCGGATGGTTTTTTACGAGAGGCCCTTAAATCAACACCTAGAACTGACATTACAAATCTCCACGTCCGTGAATCGGATAAGTTAGTCTCCCCGTCCACGCTGATTGGGCGTGTTTCCCAGGGGAAGGTCCATGGAGTTGCCCCGCCGCGCCGGGACACCATATGGATACGCCTACTGTGCGTTAAGCCAGTCTGACGAAAAGAGAGAAGATTCCAGATACTCCAATGCCGCGGAGTACGGATCGGTCTCTTTCGCCGCTACCTTTTCCAAAGTAGCGTTAAGGTCAGGGTCGTTTGCGACCTTGTTGCGAAGACGCTGCGCCAACACCTCCTCTACCGCCTCTAGGAATTCCCGTTTGCGCTGTTTTCCGCGGCGGTCTTCAAGTCCGCCACTGGTGGTGAGGAACTCCCGGTGGTCTTGTATCTTCATCCAGAGGTCTTGTATGCCCTGACCGGTGAGGGCGGCTGTCAGCAATACCGGCGGGCTCCACTCGGGACTGACGGAGGCCAAATGGAGCATCCCCGTGATGGCCATCGCCATCTGGTCAGCCCCTTCCCGGTCCGCCTTGTTTACCACGTAAACGTCGGCGATCTCCATCACTCCGGCTTTCAGTGTCTGGATAGCGTCTCCCGATTCAGGGTTCAACGCTACCACCACCGTGTCCGCCACACTGATTATGCCAAGTTCGGTCTGCCCGACACCCACAGTCTCGACCAGTATCAGGTCGGTTCCGGCGGCGTCTAGCGCCCGGACCATGCTTTTGACGATCCGAGGCAACCCGCCCGTTTGGCCCCGCGTAGCCACGCTGCGGATAAAGACCCCGGAATCCAGGTAGTGGCGTTGCATCCGGATGCGGTCGCCCAATAGGGCTCCACCACTGAACGGGCTGGTGGGATCGACAGCAATGATGCCCACGCTTGAGCCTGTCTCTCGAACCAGCTGTGTCAGTTGGTCGACGATCGTGCTCTTTCCTGAGCCGGGAGGGCCAGTGATTCCCACTGTGTAAGCCCTTCCAGTATGCCCGTCAACCGCCTTCATTGCCTCGGCGGCCGCCGGGTCTCCCCGCTCCAACAAGGTGATCAACCTCGATAGCGCCCTTTGCTCGCCTGCCAATAGTCTCTCGGCAATCTCGGACATTGGTTAGGCGCTCTGCCGGACGGTGCGGGAGACCAGGAAATCCACAGCCGGACCAAATGGGAATCTAGCATCAGCCAGGCATGGAGTCAAGGTTGAGTTTAGGATATTGAATGAGGTGGAGTATCGCATGTCAGGGCTGCAATCAAAGTCCCAAATAGGTGTTCTTTCGGCCGGTGGAGGAATCTCTCCAACCGATTGTGTAAGTCGAAACTGAGATTCGTTATGTAAAGTATCTCGATTCTGGATAATTTTATGGCTGTTTTACCCAGCGGTGTTTTGCGCGAAACGCCGCCGTTTTGAGGATGGGCTCGCACTACCGAGGAAGCCGCGGTGGGGTTTGGCTGGGTGGGAGAAACGGATGCGACGGTTCTGGAAACACGTGAGGCGGGCCCCAGCCGGCCTAATGATGGAACTGCTGCTGGTTTTCGAACCCCACGGCGTCGGCGGCGATCAACAGGTCGGGCCGGTTGCCCCAGCGCTTCAGGAACCGTCCGAAGTTCTTCCTGCTTAGTTCGTCACGCTGGTTATCGTCCAACTCCGTCCACTGGCGGTGTTCGTGGCGGACCAAGCACAGGGTGGAATCCGCCACGACCCGGAAACCCTTGTCCTTGAACTGGAAACAATAGTCGATGTCCAAGTTTCGGTAGAACCGGAAGCACTCACGCATCAGCCCAACGGTGTTGACCGTTTCACGTCGGAAAGCCATGCAATATGCCTGCATGGCGTCGGCGTCGCCATCTTCCACCTCGTCGTGGAAATGTTGCATGTCGCTGGTGCTGAGGCCGTAGGGGCCAAAGATACCCACCGTTTCGTCTTCCAATTTCCGGGCGATGGGGTCCAGGATATTCCCGGTAATCTCCGCTGATCCGTCTATGATCACGATGTTGCGGCCACGGCTCTGCTTCAGACCGATGTTCTTGCTGGCGGCGTCGCCGATGACGTGGTCGCAGTGGACCACCCGGAGCGCCGGATATTGACTTAGCATCTCCTCCAGGAGTTCTCCGGTGCCGTCCGTAGAGCCGTTGTCGATGACGATGGCCTCCACCGTGTGGCCGCCGCAGTGGTGGAGCATTCCTTCCACGCAGCGCTTGACGTCGCTGGGGTACCCATACGCGTTCAGTATGAATGTGAAGTCCAACTCGGCGGGCTGGTCCAAGTGAGACTCCACCTCTCGGGATGAAGACACCGAGGCCCACTTCTCTTGCCGCAGTTCCAGGGGTGTCTTGGGCCGGGCCCGCGTGCCGCCCGGTGTGTCTTCGACCACGTATCCGTCCGACGCGAGCTTGCCTCTTAAGGAATCCGCAGTGGCGTAGTCGGACTTTTCCCGGTGTCCGCCGCGGACCTTGAGTGCGGTGGTGACGTCGTCGGCCACGGCGTTTTCGGCGGGCGCTTTGTTCAGGTCCAGGCCGAACATCTCGTCAAACTCCAGCAGCAGGTCCATCTTGGCGCGGCCCGGCAGTTCCGACCGGACCATCTCCCAGGTCAGGGCAAGAGCGCCCGGAAGGTCCAG
>JACZUF010000027.1 GCA_022573285.1 Chloroflexota bacterium
TGTTCCGATTCCGAACTCGTACTTTTCCAGGGCACTGCTTTCCTCCCCATGACCATTTCCTCCATGTTCAGGGAAAGTGTTACCCATGTGCCCGGTTTATGTGTTACCAATGTACCCGGTTTATACCTATCATGACGCCGGGCTTCCGCCCAAGCAGGTAGCCATGCTGGAGTTCGCCGAATTTCTGACCACCACTCCCTCGGGAGTCACCCAGGACTGGGTCGATGAACTCCGCAGCGTGGGCTGGGCTGATGCGGATGTCATCGACATCGTGCACGTGGCCGCGCTGTTCAATTACATGTGCCGGGTGGCCGACGGCCTAGGCGTCGAGTTGGACGTGGACCGGGGCTGGGAAGACCAAGCGCCCAGGCTGTCATTCAAGGATGACACGGCGCCAAAGGTATACGGCAAGATAGCCGTGGCCCCCAAGCTGTAGCCCGCCCAGGAAACCAGCCGGGGCAAGGCCGCTAGCCGACGGCCGCCGCCGCTTGGCCCAGCAGTTTCATGGTCCGCTCCAAAGACGCCGCCCGGTCGGCCCCGGCGGTGATGGGCGAGGCCAACACCTCCGTCGCGCCCATGGCGAAAAGCTCCTGGATGCCCTGGGCGGCGGTCTCTTCGTCGCCCCAGATGACCACGCCGTCGATCATGGCGTCGCTCCAATCGCCGCTCTTGGCCTCGGGGTAGCCGGCGGCCACCAGCATATTCTGGTAGTAGGGCAGCCTGGGGTTCATGATCTGTTCCCTGACTGCGGCACGGACCTCTTCCGGGTTGTCGTGCACGCAGACCGGGGCGTGGGCGATCAGCGGCGGCACGGGCCTGCCGGCCTCTTTGGCCCCTTTCTCCATCGCCGGAAGGGCCACGTCCCTCAGGTAACTCAGGGGACAGATCCAGCTGATGGCGCCGTCGGACTCGGCCCCGCAAAGCTCGAAGGAACCCTTCCTCAAGGCCGAGCCCATCACCTGGACGTCCAACGGCCCTGGGATCGATGCGTGGGCCGAATAGTGCTCCCCATCGAAGTCCACCGACCCGGTCTGCAGGATGGCCTTCAGTATCTTTAGATACTCCCTGAGGTGGGCCAAGGGCGCGTCAAACTCGATGCCCATGGACTCTATCGTTGGGCGGTGACTGGGGCCGACTCCCAACCGGAAACGGCCCGGCGCCAGTTGGGCAACCACCTGGGCCTGCTGCACCGTGACCAGGGGGTGTCGCGGGTAGGTGGGTACTATGGAAGTGCCCAGCTTGATCTTGGTGGTGGAGGCCGCCGAGGCCGCGAAGCAGGTCAGGCTGTCCAGGCTGGCCCCGCCGGCCGTCATCCAGGCCGCGTGGATGCCCAATTCCTCGGCCCGCTGAATGTTGCCCTGGACCTCGGCAATGGTGTTGCCCCTTACCGCCACTCCGACCAGCTTCTCCGCCATGGTTGCACCCCGTTCTATTCTTGAGTTGTCTGGTTCGAGCCAAGGAAACCATGAGCGGAGCGGGGTGTCAAGCGCAGGGTGTCTAGCTGTCAGCCATCAGCTTTCAACCGGTAGATGCCGCCGTCCTGGGAGAGGGCGTAAATCTCGCCTTGCTGGTCTTCACCGAATGATGTGATCATGAAACCGGAGTCGACCAGCAACGAGTGGCCGGCCACTTCGCCGTTCTCGAACCGGAAGCCGTGCACCTCTCCGGAACAGAAATCGCCGTATAGGTAGGTCCCGGCCAGGGAAGGGACCGCTTTTCCCCGGTACACGTACCCGCCGATCACCGAACAGCCTTTATCTGACCCGTATTCGATCACCGGCAGCAGAGTGCCGGAAGGGTCGCAGCCCGTTCGGGGCGAGAAGCAATGGTTACCTTCCAGCGTATTCCAGCCGTAGTTGCCGCCCCTCTGAACCAAGTCAACCTCTTCGAAGCTGCTCTGGCCCACGTCGCCGGCCCAGAGGTCCCCATTCTGCCGGTCGAAGGAGAAACGCCAGGGATTCCTGAAGCCGTAGGCCCAGACCTCGTCTCTGGCGCCGGGAGAGCCAACAAAGGGGTTATCCGGAGGGACGCGGTATCCCTGGTCCGGTCCGACCCCGGACACGTCGATCCGCAAGATTGACCCCAGCAGGGTGGACGGGTCTTGGCCGTTGCCGTGGGGGTCTCCTCCCAGGCCCCCGTCGCCCAAGGAGATATACAACATGCCGTCAGGCCCGAAGGCAAGCTGCCCGCCGTTGTGGTTCTTATAGGGCTGGGGAACCTGCATGATCACGAATTCACTCTCCGGTTCCGCAATGCCGGCATTTTTTGGCCCGGCTGTGCCGGTGCCGGCGGCCGTGAACCGCGAGACCACTGACCGGCGGGGGTTGGCGGCGGAGTAGTAAACATAGAAGTGGCCGTTTGCGTCGAATTCCGGGTCGAAGGCCAAACCCAAAAGGCCCTCCTCGTTTCCGGCGTCGCTCACTCGGTCCCGGATGTCCAAGAACACGTCTGCTTCAGGTGGTTCCCGGCCGATGGGGAAGGACAGCACCCGGCCGGTCTGCTCGGTCACGAACAAGCGGCTGCCCGCCTGGACCAGATTGGTCAACCGGCTGAAGGTCAGGTTTTCATACACCCGCTCTAGAGCCACGTCCTGTGACTCAAGGGTGGACTGCGGTACTTGGGATGGCGCTGTTTGCGGCGCTGTCGTTGCAGGCCCTCGGGTAGCCGCGCCGCCGCAGGCCACGGCCAACACCAACAAAGTGATGGAGACGGCGAATGCCACGGGGGTCCTACGCATACGAATGACCATAGAGGGATATTCTACCCGCATCGTCTCCGGACCATAAGATTGAGCCTACGGCGAGACACAGTTACAATCTGAATAGATACGAAAGCTCAACCTGTTGCCAAAAGAGAGAACATGAACGCAATCCAACATTGGACAGAGATGATTCGGGTGGAGCATGCCCAGTCGGACAATATGCGGAAGGACGAACCCCGGCCCGCGGATTCATGGACCAATTCCGCCCAGCAGTTCAGGGCTGACCCCCAGCGCACCGACGATCTCCTGGTGGACCACCTGCGGCGGCAGGTCGCCCCGGAACAGGTGGTCTTGGACGTGGGCGCGGGCGGCGGGCGGATGGCGCTGCCCTTGGCCCTTTGCTCGAAGAAAGTGATCGCGGTCGAGCCGTCGCCCAGCATGTGCCGGGTCCTGCGGGAGGTTGCCGCCGAATTCGACGTGAAGAACGTCGAGGTTGTGGAGTCAGAGTGGCTGGATGCCCAAGTGCCCCAGGTGGACGTGGCTCTCTGCTGCCACGTTCTCTACACCATCCAAGACATCGAACCCTTCGTGAGAAAGCTGGAAGAACATGCCGGCCGCGTATTGGTTGTGATGTACCAGGCCCCGCCCCAGTCACAGATATATCCCCTCTGGGAACCGGTGCACGGCGAGCCGCGTCTGCCCCTTCCCAGCCTTCCCGAGTTCCTGGAGGTGTTGGGTCAACTGGGGATCGGGCCGGAGATCGAGGTGGTCCACACCGAGCGTAATCAGGGGTTCGACAGCCTGGAAACGGCCAAGGAGCAACTGGCGCGCCGCCTGTACGTGATGCCTGGATCGGAGGAGATGGAGCGCCTGGAAGCCCTGCTGCCCCAAGTCCTGGAGGAAAATAACGGCGGCTTCTCGATCAAAGGCGCAACCCCACTGGAGCCGAGGGTGATCTCCTGGCGGCCTGGGGTCTAATCGGCGGCCTTGTTGCCGGAGGTATTGGTTCTCATCAGGTGCGCGGCGAACCCGGCGCGCTACCGCAGAGGCCGGAAAAAGTCGCGGATATCCTCCACCAACCTGACCGGCTCCTCCAACGCGGCGAAGTGTCCGCCGCTGGGCATGACCGTCCAACGCTGCACGTTGTATGACCGCTCGGCCCATTCCCGGGGGGGAACGCTGATCTCGGCGGGGAACACGGCTATGCCGCAGGGCACCTGGATCTTCTCGTCCTTCCGCATGTCCCAGGATTTTCTTAGCGTCTCGTAATAGAGCTTGGTGGACGAGCCGATGGTCTGGGTGACCCAGTAGATGGTGATGGTGGTTAGAAGCTCATCCTTGGTGAACCGCTTTTCCACGTCGCCGCCGCAGTCGCTCCAGGTCCGGTATTTCTCCACGATCCAGGCCGCCAGCCCGGCGGGGGAGTCGTTCAACCCGTATGACAGGGTTTGAGGCTTGGTGCCTTGGATGTGGGAGTAGCCTCCTTCGGCGGCCATCCAGTCTCTCCGTTGCTGCAACAAGCCCTTTTCCGCTTCGGAGAGCTCCCGCGAGCCCGGCCCCAGGTAGGGAGTCGGCCGGGTGACGGAGGTCGAGTGGATGCCGATGACCTTGTCGCCGTGGGAGAGACCCAGCTTGGCGGTGACGCTGGCGCCCCAGTCGCCGCCCTGGGCCCCGAATCTCTGGTAACCCAGGTTCTCGGACATCAACTTGGCCCACAGGTCGCCAACGGCCAGCACGTCCAGCCCGCGCTCTGTAGTGTGGCCGGGTCGCTCAACAATGGGATGATCTTGTGCATCTCGAAAAAGGTGCCGGGCCAGCCGTGGGTGACCACCAGGGGCATGGGGTCCGGCCCCTTGCCCTTCTCGTGGATGAAGTGGATGCTCAGGCCATCGACATCGGTCTTGAAATGGGAGAAGGAGTTGATCGCCTTTTCCTGGGCCCGCCAGTCGAACTTGGTGCGCCAGTACTCCACCAATTCTTTGACGTAGTCCAGATTGCTCCCGTAATCCCAGTTTGTGCCGGGCAGCTCGTCAGGCCACCGGGTGCGCTCGAGACGGGCATTCAGGTCATCTAGGACCGAGTCGGGAACCTCTATCTTGAATGGTTGTACCGCCATATTGTCTCCCTCCTGAGCCGGGCTAAGCGGGCAATAGGGGTTCGGTGCGGTCGGGGGGCAACTCCGCGTCGAAGGCGTTGATGGCGAAAGCCAGAAGGGCGTAGTTGCCCATGGTGAGGGTTAGTTCAATCAGGCCCTGCTTGCCGAACTGCTCCAACCCCGCCTGGAAAGCGCCGCGGCTTACCCTATGGGTGCGGAAGTACTCCCGGCCGTAATTGATGACAGCGGCTTCGTCGGGGGCGAGGTCGGGAAGGTCTTTTCGGTCCCTGAGGGCATCCACCACTGCGTCGGGCACTCCGGCGGCCCGGGCCGAGGCGGCGTGGGCGTTCCAGATGTGCATGCAGTCATTCTCCCGGGCCGTGACCAGCATGGATAGTTCCAAAACCTTATCCGGCAGCGACGAATCATTGCGGAGGTATTGGTTCAGCGCGGTGGCCAACTGGTGGGCCTTGGGGACGTGGATCATGATCGATCCGGGTCCGAATGAGGGCACCGAGCCGAGGCTGGCAATCATCTGGTCAAACTCGGCGGTCTGGCCGCTGGGAACGGTCTCCCGGGTAGCTGGTGGGATCCTGGCCATGTGTATCTCCTGGGCGCACGGATTTGGGCGTGGGCCTACGTCTCTGGCACGAGGCCCTAGCTTGAGGGATTAAAGGTACGCGCCTGGTTTTGGGTTGTCAATCTTGCTGGGCCGGCGTGGTACGAGAGGGAGTGTCCGAAATGTTCCGGGGCAGCAGGACGCCCGCCAGCAAAAGGGTCCAGGCGGCGGCGGCGCAGATGGCCAAGCCCGGGATGAACGACCCCGTCAGGTCACGCAGGGCACCCACTAGGATGGGCGATACGAACATGGCGAATCCGGTGAATGTCAGCAGGGATCCCCAGACCACGGCCACCCTATCCGGCGTCATCCCAGCCATCTGCATGGGGAGGGTGAGCAGGGCAGGCACGTAGAGCCACGACCCGATGCCCAGGATGATGACCGCCGCGTAGATGCCGCCGAGCCCAGGGAGCAGAAAAGCGCCCAGCCCGCCCAGCCCGGCCAGCAGACCCGAGGCAGCGAATACGGCCTTGGGAGACGCCACCCGCAACGCCAGCGCCCCGCCGGCCAATACGGCGAACACGCCGACCAGGGGGAGCATGGCGGTGATGAACCCGGCTTGAGATAGCGAGATGCCCCGGACTTCGTTGTAAAAGGTGGGCAGCCATCCGGTGAAAGCGGTGTATTGGACGAAGACTCCGGCGTCGGCCACCAAGAGTAGCATCACAGTGCGGTTGCGAAGCACTGCCGCCACCTGCCGAATGGATATGCCAGCCCCGGCCTCGTGGGCGGTGCCGGAGGTCCTGCCCAAGGCAAGCCAGAGCACGAGGCCAACGATTCCGGGTAGGGCAAACACCGTCAGCGCCCATTTCCAGGCGATGACCTCTGCCAGCGGCGCGGCGGCGGCCACGGATACGGCGATCCCCAGGCTCAACGCCGCAGTGTTGAGGGCGTTCATCACCGGCACCTCTTTGGGCCGGAACCACTGCATCAACAATGGGGCGGTGGCGGTGAGGGTGAAGGCGAACCCCAGACCGACCGCAGATCTAAGCAACAATAGGGTGATGAAATCGGGCGCCAAACCCGAGAGCGACGCCAGGGCCACGGCGGCCCAGCCGATGGTGAACGCCCGGCCAACGCCGATGCGCGCGATCAGCATGCCGCTGGGCAGACCCAACGCGGCCGCCACCAAGAGAGGCAAAGAAACCAACAGCCCGGCCGCCGTCCGGTTGATGCCATAGTCGTCGATGACCAGCGGCAAGATCGGCGAGACCGGAAATACGTTTAGGCCCACGCTTAGGTGCCCGCCCAGCACCATGGCCGCCATCACGAACCGGTACCTGCTGAAGGGCGGCGCGCTCAGGTTGGATATGTCTTCGGGGGCGTTGGGCATGGTGATAGTTCAACGACGATTGCCGTATCGCCGGCCGCCGTTGTAGCTGGGCGATTAACGAGAGTGGGTCACGGAAATAAACGGCCCTCTGGGGGTGGGTCTTTCGGTGGGTCCTCGGACTGCCCATCGGGACGCTCAGGCAGGGACAGGATGCATTCGGGGCCCTGGTTCTTCACTGAATTGACCGTGTCCGATACCGCATGGGAGGTCAGCATCTCGATTGGGGCCGGTATCAGCAGAGGTTCCAATATCTTGCGGTCTTCGGTCAGGGGGTCCAGCCAGAGGGCCTGGGTCTCGTCGGACAATATGACCGGCATGCGGTTGTGTATCGGCTGGATAAAGGGATTGGCCGAGGTGGTGATGATGGTGCATGACTGGACCACCTGGCCCTCGGGAGATCGCCATGTTTCCCATAATCCGGCGAAGGCCATGGGCTCGCCATTCCGCGGATATATGTAGGTGGGTATCTTCCGCTGGTCCTCTTTCCGCCACTCGTAGAAACCGTTGGCCAGGACCAGGCAGCGCCGTTTCTTGAACGCAGCCCGGAAGGCCGGCTTGGCCGAGACCGTTTCTCCAACCGCATTGATCATTCTGGCGCCAACCTTGAGGTCCTTGGCCCAAAAGGGCACCAGACCCCAGCGCATCAACTCGCCCCGCCGTTGGCCGTCGTTGGTGACCGTTAACACCGGTTGGGTCGGGGCGATGTTATACCTGGGCCCATGATCGTAGAACTGAGAGCCGGTGAACTCGGATAGGAACCCGAACCGGCCCTGTAGCTCGTCCAAGTTGGAGGTGAGGGTAAATCTACCGCACATGATTGCAAATGTTCCGGCGCTAAATACGGGCTTGAACGATGGTAGCGCCGGAAAAATGATAGCCTTGCCGCACCGGGTAAGCAACCCGGAGTCTGGTCCGTCTTTAATCGGCCCGGATGGCGCCGGTCCCCGCTAGCCGATAACCTCTTTGAACTGCTGTATGGCGTTGATGTGGTCCTGAGGGGAATTCAGGCCGGCCCTCATGGTGTTAACCGACACATGGGTCGCCCCCAGTTCCTGCCATGCCCTTGCCTGTCCCTGCCAGAACTCAGGGTCTCCGTCGGCCAGGTTGATCCTGGACTCCATGCCGATATCGGCGGCGTCGCGTCCGGCCTCGCCGGCGAATTTTTGCAGCCTTTCCACCGTGGCCTTGGCGTCGTCTCCAGGCGGCATTTGGGGGAACCAGCCGTCGGCAAGGCGGGCCACCCTCCGGAGCACCCGGTCGGTGGGGACAGGGTTTGCCCTGGCGCCGGCGCCCATCCAGATGGGGATCGGCCGCTGGACCGGCTGCGGGTTGATGCCGGCGTAATCGACTTTGTGATACCGGCCATCGAAAGCAACCACGTCTTTGGTCCAGAATTCCCGCAGCAGGTTTATCTGTTCCGCGTAGCGGCGGCCACGATTGCTGAAGTCCTGGTCCAGCGCTTCGTACTCGACGTAGTTCCAGCCCACGCCGACTCCCAGACGAAGCCGCCCGCCGGTGAGCAGGTCCACCTCGGCGGCCTGCTTGGCCACCAGGGCAGTCTGCCGTTGGCCCAAGATCAACACCGCCGTCACCAATTCCAGCTTGGTTGTGATGCCGGCCAGAAAGCCGAAGAGCACGAAGGGCTCGTGGAACATGGACTGAGAGGTGTAGCTGCCCTGCCAATTGGCGTGGTGGTTGGTGTCCGCCCCCAGAACGTGGTCATAGACCAGCATGTGGGAATAACCCAGCCCCTCAGCGGCCTGCACGTAATCGCGCACTGCGGCTGGATCGGCGCCGATCTCGGTTTGGGGAAACACAACCCCTGTTTTCATGGGACTTCTCCAGTTAAAGAATCGGCTTGTCAGTCGTTGGCGGCGGCGGGCACGCCGGAGGACGCCTGGGCCTTCTCCTTGGCGCGGAAGTGGGGAATGACATGCTTGCCGAACATGGTCAGGGTGTTCATCACCTCTTCGTGCCTGGCCGGGCCGATGGCCGACAGCAAGAATATCTGCTCGATCCCCAAAGCCTCGTAGCGCTCGAAGAACTCGATGCATTGGTCGGGGGTGCCTACGCAGAAGGAAGTGCCCCGCTTCACGGTCTCGCTGGCGGTGGCGTCTCCGGGGTGCGGGCCGGCGGCCAACCTCATGTCGCGTTCGTAGTACCCCTGGTAATCGGGCGGCACGGTGGCCGGATCGACGCCCTGCCATACCAGGCGGGCGCGGTCCCGCTGTTGGTCCATGTACCAGCCCACCAGTTCCGTGCCCCTTCCCTCGATCTCCTTGGGGTCTTCGTGGCAAAATCCGGCGGTCATCAGGGCGTTGTGGTTGTTCACCAGCCCAACGGAGGCTTTAGCGGTCTTTAGACATTTTTGATAGAGCTGGAGAACGTTGCTCACCTTATCGGGGCCGCCCTCGCTGCCGACCAGGGCGCCCAGCCCCAACTCGGCGGCGGTCCGGGTGGTTTCCTCGCTGGTACACGCCGACCAGAGCGGCGGATGGGGTTTTTGGATGGGTTTGGGAAGCACCTCCCTGGGAGGGATCTGATAGTACTTGCCCTCGTGGGAGACCACTTTCTCGGTCCAGATCTTAGGCAGGACCTGGGCGAACTCTTCCCACATCCCCCTGGTGTCTTCCAGTTTCGTCCCAAAGGGGGTTAGCTGGTACGGATACCCGGTGCGGCCCAGGCCTACGTCCACCCGGCCGTGGCTGAGTATGTCCAGGGTGGCCATGCGGGCCGCGGTGTGCAGGGGATGATGGATCGGCGCCAACACCACACCCACGCCCAGGCGGATACGTGAGGTGCGTTGGCTCACCGCGGCCAGGGTCAGGTCAGGCGCACTGTTGTGGGACCATACCGGGCGGAAATGGTGCTCCGAGAACCAAACGCTGTCGTAGCCCATCTCTTCGGCGTAGGCGATCTGGTCCAGGGCCTCCCAGATGCGCCTGGCTTCGCTTTCTTCGTCCCATGGTTTGGGGACTTGTATCTGGTAGAACAACCCGAACTTCATGAGGTCCTCTTTGTGGCGTCGATTGGCTTGGGTCCAGTAGTCGCCATTATAGAGAGGAGATGGGGGCCGTCAATGCTGCGTTTGGCTGCAAGGGTTGGGCGCGGCCGGTATCGGAGGGACGGAAGAACGGCAAGATTCGAGCCGTTTCTTGGACCGCCGCGCTTTGCCCTGATCTATGGTGGTTCGGTTGGTTGGCGCCGTTATTCACGCGATTGGAAGATCGGTCGTCTTGTATAAATCGTCCCGCTCGGTCACCCTACAGCCGGGCCTAGAATGTTGGCCCGGAATGTTAGATGAAAAACGCACCAGAGGTTTTTGGAACGGCCTGTGGACTGGAGAATGTCATCCAGATGAGCACCCTAAGATTCGGCGAAGGGATCGGGAAAGAAGGCGTATTGCGGCCTGGCGCTTCGGCGTTGATCTTCGATGAGGCCAGGGAGCGGGTCTTGTTGACCCGCCGGGAGGACAATGGCCGCTGGTGTCTCCCCGGCGGCGGAATGGACCCGGGAGAAAGCGCCGCCGAGGCCTGCGTCAGGGAAGTATTGGAGGAGACGGGCCTGGAGGTGCGGGTCACCAAACTGGTGGGCATCTACACCACCCCGGACCTGCTCATTGAATATCCCGACGGCAACAAGATTCAACCCGTCGCATTCAGCTTTGAAGTCGAGATAACCGGCGGGGAACTGGGTCTTAGCGACGAGACCACCGGCTTTGGATGGTACACCGTGGCCGAAATCGAGGCCATGGACACCATGGAGCATCACGTCCAACGGGTCCGCGACGGGGTCAAGAACCGCCCGGAAGCGGTCTTTCAGTGACGTGGTGAACAGCATCATCCGGTCCATGTTCAAGCTGCTGTGCCGGACCTTGCGCCTGGCCCTGTGGCTGCTGGCGGCGGCGCTGCGCCTGACTCTGGGCTTGGCCTGGCGGCGGACCTTTGGGCGGTCCACGGTCTACGTCCGGCGGGAGTACAATCTTCACTCCCGGTCCTTGTGACATGCCGCTTGTCCAGACGCGAACCGCTTGGTAATGGAAGATCATGTAGATTAAGAAACGGCTGGAAAGACCCGTCCCGGAAGCGCCAGGGCACAGCGGGGCCTACCTGGTGTTCATCCTCGATCGGAGATTTCGGCGAATGGCTTCTGCCGTTTTCCGGAGTTCTTCGTCTGATTGATGGCCGTCGTGGGCTTGAGGCTAAGCGCCGATGTGTCTCCTAAGGAACCACCAAAACCTCTGGGCCGTGCGATATACATCGCTGTCTGCGTCAATCCGGGTCTTTATCGCTTGAGCTGTATTGGTCTGAATCCGATGCCTTAGATAATCTAGAGGAGCGCGGCGGCGATATTCATGGAAGTATCGTTCAACTTCATCGCGAGTCTTCGCCCTTCCGTTATCGGCGTACTTCCCGACAAAGGGCGTGAAATCCGGATAGAGACCTGATCGAGGCCAATCCCCAATCAATCTGGTTCTCATGAAATTGCCGATCAGGAGATCGTCGAAAATTTCGTAACGAATGGCGCGCATCAGTGAATGCCTGGGCACTTCGAAGACAATTCCCTTCTTAAACCCTTTGTTCTTGAGTTCGACTACGTGCTCCTCTCCTCCAACTTTGAGGGTGACAAAGTCCATCACGCTTTGTAGTTTTTCTATGGCGCAAAAGTAGTCTCTAATCTTGGTAATGTCCTTTGTCTCCAGCGGTTCACCCCAGTCATCTCCAAATTCTGTCGAGTCAACGACGGTGTCGGGAGTTTCGGCAGGACTTATTTCTTGTGGAATGTCAGTCAGGCAATCGTACCGGGTATATGCGGGCAGCAAAGTACAACGTTGTGACTGGAAACCGTCGGCGTAGTCTCCGAGCGCCGTGGCATACTCCCTCGCCCACACACTGTCAGACCTCTGGTACTTGTGGAGCGAACTGAATGGAATCACGTTGCTCACGCCGTATGTTTCAGCGACGCGGGCGATGTGCCGCCCTACAGGGTCTCCAGTGGCGTTGGGTGGGTCGATACGATGGCCGTCTTCGTCAACGAAGTTAATCATGTCGACGTCTCCGTATCCGAAACCCTGAAGCAGGAAACTGGTTTTGTACTGGCGTATGGTTTTTTGGACGAAGGGACCCCACCCTTTAGCAGTCATATCATTGAGGTTCACCAAAAGTTTCCCCCCGACGTCGATCATCAGCAGGGAATCTTGGTTGTAGTCCGGTACGGTCACAATATTTATCCGTTCGGACAAGTTGGTCCAAACCCGGTCCTGAAGCACCAGAACTTTAAATCCCAGGCGTCGCAGGTCGCTTGCGATTCTCCCCCCGACGTGATTGGCCATTAGGATCGTCGAGCCCTTTAACAAATTAAGGGACGCAACACTCAAGTGGTCCGGATGCCCGTGAGAAATCCAAATATATTCGGCCGCCTTAATCGCCTCAAGCTGTTCAATTGGGATTTCATGAGATAGGGTCCAACTGCCGAAATATGCGTCTCCTTCAATCCAAGGGTCAGTGACTAATACCGGTTTCTTGTCATATGCGACGATGATTGCATTCCCGATGGTGTCGAAGCCCAAATTCATCAGAGTATCTCCTCGAAGATTTGCAATCCCTACCCGTCCTATATGTTCCTGGAGCGCTGTGTGAACCCGGCAAGCACCGGGGCGAAATCAGCGGCGCCCGAGGGTCTTCATTATCACAGGTGCCAGTGCCGCGGCGGCTCTTGGCCGGCGGGAAGGAGGCGTATCTGCAGCGCGGTAATCATGAACGCCCGGCCGCAGCTGCGGCATCCCCATCTGCCGAAGGGGTGGAAACCCTCTCTGCGGTGTATCTCGGTGCTCTTGCACCTGGCACACGCTTTTACCTCGTAGGGGACTTCGTCGGGTTGGGAGGGTGTCGTCATGTCTGACCTTCTCGGTCTGATCTGCGTCTGGCACGCCGCTACGGAAGCGGCCCGAAACGCCGCTAGGGCAGCGGCCCGAAACGCCGCTAGGGCAGCGGCATCGAGATGCTGACGGAGTGCACCGGGAAGCGGGTCTTGTGGCCCTGCCCGGTCAAATCCTCCCACAACCTCAGGTCGTTGGGCCCAAAACTGTGCACCGTGCCGTCGGCCAATTGGATATCGATCTGCCCGCTCAACATGCTCATCCAGCGGCGGCGGGGAGCGGGGTGAAACTCCGAGAACTCGGTGGGCTCATTGATCTGGATGGAACTACCGGTGCAGGTCTTGAGGGTCTCCAGGAGCGGGTCGTCCAGTTGCAGTTCTTCGATGATGCTCTTTCCATCATCGCCGGTGTACATCCGGTAGATGCCCATTATGGAGTCCTCCTGGAATTGGCGCTCTAAGCTGAGGGGTAACTGAGTGAAAGATGGAGCCGGTGATGGGAATCGAACCCGCGACCTGCTGTTTACGAAACTCAAGCCCGACGTACCGATAGGCTTTTATAGTCCAATGTGCTTGCAAATTCATGCCTAATTCAACACAAATGGCCCCTTTAGTCAACTCCAATGGTGTGGACTTCGTGGACAATCCGTGGACATTTTCAAGCTCAGGATCGGTCTAATAATCTCTCAACTGCCAAAGCCGACTCTTCCTGCATCCCTGGAAGTACGTGGCTGTAGATGTCCATAGGCTCTCATGGGCTTGGTCGTCTCGGGCAATAACTCGCGCTCTTAGCGGGATATGGCCGGGCTGGGTGTTAAAGGCGTGGTCGCCCAAGTAGTGTTTACGGTCGTGGGCATGCACACGCAACGTTGGCCCTGTCTGCCGGCGTAAACCCGAAGATCGTGAGTGAGCGATACCCCATTCAGGAATCGGCCCATGCAACCCCCTCACGCCTACAGCCACTTCTCCAACGCCTCCATCTGCAACTCTTTACCACGCCTAGTCAGTTGAAACCCGCAGATTGGCCACCAGTGCCGATAATCTCGTGATGCACACCGTTGAACCGTCTACGGGGGTTCCTCGGAAAGAAATATTTTGCCCATCCGGGTCTCGTATTTATCGGGCTACGCAAACGTCGGTCGGCAAAGAAGTGTAATCAGCCGCAGCCGCGTACTGATGTTGTCGCTACACGAGTTCCTCATTGTGCCAATACAACGGCACTTCCTGCCCCATGTCGCTGCTAAACGAGTCGAGCCTGAGTATAATTTGGAAAGTCGAATAGAATTTACGGCTGCCGCTCTGGTAATCGATCCTGCCCTGAAACTCGACGTTCCTCCTCGTTTTCAGACTCCGTGCAAAGAAAGGAACCGGTCCCAGTTCGACCGTATAGTTGCCATCTTCTGATGGCATAATGGCCTTTCGCTCGGCATACTCATGCCATATGTACGTCAGGTCGGCCTCGGGTCGAGATTCGCCGTCTTCTCTCTCGGCAGTCAAAACCCCTTGCATGTGAACTGCTAGTGCGGGGAGAGGCCCTGCGTTTTTGGCGTTTATTGATAGAGTTCCAATATCTGCTTCGTAATCTAATCCCACTCGGCACGAGGCCTCATACACACCAATCCATGGGCGCATTCGGTCGCCAATTTCTCGTTCGGCCGTCAGTCGCTGTGCCCTTGTCTCCCGAACTGACCGCCATGCGAGCAATAATGAAGCTATCAGACCTAGCAAGCCCACGGCGCTCACTGCGGCTCCGATAGCCTGCCAAGTTCCTGGGTTGTTACCCCCAATCACTCAACTTTGGCACCAGCTAAACCACCGGTTAGCATTGACTTCTTACCCTGATTGAAGATACAACAAATGGCGCAGCTCCGACTCCCATACCAAAAGGACCAAAGATACGGCGTATCTCCTCTGCAATTTGTCTCCTCATCCGTTAGGGGAACGATAACCAAATTTGGTAGATTAGCTGACCGATACTACACTGTGGCCGCGTTAAAAATCCAGTATGAGGAAACGAAGACGCTACGGTAGTTACTTGACCTGGTTATGAGCAGTAAGTCTCGCACGCGACCCAACAGCGCGACACCAGGGGTTAGCCGCATGCCAACGGTCTGACGATTGACCATTGCGGCGGCCCGTTATCATCGGCAATAACATATTTGATTCCCCAGGCTTCAGGATAAAAGAGGAAGAGCAAAGATGGCGAAGACCACGACTCACCGGGATCCAATCAGGAGGGCAGCACGAATCGAAAGGAGAGCGAAGAAGCGGGTCGAAACCGTGATGAGGAAGAAGCTAGTGAAGACGAGGAAAAACACGCGATTGCCCACGACCGATAAGCCGATCTAGGAGGACTTTGACGCCCTGGTCGCCCGAGTTGTTTCAGCCAGCGAATCTCCCGTCCGACCCACACTACTTGACCAAGGGGTGGCTGCTCGCCAACGGGCCACCCCGACTGAAACACCCAAAAATGTTTCCGGCGTTCACATCAGACTGCCGGGCGTTTCCTAAGCCCTGCCGGGGGGGTCGAGAGATGATTCTGCAGCGGAAATCGGTAACGCCAACGGGCCAGCGATTTGTGCCTGAGAAACACCACTCAGGAAAAGTTCGTGGACAATCCGTGGACATTCGTTCAAATGCAAAGCCCTCCAAAGCATCTTGGAGGGCTTCTTTGTGCCTAAAAACTGGAGCCGGTGATGGGAATCGAACCCGCGACCTGCTGTTTACGAAACAGCTGCTCTGCCACTGAGCTACACCGGCCCGGCCGCGATTTTTCGCCTGCTGTTTACGAAACAGCTTGCCACTGAATCACACCACATAAGTCGTGGCGGCAAACGCGATTATCGCAGCAGTAATTTTAGCATATGGCCGTGCCTGCAGGCCTTGCAGTTGCCACGGCATCGGACAGTTAGGCCTCCGGCCATGAATAGGACTGGCTGGCCAGGTCGGCCCCCTGGCGCATGGCGGCCAGCTTGAGCCACACGATGTCCTTGTCCACCCGGTTTGAGCCGGCGGAGGTATCGAAGCCGCAGTCGGTCCCGGCCATGACCCGGCTGGGGTCGCCCCCCACCGCGTCCACCGCCAGCCGCAGACGGTCGGCCACCACCTCTGGGTGTTCCACGTAGGTCTTGGTGTCGATGACCCCCGCCACCAGAAGCATGTGCTCCGGCAGGGGATGATGGCGGTATACCTTGTATTCGTGGGCGTGGCGCGGATTCGCCATCTCCATTACCAGCGCTCCGACGTTGGCCTCGTAGACCAGGGGGAGGATGTCCTCCAAGGGCACGTCGTAGTGGTGGGGTCCTTCGGTGTTGCCCCAGCAAACGTGGAGCCGCACCTGCTCTCTGGGGATGTTGCGGATTGCATGGTTTATGGCGCGGATGTGCAGGGCCACCACCCCTTGGAACACCTCCAGGGTCTCGTCCTGGTAGGCCACGTGGCGTTCCATGGCCAGGTCCGGACAGTCCAACTGAAGTACAACCCCTCTGGCGGCGATGAGTTCGTATTCCTTCCGCATCTCTTCCGCCAGGGCCATGACGTATTCCTCGTGATCGGCGTAGTAGGCGTTTCCCATGGTCAGGGCGATGATTCCAGGGGAGGCCGCGCTCATGAACAGGTCTTGGTGGGCTGCGCCGGCCTCGTTTGCTCCGTTGACCAGGCCGTCCAGCTCCTTCTCCGCCAGGTCGGGACGCTGGTATTCCAGGGGTCCGGTGCACTGGGGCACGTCCCGCATCAGTTGGACCACCCGGGGACGGGCGATGTTGGGAAACTCGTTCTGGTCCTTGTGACCGCGCCTGGTCCAGGAACCGCCGAACCCCGACATGCGCTGGGTCACGTAGGTGGAGAAGCTGGTCCGGGACTGCTCGCCGCTGTTTATGATGTCGATCCCGGCCTCTGCCTGGTGCCGGATCACCTCCAGGGTTGACGCTGCCGCCAGGCGTTCCAGGACGGTTTGGTCCACCGGCTCGCCGCGGGCCACCGCGCCCAGAAGCTCCACCAGTCCGCCGGGACGAGGCAGACTGCCGGTGTGGGTGGTGAAGATACGCCCTTCGCTATGTTTCATCGATTGATCTCTAGAATTAGTCGAACCGGCCGGGCCGGTAGCCGCTAAGCAGGTCAACCTGCGCCCCGTCCACGATTTCCATGGTGGCCAGTTGGGCGATCAAAGGAGCCAGCGTCACCCCACTGTGGGTCAGCGCCAGGTAGACGTTGGCGGCCTTGGGCGAAAAGCCGACCACCGGGAACCCGTCCAACGGCATGGGCCGGTAGCCCACCGGCACCGGGATGGCCGAGGCCCCTTTCAGGGCTGGCACATACTCGGCCGCCCGGGCCAGTAGCTCATCGGCATGCCCTTGGGAGTCGTCTCTAGCCAGGCTCTCCTGGGTCCCCTCGCCGATCATGGCCGTGCCGTCCAGGCATTGGCGCAGGTGGATCTCAGGCCGGCCCGGTTCCAGGGGCGGGGCGTAGACCACGGAAACGCTGGAGAAGAGCGGTTGGGCGATGGGATTGGTGCGGATCACGACTCCCGGACTATCCTGCTGGGGAACGGTTACGCCGGCCATCGCCGCCAGCCGGGTGTTGTCCACCCCGCCGGCCAGCACCACCACGTCGGCGTCGACGGTTTCTCCTCCGGCCACGGCCACAGCGACGGTATTGGAACCGGACTTGCCGGATTTAACGATCAGGCCGGTAACCTCGGTTTCCAGCTTGACCGCCGCGCCGTGCTTGGCCGCCGCCCTGATGCAGGCTTCGGCGGCGGCGGCCGGTTCGACCATGCCGTCCAATTCGCAGTAGATGGCGGCTGTCACCTGCCGGGGGCAGATTCCGGGCTCCAGTCGGGCCATGCGGTTGGCGTCGATCATCTGGCAGGGGTAGCCCCAGGCTTGGAGTTGCTGGGCCCGGGACTCAAGTTCCGCCGCGCCTTCTTCAGTGGCGGCCCATTCCATCTGCCCGCCCCACCGCAGGCCAACGTCCACGTCAAGGTCCCTGGCGAACCGGTCCCACATGCCCAATGACCGCCGGTTGAAGTTGTGGTAGGAGACGGGGTGCTTGGCGGTGGCGTTGATCCAGGCGAAGGAGTGGCCGGTGGCCCCGCCGCCGGGCCGCCCCCTATCGATCACGGTCACCGTGACGCCGTGTTTGGCCAAGGAATAGGCGATGGCGGCGCCGACGATACCGGCGCCGACCACCGATACGTTCAGCCGCTTATTCGAGGGACCGGTTGACATAAAGGACCTCGGGCCGGGTGGGGATTTCGACCCTATTATCCGGTCTTTGGCCGGGAAGACTCAAGGGGCAATCCCTTCTGTCATTCAGAGGAGAACTCCCGACGCGTCGGGAAAGAATCCCGTGGCCTCAGTGGGAGGAAGGATAACTCCCTTTTTCAACTGTGTCCGCCGCGGCGCAACGAGACCCTTCGCTTCACTCAGGGTGACAATGGAGCGGGCTGGGCGACAGGACTGGCCCCGGTGCGTTTCGGAGGGGGAGGACAGAAGCGGGGGACTACCGGGCCTTTTCTTTGGGCTGCTTGTCGGCCCCAGGGTGGTCCCATCCGGCCAAGTCGGCGTGGTACCCTCGCATCTCGCTGGAAAGCACCTCGATAAAGTTCCGCACCGCCTGTCCCAGAAACTTTCCTTTCAAGGTGCATACTCCAATCACCGAGGACTTGAAGATGTGATCCAACCGCACCACTCCCAGACGGTCATGGTCCCGCTTGTGGAGGGTGAAGTCGGCGCAGACCGCCACTCCCATGCCGGTTTCCACGTAGCGTTTTATGGACTCGGTGTCATCCAAGGACAGCACCACGTCCCAGGTCACGCCCTGGTTCCTGAGTTCCTGTTCTATCTTTTGGCGGGTCATGCTTTCGGGCCCCGAGAGTATCAAAGGCCACGGAGATATGTCCTTCAAGGTAACTTTGTCCCGTTGCAACAAAGGATGGCCCAGTGGGGTCATCAGGACTATGTCGAACTTGAATAACTCTTGGAATTCCAGAGACTGGTCATCAGCGGGAGGCGGGGCGGTAAATGCCAGGTCGATCTCGCCAGACTTAACCAGGCGCAGCAGAGGGGTGTAGGGCCTGGCCAATAGTTGTATGCGCACGTCGGGGTAGTTCTTGCTGAAGGCCTGGATCCCCGGCGGGAGGTGGTGCACCACCAAGTCCGGGTAAGCGCCTACGACGAACGATCCCCGGCGCTCGCTGTAGCCCATCTGGGTCTTCAGGGTGTCCACCGCTTGGACCACCGGGGTAACCAACTCCAACAGGATCGACCCTTCGGAGGTAAGCTGGATCGGCCGCCTTATGCGGTCGAAGAGAGTGATTTCAAACTCATCTTCCAGCTTGCGCAGGTGGGTGGTTACCGTTGGCTGGCCCAGTTCGAGTGTGCGGGCCGCTTTAGAGACGCTCCGTAGCCGGGCGACGTGGTAGAAACTAACAAGCTGCCGCAGTTCCATCTGGCGCTGCCTCCCCCTTTGGCATCACGGCGGCCAATATAACATATCATAGAGAATTAGGGTAGTAGGAATGGGATATCGGCGAAAACCAATGCGGTAAACATATTTGCGAGATTGGATACCGGCCGGCCTGAGGTTATACTGGGCGGCGGCTACAAGCCGTAAGGGGGAATGTCCAAGTGGTAAGAGCCCTGGAAAGACCGCCCAAGGTTACTCCGAAAGGCGACGACGGCTATTTTGAGGAGTTGACCAAGGCGGTCTTCCGTGCCGGGTTCAGTTGGCCGGTGATACGGGAGAAGTGGGACGGTTTCGTGAAGAGCTTCGATCGGTTCAGTCTCGACCGTGTGGCCGCCTCGGTCCTGACGACCTGGAGCGCCTCTTCGAGGACCGGAGCATCGTCCGCAACCGGCGCAAGATTGCGGCAACGGTTGAGAACGCCCGCACCATGCTTGACTTGATCCAAGAGCACGGGTCGTTTCACGCCTACTTGAGGTCCTTGGACCACCTGGATTACTACAGCCGCGTCAAGGTCTTAACGCGGCCCTTTGCCGGCCTGGGCCGGACCTCCGCCTTCGTATTCCTCCACTGCGTCAATGAGGAGACCCCGGCCTGGCAGGATAGGTAGAGCCAAGCTGGTCACTGCCCCGGCCCGGCTCTATCAATCAGCGTCCCTCTTTGATCCAGTCGGCCACCTTCTCGCCGATCATGATGGTTGTGGCGTTGGTGTTGGCCCGGATGCAGTCCGGCATCACCGAAGCGTCGGCCACCCGCAGCGCCTCGACCCCGCGCACGTGACAATACTGGTCCAGCACTGCCATGGGGTCGGAATCGGGCCCCATCTTGCAGGTGCCGGAGATGTGGTGCGAGGTCCCGGTATTCCGCATCAGCCAGGCGTTCAGGGTTTCGTCGGAGACCAGGTCGGCGTCGGTGGGGTTCACCCGGTCCAGAAGAATGCTGTTGAAGGAGGCCTGTTCACAGATCTTGATCGCTAGGCGCACCGCCTCACGCATCCGCCGGAGGTCCTCCTCCTCCGTGAAGTAGTTGTAGTTCAAGAAGGGCTGCACGTTGGGGTCGGTGGAGGTCAGCTTCAGCTCACCCTTGCCCTGGGCAAGCTGCAGGCTGGCGCTGACCCCGATGTAGTTTTCGTCGTCGTTTATCTCAACTTGGGCCGGACGGTGCTCGCTGGTCATCAGCATGGGGGTGATCTGCATGTCGTTGCGCAGGCTGGAGTTCTCTACGGTGTAGCGCAGGCCCACCTGGATCACCGGCGCCTGCAGGCCGGGGCTCTCACCGGTGGCCCGGTACAGGACGGCGGCGGAGGGATGGTCGCGCAGGTTCTGGCCGACGCCGGGGGAGTCGTGGACCACGTCGATGCCCAGGCTCTTTAGGTGTTCGGCCGGCCCGATCCCCGAGAGCATCAACAACTGGGGGGATGCAACCGCCCCGCTGCAGACCACGATCTGTTCCCCTTCCACCGTGAATACCTCGCCGCCGCTTTCAGCCTCGATTCCCACGGCACGCTGGCCTTCGAACAGGATTCGGCGGACGGTCACGCCGCCGCGGATGTTGAAATTTAGCCGGTGGCGGGCCATGTCCAGGTAATTTAGGGCGTTGCTCATGCGCACGCCGTTGATGGTGTTCCTGGCCCTGGGAGAGACGCCGGTGGACTCGGGGTGGTTCATGTCCTCGTCTATCTCGTATCCCACCGCAACGCAGGCATCCTCAAAGGCCTGGGCGTAGGGCAGCCACTCGCTGCGGGGATAGCGCCGCACCGGCACCGGGCCGTCTGAGCCGTGGAAGTCTCCGCTGAAATCCAGGTCGGTCTCCAGCTTGTTGAAGTAGGGCAGGACCTTGGTGAAGGCCCACTCGTCGTTCCCCATGGCCGCCCAGCCGTCGTAGTCTTCGGGGATGCCCCGGAAGAGCACCTGTCCGTTGATGGCGCTGGAGCCGCCGGTGGCCTTGCCCCTGGGAATGGTCAGGTTGGGTTGCTCCGGGGTCACCTGGGCCACGTAGGCCCAACTGTGAGGGCCGTAGGCCGACAGCCAAATGTTGTTGCCGTATTTAATGTCGTCGGGGAGGTGGTCGAAGTCGGGATAGTCCGGGCCTGCTTCCAGCAACAGCACCGATTTGGACGGGTCTTCGGAAAGGCGGGTGGCGATGGTGCACCCCGCAGAACCTCCGCCCACCACGATGTAGTCGTACTTCATGATTCTACCCTCCAGTTTTTGACAGCGGTTAGAGAACGCCGCAGTCTAGGAAGAGACGCCCCAATTTTAATCAACCAATGATAATACAAGCGGGGGGCTAACGCACCCAGGGGATTCGGTCGCAGGGAACAGGTGGAGGAGGGGCGGGACGGAAAAGGCCCTATTCCAGTTCGATCAGAGGGTCGTTGGTGCGGACCGGGTCCATGGGCTGGACCAGGACTTCTTTGACGATGCCGTTACGGGTGGCGCGGATGCTCTGCTCCATCTTCATGGCCTCCACCACGCACACTTCCTGACCGGTGGAGACCTGGTCTCCTGGCCGAACGAGGATGGAGATAACCCGTCCGGACAAGGGCGAGACAATAATGTTTTCCGGTCCTCTGCCGGCTGAGGTTCGGGTGGGAGGAGGTGGGACTACGATGCCCGGGATTTGGGTGCGTCCGCGGCGGGGGCGGGCCGGTGGCTGGTTGGGCAGGCCCGCAACCTCCACCAGGAAGGTCTCGCCTTCGACGGTGACCTCGACCGGGGAATGGGTCAATTCACCTACTTCGACACTGTACCAGTTATCCCCAACCTTGATTCGAAGTGTGGTTACCGCCAACCCCGGTTCCCCTGTGTCCGAGAGAGGAGTTGCTCCCGGCGCCCATACACGCGCCAAGGGCTGAAGACAGCGGGCGCGATGGGCGGCGAGGATTTCATGGCCATAGCCAGAGAGACGCCGATTGCGGCGGCGATTTCGCGTTCCCCGTTCTCGTGGCCGTTCTTGTGCCCGTTGCCATTCTTATGCAGCTTTGCGTTGGCGCCGTTATTAAAAGAGCGGTTCTGGAACTCTTCGATCCATACGGGCATGGAGCCGGTGTGGTGGGTGGCGGCCGCAAATTCCTTGGTGGCCAGTATGTCCCGCAGAATTGGGACGTTGCACTTAACGCCTTCCAGCCGGAACTCCAAGAGGGCCCTCTGCAGGGTCTTTATCGCCTGGTTCCGGTCCTCTCCCCAGGCCATTATCTTGGCCAATAGCGGCTCGTAGTCTAACCCAACGGTGTAACCGCTGCAAAGCGCAGTGTCGATGCGTATGTGCTCGCCCTCAGGCAGATGCAGGTCTGTGATGTCTCCTGCGTCGGGCATGAAGGTCTCGGGGTCTTCCGGGTAGACCCTGACCTCGATGGCGTGGCCGTTGACCGAGACGTCGTCTTGGTTAATGGGCAGGGGCTCGCCGGCGGCGACCCGCAGTTGTAGTTCGACCAGGTCCAGCCCGGTCACCAGTTCCGTCACGCCGTGCTCCACCTGGAGCCGGGTGTTCATCTCTAGGAAGTAGACGCTGCCGTCGGCCGACACCAGAAACTCGACCGTGCCCGTGCTGGTGTAGCCGATGGACTGGCCCAGCTTGACCGCCAGACTGGAGACCCGCCGGCGCAGGCGGGGTGTCAGCTTGGCCGACGAGGGGGTTTCCTCCACCAGTTTTTGGTTGCGCCGCTGCACCGAGCAGTCGCGTTCGTAAAGGTGGACCAGGTTGCCGTGCTGGTCGCCGATGAGCTGGACTTCGATGTGGGAGGCGTCCTTCAGGTAACGCTCGAAGAACAGGCGGGAGCTGCCGAAGGCGCTTTCCGCCACCTGACGGGTTCGGTCGATAAGGGGCATCAATTCGTCTTGGGACTCGATGATGTGGATGCCGATGCCGCCGCCGCCCTCGGCCGCTTTGACCATCAGCGGGAAGCCCAATTCCCAAGCTTTGGCGGCGGCGTGCTCGTTGTCCACCGCTTCGTCGGTGCCGGGAAGGATGGGGAGCCCGGCTTTGCGGGCCAACTTGCGGGAGTGCAGCTTGTCTCCCATCTTCTCGATGACATCCGGGTCCGGCCCAATAAAGCAAACGCCCGCCTGTTGGCAGAGACGGGCGAATTCAGCGTTTTCAGAGAGGAAACCGTAGCCGGGGTGGATGGCCTGGGCGCCCGACGCCTTGGCGGCGTGCAGGATCTTATCCATGTTCAAGTAGCTGTCGTGAGGGGCAGCTTCGCCCACTAAATAGGCCTCGTCGGCCATTTTGACGTGTAAAGCTTCTTGGTCGACCGTCGAGTAGATGGCGACGGTGTTTATTCCCAACCTCTGACAGGTGCGAATGATCCGGCAAGCGATCTCGCCCCGGTTGGCGATCAAAATCTTGGTAAACACAACTTTACCCTTCGTATCGAGGAACGGAAGCCCTGTTTGTAGGCATGGAACCGCGGGCCCCGCTCAAAAATGAGCTATAAGCCTTCAATATATACCTCAGATCGGGATTCTTTGCGTAGGCGCTCCAGGAACGAGTTAGAGCGAATTTCCTTACCCAGCCAATAGGCCACGGTGGTAAAAAGCAGGCCCTTCAGTTCCTCGGCCAGGCTTTCGTCTATGGACAGTTTGCAGGCCTCGGCAATACTGCTCCGGTCTAGGAGACGCAACACCTTTAGAGCGCGCAGCGACAGGGGCCGCAGATGGGCGTCGTCAGGATTGCAATCCAGGCACAGGGTGCCGCCCACGTTGGGACTGAAGCGGTGAGCATGGGGCTCCAGTTCCTGCCGGCACTCTACGCAGTGATACAGTTCCGGCATCAGTCCAGACACCTGCAACAGGTGGAACTCGAAGAACCGCAGGGGCATGTCCGAGGCTGGGTCGGCCTCCACGGCCCGGAGGGTATCGACGATCAACTGGAACAGGCTGGGGTTGGCGCTGGCCTCGGACCCAAAGCCGTCCACCAGTTCCGCCAAGTACAGGCCCTTGGTAATGCCGGTCAGGTCTTCTTTCAGCGTGGCGAAGCTCTCTAGGACCTCCGCCTGGGAGATAATGTCCATGCTTCGGCCGTGGGCCATGGACATCCTAACCACGGTCAAAGGCTCCAAGTGGCCCACCAGCCTGCTGGTCGACCGCCTGGCCCCCTTGCCCACGGCCCGGACCTTGCCCTGGTCCCTGGTGTACATGGTGACCAGCAGGTCGGCCTCGCCCAGAGGGGTGTAGCTCAGGGTAATGGCCTCGCAGCGGTAGGTCCTGGGAGGGGCCATGGTTAGAGCTCCTGGCGGCCCTGAAACGCCCGGGTCAACGTGGTCTCGTCGCTATATTCCAATGATCCACCCACCGGCAGCCCTCTGGCAAGGTGGGTGATGCGCAGGTCGTCCCGGCCCTGGTGGCGGCGGATGTACATGGCCGTGGCCTCGCCCTCCAGCGTGGGGTTGGTGGCCACCACCATCTCAGTCACTTCCGGCCGGGCCAGGCGGACGAATAGTTCCTTCAGCTTTAGTTGGTCGGGCCCTACGCCGTTGATGGGCGAGATCACGCCGTGGAGTACATGGTACAGGCCGCGGAAGCTCCGGGTGCGCTCCATCGCCAGCACGTCCAGGGGGTCTTCCACCACGCAGAGCATGGACCGGTCCCGGCGGGGGTCGGAGCAGACCGAGCATGGAGAAGCGTCGGTCAGGTTCTGGCACTCCTCACAGTAGACGATGTTCTGCTTGACCGAGGTCACGGCGTCGGCCAGGGCGTAGGCCTCTTCGTCGGGCAACCGGATGATGTAGTAGGCCAGGCGCTGGGCGCTCTTGGGGCCAATGCCCGGCAGCCGGTTCAGTTCCTGCACCAACCGGGCCAAAGAAGGGGCTGCTCCGGGGATGTTCTCTTGAGTCATGTTGAAGCCTGGGAGAACCGAGTGAGAATTTCTCCATCGAATGTCTTGAGAGGCATTCCTAATTCTTCAGCGAGAGCGGCGACCACTGAATCTGCGCCTCGCAGACGGTCTCGTTGAGTAATTGTCACCGAAAGTTCGAGACGATCTCGGTCAAGGGGATAAAGCAAGATTTTCTCGGATTGCTCCCATGCCCTCAGACTTTGGCCTGCCCTTGCCAACAGTGGGAGCCTATTAGCGGTCGGTTGTCTGCTGATGGCGGCAAGTACTTCGGCAATGACTAACATGGGCAGGTGAAAGATGTAATCACCTCGCTGAAGACCGCTGATATACTCCAGTGCCTGTTGGTGCTTCTCCTCATGCTCTAAAAAGGAGGCGACGAGAATACTTGAATCGACGACTATCGATTCCAACTAACCACGCTGCGCTCGAATCTCCTCCACGGCGGAAACATCTTTTGGCCAAACCGCGCTAATCTCTTTGGAGAACTCGCGCCAACCCTCAAAAGGGTCTTTGATTGATAAGAGTCGCACCATGAGTTCGAGCTCTTCCAGAGCGGATTTCAAGTTTGCGGACGCAGTCTTATCCACCGCTAGATGCGCCAACGAGGCACCCAGCCCTTCGGCGTTGGCCTTGGATGAAACGCCGAGGAATTCTTCCACCCCTTTCTGGGCTTCTGAGACATCCTGCTCAAGGATTCCGCCGAGCCCGCGTAGTTGAGCGCTGGTACTCCAAGCGATGATTAAGTCGTTCAGGTATTCTTGTTTCTGGACTCCGAACTCCTGGCGCAGTTCAAATGCCTTTTCGAAAGCGTCAAATGCTTCATCAAGCCGGTCTACTTGAAGGAGAGCCGAACCTTTGAGTGCCCAAGTAGATGGAGTTTCCTTGACCTCCAACGCTTCGCCGTAGAATTTGAGGCCATCTTCAATGGCGCCTGCCTGGCAGAGAAGTATCCCCTTCTTGGCTAATAGGAACTCCAAAACGTCTGGCCGCTTGGATTTTGGAAGAAGGTTAAGAGTATCTTTGATGAAAGAATCTATGTCTTTAGCAACGACAGTGTCCTCTCGGATCTGGTCTGCGAGGTAGCTTGACGCAGCCTTAACAGAATCCTCATGTTCTTGAGGGAATCCCTTTACCAGGGCTTTATCAAGCGACGGGAGCCCAATCTCGTCTGCCAATGAAGTGATCGTCATGATGTTTACTACTAGCTTGGAGCTATTGTACTAAGAGAACCCCGGGATGTTCATGCCGCCGGTTACCACGCTCATCTTCTTGGCGGCCAATTCCTGGGCTTTGGTGGATGCATCGTTCACCGCGGCCAGCACCATGTCTTGGAGCAGTTCCACCTCTTCCGCGGCTTCGGGCTCGATGGTCACCGACTCCACGATCTGTTTGCCGGTCATGACCACCTTCACCGCGCCGCCCCCGGCGCTGCCCTCAACGGTGACGGTCTCCAGTTCTTCCTGGATCTTCTGCAGTTGGGCCAGTTGCTTCTGCGCCTGACGCATCATGTTGCGGTTCATTCTTCGATCTCCTCTAGGACTCTGGCGCCCATCCCCAGCGCCGTGCGGACCAGAGAACTCTGTTGGGCGGTCTTTGCCGTGTTGGCGGTGGCCCCGGTCCCATTGGCCAGGGTTAGGCGGAGCTCGTAGGTTGCCCCGAATGAGTCGGCGACGGCCTCGCTCACCTGACGGCGGGACCCCGGGTCCTCCATCTCCTCCTGCATCCGTTCCAGGTTGGCCTTATTGGAGAAGCCCAATACCAGGGTGTTGCCATCCAAGGAGACGGCGTTGGCTTTGCAGTCGCGAAGCAGGGCGCCCAGGTTATATTTCTTGCCCTTGTGACGTCCCAATACTTTAACCGCCGCCAGCCACTGTACGCCAAGTTCAGAGATGGGGCCAGGGTCTGGGGCAGTCCTGCGCTGGCCCGTAGGCTGTCCTTCATCCGCAGCTCGGCGTTGTGGAGGCGGCGCGGCGCCGGTCCCGCCACGAGGCGATCGGCCCGTTTGGGTCGATGGGGCGGGGGCTGCGGACCGTGCGGGAGGCGCGGCAGGAGCAGGCTGCGCCGCCGGCGGGGCGGTGTCTTCGCAGATCTCCACCACGGCCAGTTCCAAGGGCAGGGTGGACGGCGCGTCGTAGCGCATGTTGACGTCGCCCCAGATCTTCAGTCCTCGGACGATTCGCCAAGGCGGCAGGTTGCCCACCAATTCCTTGAGCTGTGCGGTAACATCGTCAGAAAGGTCCACGGCGTCTTCTGAGCCCCATTGCAGGTGCATCACGGCCCGAAGCAGCTCGGTGGTCTGTTTGTGTAGTTGACGTAGGTCGGTGCCTCCCCAGGCGGCCCGGTTCACCGCCGTAAGCGCGGCCGAAGTGTTGCCCATGACCAGATATTTAACCAATTCCAGGGAACTTTCGCCGTTGCCCAGGCCCAAGAGCTCCTCGACCTGCTTCAGCGTGACGCCGTCGGCAGAGGAGACGACCAGTTGTTCCAACAGGTTTTCAGCGTCCCGCAGGCTGCCGGAGGCGTGGCGGGCCACCAGGCGCAGTGCCTCGGGATCGACACTCACGCCCTCGGCTTCGGTGATGTCGGCCAGGCGGCCGTAGATCAACTCCGAGGCGATGCGGCGGAAGTCGAAGCGCTGGCACCGCGAGATGATGGTCGGCAGAATCTTGTGGACTTCCGTGGTGCATAGAACGAAGATGACGTGGGGCGGCGGCTCTTCCAGGGTCTTCAGAAAGGCGTTGGAGGCCGCGTCGGTCAGCATGTGGGCTTCGTCGATGATGTAGACCTTGCGCTGGCCCTGGGCCGGGGCGAAGTTCACCTTCTCGCGGATGTCACGCATCTCGTCGATGCCCCGGTTGCTGGCGGCGTCGAGCTCGATGATGTCCATGAACTGGCCGGCATTGATCGACCGGCAGTTTGTACAGGCGTCGCAGGGGTCGCCGTCCTGGACGTCCAGACAGTTGACCGCCTTGGCGATGATTCGGGCGGTGGTGGTCTTGCCGCTGCCTCGGGGACCGCAGAACAGATAGGAGTGGGAAACCCGGCCCTGCCTGATGGCCTGGCGCAGCGTGGTGGAGACGTGTTCCTGCCCCACCAACTGGCTGAAGTTGGAAGGACGCCACTTGCGGTAGAAGACCTGGGCGGCGGCAGGATCGGTTATGGCCTGGCCGGTCATGACAGGTGGGTCTCCATCATGTTTGGTTTTGCCTGTTTAGTTTTGGATGTTGAGTGTTGCCAGGGCGGTCCGTTCTTTGGACTGCATCAGTGCCGTTTCTTCGGGGTCCAGATGGTCGTGGCCGGTCAGGTGCAGCACTCCATGTACTACCAGAAGGGCCAACTCATGTTCAAGGGGCGCGCCCCGCTCTTTCGCCTGACGTTGCGCTTGCGGGTAGGACACGATCACCTCACCCAGGGGTGCGGGCTCGCCGGGCGGCATGACGAAATCGAAGCCGCCGGTGTCCTCGGGCGGCTCTGCTTCGCCTTCCCAATGGCCGGGGTGGTCTGCGGAGAAAGACAACACGTCAGTCACCTCGTCCAGTCCCCGAAACCGGGCGTTCAGGTTGCGGACGGTGTCGTCGTCGGTAATGAGCAGGCTCATCTGCGCCGTCTCCGTCCCCTCCAGCGCCACATCCAGGGCTGCCTTCGCTATTCCCATCAGCCAATCTTCGGTGGACGTGCCCGGAATATCTCCCAGGATATCGCTGAAAATACTTCCGGTGAATGGCTCATCCACGGATAGGTAGACCTGACGGTCGTGTTGGCTGCTCAATTACGAGTCTCGAGCCTGGGGAAAGGGGCTCCGGCCGCAGTATTAGGCCGGAATTCGAGGCTGAGGCAATGATAGCACGGGGGCCGGAACCGGGACAAGAACCGGCGGCCAGAAGACATAACCGGGCCTCGCCAAGCCAGCTCTTAAAGCCGGCCGATATCGAGCCTCACCGAACCTTACCAGGCTTGAAGGCATCACATTGTTGTCTGTTTGCATTTAAGGAGGCCGGCGATGGCCAAGGGTAGAAGAAGAAGAGGCGGCCGCGTCTCGGCCGGGGCCCGGCAGGGCGCGCAAATACAGCGGAAGAAATTCATGAACTACGGGCTGGGAGCGGCGGCCGCGGTTGCCATTGTGGCGGCGATCGTATTTGCGGTGGCCTCCAGTAGCGGCAGCAGCGGCGAGGGGTCCAGCGCGCCTGACTTCGAGTTCAGTCTTTACCAGGGAGCCAATGAAATAGGCTTTCGGGAGGGTAACCTGGCCAGGCTCCACGGCCGGCCGATGGTGCTGAACTTCTGGGCCGGGTTGTGTCCGCCCTGCCGCGCCGAGATGCCCCAGTTCCAGGTGTTCTACGAGGAATTCAAGGACGATATCATGCTGTTGGGCATCGACATCGGGATTTTTACCGGCCTGGGCTCCCACGACGATGCCGATGCGCTGTTGCGGGAGTTGGGCGTGACCTATCCGGCAGGCTGGACCGATGATGGCAGCGTTCCCCGCAAATACGGCGTGACGGCCATGCCCACCACGGTCTTCATCACCTCCGGCGGTGAGATCTTCGAAAAACGCGCGGGCGCCATCGATGCGAGCTTCCTGGCCCGGGTCACTCAGGAAATGTTGGCCGCGGAGGCGGACCAGCAACCTTAAGCGGCCTTCCAGACCTGGTGTTGGAGCTCTTCACCGACGAAGGTGTTGGCCGCGACACTTTCGACGTCGATGGCGAAGCAGTGGTATTCCGGCTCCTCGGGCCGCCAGTTAATCTTTTGGAATAACGCCTCGGCGAATTTCTCACGTTCAATAAGGTCCGTTATGTTGAGGGCTCGCCCGTAGACCTTGAACTCGCCCTCCGTAGCAAGCCGGTCCGATACTGTGTTATGGATGGTGCAGCGAGAGTCCCGCAGCAGGTCCAACGCCTTCCGGGAACGCCACATCATGCCCAGGTAAAGCTGGCCGTTGAAGAACAATGGTTCCACCGGCGATATACGAGGCCACCCGTTCTTCCTCAGGGTGGCCAACATGACCAAGCCATTACGGTCCAGCCGCTCTTGGCCCAAAGCGGCTAGTTCGGGCTCTTGTTGTGCGAACTCTTGCCAGGTCATATCAATCGCCGTCCCCAGATCTAGGAGTTCAAGGGCGGGCGTCGTCTGGGACACATGCTGGTCAACGGACCGGCGACACTGCCTTGACACTTGGACTACCGCAATATACCATCGCGGCACAGTCGGGAGGACGGTGGTGCTGATAAAAAATTGCTCGTTTGCCCTGGGGCAGCGGGCTTTTTTTGTACCCCATTTTGCCGCTGCCACCACAAGCCATGGCATAGTAAGCGCGCGAAGGTCTGCGTTCTCCACCAAGGGATAGGGTTTGGCATTATTGAGTGAAGCATGTTCGATGACATTGACGAAATAGCGCAGGCCGGGATCTTGCCTGCCCGATGGTTGAGACGAGCGGTCCAAGAAAACATCATCTACAGCGACAAATACAAGATTCAGGAACAGAATTATCAACCAGCAAGTCTCGACCTGAGTCTCGGTGAGAAAGCATATAGCCTCCAGTGCAGCTTTTTGCCTTTTTCGGATACCGTCGAGGCCAAATTGCCGGAATTGACCATTGGCGAGATTGATATCCGCGATGGGGCGATCCTGGAGAAAAACCGGGCCTATTTGATCCCGCTGCTCGAAGAACTCCGCCTTCCCCAGGGGATTCGCGCCAGGACCAACCCCAAGAGTTCGACAGGAAGGCTCGATATCTTCACGAGAGTCATCTCGGACTACAGCGACCGGTTCGACGACATCGCTGAAGGCTATGAAGGGCGCATGTTTCTCGAAGTGTTTTCGAGGTCATTTACGATCAAAGTGAAAACAGGATTATCCTTAAACCAGTTGCGCTTGTTTAACGGAGATTCGAGATGCGAGCCTGGGGAACTCCAACGGATACACCAGTCCAAACCGGTAGTTTTCCCGAAGGCCGGGCAACCAGGGCAATTGACGCAGCCGAATGAGAACAACACCATCGGGCTTAGTGTTGACCTCACCGGCACATCTCATGGGATTGGCTACAGGGCCAAGAAGAACAGCGCGCTCCTCGACCTCTCGCGGACCGATTACTACGATCCAGGAGATTTTTGGGAACCTGTCTTTGCTGATGAGGACCGCCCGTTTATTTTGGAGCCGGAGGAGTTTTACCTATTGTCTTCGGCTGAGAGCGTGGGGATTCCTCCGGAATTTGCCGCCGAGATGACGGCGTATGACACGTCTAGTGGAGAACTCCGAACCCATTATGCGGGGTTTTTCGATCCTGGTTTCGGGTTCGGTGAAGACGGCAGACTCGGCGGGATCCAACCGGTGCTGGAAGTCAGGGCTCATGATGTCCCGTTCATGATTGGGCCGGGTCAAAAAGTCTGCACCCTCACCTTTGAGCGCATGCTCGAGACGCCTGAGGATTGGTACGGCCCAAAGGTGGGCTCCTCGTATCAAGAGTCGGGACGGGTCCTGAGCAAGCATTTCTCCCCGAATCTCGCGGCACGTCAGATCAAGATGTTCGAGGGTCCGGTGGGTTAGCCTGTCCGCCCGCTTCCAACGGGATATCAAACCGCAGGCCGGTCCTAGGCTTTGTGCCCCTCTCGTTGGCCGCAGCTAATCGGGAGCCATTAGAAACAAGAAGAACCCCGCGGTTCACACCGCGGGGTTAAATTTTTCGTTGGCATGGTACCCCGGATGGGCTTCGATCCCATGATCTCCACCTTGAAAGGGTGGCGTCCTAGACCAGGCTAGACGACCGGGGCACAGGCGTATTCTACTATAGCCAATTTTCTATTGGTAGGAGTCCGGTGGCGGCGGAATGGCCCTGGGCTGATGGCTGATGGCTAAGGATAGACCGCCAACGCCTCCAGGGACGTTTCCTCCGGGAAGCCGCACATGACGTTCATATTCTGCACGGCCTGTCCGGCGGCCCCCTTCACCAGGTTGTCCAAACAACTGATGACGATCAAGCGTCCGGTGCGCTCTTCGATCACCGGGTGGACTAGGCACAGGTTGTTGCCCAGGGTCTGCTTGGTCTGGGGAGGGGCGGGCGTCACGTGCACGAAGGGGTCGCTGGAATAATAATCCCGGTACAGGTCCATGATTTTCTTCTTGCCCTCGTCGCCGGTCCATTCCGCTGGGTTGGCCAGGGTGGCGTAGCAGGAGCTTAGGATGCCCCGGGTCATGGGGACCAAGTGGGTCAAGAAGGTAAGGTTAAGCGGTTTCCCGGCCAAAGGCGTTAGCTCCTGGGTGATCTCCGGCAGGTGCCGGTGGCCTTCCAGCGCGTAGGCGAAGACGTTCTCATTGACCTCCGAGAAGTGGTTGGTCAGGGTTAGGCTTCGGCCGCCGCCCGATACCCCCGATTTGCTGTCCACGATGATGTCTTGCGTGATGATCCCCTCGGCCACCGCCGGGGCCAGGCCCAAGATGGCGCTGGTGGGGTAGCAACCCGGGTTGGCGACCAGGCGGGCTGCCTTAACATCCTCGCGGTGCAGTTCGGTCAGGCCGTAGACGGCCTCTTCAAGGTAGGTGGGGTCCGGGTGGGCGGCGCCGTACCACTGTTCGTACTCGTCGGCCTGCTTCAACCGGAAGTCGGCGCTGATATCGACGACCTTCACGCCCTGCTCCAGCACTGGGATGCATGCTTCGGCGCTGGCTTTGTGGGGCAGGGCCGAGAACACCAGGTCCAGGCTGCCGCTCAGTTCCGGCTCAATGGTCAGGTCCATGGCGGTCAAGTGGGGAAACACCTCATTCAACTGCTGGCCGGCGGCGCTTCTGCCCGTGACCGAGGTGATTTTCACCTCGGGGTGGCGGTACAGGATGCGGGCCAACTCGCTGCCTGCGTAACCGGTGATGTTGATGATCCCTACTTTCATGTCGCTTACCGTTTGTTCGTTTGGGTTTCGGGCTGGGGAACGTGGGGCATGGGAGCTCCTCCGCTTCCCGCCGGGGTCCGCGCTTCTTCGGCGGCCAATTTAGCCAAGTCTGCCTTGGTCATGAATTTTTTTCTGGAGGGACAGAGCCCGCCAACCACGCATTCGGGACACAGGGGCCTTTGGGCGCGGCACACCTGGCGTCCGTGATTGATGTACGAAATGTGGAAGTTGAATACTTCCTCAGGCTCGACCTTCTCCTCCAGTATATCGTGGGCCTTGTCCGCGCTCACCTTGGGGCCGATGACCCCCAGGCGCTGGCACACCCGGTAGATGTGGGTATCGATGGCCATGGCCGGCATGCCCAGGGAGAAGCTTAGCACGATTCCGGCCGACTTTGGACCGATGCCGGGCAGTCGCCGGAGCCAGGCCTTGGCCTCGCCCAGAGGCATCTCCCGGAGGAACGACAGGTCCAGCGAGCCGTTCAACTCTAGGACCTTGTTCAAGACCTCCTTGATTCGGGGCGCCTTGATCTTGGCCAGGCCTCCGGGCGCGATGGCCATCTCTATCTCCGGTATCTCGGCCGCCGCCACCTCTTCCAGCGTGACGAAACGGTCCATCAAGCGACGATAGGCACGGCTGGAGTTGATGTCTGAGGTGTGCTGAGACAGGATGGTGAACACCATCTCGTCGGTTGGCGGCAGGCGTGGCTCCTGGGAGAAGGGGCCGTACTGCTCGGTCATTATCCTGATGGTCCGGGCGATATCGGCCTTGCTCTTGGTCCTGGGGGCCCCTTTTTTCACGTTGGTCTTGGGCATGGTTTCCATTCGTTCAGGCCGGCGTCCATTATCGGTCCGGCGGAGGTGCAAATTTTAGCATCCACTCCGTCGAAAACCAAAACCGAAAAATAAATACCCGAAAATAAGGGTCCGGTCAAAATAAAAGTCCGGGAGGCTATACTTCCCGGACTTCTGTTCCTATTCTGATGCTGGGAAGGCTAGAACAGGTGGCAACTGACCGTGTGACCAGGCCCGATCTCTTTGACCACCGTCCTGTCCACGGAACAACGGTCCATGGCCGCCGGGCAACGGGGGTGGAAGTAGCACCCCGATGGCGGATTGAGGGGCGAGGGGACCTCACCCTGGAGGATGATCTCCTCCTGTTCCATATCGGGATGGGAGGGCAACGCCGCCGACATCAGGGCCTTGGTGTATGGGTGGGACGGGTTGGTAAACAGTTCGCGCACCGGCGATAGCTCCACGATCTGTCCCAGGTACATGACCGCCACCCAGGTGCACATGTAGCGAACCGTGGCTAGGTCGTGGGCGATGAGCATGTAGGCTACGTTGTACTCGGCTTGCAGGTCCTTGAGCAGGTTCATGATCTGGGCCCGGATGGAAACGTCCAGGGCCGATACCGGCTCGTCCAGGACGATTACCCTGGGGTTCAGGGCCAGCGCCCGCGCGATGGCCAGCCTTTGACGCTGGCCGCCGGAGAACTCATGGGGAAAAAGGTTGGAGTGGTACTCGCTCAAGCCGACATCATTCAAGAGTTTCATCACCCGCTGTTGCTGTTCGGCCCGGGTAATGTTCCAGTTGATAACCATTGGCTCGGCGATGATGTCCTTGACCCGCATGCGGGGGTTCAGCGAACTCCACGGGTCCTGGAAGACCGCTTGCACCGAACTCCGGTACGATTTTCTGACGGCGGCCGACGTGTGGTGGACGTCTTGGCCTTCGAATAGGATGCTGCCCTCGGTGGGCTCCTCAAGCATCAGCATCATCTTGGCGGTGGTGCTTTTTCCGCAGCCGGACTCCCCCACGATACCCAGGGTTTCGCCGGCCCTGAGCTGGAAGGAGATGCCGTCTACCGCTTTGATGTGGCCGGTGACCCTGGAGATCAACAGACCCTTGGTCACCGGGAAGTACTTCTTCAGGTTGTGGGCCTCAAGGATTACCTGACCGGCCTCGGTCTTCGGGCGGGACGATTCTACAGTGGTCATTCTAACTTCCAGCAAGACGCGGTGTGGCCTTCGTTCACCGCAAAATTAGTGGGATATTCGGCCCGGCATTTGTCCATCACATCCGGACACCGTTCGGCGAAGGCGCATCCGATGGGTAGGTCATGTAGGGGCGGGGGCTGGCCCTCGATCGAATACAACCGGTCCACGTCTTGGTCCATCTTGGGAACCGAGGCCAAGAGCGCCTCGGTGTAGGGGTGGGATGGGTTGTTGAAGATGTCTCTAACGCTGCCGTGTTCGACGATGCGGCCGGCGTACATCACCGCGACCCGGTCGCACATCTTGGCGACGATGCCGAAATCGTGGGTGATGAAGATGATCGAGAGGTTCGAGTCCCTCTGTATGTCCTTCAGCAGTTTCAGGTATTGGGCCTGAATGGTCACGTCCAAAGATGTGGTCGGCTCGTCGGCGATGAGCACCTGGGGTTGGCAGGATATGCCAATTGCCCCGACGACCCTCTGGCGCATGCCGCCGCTCATCTGATGGGGATAGTCTTTCATTCGGGTCTCAGCGGCAGGGATGTTGACCTTCCGCAGGACGTCTAGGGCACGTTCCTTTACCATGCGTTTGGGGATGTCTTGGTGGATCCTGATGGCCTCCTCTACCTGGTTTCCGATGGAGAAAACCGGGTTCAGCGAGGTCATTGGGTCTTGGATGATGAGGGCGATCTTGCTGCCCCGTATCTTCGCCATTTCCTGTTCGGAAATCTGGATGATGTCTTCGCCGTCGAGGATTATCGATCCAGAGACGATGCGTCCCGGAGGGATGGGGATCAGCCGCATCAGCGAGAGCATGGTTACGGACTTGCCGCAGCCCGACTCACCCACGATTCCCAGGGTCTCGCCCCGGCGCAGGTCGAAGGATATCCCGTCAACGGCTTTGACCGTCCCCCAGCGGGTGCGGAAGTAGGTCCGCAGGTCCTCGACCTGTAATACCGTCTCCGTATTTGTCCTGGTAACCGTGGTCATCAGATTTGTTCGTCCCTCTAATTGTTGCGTTATTCAGATACGAAGGGTCTTTTGGTTACTCAAGTTGCCGCAGGCGCGGGTCCAGTGTGTCTCTGAGCCAGTCGCCGAACAGGTTCAACGACATTACAGTCACCATGATTGCAACACCGGGGAAGGTGGAAATCCACCAAACGCCGCCGGCCAGCTTATCACGCCCGTCGGCCACCATGGAGCCCCAAGCGGGTGTGGGAGGCGGGACGCCGGCTCCCAAGAAGCTGAGGGTCGACTCCAGCAGAATCACGATGCCTACCTGCAGAGTTGCAATGACGATCAGAGTGTTGATGGTCCCCGGGAATATGTGTATGAACAAGATCCGGGCCGTGGAGGCGCCGGAAACCTGGGCCAGGGCCACATAGTCCATGTGCTTCAGTTGCAGCACTTCGCCCCGCACTTGGCGGGCGAATCTTGGCCAGATAAACAAACAGAGCACCGTAACGATGATCCACAGGGACTGACCCAAGGTAATCACCAACACAAGGGCAATCAGGATCAGGGGAATGGCCAATTTAATATCGACCAAGCGCATCAGGAACTCGTCGATGAAGCCGCCGTACCAGCCTGCCGCCAGGCCCATAACCACGCCTATGGTACCGCCTACTCCCAGAGTGACTATGGATACGATTAAAGCTATTCTGGCGCCGAAGATAACACGGGAGAGAACGTCCCGGCCCAGATGGTCGGTGCCCAATAGGAACTTGGTGCTTCCGGCCGGCCTGACGTAGACCTCAATCTCATCGCCTATCTGAGCGTTCGGGTTGACCTCTAGCGCGTCGCGCAACGATACTTTGGTTGTCCTTTCGTTGATCGTCAGCCTCTCTACCACGGTCTTCACCGATTTCTCACCGTTGGACCAGGCCGGGGGAATGTTACGATCTCGAAGTTCGCCCTTCTCAGGGTCGTGGGGCGCTAACCAGGGCGCAAATACTCCGGCAATCACAACCAGAGATAGTAGGAACACCGGTAGCATAGGCAAACGGCGTAGTTTCCGGTAGGCCCCGGCCGCTCGTGCCCTTCTTGTCGGGGGCGCAATGACAATTCCGCTAAGATCTGCCGCCATCTCTTGCTCCTACTTCTTAAGCGTAGCGAATTCGAGGGTCTACGTAAGCGTAGAGTACGTCCACGATAAATGCCGCCGTGACGTACAACAACGTGAACGTTATCACGACTCCCTGAAGCAGCGGGTAATCGAAGGCAAACAGGGCCTCGATCGCCAGTCTGCCTAGGCCGGGCCAGGCGAATACCGTTTCAACAACCAGAGAACCGGTCACCAGGGCGCCAATCGTGACTCCGGCGAAGGTAAGGGGCGGGATCAACGCATTCCGGAAAGCGTGCTTCATGATGATCGTCCTGGAGTTGACACCCTTGGCCCGCGCCAGCTTGATGTATTCCGAGTCCAGCACGTCTAACATCGCCGACCGGACCAGCCGCATGTTTGCCGCGGCATAGTACCACCCCAAGGTCACCGCAGGGAGAATGATGCTGTTCCAGTCTTGCTTTCCGTATGGTGGGACCCAACCAAGCTTCACGGCAAAGAAGAACATCATCATTATGCCCAACCAGAAAGGTGGAGCGGACTGCCCGATTAGGGCGATAATTTTGCCAAAGACATCCACGACCGTGCCGCGTTTCACTGCGGACAAGATCCCCAGCGGCACCCCCACCAACAACGAGAAGGAAAAGGCTACACCACCTAACAACAGGGTTGCGGGCGCACGCTCTAGAACAACTTCGGTCACCGGGCGGGCCTCCCTCACCGACGTTCCAAAGTCACCCTTAACGGCGCCCTTCAGGAAGATGATGTATTGCTGATAATAGGGCTTATCCAGGCCCAACACAACGCCCATGCGGTCCCAGTCTTCCTGGGTCGAGTAGTCGTCCAGGTAGATGTGTCTGGGGTCTCCCGAGACCCGGCTCATTATGAAAATGATCAGGGACACCGAGAGCAAGGTTACCAAAGCGAGTAGGAGCCGGCGTACCAAATACTTCTGCATACTATTTAACCGTCAGCGCACCGTGTTTTGGATTTGAGGTTGCCATTCTTTTGGTGAGGTATGCGCGGGCGACCGCAACCGCTATGCCCGCAACGTTCGCCACCACAGTTGCCCCTAGCGCCGTGTAATAGATCGGTGACTTCGTAGGCATGGCGCAACATTCAACTTCTACCGTTGAACCATATTGATAACCGCCCCAGGCGCCGAGTATTCCAGCGCCCACGATTATTGCAATCGTAAACAACAGGACCAGACCGTTCTCCCGGTCAATATGCAGCCAGGCAACGAATCCGCCCGTCCCGGCTCCGAGACCCGCTCCGAAGAAAAGGGAGCCCAGCCATGTGTCGACCGATTGTACCCCTGAAAAGATAAATAGGGACCAGGCAATTGCTATGCCAATAAAGGCTAAGACTGCGCCTAGGGCCATCCCCACGGCAGTTCGCCCGATGGGGACCAAGAATGGTCCTACCTTCTCTCTAATGTCCCTATCGGGCGAATATTGCACCTGGTTTGGAACCCCTTAGTATGCATACGCTCGGAAGCGTCGCCTGGATCACCCCAGACCGGTTACCTGCTCCGGCTATTAGCGAGGCTTCATGAACTCATAGCCATTGATCTGCCGCAGGTCGCCCTGCTTGATGAAACCGTCCCAAGAGGCGAGTTTCGGCCCGATCGGCCATATGTTGTCGAAGACGTACAGGCCAACCTCACCGAAGACGTTGTCCCACTGGAAATCAGCGACTTCAAGCTCCAAGGCCTCGCGTGCGACCCGATCCGTGGTCGTTTGAATTATCGGAATCTTCTCCTCCAAGAACGGGTGCTCGGTCCCATAGCTGAACACCGAGTCGTTCAGGTAGTTGGCGTATCCCTGCACCGGCGCCAAGCGGATGGACACCGAGTGGCAGGAGAACCCTTCATAGGTGCGGGCCACGAACGTGGGCCGCAGGGTCCCGTAGGGCACGTTCTGGAAGGTGACATCGATGCCAATGTCGTCCCAATATTGGGCGATGGCCTCGCAGGCCTCCACTTCGGAGGGCGCCCCGCGAAGGGCCGGCGACAAGGTAAGGGAGAACCCATTTGGATATCCGGCCTCGGTCAACAGGGCCTTGGCCCGTTCGGGGTCGAAGTCCCAGACCATTCTGGCGGGGAGACGCGATTCGTCAGGTCCGGCCCAGTCCCTCAGGGCGAGGGGGTGGCCGAATCCCAACAGCAATTCATCGACGATCGTCTGACGGTCGATTGCGATGGACAGAGCTAGCCGGACCTTTAGGGCGGTCTGCCATTCGGCGGAATTTACGTCACTATTGGGAGACACCCAAGGAAGGTCGGTGTTGTAGTTGGGCCATGGTGCTCCGCCGCCGTCGCGGGCGGGCAGGTAAGTTTGGCCGTAGATGTTCAGACCGGCCTGTCCTGCGTTGGGCACCTGAAGCAGCAGCGCGCCATCAACCGTCTCGATCTCGGAGATCGAGTCCAGAGCCATCACGAAGGTGTCCAGGTTGCCGGTCTTGAATCCGGCTACCCGGGCAGACTCCTCGGGGATCTCCCACGCCACCAACTCAGCGAAGCTGGGGGTCTGCCGCCAGTGGTCTTCCACGGCGTCCATCCGCCAGAACTCACCGGTGCGCCATTCCTTGATTTCCCAAGGGCCGGTGGCGGCGGTGTTGCGGTTCGCTTCCTCTTCGCCGTCCTGGTCGAACTGCTTCTTGCTGACGATCCAGGCGATAGTCGCCCGGGGAGTCGACAACAGTTCTAGTATCGGCACATCGGAGAAGGCCACGCCGGAATTGACCACCCAGGTGAAGTCGTCCGGGGTCGACTGGCTGCCATCGTCCGGGAAGAAGATCTTCCTTGCGTTGGAAGCCCGGGCGTGCTTTTCACTGTCCCGGATCTGTCCAAAGGAGAAGACCACGTCTTCAGCGGTCATCTCGCCGAAGCCCTTGTGGAACTGGACGCCCTTGCGGATGTGATAGGTCCACGTTATGCCGTCAGCGGAGATGTCCCAACTTTCGGCCAACATGGGGACTACCTTGTTGCTGTCGAAGCTATACATACCGAGTGTCTCGGTGATGGGCATGGCGTTGTTCAGGAAGATCTGAGGGTTGCCCGACAATTTCGGACTGCCGAAATAGGGCCCCAACTCTTTTTGGCCGACGTTTATCGTGCCCGCGGGTTTCATTACCATTGCCGGGGCCTCGGTGGGGGCTGCCGTCGGCGCAGGAGCCGACGCTGCTCTAGTCGACGGCACCGCAGTCGGCGCGGCGGCGGCTGGCGCGGCGGTGGGCGCCGCCGAAACGGGCGTCGCGGTCGCTGACGAGCCGCAGGCCAAGATGGCGGCCAACAGGAGAGCCAAGGGTCCCAGGATCATTGCCTTTGGGTTCTTCAACCAGTGATTCAAGACGGGATATCCTCCGAACTGTATTTGGGATTGCGGTAAGCGGCTACCCTCGGAAACCGTTTCTGGAGTTCAGAGGGCGATTTGACACTCGTCAGAATTTGTTGACCCGGTATTGATTCCCATAAGTACCCGCCGGTTCATCTTGCGGCGCGATTCATGCCCAACAATTACCTGGATTGACAGAGAGAGGGCGGCGGACCCTCCCACATTCTCTTATGTCCCTGTCGGGCGAAATTGTACCTGGTTTGGAACCCCCTGGTATACATGCGCTGGAAAGCGTCGTCTGAATTACCCCAGAGCGGCCAGTCGCCGCGGTTATTAACGGGGTGTCATATATTCATACCCATTGATCTGACGAAGGTCGCCCTGTTTGACGAAGTCGCCCCAGGGGGCAATTTTCGGGCCAACCGGCCATACATTATCGACGACGTACAGGCCGGTCTCAGCAAATACGTGTTCGATATTCCACCGGGCAATCTCATCTTCGATGGCCTCGCGGTCTTCCCTGTCGACAGCCTTTTGCGCCGCTGGGATCTTTTCCTCTAAAAAGGGATGCTCGGAGCCCCAACTGAAATTCGCCTTGTTCAGGAAGCTGGCCATCCCTTGGGTTGGGGCCAGACGCGCGCCGACTGAGTGGCAGGACATGCCCTCATAGGTGCGGGCAACCGCTTGGGGCCGATAGGTCCCGTAAGGGATGTTCTGGAAGTTGACATCGATCCCGATGTCGTCCCAGTACTGGGCGACGGCTTCGCAAGCCTCCACTTCGGAGGGCGCTCCGCGAATGGCTGTCGTCAGCGTGGCCTTGAAGCCGTTGGGGAACCCGGCCTCGGCCAGCAGGCTCCTGGCCCGATCGGGATCGTAGGGCCATGTCGTGGCGGCGTCGGGGAGGCGGTCTTCATCCGGGCCCATCCAGTCTTTGAGAGTGAGTGGGTGTCCGAACCCCAGCAGCAAATTGTCGATAATCGCTTGACGGTCAATGGCGATGGAAAGAGCGAACCGGACCTTTCGGGCGGCGTCCCATTCGGGGGAACTGGTGTCACTGTTCGAAGAAACCCACGGGAGGTCGGGATTGTAGTTTGGCCACGGCTCTCCGCCTCCATCGCGGGCGGGCATATAGGTCTGGCCGTAGAAGTTTAGTCCTGCCTGTATGGCATTGGGCACCTGCATCAATAGGGCGCCGGCAACAGCTTCTACTTCGGTAATGCTGTCTAGGGCCATGACAAATGTGTCCAGAAGGCCGGTCTGGAATCCGGCTACCCGGGCAGACTCTTCGGGAATTTCCTGAAATAGCAACTCGGCGAAGTTGGGGGTCTGGCGCCAATGGTTCTCCACGGCCTCCATCCGCCAGAACTCGCCGGTGCGCGCCTCGACTAGCTCCCAAGGACCGGTGGCGGCGGTGTTGAAGTTGGCTTCGTCTTCGCCCTCCTGGTCCCACTGTTTCTTGCTTACGACCCAGGCGGCGACCGCCCGGGGGGTCCCCAACAATTCGAAGATGGGTATATCAGAGAAGGGCACGCCCGAATCAACCACCCAGGTGTAGTCGTCCGGGGTCGACTGGCTGCCATCATCCGCGAAGAACATTTCCGCGACGTTGGCGCTCCTGGCGTGTTTGGAGCTGTCGGCGACCTGGCGGAAGGAGAATACCACGTCTTCGACCGTCATCTCGCCAAACCCCTTGTGGAACTGGACACCCCTGCGGATGTGGTAGGTCCACACCTGCCCGTCGGGAGAGACGTCCCAACTTTCGGCTAGCATGGGGCCTACCCGGCCGTTGTCGAAGTTATACATCCCCAGGGTCTCGGTGATCGGTATCGCGCTGTTCAAGAAGATCTGGGGGTTGCCAATAATCATGGGGTTGCCTTGATAGGGCCCCAACTCTTTTTGGCCTATGTTTAGCGTGCCGGAGGGCTTGGCCACCATCGCGGGCGCGGGCGCCGCGGTGGGGGCAACCGTCGGCGCGGGAGCCGACGTTCCTCCAGCCGATGGCACCGCAGTTGGCGCGGCGGTTGGCGCAACCGGTCTAGGCGTCGCGGTCGCTGACGAGCCGCAAGCCAAGATAGCAGCCAACAGCAGAGCCAAGGGTCCCAG
>JACZUF010000028.1 GCA_022573285.1 Chloroflexota bacterium
TCCGCCGCGCCTTGAGTGAGTGGTATTTCCTCGGCCAAAAGATCCCGACCGACCGGGTGCTGCTGGAATGGGCCCAAGAGCACTTCGGCCGTTACGGCGGCTACGCCCAGCAATACCTGTTCCACGGCCAAAGGCTCAAAAACAAAAGCTGATAGCTGACGGCTGACAGCTGACAGCTACTCTTGCGTCAGTATCAACTTCCCGAAGAAGCTCGTCTCCTCCATGGCCTGGTGGGCGGCGGCGGCTTCGGCCAGCGGGAAGGTCCGGTCGACCGACGGCTTGACCACGCCCCGGTTCAGCATCTCCACAATCTCCCGCATGTCCTCTTTGGTCCCCATGAACACGCCGTAGATCTCTTTCTGTTGGCTGAATAGCTGGCCCAGGTGCAATTCGGTGCGCAGTCCGGTGGTGGCCCCGCAGATGCCGTACCGGCCGCCGGTCCGCAGCGAAGAAAAGGCCGCCGCAAAGAAGTCGGCCCCCACGTGGTCGACCACGCAGTCCACACCCGCCCCTCCGGTGATCTCCCGGACCCGCTCCCTGATGTCTTCGTCTTTGTAGTTGATTACCACGTCGGCGCCCAACGCTGCCGCCTTGGCCGCTTTCTCGGGACTGCTGGTGGTGGCGATGACCCTTGCCCCAATGACGTCCTTGGCCATCTGGATGGCGGCGGTGCCGACCCCGGCCGAGGCGGAGAGCACCAGAACAGTCTGCCACGGTTTCAGTTGCAGCCGGCGCACCAGCATGTTCCACACCGGTAGATAGGTGGTGGGGACCGCCGCGGCCTGTTCGAAGGTCACGCCGTCCGCCAGCGGATGGGCGTTGGCCGCCGGGATGGCGATGTACTCCGCATAGCTGCCGTCGATGGCGCTGCCCAGGAACCGGGAACGGCGGCACTGGTCGTCCTGGCCAGCCAGGCACGGCGCGCACTGTAGGCAACTCAGCCTGGGGTTGACCACCACCCGGTCGCCCGGTTTGAGTACGGCCACACCGTCGCCGCATTCCATGATCTCGCCGGCGCAGTCTCCACCCAGGATCAGGGGCGGCGGAAACTCCCGCTCCAGACCACGGCCGCCGTCCCTGGTGTAGAGGTCCAGGCGGTTGAGGGCGGTGGCCTTCACCCTGATCTTGACCTCGCCCGCCAGCGCCTGGGGTTCCGGGCGTTCGCCGTAGGTCAAGACCTCGGGGCCGCCGTGGGCTTCGATGTACACTGCCTGCATGGCCGAGTTCTCCTTGGGGACGAGCTTTCAGCAATCAAGATTATTGACGACGGTATTCTGCTAGGTAGGTCAAGGTCTGTTTCGACTTCCGGAATTACAACACGAATGGCCCTTCGACAAGCTCAGGATGAGCGGAAATCAGGGTTTCGCCCGCTCATGGCGAGCTTGCCGGACCACATTTTGAAACGACTTCTACGGGCGGCGTCCGTAGTAGCAGTCGTCGCAGAGAAATACGATGGCCAGGGCGTCCTCGTGGCTGCCGATGCGGCCGCATTGGGGAACGTCGCTGTCCTGGCTCCAAGGCTGGTGGAACTTTCCGCCGCACATCTGACAGGAGGTCTCTTGGATACCGTCCAAGGCCTCGTCGCAGATGACGCAGGACTCCAACTCGTTCTCGGGGGTTTCCAGGTTCTCGGGGGCGCCCATCTGTTCTGCCATTATCCGGAGATCAACTCCCTAGCGAGATAATCTGATGCACCAGGGCCCGCTCTTCCTCTTCGCTGCCGGCCAGTCCGTCCAGTTTCGCCGAGTGCAGCTCCCGCAACACCTCGCCGATCTTAGGGCCCTGGGGCACACCCATCGCCAGCAGGTCGTCGCCGGTCAAACTCGGAACGATCAGCCGCCATTCCGCCAGGTATTGACGAAGCAACCCGGCAACCTGTGGGTCTTTGAAGAGGCGGGCCGACGCCGCGATGGCGTCGGGGTCCAGCCCGTCCAGCGCCCGGCAGACGGCCGAGACCCTGCCCGGCGGGCCGGAAAGGACAGGCTCCAATTCTCTCAGTGCAATGGTATCACGTACCACCCGCGCCCAGGCAGCAGGCAGGTTCAACCGGCGGCTCACCGCATCTCCGTCGGCGGCGCTCAGAGACCACACCAGTGCGGCCAGACAGTCCATCGGATCCAGGGTATTCTCGCCGGTCAATCGGGTCAGCCCTTGGCCGCCGGACAACGCGGGATGCACCGCCGCCAGCACGCCCAACTCCGTGGCGCGGAGCAGCATCCCTGCCGCCCGCTCTTCGTCGAAGATCTTTTGAAATTCCTGCCGCCAACGGTCTCCGGAGACCGCCTCGGCGTGGCCCCCGGCCAGAGCTTCCTTCAGTTCGGACATGGTGCTGTCGGCGATCTGAAAACCCAGCCTTTGTTGATACCGCACGGCCCGCAGCATCCTGGTTGGGTCGTCGGCGAAACTGCCGGGATGCAGGGTGCGGACCGACTTGTCATTCAGGTCTTGAATGCCGCCGTGGGGGTCGATAACTTCAGGGGAGTCTCCCGAAAGGGGCAGCGCCATTGCGTTTATGGAAAAATCCCGCCGGGCCAGGTCGTCCTCAAGGCTGCCGGCCGAAACCTCCGGAAGGGAACCCGGAAACGGATAGGACTCTCTCCTGGCGGTGACGATGTCCACCCGGCCGCCTTCGATCTCCACCGTGGCGGTGCCGAATCTGGGGTGCACCGTAACCCCGCCGCCAAGCTCTCCAGCCAGTTCCTCAGCCAACGCTGGGGCGTCGCCCACCAACACGAAGTCCAGGTCTTTCACCGGAACGTTCAGCACGGCGTCGCGCACCGGACCGCCCACCAGGAAAACCGGCAGGCTGTCAGACGTGGCCCGGCGGCGCAGGGACCAGAATACCGCCAAGCGGCCTCCGCTGACGCCGCCGGCGACTCGGTCCAGGGAGATGCGGATTGAGGTGGATTCGGGCCGGGAATCAGGCGTGGGTGGCCTCCTATAGAGGAAGAGAACCGGAGTCAAAATTATAGCACGGTGGCCTCGTGTGCCAGGCGTGAGTCCCGTCCTGATACGAACGGGTGAAAACCGGGAAAACCCCGCCCGTTGCGCTTTGACAACGTGTGGGCCTGTGGATACAATCCAATCGAGCGCACAGCGGCGCGAACCGGCAACATTTGGGAGGTAGCACCATGGCCGATGCCCAATTCACCACCTACTACGATTTCCGTTGACCCTTCGTGTACAACGCAGCCGTGTGGCTGTCGAAGGTTGAAGAGTCCACGGGACAGACGATCAAGGTTGACTGGCAACCTTTCTCCCTGGCCCAGGTCAACAGCGACAACAATGATGGCAATATCAAACTCTGGGACCAGCCCGAGGTCAAAGACGGCACCGACAAAACCTTCCTGGCCCACGTTTCCGGTCTGGCCGCCAAGCGCCAGGGCGAAGAGGCGTTCGATTCCTTCTTCATGGCCCTGCTCCGGGCCCGGCACGAAGACAAGAAGGACCTGAACGACCCGGCAGTCATGGAAGAAGCCGCCGTTGCCGCGGGGCTGGACATGGCCCGCTTCAGCGAGGACCAGTCGGACCCCGATCTGCTGAAGGATATCGGCGAGTCCCACACCAAGGCCGTGGAAGAGTACGGGGCGTTCGGTGTGCCGACCTTCATTTTCGGCGACGGGAAAGCCACCTTCTTGAAGATGTTCATTCCCCCTGACGAACAGGCGGCGGAGATCTACGAGACGCTGACGAAGGTCATGAGCCAGTTCGAACACGTCGGCGAGATCAAGCGTCCCCAGCCCCCGTGGCCTCATGGGGTCATCTAGGGTCGAAAAAGCCCCAAACAGGGCCTCCAATAAGGCCCTCGAATCAGTGCTGGGGTTCTCCTTCAAGGACCCCAGCCTGCTCCGCATGGCCCTGGTGCACCGTTCCTACTGCAACGAGAACGGCCTGGACCCATCCGAGTCCTACGAACGGCTGGAGTTCCTGGGCGACGCCGTCCTGGAACTGGCCGTTTCAACCGAGCTTTACCGCCGCTTCCCCGACGCCGACGAAGGGCAGCTCACCAAGACCCGCTCCTCTTTGGTCCGCCGCGAGACCTTGGCCCAAATAGCCCGGCGCATCGACCTGGGTAGTTACCTATTCGTGGGGAAAGGCGTCGAGACCAGCGACGGCCGCCAACAAGACTCGGTATTGGCGGCAGCGTTCGAAGCCCTGGTGGCGGCGGTCTACATAGACCAAGGCAACGAGTTCACCCGCCAATTCATCCTCAGATTGTTCGAGGCCGAACTGGCCCAGGCCGAGCAGGCGGACGGGCCGCCGGAGAACCCCAAGTCCATCCTTCAAGAGATGGTCCAGGGTCAGGGGTTGAATCCCCCCACATACAATCTGGTAAGCAGCGAAGGGCCCGACCACGGACCGGTGTTTACCGTGGATGTCCTGGTGGACGGCCAGGTTGTGGGAACCGGCGCCGGTGGCAAGAAATCCGAGGCCGAAGGCGCTGCGGCGCAGGCCGCCTTGGCCGCGCTGTCCGGCGACATCTAGACCTCCGGTCCATCGGCGCATCTTTGTATTCCATTATTGTAATCACGGAGCGCCCAACACTCGATATATCCGCCTGCGGGACGATAGATGCTCAGACTCTTCAAACGAAACCGCCAAGAGAACATTGAACACACCCAGGACGCGGTGAGACCCAGCCGCGAGCGGTGGTTCGGGCGGATCCTCGGCGTGCTCCGGTCGTCTAAGTTGGACGACGCGGTCTGGGATGAGTTGGAAGAGATACTGATCTCCTCGGACGTTGGCGTGGCGACTTCCCTGCGCATCATCGAAGAGTTGAAAGCCACGGTCAAGGAGCGGGGACTGGAGTCGGGGGAGGAGGTATTCGAGTCGCTGAAAGATTCCTTGGTGGCCGGCATGGAGCCTGAAAACGCCGAATCCCTCTGGATGGATGAGGCTGAGGTGACGGGGCCATATGTGATACTGATGGTGGGCGTCAACGGAGTGGGCAAGACCACCAGCATCGCCAAGTTGGCCCACCACTTCACCCAGGAGGGCAAGAAGGTGCTCCTGGGCGCGGCGGACACCTTCCGGGCCGCCGCCGCCGAGCAACTGGAGATCCTGGGGAAACAGATCGGCGTAGATGTTATTAGCCACCGACCGGGGGCCGACCCTGGCGCGGTGGCCTATGACGCCTACCAGGCCGGCAAGGCGCGGGGCGCCGACGTATTGATCATCGACACCGCCGGCCGGCTGCACACCAAATCCAACCTGATGGAGGAACTCCGCAAGGTCCACCGGGTCCTGGCCCGTCTGGAACCCCAAGCGCCCCACCAGGTGATCCTGACCCTGGACGCCACCACCGGCCACAACGGATTGGCCCAGGCCAAGTCATTCAAGGAAGCAGTAGATTGTACCGGCATATTCCTGGCCAAATTGGACGGAACGGCCCGGGGCGGCATCGTTCTTGCCATCAAGCAGGAACTCCAGATGCCGATCCTGTTCATCGGCACCGGCGAAGGCGTCTCGGACCTGGCCCCATTCGACACCCGGGACTTCGTGGAATCCCTGCTGGCGCCCGTCCCCTGACCTACGGCATCCTAACCCACCTCATCCCCGCCTTTACCCGCCTCCGACTCGCTCCGTCCCGGCCCTCCATAGACAAGCCGTGTTAGATGCACTGAGTTGGTACATCGCCATCCAGGCCCTGGGCATACTGGCCCTGCCCGCGGCCTTTGTGCTGTTCCGGCGGCTGCCCGACCGGGGATTCACCCTGGCCAAACCCGCCGCCATGGTGTTCTTCTCCTACGTCCTCTGGGTCCTGGGCCTGTCCCACATCGCTCCGAACACCCAACTGACCATCATCTTCATCCTCGTCGTGGCGGCGGTCCCCAGCGCCCTCTTGTTCCGCCGGTTCCTGGCGGAGTTCAAGGACTTCGTGCGCCAACATTGGCCCATGCTGGTGGCCGCGGAGGTCCTGTTCATCGGGTTCTTCCTGATGTGGCTGGGCATCGTCTCGGAGGTCCCGGCCATCAACCACACCGAAAAGCCCATGGACTTCGGGTTCATGAACGCGGTGCTCCAGAGCCGGTTCTTCCCGCCTGAGGACCCCTGGCTCTCGGGAAACTCCATCAGCTACTACTACTTCGGCCATTTCATGATGGCCTTCTTGACCCAATTGACCGGGGTCGCCTCCAGTGTGGGCTACAACTTGGGCGTGGCCCTGTTGCCGGGGTTGGTGGCCATGGGGGCCTTCGGGCTGGTCTACAACCTGGTCCGGCTGTCGGGAGGGAGCCTCAAAGCCGGCATCGTCTTCGGTGGGGCGGCCCCGGTGTTGATACTCCTGGCCGGAAACCTGGAAGGGGCCATGGAGTTCGTGCATCTTCGGGGTTGGGCCGGCGGCGGCTTCTGGGAGTGGGTGGGCATCAAGGGCCTCGAGGGGGCGAATACCGGCTCCGGGGCCTTCCCTGACGGCCAGTGGTGGTGGTTCCGGGCCAGCCGGGTGATCGACACGCTGTCGGGCGGCCAGAGCCTGGATTACACCATCACCGAGTTCCCTATCTTCAGCTTCATCCTCGGCGACCTGCACGCCCATGTGATGAACCTTCCCTTCGTCATCCTGGGCCTGGGACTGTGCCTCAACCTATTCCATTCCACGGAAAGATTGGGATTGAGATGGTTGAGAGACCATCCAGTGGAGTCGGCGGCCATCGCTCTCTTCATCGGGTCTTTGGCCTTTATCAACATCTCGGACCTGCCGGTGATGGCCGCGATGTTCGGGGCGGTGGCGCTCGTCAAGGCTTACGGTGACCATGAGGGCAACTTGACCGGAGCGGCCATCGATGCCGCCGTCGTTACCGTGCCTGTTTTGACCTTGGCCGTCGTCCTGTTCCTGCCTTTCTATAGCGCTTTCGAACCCCAAACGTCGGGCATCCTGCCGTTGCAGGACGTTAACACCAGACCCTTCTTATTATTCTTGGTGATGGGGCTGTTCATCCTGCTGGCCGTTTCATTCCTGTTCCGTCAGCTTCCGGGACTCGTGCGGCCCTCCGACAGCGACAGTTCGGCGGCGGTCTTGATAATGGTGGTGGCGTCGACGCCGTTCTTGGTCTGGATCGGTCTGGCGTTCATCGTGACCTGGATCGACGACGGCACTAAAGCGGCCTTGGACGAGATCGGCGGCCGGATGATTCTGGTGATTCCGGGGCTGGCCCTGGTGGCGCTGGCCGGGTTCAGCGCCATGCAGAGGGCCAGGCTCAAGCTGGAACCGGCAACTGCTTTCCCCCTACTCCTGGCGGCGCTCGCTTTCTATCTGCTGGTGGGAACCGAGCTATTCTACAACGTGGACCGGTTCGGCGGCGGCTTCCGGCGGATGAACACGGTGTTCAAGACCTACTACCAGGCATGGCTGCTGCTGGGCATCGTTGGGAGCTACGGGCTGTACTACCTATGGGCAGCCCGCTCCTCGGTGCAATGGTCCCTCCGGCTGGGTAGGTTCGCCGTAGGTCCGATACTGACGGCCCGGTTTCTGCGCGGCGGCCGTTTTCTGTGGGCCGGGGCAGTGGCGGTGCTGCTGGTGGCGTCTTTCTACTACCCGGTGGGAGCAGTGCTGGACCGCACCGGGATCCTCCGGGAGGGCCATACGTTGGACGACAACACCCTGGACGGGTTGGCTTTTCTACAACAGTCCGCGCCGGGGGAGTACGCAGCCATCAGGTGGTTGCGGGACGACGCTCCCTGGGGCCGGATGGTGGAGGCGGTGGGAGACGATTACTCCGAATTCGCCCGGATATCCTCCAGCACCGGGCTGCCGACCGTCCTGGGATGGAAGGGCCACGAACTCCAGTGGCGCAACTCATCGGCCCCTCTCCAGGGCCGGGAAGATGACGTCCGGGCCATCTACAGCAGCGGCGACCCCCTGGAGGTGCGCCGGTTGCTGGAGGCCTACGGAGTGCGCTACGTTTACCTGGGCTCGAGGGAGCGGCGGACCTACGGGGGCGAAAACCTGGCGGACTTCGGCGAATTCCTTAGAACCGCCTTCGAACAGGACGGCGTAATAGTCTACGAGATGGTCCAATCAACGGCTGAAAATAGATGAACGGTGAGCGAGCGGCGGTGTTTTACCCTAAAAAACTGGTCTCTCGCCTTTGGGCCGGCCGCACCTTTGGCTGGTTGGAAGCGGGGTTCTTGGCCGTGGTCATCGTGGCCCTGGCCATGCGCCTTTGGGAGCTGGGCGGCCGCACCGTGCACTACGACGAGGCCATCCACCTGCACTTCGCCTGGCGCCTGTCGGAGAGCAGCGGGGCCTTCCTGGGGTGGCCTTGGGTGTTCGGCACCGACTACATCCATGCGCCCTGGATGCACGGCCCGTTCCAGATCGAGTTCACCGCCTTGGTGTTCCGCGTCTTCGGCGACACCGAGGTGACCGGCCGCCTGGGTTACGTCCTCTTTGGGACGGCGCTGGTGGCGGTGCCCTACTTCTTCCGGGACTACCTGGGCCGCACCGGCGCGTTCCTGGCGGCGGTGATGCTGGCCCTGTCGCCAACGCTACTCTACTTCAGCCGGTTCGGACGCAACGACATCATCATGGCCTTTTTCGCGGCGTCGCTATTGGTCCTGATGTGGCGGTACATTGACGAGGGCCACCGGCGTTACCTATACCTGGCGTCGGCCGTCTTGGCCCTGATGTTCGCCACCAAAGAGACGGCCTACCTGGTGGTGGCGGTGTTCGGACTGCTGTTATTTCTACTGTCCGTGAGGGATTTCTTGCCCTGGGCGCTGGGCCGGATAAAGCTCTCGCAGGTGGGACGGCCCGCCGGGTTCTTCCTGCTGTTGGCGACCCTAACTCTGCCCCAATGGTCGGCCCTATCGGGTCTGATTCAGGACGCCCTGGGTCTGACCCTGGTCAACCCCGACCCGCAATCGGGCATGAACGTGGCCAACGTGGACGGCACGGCCGGTCTGGTCGGGGCTCCGGCATGGGAGGGTAAAACGCTCCTGCTGCCGGTGCAGGACCTTCCCCTGGGGGTGCATATCGTAGCGGTCGTTCTGGGCCTGGCGGTATTGGCTTGGCTGCTTCGCCGTGGGCCTTTGACACCCAGGCGGCTTGCCTGCCTGGCCGGAGCGCCCCTGGCGGTGACCGCCGGGGTGGCGCTGCTGCTCTACCGCCCGCTGGCGGACGTGGCCAACACCGGCGGGGTGCCGGCCCTGGACCTGACGCTGGCCGTTCTTCTGCTCGGCGGAGCGCTGTCCACGCTGGTCTACCACCGCTATCCGGTCCAGCGCAGCACCCTGTTGCTGTTCCTCCCGGCCTTCGTGACCGCGCTCTACGCCATCCTATTCACTCCGGTGTTGGACCTCCAGGCGGTGGTGGACGGGATCCTGCCCGGTCAGGTGACCATCGGGGCCGCGGCCAACGGGCTGCCCGTGAACTACGTGGCCGCCCTGGGTATCCTATCCGGCACAATCGTGCTCTCGGTTGTCTTGGGAGTGCGCTGGCTGGGGGGTGTTTGGTTGGTCTGCGCCGGCATCTTCTATTTCATCTGGTCCGCCCTCTACACCACCCTCTTCACCCATCTGTCGGGCGTGTTCAGCGGGTCCTGGCAGGGCATGGGCTACTGGGTCGCCCAGCAGGACGTGGCCCGAGGGAACCAGCCCTGGTACTACTACGTCGTGGGCCTGCCGGTCTACGAGTTGCTCCCCTTGGTCTTCGGCATCGCCGGGGCCGTCTATTTCGTCAGGCGGGGCGACATCTTGGGCTTGGCCCTGACCATGTGGGCCGGCGTGACCTTTCTGGCCTACACCCTGGCCAGCGAGAAGATGCCCTGGCTGCTGGTGAACATCACCCTGCCGATGGTCTTCCTTGCGGCCAAATTCCTGGGGGAGTTGGCGGAGTCCGTCCGCTGGAATCAGGTCCCGCGGCTGGGGGCGGCGGGCACGTTCTTCCTGACCCCGATGGCAGCCCTGGGCGGGGTATTTTTCCTCTATGCCTATACCGGTGGCGATGGTGGCCTGACCGCTCAACACTGGGCGGTGCTGGCCGGGTCCGCAGTGGCCCTGGCCGCCGCCGCCTATCTGGTGCGGGCGACGTCTCCCGCCGGTGGCGGGGCCGTGGCGGCCCTGGGTCTGGCGGCCCTGCTATTGGGATTTGGCACGTGGAGCGCCGTCCGGGCCGCCCACACCTTCGATGATTCCAACCGGGAAATCCTGGTCTACGCCCAGGGAGGCTCCGACCTCAAGGAGACCTTTGCCTCCCTGGATGTCCGGGTATTTTCCGCGGAACTCCAAGAAGCCGGTGAAGACCTTGCGCCGCGGCGGGCGGTTGAGGTGGACTACGACATCTGGTACCCATTCCAGTGGTACGTGCGGGACGCCGAGGCCGGTGGGCTCCTGCGGTTTACCTGCTTCAAGGGAGAGGACGACGACGGCTGGAACGATGGCTGCAACTCCCTGAACGACGCCCCCAAAGAGGACGAGCCCCGGCCAACGGTGTTGCTGCTGACCTCGGACCACGCCAACCGGAACGGCGCCGAATTGGAAGAGTACGAGAAGAGCGAGCGCCTGCACAGCCTGCTCTGGTTTCCCGAGACCTACCGCAGGCCCTCGGAAGCGCGCCAAGATGAGGAGTGGAAGGACGAACTCAAGAAGGACCTGGGATTCTTCAAGGACGTGGCGTCGAGCAGGGGGGCCTGGCGTAGCGCATTGGATTATTGGATCTTCCGGGACTTGGAGCAAGACTGGTTCACCGGCGACTACTATTTATTCAACCGGTGACGGGCAGCCGAAGACTCAACCGCGGTATGGGTTGTCTTGAGACGGCGCCGAAGCAGGTATACTAAATCCTGTTCCCGTCGGCCGGTCTGACGCAGGCCATCGGTTCAGAGACCAATAACCCCAGGAATAAGGACCAGCGAAGAAGGAACAGGTCAGTTGTTCTCCAACAAATGGCAGTTCTGGTTGGGTGGAGGAGTCAGCCTGGCTTTGCTGCTTCTCCTGCTGTACCAGGTGGACCTGGGCGACCTTAGAGACGCCCTTCGGGACGCCAATTACTTCCTGCTGGCGCCGTCCATCGCCATCTACTTCGTCGCCGTCTGGTTCCGTGCCGTCCGCTGGCGCTATCTGCTGGCCCCCATGGGCTCCTTCCCGGTGCGCCGCCTCTATCCGGTGGTGGTCATCGGCTACATGGCCAATAACCTGCTCCCCGTCCGGCTGGGCGAGGTGGTCCGCTCCTACTATCTGGCCCGTCAGGAGAACGTCAACGCCAGTTCGGCCCTGGCGACCATCGCCGTGGAACGGGTCTACGACGGCATAACCCTGCTGGCCTTCGCCGCCCTCGCTGCGCCCTGGTTGCTATTGTTGGGCGAATTCGACGGCGCGGCCGACGTCTCCCGGACCACCGGAATCATCTTTCTGGCCGCAACCATCGCGGCGTTCGCTGTTTTGCTGGCGTTTTTCACCCTCCTGGGCAGTTCGTCTACCTTCGCCAACTGGATGGGGGTCCGCTTGAACATCGTCCCCGCCGGGCTCCGGCCCAAGGTGAAAGGTCTCTTCCGGACTTTCGTGGCCGGTCTGGCGGTATTGAACTCGCCTTCCAAACACCTGGGGTTGTTCATCTACTCTCTGCCGGTGTGGCTGCTGGAAGGTTCCATGTATTTCCTGCTGGCCTACTCGTTTGGGCTCGACGAACATTTCGATTCGGTGGGTGTCCTGCTGTTGGTGGTGCTGCTGGTGACCGCCACATCCAACCTGGCGACCGCGGTGCCCAGCGCCATCGGCGGCATCGGGCCCTTCGAGATCGTCGCCCAGCAGACGTTGATGGCCCTGGGCGTGGGGGCCTCACTGGCGGGAGCCTACAGCGGGTTCGTTCACCTGGTCGCTCTCTGGCTGCCGGTCAACCTGGCCGGCCTGGCCCTGCTATGGAAGAACAACCTGTCGCTGCGGGAGTTGACCGCCGCCCGCCGGACCGGCGGCCTGGAGACGGCCCCGGGACTGGCCGGAGAGACGGCCGGAGAGGCCGACTGATGCGCGTCGGAATCATCGGAGGCGGCGTGGCCGGACTGGCCGCCGCCTACCATTTAACCAAACAAGGCCACTTCGCGGAGGTGTTGGAGCAGGCGCCGTTCCTCGGCGGCCAGGCTTCCACCTTCGACGTGTTCGGCGGCCGGTTGGAACGGGGTTATCATCACCTCTTCGTCAGCGACACCGACATGACCGAGTTGATCCACGAACTGGGCCTGGGCGATGGGCTGGCTTGGCTGGAGTCCAGCGTCGGATTTTTTCACGGCGGCAAAGTCTGGGACTTCGCCACCCCTTTGGACCTGCTGCGTTTCAAACCGCTGTCCGTCGCTCAGCGCATCAGGGTGGGCATCTGGACCCTGGTGTTACAGAAGACCCGCGGCTACCGGAAATTCGAGAACGTCACGGCCAAGGACTGGTTGATCAGCCACATGGGACGAATGGGTTACCAGGTTATCTGGGAACCCATGCTGCGGGGGAAGTTCGGTGAGTCCCACGACCGGATCGGCATGACCTGGATCTGGTGCAAGGTGCGCCTGAGGGTGGCATCCAGAAAGGGGGCGGGACAGCGGGAGCGCTTGGGATACCCGATGGGCAGCTTCGGCGAGGTGATCGACGTTCTGGCGCAGCGGATCGGCGAACAGGGCGGCGTCGTGCATACCTCCGCCGCGGTGAGCCAGATCGTGGAATCGGAGGGATCGGCCACCGCATTGGACGTGGCTCTGGATGGCGCCCAAAGCGAACGAAGGGAATACGACGCCGTCATCGCCACCACACCGTCATACGTGTTCACACGCCTGGCCCCGCCCATGCCCAAGGAGTACCAGGACAAACTGGAACGGATCAAATACCTTTCGGCGGTGTTGATGGTGCTGGTGTTGGACCGGCAGTTCACCGACAAATACTGGCTCAACATCGCGGACCCGGACATGCCCTTCGTGGCCCTGATCGAGCACACCAATCTGATCGACCGGAAGCTATACGGCGGGAAGCACATCCTCTACATCAGCAATTACCCCAGCCGGGACAGCGACATGTACAGAAAGTCGGCCGAGGAACTCATGGACCTCTTCGTGCCCCACCTGCAGAAGATAAACCCGGACTTCGACCGCTCCTGGGTGATCGAATACCATCATCACCGGGTTGACGGGGCCCAGCCGATAGTGGGTGTCAACTACGCCGCCGGCATCCCGGACCACCGCACGCCGCTCAAGGGCTTGTACCTGGCCAACACCACCCAGATCTATCCCGAGGACCGGGGCACCAACTATTCGGTGCGCATGGGCCGCCAGGTGGCCCAGATGGTGATGGACGACGGCCCCGCCTAGGCTACTGGGATAAGACCCGCCAATTGACGCCTGGCCGGGTGTTGCAAATCCTGTTCCGTCTTGTACAATCTATGGGGTCCGGGCTATCTGACCCGGCGATCCAACCGTGGGGATTCGTGCCCGCGAATACCGGCAGGAGAATAGCTTGGCCAACCAGATCGAACCCGAAAAGAAGTCCGGCGAGTCCCGCCGCAGTTTCCTCGCCAAGATGGGCCTGGGCGCAGCCGCTTTGGCCATCGTCGGCGGACCGTTGGGGATGCTGGGCCGTTTCCGCAACAACCAAGACAAGGCCGCTTCCCAGGGCTTCCCAGGCGAAGACTCTATCTTCCATCCGGCATCCGACCCCCGCCAGGACCCCCGCCGCAACCGTTAGCGCCCCCATCCTAACCTTCCCCCGCATGGGGGGAAGGGACCAGCCTCTAATTGACCAACCCACTCCCAGACCAAACCTAGCGCCGGCCGAACTCCCTTTCCATATGCTGAGAGCTGAAGTGGACCATGGTGGGCCGTCCGTGGGGGCAGGTATGGGGGTTGGGCGTGGCCTCCAGTTGCTCCAACAACGCAACCATCTCCGGCTCGGTCAAAGACTTCCCCGCCCGTATGGCCCCGTGACAGGCTATCGACGCCGCAGTCACGTCCTCTTTCTGCCGCACCAACCCCTCGAAGGCCGTCATGTCCAGCACGTCCAAGAGCGCCTTGGCCGGGTCGCCCTCGCCGAAGATGGCGGGCACGGCGCGTAACAGGTAGCTGCCGTCGCCGAAGGGCTCGAACTGGAACCCGTAATTCTCCAGCGCCTCTCGGTTGGTCTCCAGAGTGTCACCCTGGGCGGGAGTTAGTTCCACCGGCGCCGGCTCCAATAGGGGCTGGGACTGGGGCTCCTGTTCCAAGGTTTTCTGGCAGATGCGGTCGAATAGCACCCGCTCGTGGGCCGCGTGCTGGTCCACCAAGAACATCCCCTCCGCTCCTTCCGCGACGATGTAGGTGAGTTTCAGCTGCCCCACGACCCTCAAGGGCGGGGCTGGCTGGCGAGGGGCGGCCGCATCGGTTGTGCCGCCCGAATCCCCTCCCCGGTAGCCGGGCATGCCGACGCCGTTCCGGGCGCCGCCGAAGGCGCTTCTGGTGAAGAACGACGGCGCCACGGCCGGCGGAAAGTCCGAGCCTGGGGGCGGCGCCAGCGACGGGACCGGCGAATCGGCCACCAACACGGCGCGCACGGCCCGCTGCACCGTGGAGAACACCCGGCTCTCCTCCCTGAAGCGCACCTCACGTTTGGAAGGATGGGAGTTAACGTCCACGTCCTCGTAGGGGATGCTGATGTTCAGGGCCGCCAGCGGGTAGCGTTTCACCTGAAGCAGGCCCATATAGGCCTCTTCCACGGCGAAGGACAGCATCCGGCTCTGGACCCAGCGGCGATTGACGAAGAAGGTCATGTAGGTGCGGTTGGCCCGGGTCAGGCTGGGCGCGCCGGCGAAGCCGTCCACCTGGTATCCGGTTTCCGGGTCCTCCCCGTGGACCTCCAGCATGGCGGTGGCGGCCTGGGGACCGTACACCGCCAGCAGGGCTTCCCTGGGGACGCCGTTGCCGGGGCTGGTGAACGAGGCGCGGCCGTCCACCATTAGCCGAAAGCGTATCCCTGGAAAGACCAGGGCGTAGCGGCTGACAAATTCCTGGACGCGGGAGGTCTCAGCCGAAGCCGAGCGGAGGAACTTGCGCCGGGCGGGAAGGTTGCCGAACAGGTCCGAGACCTCGACGGCCGTCCCCGGTGGGCAACCCTGACTGCCGGACGACACCGGTTCTCCCCAGAGCAGTTCCATGCGGAAACCACCTGGGTTGAGCGGTTGGCGGGTGGTTATGACGGTGCGGGAGACGGCGGCGATGCTGGGCAGGGCCTCGCCCCGGAATCCCAAGGTGGCGATGGCGTTTAGCTGTTCCTGGCTGTCGATCTTGCTGGTGGCGTGACGCTGGAAGGCGATCGCCACTTCTTCGGTGGGTATGCCGTGGCCGTCGTCAATGACCTTGACCTGCTCCACGCCCCCGGCCTTGATCTCAACCGTGATCTGGCTGGCCCCGGCATCGATGGAGTTTTCGACGAGCTCTTTGACCACCGACGCAGGGCGTTCCACCACCTCTCCGGCGGCGATCTTGGCGGCCAGGTCTGGGGAGAGGACTTTAATCGGCATTAAGGAGTCCCGGCCAGCAATGGGTCAGACCTACGAGGCTCAAAAAAGAGGAACGGTGGAGCCCTTCTTGCGGTACTGCTTGTCTTCCGAGGTGCCGGTGGCGGTGAAGTCGCAGACTATGCGGTAGATGCGCTGCATCTCTTGGTCCACCGACCGCTTGAAGAAGTAGGGCGGCACCCAAACGCCGCCGAAGGCGGCGACCACCTCCGGATAGTCGTCGATGACGAAGTCGGGCTCGAAGGGCACGCTCAACTCTTTCAGACGTTCGTGGAAGTGGTGAGTGGGCTTCTCGTAGACGCCGCTCACATACGGGTTCAGTTCGAATTTGTTGACGACCTCCCAACGCTCACCCATCCCTGACCAGATATAGATCTCGTGGTTTTCGTCCAACAACGCCTGGAAAGTTTCCTTGGTGTCCGGCCTCAGGCTATTGTCCAACCCGAGGATGGTGTAGTCCACATCGAAGAATATTTTCATTGACGGGTATCGGGCCCTCTTCGTCTAGTTTTTCCTGAAAATTGATTATTACGAGTCACGATTATAGCCCAGACGGCCCGTAGAATCATTGCCAAAATGCGCCGGTTATGCCATATATTCAACTGGGAGAGGACGATCTAAACGGCCTCGGCGATGGCCTCTTCCACCGCGGCATTTCCTCCGCCTACCATCAGTTTGTTGCCCACCTTGAGCAGGGGGCGGCGCACCAACTTGGGCTCCTGCAACATCAGCTTGATCATCTCGTCGTCCGAGAGTTCTTTGTCCGCCAGGCCCATCTTCTTCAGGCTGGGACTGCGGCGGGCGAAGATGTTCTCCGTGCCGGCCATGGCCGCCAACTCCCGGATCTCCGCCTCGCTCAGGGTGTCCTTGAAGAAGTCCCGGCCGGATACCTCAAGGCCTTTCTGTAAGAGCAACTCTCTTACTTTGCGGCAGGCCGATCAACGGGGCCACCAGTAGAATTCAACGGTCTGGCTCAATTGGGCCTCCAAAATCGGGGCGCGAAAACGCCGCCAATCACAGCTTAAGGAAATACGTCCCAAGAACTGGGTTTTGAAAATCCCCGGCGTATTCTATACCCGCCGCTGGCTGGAGAAAAGGGGGCGGGGAAAACCCGGTCAGGCCCCCTCTTGAGCCTCCTTTTGAAGTTCGTAGAGCTTGTTTATAGCCTCAAGGGGCGTGAGGTTGGGTATGTCCAGTTCTCTTAGCAGCCCCTGCAACTTCCCCCCGCTATTGAATAAAGCCATCTGTTGCGCGGGCTCTCCCTTAGCCCGGCTGCGCCGGTCCCCGCTCTGGGCCTCCAGTTCGGCCAGCACCTCCCAGGCGCGGTTTATCACCCCCTGGGGCAGCCCGGCCAATTGGGCCACATGGACGCCGTAGCTCTTGTCGGCGCCGCCGGGCACGATCTTGTGCAAGAAGACCACCTTGCTGCCCTCTTCGGTCACCGCCACGCTGTAGTTCCGGACGCCGGGCAGACTGGCGGCCAGGCGGGTGAGTTCGTGGTAGTGGGTGGCGAATAGGGTCTTGCACCCCAGCCTAGGGTCGTTATGGATGTGCTCAATCACCGAGCGCGCGATGGACAGGCCGTCGTAGGTGCTGGTGCCCCGGCCAATCTCGTCCAGAATCACCAGAGACCGGGGTGTGGCCTGGTTCAAGATTGCCGCGGTCTCAACCATCTCGACCATGAACGTGGACTGGCCGGTGGCCAGGTCGTCCTGCAGCCCGACCCTGGTGAAGATGCGGTCCACCAGGCCGATGGTAGCCTCCGAGGCCGGCACAAAGCTGCCGGTCTGGGCCATGAGGGTGATGATGGCCACCTGCCGGATGTAGGTGGACTTGCCGGCCATGTTGGGTCCGGTCAGCACCAGAATCCTGGTCTCGTCGTTGGAGAGTTCCACGTCATTGGGCACGTAGGCCCCCGTGCCCAACACCCGCTCCACCACCGGGTGGCGGCCGTCCTTGACCCGGATGGCGTTGCCCAAGTCCAGCGTGGGCCGGACGTAGCCGTTCTCCACCGCGGCGTCGGCCAGGCCGGAGAAAACGTCCACCCTGGCGATGGCGGCGGCGGCCCGGCCGATGGCGGCGCCTGATTCGGCCAGTTGGGCGCAGACCCGGTGGTAGACGGCCCGTTCCGCTTCCTCGAGACGCTCCCGGGCGTTCAGCACCAGGGACTCATATTCCTTCAACTCTGGGACGATGTACCTTTCGGCGTTGGTCAGGGTCTGACGGCGTATGTAGTCCTCGGGCACCTTATCTATGTTGGACTTGCTGACCTCGATGTAGTAGCCGAAGACCTGGTTGTACCCCACCTTAAGGCCCTTGATCTGCGTACGTTCCCGTTCCCTTTGTTCCAGTCCGGCGATGAACTGCCGGGCGTTGGATGAGGCGCTCTTGAGCTCATCCATCTCCGGCGAGAACCCAGGCTTGATCACGTTCCCGTCCCCCACCGCGCCCACCGGGTCCGGGGCGATGGACTCGTCGATGAGCGAGCACACCTCGGGCAACGGGGTCAGTTGGCTACGGAGCCAGTCCAACTTGGGGCCGTCCAGCAGGTCCCGCAGGTTGGGCACGGCGGCCAGCCCGTCCTTCATGGCGATCAACTCCCTGGGAGCAACCGTGCCGGAGACGATGCGTCCGACGATGCGTTCCAGGTCGGCGACCCGGTTCAAGGAGGAGATCGCGGAGGTCCGTTTGAGGCCGTCCTGATAGAAATGTTCAACGGCATCGAGCCGTTGCTCCAGTCCCGGAAGGTCCAGCAGGGGCTGGCCCAGCCACTGGCGAAGCAACCGGCCTCCCATGGGGGTTTTGGTGCGGTCCAGGGCGGCCAGCAGGGACAGTTCTTTGCTCTCGTTGCGTCCCGCGGCGAAGAGCTCCAGGTTGCGGCGGGTCTGGGAGTCCAGGGCCATGAAGCTGCCGGTGGCGTAGATGGCCAGGTTGGCAAGCTGAAGTTTGGCGGCCTTTTGAGTCCGGGCCAGGTAACCCACGATGGCGCCGGCGGCGGCGACGGCCAGGTCCATGCCCTCGCAGCCGAAGGACTCCAGGGTGAGGATTCCGAAATGGGACAGCAGCGCCTGGCGGGCCTCCTCCGGATGGAAAGACCTCGGCTCCACGGCGGTCAGTTCGTAGCTTGGCCCGGCGCCGTTGCTACCCGGATTGGTCCAAAATGGGGGCTCGTCCGAGTCGGGAACCAGCACCTCGGCGGCTTCGATGCGCTCCAGTTCCAGGGGCAGTTCGTGGAGAGCCAGCTCGGTGGCCGAGAATTCGCCGGTGGTGATGTCCACGTAGGCCAGCCCCGCCCGTCCTTCGCCCCCGGACACAACGGAGACGGCGGCCAAGTAATTGTTGGTCTTCTGGTCCAAGAGGGCCGACTCGAGCACGGTGCCCGGAGTTACCACCCGCACCACCTCCCGGTCGACCAACCCTTTGGAGGCAGCCGGGTCGGAGGTCTGTTCGCAGATGGCGACCTTGTGGCCCTTTTTGATCAGTCTAGCCAGGTAGGTGTCCAGAGAATTGGCCGGCACCCCGGCCAGGGGCACCCGCAAACCCTTGCCCATGCTGCGGGAGGTTAGGGTGATCTCGAGCTCTCTGGCGGCGAGTACGGCGTCATCGTCGAAGGTCTCGTAAAAGTCGCCTATCCGGAATAGCAATATCGCATCCGGATGGGCGCTCTTGATCTTGAGATATTGGCGGCGAATCGGCGTCACTACCCAACCATCCCCGTGGATTGCCCAGGGCCCTGTGGATTACACCGGCCATTCTACTCCCAATTTCAGCCGCTGGGAGCACCCGCCGGTCAGCGGATAGAATCCGTTGGCGGCTGGGACGTTCAATTGATAGTTACATTGGTAATCGAGGACTAGGCGCTATTGCAAAATCCTGCACGACCCGCTGTTGGGTCCTTCGACAGACTCAGGACAAACGGTAAAGACACCCCCTTCCGTTCGTGGGGAGCCCTTCGGTACGCTCAGGACAGGCTTGTGGAACCATTTTTGAAATGGCTTTTAGGGTTTCCAGAAGCGCTCTTCGGCGAAGTTCCAGCCCCTGGGCACGAACTTTTCTTTCACGTCTTCGATCATGCCGGGGTGGCCGCAGGCGTAAATCTTGGTGTCGTCTTTGGGCAGATTGAATCTCTCCAGGTACTCCTCGGCAATGGTGTTAACCCGTCCGGTTACGCCTTCCCAGCCGGCGTTCCTGGCCTCGGTTGGCCGGCTGACCGTGGAGACGAATTTTACCGTCTCCGGGTGCTTCTCGGCCAGCTCGTTGAACTCTGCGTCGTAGGTGAATTCGTCGGCGTAGCTGGCGCCGAACATGATGTAGAAGACGTGGTTTTCGCCAGCGCCGTCGTGGAGGTACTGGCGCACCATGCTGACCGATGGGGCCACGCCGGTGACGGTGGACAGCATGAAGTGGTGGTGCACCTTCCGGTCCATGGTGAAGATGCCCTTGGCCCTGGGCCGGACGGACATGCAGTCCCCCACCTTCAGTTCCCACATGCGCGGGGTCAGTTCTCCGTCGGGCACCAACTCCACGAAGATCTCCAAGTATTTCTCGTAGGGCGCCGAGATGATGGAGTAGGCCCTTTCGATCTTGCCCAGTCCCAGGGTGCAATACTGGCCGGCTTTAAAGTTGAACTGCACCGATGGTTCCAGTTTGATGACCATCAGGTCTTCGGTTATGTCCCGGCGCTCCACCAATCTGGCCGTGGGAAACGCTGGGTTCGGGGTCAGGTCCAAAGCACCGGCCTGCCCCGTGCCGAGCTCCGTGGATGTTGCCTCTGCCATTCTTACTCCTTGGTTACTTGGGTTACTTGCCGCTGATTATCGTCACTTGACCTCAGGGCCAAGTTTCAATCCATATCTGGATTCTTCTAGTCGATCTTATTGACGCGGGCCCGGCGTACAACCAGCCCAGGCACCCGGGATGCGGGCTCCTTCTCCTCGGAGCATTGCAGGTCAATCGCCAACTGCCCAAATAGGAAAGTTGATGCGACGACGCCGACAGGAATGGCTTCGTTGATGTAGGCCACGCCAACCAGCCTGCCGGCCGCCGTCTCCACCAGCACCTCGCCGCCCTCCTCGATGGACAATGAGGCGGCGTCGGCGGGGTTCAATTCCACGATTTCATCCCTCTGAATGGTGTTGAGGCGTCCGGTTTTGACGATTTTTATCTCCCGCTCCTGCTGCAACAGGACCCGTCCCGGCACGAACCAGAGCGGGAAATCAGGGTCCTCGCCGTCCTCGGCCACCGCAAAGGCCGGTGTGATTGGTTCCGCTCTCCGGTCACTGAAGCCGCCTTCGTACAGGATGGGCGTGCCCTTGCCGCCGCTCTGGACCGGCCACTGTAGACCCAGGTCCTCCCGGCTGGCGTACAGCACCTGGGTCGGCTGCGGGCTCTTCAGGTCCGTCTTGAACACCAAGCCTCCTTGGTTCGCCAGGCCCCGGTAGGAGACCTCGGCATAGACCGGCGCCACGCGGGCTATCTCATCCATTGTCTCAGAGGGCGACGTTAGTAGAAAGCCCGGCGCCCCCATCTTGTGGGCCACATCGCGGATCACCTGCCATTCCGGGCGCGCGCCTCCCTCAGGCAGGCTCCTGCCCGGTTTCAACCGTTGGATGCGCCGTTCCAGGTTGGTGAAGGTGCCGTCTTTCTCGGCGAAGGTTGACCGGGGCAAGACCACATCGGCCCTCTGGGCGGTGGCGCCCATGAAAGTGTCGCAGACCACCAGGAATTCCAGGTTATCCAAGGCGGCCAGGCCGTCTCCCAGCTTGCCGTTGCTGAAATTGGGACTGTCTCCGATGACGAATGCGGACTTGACCCGGCCGTCCCTGGCGCCTTCAAGTATCTGGGCCAGGCCCAGTCCGGGGGTCTCGGGGATGGACGAGCCCCAGAATGCCTCGATTGCCTGTCTGTCCTCCGGGTTTGAGACCCGCCGGTATCCCGGCAGCCGGTCGGGCACGCAGCCCACGTCCCAGGCGCCCTGCTCATTGGCGCCGGGGCGCATGGGGTAGATCCCCGCGCCCGGCTTGCCCAAATTTCCAGTCACCAACACCAGGTTCACCAGAGACAGAACGCAGTCCCGCGCCAACTGCGGCTGGATATTGTCCAGGGCGTAGACCAGAGCGCTCGTTTCCGCCCCGCCGTACAGGCGCGCCGCTTCGGCGATGTCCGCGGCAGCGACCTGGGTTACTTTCGAGACCTCTTCCAGGTCGAGGGCGCTTAGGGCGTATTGCAGGGTGGCTGGACTCTCGCAATTCTCGGCCAGCCAATCGTCATCCTGGAACCCCTGATCGATGACCGACTTCAGCAGCCCGCCCAGCAACAGTTGTTCGGTGCCGGGCGCCGGGCGGAGCCAGACGTGGGCGTAGCGCGTCAATTCCACTTCCCTGGAGTCGATGACCACCAGTTTGGCGTTCTTCCGCGCCGCCCGTTTGATGGGCACGGCCACCACGTTGTGCTCCTCGGTGACGTTGCTGCTGAAAACTAGGATGCACCCCGATTGCTCCAGGTCCCAGATGGGGTTGGTGGCCCCGGCGTAGCCCAGCGACTGCTCCAGGCCCAGGGTCAACTCAGGCTGGACGTTGGAGGTCTGGTCGATATTGTTGGACTTCATTGCCGTGCGGGCGAACTTCTGGGCCAGGTAGTGCTCTTCATTGGTGCTGTCGGGCGCGGTCAGAAAGGCGAACGCCTCCCCGGAGTATTCGGCAAGGCGGGTGGCCACCACGTCCAACGCCTCGTCCCAGGTCGTTTCCACCAGTTGGCCGTCGCGGCGGACCAAGGGCGTCTGCAATCTGCTGGGGTCGTTCACGAATTCGAGACCGAACTTGCCCTTGAAGCAGGCCTGGCCGTGGTTGGCCGGGGAGTTGATCTCGGGCACGGCCCGGATCAGCGTCCCGTCGCCGTCGTACTCCACGTTCAACTGGCAGCCCACGGGGCAGAGTGGACAGATGGTGCGTTCCACCTTGCGGGGTTTGTCCCACTTGTGGTCCCGCTCGACCAGGGCGCCCACGGGGCAGACGTCGATGCAGGCGCCGCAGAACTCGCAACCCGACTCCAGCAGGGAGGTGCCGAAAGAAGTGCCCACCAGCGCCTGACCACTGCGCTCGGTGAACGCGATGGCATCGTCGCCACGCAACTGGTCGCAGGCGTTGACACAGCGTCCGCAGACGATGCACAGGTTGTAGTCGCGGTCGTAGAAGGGATCGGCCAATTCCAAGGGGATATTCCGGTACTTGTATTTCAGCGGAGATTCCAGGTTCATCCCCAGATAGCGGACCGTGTCTTTAAGCTCGCACCGCTCGTTCTTGGGGCAGGTGACGCAGCGGTCGTTGACCGAGACATGGCGCAGGCACACGTCGGCGGGGCCGCAGATATCGACCCGGTGACAGGTGAGGCAGCCGCTGGGATGCTCGGCGATCAGCATCTCCATGATCGAGCGGCGCAGGTCGTTGACCTCGGTCGACCCGGTCTGGACCTTCATGCCGTCGGCCACGGGCATGGTGCAGGCGGTGGGGAAGCCGCGTTGGCCCTCCACGCTGACCACGCACATCCGGCAGGCGCCGAAGGGCTTCATCCCGGGGTGAAAGCAAAGGTATGGGACGTAGACCCCGGCCTCGATGGCCGCTTCCAAGACCATCTTGCCCGGCTGGGTCTTAACCTCTTGGCCATCAAAGCTGATGGTGATTTCGTCAGCCATTTATAAGCCTTTATATCTTGCCGTACAGGCAGTCAGATTCGGTTAACGGCGCGAGGCCGCCGGCGAAAACCGGGGCATCAAGCAGACCCCAGTGGGGCACTTCCGGTCCAGGATGTGGGCATCGAATTCGGGCCCGAAGTAACGCAGGGCCGAGGACACCGGGTTGAAGCCCAGTTGGCCGTGGCCGCAGAGGGAGCCCGCCTGCATGTTCTCGCCGATGCTCCGCATCAGGGTCAAGTCTTCCGCCGTGCCTTCAAGGGAACAGATGCGCTCCAAGACCTCTAGGAGGTGGCTCATGCCCATGCGGCAGGGGAAACACTTCCCGCAGGACTCGTACTGGCAGAAGGCGATCAACGACCGGGTGAGGTCCACGACGCAGGTGCTCTCGTCGGCGGCGATGATGCCTCCCGCGCCCATGATGGCCCCGGCGTCCCGCAACACCTCGAAGTCCAACACCAAGTCTATGTCGTCCGCGCCCAGCACGCCGCCCAACGGCCCTCCGGTCTGGAGGAGTTTCAACGCTTTGCCGCCCGGCACTCCGCCGGCGGCCTCATAGATCACGTCTTTAAGGTTGATGCCCAGGGGCACCTCCACCATCCCGGTGTATTTCAAGGAACCCGACAGGCAGAGGATGGCGGTGCCGGTGCTCGTGTCGTGACCGATGCTGGCGAACCACTCGCCGCCCTTGGAGACGATCTCCGGGACGTAGGCCAGGGTTTTGACGTTGTTGATGTTGGTGGGTTTGCCGAAGAGGCCCACCTGGGCCGGGAAGGGCGGCCGGAACCTGGGCATGGCCCGCTTGCCCTCGATGGCTTCCATCAGCGCCGATTCTTCGCCGGCCACGTAGGAGTCGCCGGTCAGAGCAATCTCCAATTCGTAGCTGAAATCCGAACCCATGATGTTCTCGCCCAGCAGGCCCATTTCTTCGGCCTGGCGCACGGCGCCACGGCAGCGCTCGATGGGGCCGTCATGGCCGTGGCGGATGAAGATGTAGCCCTTGCTGGCCCCGGTGGCGTAGCCCGCGATGATCATCCCTTCAACCAGGGTGTGGGGGTCGCTCTCCAAGATATTCTTGTCGTTGAAAGCCCCCGGGTCGCCCTCTTCGCAATTGCAGAGGACGTACTTCTCGGTTGCCGGATTTCCGGCCAAGAAGCTCCACTTGACGGCGGTGGGGAAGGCCGCGCCGCCCCGGCCTCTGAGGCCCGACGCCTTTACCTCTTCCAGGGTCTCTTCGCTGGTCAGGATGGTGAGGGCCTTGTGGAGGGCCTGGTAACCGCCGTTGGCCACGTACTGATAGATGTCCAGCGGGTCGATGTTGCCGGCGTTCCTGAGGGCGATGCGGTTCTCCCAGACCCGCATGGGGTGCTGGTCCAGGTCGGGGATGCCCTCAGGCGGCGGGGCGTCGCTCCCTTCTTGGGTCAGATATCCCAAGGCCATGGCGGTCACGGGAGTGCCCCCCGAAACGTGGGAAGAGACGATCTCGGCCACGTTTTCCGGATCTACGTTGCCGTAGAAGACTCGGTGCCCGCCCGGAAGCTGCACGTCCAAGAGCGGCTCGGCGAAACAGAGGCCCAGACACCCCACGAGGCTCACCGCAGCGGCGACGCCCTGACTCTCCAGGGCCGATTCCACTGCCGACACCACGGCGTCAGCCCCGGCGGCCTCGCCGCAGAGGGCGGTCCCGATCCGTATCCAAGGACGCGGGCCGGCGGTGAGTTCCTGCCAGCGCCTTTCAGCCTCCAGCCCGAGTTCCAAGAAACTAGCCGCCATTTCCGTCCTGCTCAAGAAGGCTGGCTACCTTCTTGGCTGCCGATTCGGGAGTAACCCTTCCGGCCAGGTGATGGTCCAAGGACATCACCGGCGCCTGGGAGCAAGCCCCGAGACAGGTGTTGAATCTCACGGTGAGGCGCATGTCAGGGGTGTCGCCCGCAGCCTCGAGTCCGGCGGCCTCCAGGACCGATTTGAACACGCCCATGGCTCCGACTACATGGCAGGAAGCGCCCCAGCACACCTCGACCGCATGTTCGGCGGGCGGCTCAAACCGGAAGTTTGGATAGAAGGAGGCCACGGCCCAGACGTCGTTGACGGTGGCGTTGGAGAATCCGGCCACGAATTCCAGCGCATCTTTGGGTATGTAACCCAACTCGTCTTCAACGGCGAGCAGGGACGACAGCACGGTTACGGTCGGCTGAGTCTGACCGTGGACTGCGTCGTGGATCCGCTGTTCTAGCCCACTCATGGTCTGGGCTCCTGATCGATCGGGCTTGGGACCGGCTCGGACCGGGGAAATTTCAGCGAATAAACAGTTCGTGAAATCAGTAACAATCTAAGCGCGATGGTAACACAGGGCCAAGGGTGATTCAACCAGAATCCCGGCCCCAAATCGATGGTTGCGGAGCGCCCAAGCCCATCGTCTGAACAGTGGTCCGGGATAAGAAAAAGGGGCGTCCCGACATAGTCGGGAGCCAGGCCCCCCAAACTTAATAGCAGTACGCGTTCAAAAGAAGTAGGGGCACGGCATTGCCGTGCCCCTACGCACCTCAAGGCAACCGTTCTGGATTCCGGCCTTCGCCGGAATGACGAAAGCGGCTCTGCCGATATTCAATGGCAGAGCCGCCTCTCAATTCCCCTTGGGCTACAAAGGTTTAGTCGGTCTTGGCGGCGGCGCTCCCGACCAGGATACGCTCCACCTCGGGCAGGAGGGTCTCGGCCCGTTCCCGGCATTGTTCGTCGGTCAGACTGGAGAGGGGATGCTCGGCGACGATGTACTCGAAATCAGGCACGCCCATCATGCGGGTCATGGCCTTGGCGGTGTTGTTGAATACGTGGGTGATGATGGACGCAGTGGGCAGGCCCAGGCGCTCCATCTCGATCCCGTCGTGCACACTGCACGAACTGCAGGAGCCTCAATCACCGATTCCGGTGATGAGTATGTCCACCTTGTTCAGCATGTCCTGGACCACGTCCGGCTTGGTGGGCAGCGAGGCGGAGTGCTTGCCGAAGTAGACGATGTCCTTCAGGTCGTACTTCTCTTGCAACAGTTGGCCCAGTTCGTGGAGGACCTTATCCGAGTTGGCTTTGGAGTTCTCCAGCAGGCCCAGGGTCTTCCCCGAAAGGGTGTCGGGGCGCTCGTTCAAGTGGAATTCACCGGAGGATAGCGAGGTGCCTGTGGGGTTTACCAGTCTCATGTTTCTAACGGTAACGGTCTCAGCCATAGCTTTCCCCTTTCGTGTCCGGTTTAATCTTCCCACCATGATACACGTTGAATATCGTAATGCAAGGCGATTGGCCTCCGTCTTGGGCCCATCGACTGCGCCCCTGGAGAACCCTCGGTTATTGCGCGTCACTGATTTCAACTAAAGGCTCGCCTTGTTCCAGCAGTTTCAGCGCGGTTGGTAGTGCGGTTTGCAGGACCTGCCTGAGCCGGGCATTCGAAGTGTTACCGCAGGTGATCCACACTACTTGGGGAGGGGGACCCATACGCTCGAGCAGTTGCGGGAAATCGCTATCTTTGGTCATGATCACCGCACCCGCTTCCTGTGCCGCCCCATAGATTTCCCTGTCCCTCGCGTACAACATACCCAGTTCGGACAATGTATGTGCCTCGATTTGCCAGGTTTCGGTTATCCACGACGCTAGTTGGGGTGACAATTGGGCATCGATCCACAGGATCAAGCGGCCACCACAGGGTGGTCAATCCGTTGACTGGCGAACCGCAAGCAGGCCCGGATATCCTCGGATTCCAGGTCTGGCAGCTCTGACAGCACCTCCTCGTGGCTGAGCCCACTGGCGAGAAGGTCGAGGACATCAACCACCCGTATGCGCATGCTTCGGACGCACGGCCTTCCGCCGCATTGTTCAGGGTCAACGGTGATACGCTCCGCAAGGTTCGCCATGTCAAAGCACCTTTTTGATGGATTTTATCACTAACATGATCGGCCTAACACGTCCGCGCTATCCCCTTGAGACCTCTATCTTACGGGTCCTGATCTGGAACCGGGTGGTGTCGATGATGGCGCTGTTCCGTCCTCCGGTGCCGCCGCCCATCAGCACCAGGATGTCCTCGGTGTCCAGGGCGCAGCGGCGGATGATCTTATCGTCGCCCTCGCGCTCCGGGCCCTGGGCGATGCCCAAGCGGATAAGCTCGCTCTGGGGCCGCGCCGCGTTCTCCATCATGTATTCCTGGATGCCTTTCCTGGTCCAGCCGTCGTCGTTCAGGGTGATGGCGTGCTCCGGGCCGATGACCAGCACCCACTGGGAGGGGTACCGGAAGGCCATGGAGGCCGATTTGAGGGTGTCGGCGATGCTTGCCAGTATGGACTCGCCGGTGTGGCCGTAGGAGTTGTTCACGGTGATGGGGTTGTAGGCCACCGCCACGGTCACGGTGCTGTCCTCTTTATTGAACCCGCGGGCGACGTGCAGCGGCTCCCAGGGGGAGTCCTCCTCGTTCTCGGCGAAGCACAGGGTGTACTTGCTGGGGTTGCCCAGGGTGCCCCGGTCCAGTATGCCGGGCCGGGCGTCGAAACCGTTCATGAAACAGAGGCGGATGGCCCGGCCCAAACAGGCGTTGGCCCGGTTGCCCGGCCCCAGGAGACCGTCCTTGTAATTGGCGCCTATCTGGTCCCGAATCGGTCCGTTCAGCAGCATCAAGATGGCCGGAGAACTGGTTGAGGCCGAGGCCATGTGGACGAAGTTCTTCTCTTCTTCCATGGCCTTCAATGTGGTGATCAAGACGGGGAAATACTCGGGAAGGCAGCCTGCCATCACGGCGTTGGCCGCCGCGTTCTCGGAGGTCAACACCCGGTTGCGCATCTCCAAGGAGAGCAGTTCCTCTTCGCCGGTGAGCCCGGCCATCTCCAGCATCTCCCTAACCTTGTAATCCACGGGCGGGACCACGGGCAGGCCGTCGCTCCAGCCCAGCCGGTAACATTCTTCGATGGCCTCGATGGTGTCGCTGGCCTCCACGATCTTGGACCGTTCCATGTTGTTGGTCGTCATTTCATCTCTCCAAATTTAGGGCCTATCGGATTAAACGGGGGGCGGGACGGGACGGCCCCGCCGCCTTTAGTCGCGCAACCGGAGTTGAACCCCGGATTTTTCTTCTTGAAGCTTGGCCACGGCGTCCGAGTCCTCGGGGCCCCAACCGCGGGACATCGCCTCGACGTGGCGCTGGTCCACCATGTTTGATAGCTCCATGGGTATCCCGTACTCCCGGCCTAGGTCGGTTGCCAGACGGACGTCCTTGGCCGCCAGGGCAGTGGCGAAACCGGGCTCGAAGTTCCCCTTGAAAAGGTACCGGGGAAATTTCTCCAGCAGGCGTTTGGAGCCGCCGGAACTGTTGTTGATAACGTCGGCCAATATCTCCAGGTCCACGCCGGCCTTGACGCCCAATGTGAGGGCCTCGGCCAGCAGGACTCCGGTGCCCATGCTCATCAGGTTGTTGCATATCTTGCAGACCGACCCGTTGCCGATGTCCCCGCAGTAGACCACGTGGGAGCCGATGGCCTCCAGTGTTGGCTTGAAGCGGTCGAAGGTGGGTTTGTCTCCGCCGACCATGACCGCCAGAGTCCCGGCCGCAGCGCCGTAGACCCCGCCGCTTACCGGGGAGTCCAACAGGGTCACGCCCTTGGCCGCGCAGGATTCGTGGAGCCGGCGCACCATGGTGGGAGAGTTGGTGGAAAGGTCGAAGAAGACCGAACCGCTATTTGCGCCTTCCAGGATTCCGTTTTCGCCCAGGACCACCGCCTCCACGTCCCGGGGCACGGGGAGGGAGGTGAACACCGCTTCGTTGCCCGGCACGGCCTCCTTTGGGCTGTCCGCCCAGTTTGCGCCCATCTCCAGCAGATTGGTTGCGGCTTCGCGCCGCAGGTCGTGGACGGTTAGCTGATGGCCGGCTTTGATCAGATTGGCCGCCATGGGATTCCCCATGTTGCCGGTCCCGATGAAACCTATTTTCATCGCGTTCTCTCCTGCTCAGATCGGATGGGCGTTTATCGAATAGAGTTCCCCGGGGCCGCTCCGCCGTCAGTGGCGGTTGTTCCGGGGTCCTGAGACGGGGCTCTGAATCGTCCTGGTCCTCTGCCGGCTCCGGCGGAGGGGCCATGCCGTAGGCCGAATCCCCGTTATCCTCTTTATATTGCACCGTTGACCGGGCTTCTACCGAAGGGCCGCTGGGCGGGGGACCGTCGGAAGCTAGACCATCGGGTGACTCGTCGAAGGCCTCTTTGGCCATCTTGAATGCGTTTACGGCGGCCGGCATGCCCCCATAGAAGACCATCTGGGCGATTATTTCTGAAATCTCTTCCCGGGTGACGCCGATGTGCAGCGCGCCGGAGATATGCCGCTTGATCATCTGGGGGCTGTGGCCCAAGACCACCAGCGCCGCGATGGTGCAGAGGCTGCGGGTCTTCAGGTCGACGGCGGGACGGTTGTATATCTCGCCGTAGATGACCGAGTCCACCAGGCGCATGACCTCGGGCGCCAACTCGGCCATGGCCGGTGGCGGGACCGGGTCGTTATCGGGACCATAGTAGCGCTGCCGGAATTCGATGGCGGCTTGGTCCAGGTCTTTGGCGGTTTCTTCCGGGTTGTCTTGAATGCTATCTTCCGGGCTCACGTTATCTCCTGAAAGGGGCGCGGCGAGCCGCCTACTTGATGACCTGCCAGTACCGTTTGCCCTCCATGCGGACCACCTTGCCTATGTGGTCGTCGGGATGGAAGTGGCCGGCGGCGATGACGATGTCTTCCGATTCGGCCCGGTCCAGTATCATCTTGCGGTTGCGACGGCTGGCCTCTTTATCGGTATCGACCCCGGCGGTCCATTCGGGCCGTTCCACCTGCACCTTGGTGTGCAACAGGTCGCCCACCACCATGGCCTTCTCGCCCTGCGAGGTGATGCTGAAGACCATGTGCCCCGGAGTGTGGCCGGGGGTGGAGACGGCCGTGACTTCGTCGTTGATGGCCTGGCCGTCCTCCAAAAGGTCCAGCAGCCCCATGCCCTCCAAAGGTATCACGCTATGGGCGACCCAGGGGGCATTGGCCAGGAATTCCGGTTTGTTGAAATGCTCCCAGTCCAACCGGGGCGCCAGGTAACGGGCGTTGGGGAAGTAGGGCTTGGGCTCGCCGCTGGTGTAGTCCAGGTTCCAGCCCACGTGGTCGATATGCAGATGGGTCATGAGCACCAGGTCCACGTCTTCCGGGTTCACCCCGGAGATCTTGAGCTGGTTCAGCATATCCCCGGTGCGGTTGTCACGGGAGGGATGGGGGCCGGGGCCCATGCCGGTGTCCACCATGATGGTCTGCCCCTGGCTGCGCAGATAGAAGTGGCCATAGTAGAGCTGCAACTGGCAGTCTTCCAGGGCGTCGTGGTACGGCTCCCAGTCGTGGGCGTTGGTCGTGGGAAACATCATGGTAGGGTCCCGGGGCGGCGGGAGCATATCCAAGACGAATTTGATCTCTACGTTGCCGACCGTGATCTGGTTGGCCATGAATCACTCCTTAGACCGATGCAACCGCATTCTACCGGTTAGTATTGAATCATCGAGTACAGATTGTACCCGGCCAGGTTCTTTCGGCCGTCCAAGAAGGTCAGCTCGATGATCACGCCTATTTCGAAGACCACACCGCCGGCCATCTCCACCAGCCGGGCGGTGGCGGCCAGGGTCCCGCCCGTAGCCAGCAGGTCGTCCATGATCAGGACCCTCTGGCCCTTCTTCACGCCGTCCACGTGGATCTCCATGGTGCTGCTGCCGTATTCCAGTTTGTACTCCGTGGAATGGGTGGCAGCGGGCAATTTGCCCGGCTTCCGGACCGGCACGATGGACTTGCCCAGTTCACGGGCCAAGGGCGCGCCGAACAGAAAGCCCCGCGACTCGATGGGCACGATCGCATCGAAATCAGCGTCCTTGTAACGCTCCACCAACTGGGAGATGGTGTAATCGAAGGCTTTGACGTCGCCCAACAGCGGGGTTATGTCTTTGAAGAGGACCCCCGGTTCCGGGAAATCGGGCACGTCCCTGATGTATTCTTTCAGGTCCATCTGGTTCGCATTGCCGGCGCCGATCGTATGGCCCTTGCCTGGCCTGCAATAATCGTCCGGCCCTTAATCTGTAGCGTTTTTATGCCCGTGGCCGGGAGAGAGCAGCGGGATAGAAAATGCCGCCGGGCGCGTGCCTGGAAGTGTAGATTAAGGCATTCACGCCGTCAAGGTGAAGGGCCTGGGGAGTGAGACCGCCGGAATTCATCAGCCCTGGGCGTGAATTCGATTGACTTTCCCTGGCCGAATTTATATAATTTATGTGGATTCCTGGTTACGAAATGGCCCCACGAATGCGGGGCTATTTTTTAGTGTGAGGCGAACCTTCGCCGAGCCCGGGACCAGGGACCTCGATGCCCCTGTGGCGCAATGGAAGCGCAGTCGATTTGTAATTGACAGGTTAGGGGTTCGAATCCCCTCTGGGGCTTTTGAAAAACCCGTCCCGCCGGCACGGTACCCAGCGGCTGGAGGTCTGACAAGATCGGGGCCAACATTTCAGGCGTCCCCGATTGCGCCGAGATCGTTAAATATGCGAAGATTCCCATGCCTGGAGGGGTGGGTGAGTGGTTAAAGCCACCAGACTGTAAATCTGGCGTCCGGAAGGGCTTCGCAGGTTCGAATCCTGCCCCCTCCACCACCTTTATTATCTCCGGGGATTAACTCCGGGCCATCGGCCCGGCCAATCGGCCAATTGATATAGGAATCATTAAGGAAACAGGCAGTCACTAATCCATCAGCCCAGATAGCTCAGCGGTAGAGCACGTTCTTGGTAAGAACGGGGTCGGCGGTTCAATCCCGCCTCTGGGCTCCAGCACCAGTAGAGGAGAAGAGATTAATGGCCAAGCAGCGATTCGACCGGTCCAAACCCCACGTGAACGTGGGGACCATAGGACACGTGGACCACGGAAAGACTACCCTTACTGCGGCCATCACCAAGGTGTTGTCGGAGCGGGGGCTTGCTTCCTACCGGGACATGGACAGTATCGACAACGCCCCGGAAGAGAAGGCCCGCGGGGTGACCATCGCCATCGCCCATGTGGAGTATGAGAGCGAGACCCGGCACTACGCCCACGTGGACTGCCCCGGACATGCCGACTACATCAAGAACATGATCACCGGTGCTGCTCAGATGGACGGCGCCGTACTGGTGGTCAGCGCTCCCGACGGCCCCATGCCCCAGACTCGAGAGCACATCCTTCTGGCCCGCCAGGTGGAGGTTCCCCGTATCCTGGTCGCCCTCAACAAGGTAGACATGATGGAAGACGAGGAATTGCTGGAGTTGGTAGAGCTAGAAGTACGCGACCTGCTGAACATGTACGGCTTCCCCGGGGACGATACCCCCATCATCCGGGTGAGTGGCCTGAAGGCCTTGGAAGGTGATGAAGAAGCGGAAGAGGGCATCCTCAAACTGGTGGCGGCCATGGACGAATACATCCCCATTCCCACCAGGATCATCGACCGGCCGTTCCTAATGCCCATTGAGGACGTGTTCGGCATCAAAGGCCGCGGCACTGTGGTCACCGGCCGGGTGGAGCGGGGCCAGTTGAAACAGGGCGAAGCCGTGGAGATCATCCGATTCGGAGACGTGCGGGAAACCGTGGCCACCGGCCTGGAGATGTTCCACAAGACCCTCGACATGACCGAGGCTGGCGACGCCGTGGGCGTCCTGCTGCGGGGCGTTGACCGGGACGAGGTGGAAAGAGGCCAGGTGCTGGTCAAGCCCGGGTCCATGCGCCCCTACACTCGCGCCGAGGCCGAAGTGTACGTGCTCAGCAGAGAGGAGGGAGGACGGCACACCCCGTTTTTCACCGGTTATAAGCCTCAGTTCTATATCCGGACCAGCGACATCACGGGAGAGGTGCTACTGCCCGAAGGCGTAGAGATGGTGATGCCCGGCGACAACGTTACCGTAACCATAAACTTGATTACACCGGTTCCCATTGAGGAGCAGATGCGCTTTGCCATTCGGGAGGGCGGACGCACCGTGGGCTCCGGGGTCATCACAAAGGTGCTGGACTAAACTATGGCTAGAAAAGCGGCCGATGCCCGCCAAATCATAACCTTACAGTGCGGCGACTGCCGGGAGCGCAATTACACCACCAATAAGAACCGCCGCAATGACCCTCAGCGCATAGAACTGCGAAAATACTGTCCGCGATGCCGTGGCCACAAGACCCATCGCGAGGTGAGGTAGCTCCCTATGGCCAGGGTTTCCACTAGAGCCTCCCGGCCCATTTCTCCTGGGATAGCAGGCAGGGTCAATCCCATCGAGTTCTTGCAGGAGACCATCTCCGAGCTTAGGAAGTCGGTATGGCCCAGCCGGGAAGAGGTGTCACGCTTGACCATGATCGTCATGGTCATGGCGGTTATCGCCTCTTTTTTCCTGGGGGGACTGGACCAGATTTTCCAGCTGACCTCCCCGTTCATCCTTCTTAACTAAGGGGCCGGGTCCTGCGCCGCTGGATTCGACCTCGGTTCAACGTGACTGCGACACATTGGGGAAATAACCATGACTACCAGAGACGACCTTCAGGTAGAGGACGAGCAGGTTACCCGGTGGTACATCGTCCACACCTACTCCGGCCAGGAGGACCTGGTCAAGAAAAACCTGGACCTGCGTATCCAGAACCTTGACATGCAGGACCGAATCTTTGAGGTTCTGGTCCCGACCGAAGATGAAGTAATTTTCAAGGACGGCAAACGGCGCTCCGAACGCAAGAAGCTGTTCCCAGGGTACATACTGGTCCAGATGACTATGGACGACGAGAGCTGGTACGCCGTGCGTAACACGCCGGGAGTGACCGGCTTTGTCTCCACCGAGGACGAAACGGACAAACGGCCCAAGCCGGTGCCTCTTGAAGACAAACAGGTCGAGGACATTCTAAAGCAAGTCGAAGCCGGTCCCACGCGAGTCAAGATAGGTCTGGCCCGGGGCGAGACAGTGCGCATCACCGAAGGCCCCTTCGTTGACTTCATCGGCGCAGTCAACGACGTGGATGAAGGTAAGGGGAAAGTCCGGGTCCTGGTCTCCTTCTTTGGCCGGGAGACCCCGGTGGAATTGGATTTCTTGCAAGTGGAAAGGATTTAAGGCCCCCATTGGCAAAAAAGCTCAGGGCAATCATCAAGCTACAGTTGGAAGCGGGCAAAGCCACTCCGGCGCCTCCTGTGGGTCCCGCGTTGGGCCAACACGGCGTCAACATCATGGGCTTTGTCAAAGAGTACAACGCCCGTACCGCCGGCCAGGGCGGGTCCATTGTTCCGGTGCACATTTCGGTATTCGAGGACAGGTCCTTCACCTTTGTAACCCGGACCCCGCCGGCATCGGACTTGCTGCGGCTTGCCGCCTCGGTGGAAAAGGGCGCTTCCGAGTCACGCCACGCCAACGTCGGCAGTATCAACCGGCAGGCGCTCCGGGAAATAGCCCAAGCCAAGCTGGTTGACTTGAATGCGGGTTCGGTGGAAGAGGCGATGTCCATTATCGAAGGCACCGCCCGTAGCATGGGTATAGAGGTAACCGAGGAATAAACATGGTCAAACACAGCCGCCGCTACGAGGCTTTCGCCGGGAAGGTGGACACGGAGCGGCAGTATGAACCTGCCGAGGCCCTGGACCTGATCAAGGAGCTATCCACCGCCAAGTTTGACGAGACGGTGGAGGTCCACTTGCGGACCAATTCCGACCCCCGTCATGCGGATCAGATGGTCCGGGGAGTGGCGGCACTACCCTACGGGTTGGGCAAGCAAGTCCGCGTCTTGGTGTTCGCCGACAGTGAATCCGCCGAGATCGCGCGCCAAGCTGGCGCCGACTACGCCGGCGAGGACGACCTGATTGCCCAAGTGGAAAGCGGTTGGGCCGAGTTCGACGTAGGTCTGGCCGTACCCCAAGTAATGCCCAAAATAGGGCGGCTGGGCCGGGTTCTAGGCCGTCGGGGGTTGATGCCCAATCCTCGTTCGGGCACTATGGTGCAGCCCCAGGACCTTCCCAGGGCAATTCGAGAGGCCAAAGCCGGGAGGTTGGAGTTCCGCACCGACCGGACAGCGATCATCCATTGCGCGGTGGGCAAGGTGAGCTTCGAAACCGAGTATCTGGTGGAGAACCTGGCCGCCCTGATGGACACCATCATGCGGGACAAGCCGGATGCGGTAAAAGGCCCCTTCCTTAAATCAGCCTACCTCACGTCGTCCATGGGACCCAGCATTCCCTTGGACCTGAACAGCCTCCAGGCCCTGAAGCCAACGGAGTAGGTTAGAATACGTTTAACGACACGTTCCAATACATACGACCGTAACCACGCTTTAGACCGCGGGTCCCCACCAACGTGGGGTTAAGGACGCAGAGTCGCCCGCCGAGGCGCACCGTTTATTGGATCGAGTTCAGCTTGATCCCCGCGCCTCGCCACTAGGGCGGGGCTTTTTTTCGGCAACTTTGTTTTAGGAGGGAGAGCTTGCCTACCCAGGCGAAAATAGACCGCGTTAACGAGCTTAAAGAGAAGCTGGAGCGCTGCACCATCGCCGTTTCTACAAACTATAGCGGCATCTCTGTCAACGAGATGGTCGATCTGCGGCGGCGTATGCGTGCCGCCGGCGTGGAATTCACAGTGGTCAAGAACAACTTGATGAAGCTGGCCTGCGACGCCTCCCAGCGTTCCCACGCCAAGGAGATCGTGGATGGACCCACTGCCATCGCCTTCGGGTACGAAGAGCCGGTGGACGTGGCCCGAGCAATATCGGACTACATCAGGACCACCCGCTCTTCCCTGGAGATCCGCGGTGCGATCATGGGCGATGCGGCGCTGCCTCCCGCCGACGTAAACCGGTTGGCCACGTTGCCCCCCAGAGCTCAAATGGTTGCCACCCTGTTGGGCCAGCTGAATGCGCCGCTTCAACGTCTGCTGGCGGCGATGAACGGTCCCCTCAGGAACCTGGACGCACTGCTGCAAGCCAGGATTCAACAGCTTGAATCCGACGAAACCGGTAGTTAAACTCTAACGACAGGCAGATAACAGAAGGAGAACCATGACCAAAGACGAAGTGCTCGGCGCGATCAAGGAAATGAACGTTTTGGAACTGGCCGACATGGTAAAGGCGCTGGAAGAGGAATTTGGTATCACCGCCGCCGCTCCGGTGGCTGTGGCGGCAGCTCCGGGTAGTGGCGGCGTAGCGGTCGCCGAGGCTCCCCCGGAAGAGGAACAGACCGAGTTCGAGGTGACCCTCAAGGAGATCGGACCCAACAAGATCAACGTCATCAAGGCGGTCCGGGAAGTAACATCTTTGGGGTTGCGTGAAGCAAAAGAACTGGTGGAATCGGCGCCTACCCCGGTCAAGGAAGGAATCGTCAGGGACGAAGCCGACACCATCAAGGTCAAGCTGGAGGAAGCCGGCGCCGTAGTCGAGGTCGCCTAGGCTCCACATCCCAGCCCCAGCTCAGGGAGAGAAAGTTTGAGCCGCCGCAAAGACCAGGAGCGCTTCGAGCGACTGAAGGAACAGAACCCGGACTACGTCGGGTTCCGTGGGCAAAACACCGCCCCCGCCAGACCGGCTTCCGACCTGGAAACCGTGGTCTGCTCGGTTTGCCAGCGCAAGCGCAACGTGCCCAGCGACACCCTGCCCGAGGACCGGAGCGCCTACGTGTGCCTGCGCTGTCAGGACCAAGAGGCAGGTGTGGCCAGCGCGGCGGTGGAGTAAACTCCGGCACGAAGTTTGCCACAATCCAATCCCTCACGCAGCTAACCTTGCACCGACGTTGCAAAGGAACAAGCCCTCGCTCCCCGCTTCCAGCCGGCGACGAGGGTTTTAATTTGCCGGCCTCCGGGCGCCCCATTCAGGACCTTGCGCTTTGCCTCTTCGATTTGCCTCCAAGCAAGGGTGGTGTGTACAATGACGCGGATATCGGCCGGAGCGCCAGCAAGGGAAGGGAGTAGGGCATGGACCTGGAATTGCAAGGCAAAACGAGCATCGTCACCGGCGGCAGCCGGGGCATCGGCAAAGCCATCGCCAGGGAACTGGCTCTGTCGGGATGCGACGTGGTGGTCTGCGCTCGCAACGCCGAGGACCTGGACCTGACGGCTCGTGAGCTCAGCCAGGAAACCGGCCAGCGGGTATCGGCCATCACCGCCGATACCACCAGCACTCCCGACGTGGAACGGATGGTGAAGGAGGCTGCTCAGACTTTGGGCCGCATCGACATCCTGGTCAACAACGCCGCGGCCCCCGGCGGTATTGCCCGGGGACCCCTGGAAAGCATCACCGACGAGGACATGCTGGAGGACCTGAACACCAAGGTGGTTGGGTACCTTCGCTGTGCCCGGGCCGTGGCTCCCCACATGACCAGCCAGGGCTGGGGCCGTATCATCAACATCGGCGGCATGTCGGCACGTAACTCCTCGGGAACCAACGCCAGCGCGGGAGTGCGCAACGCCGGGCTGGTGAACCTGACCAAGTACCTTTCCCAACAACTGGGACCGTCCGGGGTCACCGTCAACCTGGTGCATCCCGGCACAACCCGGACCGAGCGCAGCGGCCCCATGTACCAGGAGCAGGCCCGCCAGCAAGGTATCACCGTGGAAGAGGTGGAAGCCCGGGTGGCGGCCAACAACGCCACCAAGCGCATCGTGGACGCCAGTGAGTTGGCCTATGTGGTTGCTTTCCTGGCCTCGCCCCGCTCCATCGCCATCAGCGGCGAGGTGATCGCCGCCAGCGGCGGCGCCGGCAGCGCCGTGTTTCATTAACAACTTAACCAAGGAGACAGATATGATCACAGTAACGGTAATGTACCCCAACGACGCTGATAAAAAATTTGATCTGGACTACTACGTCAAAAACCACATTCCCATGGTGCAGCGGCTCCTGGGGCCCGGAGGGCTGGTGCGCGGCGAGGTTGAAAAGGGTATCTCTGGGACGGACCCCAGCTCGCCACCCACGTACGTTGTCATAGGACACCTGTACTTCAACACCGTCGAAGAAGTGCACGCGGCGTTCATGACCCACGGTGGCGCAATTATGGGTGACATCAAGAACTTCACAGACATCGCGCCCCTGTTCCAGATCAGCGAAACCGTAGAATAGTCTAACCCGACTAGCGCATTGGCGCTCTCCAATCCCCACAGCACGTCTGCCGTCACCGCATAGGAGAACCTGTTCGGTGGCGCCCATTATTTATGCCGACCATCCCGCCGGACAACAGCGAGCCGGTCGATTCGCGATCAGGAGCCGTCCTTTGACTACGCCGGAAACCGATGCCGACCGGGCCCTGGATGCCCTGTCCCAACGCCTGATACTAGAATATTGGGACTTCTACCCCACCGCAGGTTCCCGCATCGGCCGGCACCAGTACGATGGCCGGTTGCCCGATCTATCTCCTGGTAGCCTGGCCCGGCGCATAGACCAGGTACAAATCTCGTTGGGTCAAGTTACCGCCCTGGGTAGCCACGACCTTAGCCCACCGGGATCGTTGAGCCAGCGGCTCTTGGAGCTATTCCTGCGGCGAGAGCGCTTTTCCCTCACCGAGATGCGCCCCTTGGCCAACAACCCCATGCGCCAGGTGGGCTATCTCAACGTCAGCGGCTACCTCCTGCGGGACTACGCGCCCCTGACCGACCGCCTACGGTCGGCAACTCAAGTGCTGGATCAGGTCCCTGATTTCTTGGAGACGCTGGACAGCGCCCTAACCCAGGACCCAGGACGGCCGGTGCTGGACATGAGCATCGAAAGCTACGCCGGTATGGCCCGGTTCTACCGGGTGGACCTGGGCCAGGCGGCGGGAGACTCCGGCGACGGTGAATTACATGGGAAGTTCGACCGCGCCCGGGAGGCGGCAGCCCAGTCTATTGACCGGTTCGTGCAACGGCTGGACCAGCGCAAACAGGAGGCATCGCCCGATTTTGCCATAGGCTCAGACCTCTACACAAAGATGCTCAGCTCCGGCGAGGGATTGGACGTGCCTCTAGCCCAGCTATTGGACCTGGGGCAAGCTAACCTGCAATCCAACCTGGAGCAACTGACCGAGGTTGCACAATTAATCAGCCCGGGCCGTCCGGTCAGCGAGATCGCGGCGGACATAGGGCGGAACCATCCCACCGCGGATGCTCTGATACCGGAAACCCAGGACATGTTGGAGGAAATCCGCCAGGCGCTAATCGACCTCGATGTGATCTCGGTGCCCGCCGAAGACCGTTGCCGGGTGATCGAGACTCCCACCTACATGCGCTACGCCTTCGCCGCCATGGACAGTCCCGGCTCCCTGGAAACCCGGGCCACCGAGTCCTTTTACTATGTAACACCGGTAGAAGCCGACTGGACACCCCAGCAACAAGAGGAGTGGCTAGCCAACTTCAACTACGACACCCTGCGGATTATCTCGGTGCACGAGGTCTACCCGGGACACTTCGTCCACCACCTGCACAATCGTTATCGGGGCAACCTGCCCTTGATCAACCAAGTAGCCACCTCCTACGCCTTTAGCGAGGGGTGGGCCCATTACACCGAGCAAATGATCCTGGAAACAGGCTACGCGCCGGACCAGCCCACGTTAAGGTTCACCCAGCTCCTAGAGGCCCTGGTCCGCAATTGCCGCTACATGTGCTCCTTGTGGATGCACACCCAGGGAATGACCGTAGAGGACGCGACCCAGTATTTCATGGACAACGCCTACATGGGCGAGTTGCCCGCCCGGCGGGAAGCGCTGAGGGGGACTTTTGACCCTGGGTACCTCAATTACACCTTGGGGAAGCTGATGATTCTCAAGCTAAGAGAGGACTACCGAAGGGAGCAGGGAGCCGATTACTCGTTGAAGGGATTCCATGATCGGTTGCTTTCCTACGGCGCTCCGGCCCTCCCCTTGGTCCGCCAGGCAATGCTCAGGGACCCGGGTATTTCTCCCGTTTAGGCCGGAATCCGGTTCTTTGCCACCGGCCAGGCGGTCCTTGGTATCATGGGGCGATATACCGTAGGAGAACCATCTCAAACGCCAACCCGTCATTCTGAATATAACGTCGCAGCCGGTGCCCACATCAACTCTCAGGCCCTGTGCCTGTAGGAAGATGGAGCCGCCTGCCGAGACAAATCAGGACCTGTTGGAGCACTCATTTGTGCGTCCGATGGCGGTCCGGTGCCATGACCATGGACGGGGTCCTTTCGGGAAGGAGGAGCAACGATGCCAGCACGTACCGGAAAGGAATATATAACCGGTCTAAAAGAGCGCCCGCGGGAGGTGTGGATCGATGGCGAGCGGGTAAAGGACGTGACCACCCATCCCGCATTGCGCAACGGGGTCAAGTCGGTGGCGGCCCTCTACGACATGCAAAACGACCCGGAGCTACGGGAGGAGATGACTTACGCCTCTCCCACCACCGGCCAACCCGTGGGGCTATCGTTTCTGATTCCCCAGAGTATCGAAGACCTGGAACGGCGTCGCAACATGACGGCCCGCTGGGCCTGGGCCAGCTGCGGT
>JACZUF010000029.1 GCA_022573285.1 Chloroflexota bacterium
CGCTACGTGGGCGGCAAGGCCGTCGTGGCCCTAGCGGCTCGCCGCGTTTCCATTTAGCATGCTATCTCCTGCCATTCTCCCGATCCGACCTCGGTAGAGAAAGAATATGTTGGAACGGCTGCGCCAAGTGGCGTTCTTGGTCAAGGACCTGGAGGACGCCAAAGACCTGTACCGGCGGTATCTGGGCATGGAGACCTGCCACTCCGAGGACCTGAGCCGCTACGGACTCCGGAACGCCGTTCTTCCAGCGGGCAACGGCACCTTCATCGAACTGCTGCAACCGGCCAACGGCGGCTCCTCCGCAGCCCGGTACCTGGAGCGGCGCGGGGAAGCGCCCTATATGCTGATCTTCGAGACCCGGGAGTACGACCGCCTGATCCCCCATCTGAAGTCCATGGGCGTAAGGCTTTCCGAAGAACCCCCAGAAAATGATTACCGCCACGCCTTCATCCACCCGTCCTCGGCCAACGGCGCCTTCTTGGAGATCATCGAGGTCACGGGCGGCGGTAACCCCTGGCCCGCCGCCGGGCTGGACTGGCAGTCCCTGGAGCGCCGGCCGCTGACCAAGCAGTTGCGGCAGATGGCGGTGTTGGTCCGGGACCTGGACCAGGCGTTGGCCCGCTGGGAAGAGATGTTCGGGATAACCGCAACCAAACGCTTTCAAGTCAGCTTCACCGACTTGGAGATAGCGGTCCTTCCCTTGAACGGCAAAGACACCTTCATCGAACTGGCCCAGCCCACCGGCAGCGACGTTCCCTCCGCCCGGTTCTTGGAACGTTACGGCGAGGGCATCTACCTGACGATCTATGAGATCGACGACTCCCTGGCCATGGACGACCACCTAAAAGGACAGGATGCCCGCTACACCTCTTCGCGGGTGACCCCCAACTACGTGAACCTGGGCTTCAACAGCATCTGGCTCCATCCCGCCGGCATGAAGGGGGCCTTCACCCAACTGTCCCAGGTGCTGGTGGATGACAACCCCTGGCCTCCCGCCGGAGACACCTGGCACCTGGAATAGGCCTCTACTCAGACCGGACTACGCGTCAAATTGACTCCCCCACAGCCCTGTGATAGAGTCGGACTGCAATAGATACTTGGTCTCATTAAGGACTAGATGCGCAAGCGGGTAAACGCCCTGGCCGAACAACTATTGGAAACACTGGAAGAGCAGGGCTACCGGTCCACCGCACCCCGGCGGGCGATGGTCCAGGCAATCGCCAACCAGGACAAGCACTTCACCGCGGAAGACCTGCGGGAGCAACTGCCCTCCCTGGGACGGGCCACCATCTTCCGCTCCCTCAAGCTGTTGGTGGAGACCGGCGTGCTTTGCCGGGTATTGCTGGAAGACGGCGATCTCCATTACCAGTTGAGCCACCGGGGACACCACCACCACCTGCTCTGCGGCGAATGCGGGTCCTCCCAGGACCTCCTTGGCTGCGACATCGAGGAACTCCTGCAACAGACATCGGCCAGCCACGGGTTTGAACTCAGCGGCCATTGGCTGGAGGTCTACGGACGTTGCCGGTCGTGCAGCACCGCAGAACTGGCGGCGGTCTAGTCTCTTTTTTTACCCCTATTGATACTTACTCTCAAAACCAAATTAAATTGATACTAGGACTGATTAACCGGAGGCGCCGGTGGAAAAAACACCACCTATGCAAAGCAACATGGGCCTTCCCAGCGGTGATGATACTGCTCCTGCTGGTCTCGGCCTGCGGCTCTTCCCAGCCGGCACAATCCCCCAATGCGCTGCCGGTGGTGGCGACGACCGCCCTAATGGCGGACTTCGTGAGGAACGTGGGAGGTGATCTGGTGGAGGTGACGGCCCTGGTGCCACCGGGGGCCGAGGTGCATTCCTTTCAAAGCACGCCGGCCGACAGCGTGGCCCTAAGCCGCGCCGTCCTAGTGGTTTCCAACGGCGGTGAGCTGGACGGATTCCTGGGCCCTTTGATCCAAGGCTCGCTGTCCAAAGATGCGGTGCACGTAGTGGCCGCTGGGCCGCTGCTGGCGGCCGGAGAAACCGACCCTCATTTTTGGCAGAACCCGGTGTTCACCATAAAGTACATAGAGATCATCAGGGATGGTCTGATCGCCGCCGACCCAGAGAACGCCGCCGTATACCGGGCGAATTTCGACTCGTACAAAGATGCGCTGACCAAGCTGGACTTCGACATCGCCAGCACCCTCAACACTGTCGACCCGGCACGTCGTCAACTGATCACCTTTCACGACGCCTTTGGCCACTTTGCCACTCGCTACGGTTGGGAGGTTACCGCCTTCGTCGCCAGCGACGGCGGCGAGGTCTCTCCCGGCCGGGTGGTCGAGATCCTGGAACAGGTCCGGGACCAGGGAATACCGGCGGTCTTCGCCGAGCCCCAGTTCCGCGCCGACGTGCTGCAAAACGCCGCCCAAGAGGCGGGCGTCGAGGTCGGGACCATCTATTCCGACGTGCTGGACAGCGAGGTGACCAGCTATATCGACATGATGCTCTTCAACGCCAAGAGCCTTGCCAGGCTCCTCAGGTAATCAGGAACAAGCTTAAGACCTATGAGTAAATTTCCAAAAAACGGGACCAAAGATCGGACCGGGCCGGCATTGGCGGTCCGCAACCTGTGGGCCGGTTACGATGGCAAGCCGGTTTTGGAGGCAGTTAACTTCCAGATCGAACGCGGCGATATGTTGGGCATCATCGGCCCCAACGGCTCCGGCAAATCGACACTGATCAAGACCATCCTGGGACTGGTGAAGCCGATGAGGGGCGAGGTGTCGGTGTTGGGGAGAGAAGGCGCTCCCGAACGCCATCTGGTAGGCTACACCCCTCAGACAGAACTGGTGGACTGGGACTTTCCCGTGACCGTGGCCGACGTGGCGCTCATGGGCCGTTACTCCCGCCGCGGACTCTTCCGCCGCACCACCAAGGAGGACCGCGAGGCCGCCGACGCCGCACTGGAGTTGGTCAAGATATTCGGCCTGCGTGACCGGCTCATCGGCGAGCTGTCCGGCGGCCAAAGACGGCGGGTGCTCCTGGCCCGCGCCATGGCCCACAACCCCGAGCTTCTGCTCTTGGACGAGCCGATGGCGGGTCTGGACGCCACCGCCCAACACCAACTCTTGGACCTGCTGGACGAACTGCGCGGCAAAGGGGCCACCGTGGTGCTCAGCACCCACGACCTGTCCTGTGTGTCGCAGCGCTGCGACATGGCGGCCTGCCTAAACCGCAGGCTGATCGCATTCGGCAAACCTGCCGACGTCCTGAACGAGCAGGTGTTGGGAGACACCTTCGGCACCCACCTGCTGATGGTGCATCTGGACGGCCAGGCCTACGCCTACCAACACCACACTCACCCAGACGGGTCTCCGCCGGCTCAGCCGGAATTTCAGTCAGAGACCCCGCAGGAAGCTCAGGCGGAAGAGTAGCCGGGCTATGATCGACGCGATAGACGCAATCCGGGAACCCTGGGAATTCGCCTTCATGCAGCGGGCATTACTGGCGGCCTCCTTCGCCGCCTTGGTCTGCTCGGTGGTGGGCGTTTTTGTGGTGCTGCGGGGCATGGCCTTCATGGGCGACGCCGTGGCCCACTCGTCCCTGGCGGGGATGTCGGTGGCCTATTTCTTCGGCGGCAGTATCTTCTGGGGGGCCTTCGCCTGGGCGGTTCCCGCTTCATTGGCCATCACCTTCATCAGCCGCCGGGCCAATCTGCGGCTGGATACGGCCATCGGCATAATCTTCGTCAGCGGGTTCGCCGTGGGAATAATCTTGATGAGCCGGGTCAGCAACTATACCGCCGACCTGTTCGGGCTCCTCTTCGGCAACGTTCTGGGCGTTTCCTGGGGAGAGGTCGTCCTGATCGGCTCGGTCGCCGGAGGGGTCCTGGTGGTTATGACCGCCCTATACAAGGAACTGTTGTTCACCGCCTACGACGCCACCATGTCCGCCGCCTCAGGCATCCCGGTGCGGTTCATCCAATACCTGTTGCCCCTCCTGGTGGGCATCACCACCGTCGCCTCGTTGAAGGCGGTGGGCATCGTCTTGGTGCTGGCGCTCTTGGTAACCCCCGCCGCCACCGCCGCGCTCCTGGCCCGCCGGCTTCCGGGGATCATGGCCTTAAGCGTGCTCACCGGGCTGATCGCCACCGTGGCTGGGCTCTACCTGTCTTTCCATGCCGACCTTCCCACCGGACCGAGCATCGTGGTCGTCGCCACCGGCATGTTCCTGGCGGCGCTGTTGTTCTCCCCCAGCAAGGGAGTGGTCTGGCAGCGCCGGCGCGCCGTCCCCCTGCCACCGGACGAAGCGGCCATCTGAATCCGGCCCTTCCGCCCAACCCTGGCACACAACGTTCTCATTCGCTAAACTGCATTAGCTTTCGAAGCATCATGTTTTTGTGAGGACAATCATGTATGACCTGAACGGCAAAGTTGCCCTGATCACCGGCGCGGGCGGGCGGCACGGCATCGGCCGGAGCATCGCCCTGCGCCTGGCCGAAGAGGGGGCCGACGTGGTTGTGACCGATATCGAGGCCAGTGCGACGGCCATCCGCGCCGAAGACCGGCAGGCCGGCTGGGCTGGGCTGCCCAGCGTGGTGGAGGAGATCGAGTCCAAGGGCCGCAAGGCCCTGGGCCTTTTCTCGGACGTCTCCGACGGCGCCCAGGTGGCCAGCATGGTGGCCATGACCCTGGACCAGTTCGGGCACATCGACATCCTGGTGAATAACGCCGGGTCCAGGCCGGGCAAGGACCGGGTGCCGGTGCTGGAACTGGAGGAGGAGGCCTTCGACGAGGTGCAGCGGGTCAACGTGCGCGGCACCTATCTGGTGTCACGGGCGGTGGCCACCCACATGGTCAACCGGGGAGGCGGCGGCAAGATCATCAACATATCTTCCGGCGCCGGCAAGCGGGGCATCGCCCGGTACGCCGCCTATTGCGCCTCCAAGTTCGCCGTCATCGGCTTCACTCAGGCCATGGCCCAAGAGATGGCCCCAAATAGGATCAACGTCAACGCCATCTGTCCCGGACTGGTGGACACCGAGCGGGTGGACTTCATCGCCAGCGCCCTCGCTCCGGAGGGCGAGTCGTCCGAGGAGTACCGGGCCGACATGGTCCGGGAGCGGGCATTCAGGGTGCCCATGGGCCGCATCGCCCAAGGCGACGACATCGCGCGGATGGCGGCTTTCCTGGCCTCCGCCGAGTCCGACTACGTCACCGGCCTTTCGATCAGCGTGTCCGGCGGCACGGAGATGAACTAAGCTAGTCTCCGGACGAAACCGCCTCGGCGGGCTCACGGACGGGACGCCGGGGCGGCCGGGCCACGTACATCAGAATGGCCGAGGCGAAATAAGCCGCCCCCATGGCAATGTAGAGGGGGTAGTAGTCGCCGGCCAATATCCTGACCGCTGAGGCCAAAGCCGGCCCCAGGCCCAAAGCAATCATCTGCAGCGGCGAGAAGACCCCGAGGATGGTGCCGTAGGCGCTGCGGCCAAAGTATTCGGCCAGCACCATATTCTCCAACGAACCGAGTCCTCCGGAAAATATCCCCCACACCACGGCAAATAACAACGCCTCCCCCACCGAGTCCACCGAGATCAATAACGCCATCATCCCGCCGGCCCCAACCATCATTAGAATCAAGCAACGCCGGGGTGTGATGCGGTCTGCCAGGTAACCCCAGAACAGGTTGGCCACCGCCAAGAAGGTCCCGAGACTCAACACGCCGGCGGCGGCCGCAATGGATAACCCTGCCTCCTCAACCAAGAAGGGCACCAAGCTGAAACCCGTGGCGCTGGAAGCCAGGGTTCCCGTAGCAGTGATGGTCAAGAGCAGCCAAAAAGCACGAGTCCGGAGGGCCTCTTTCGCGGTCCAACTGAACTCCGGCGTCATTGCCGGAGGCCTGATTCCGCCTGCGGACGCCCCGGCCCTTTCGGGGCTGACCCCATCGGGCAGCAAGCCGATATCCTCGGGCCGGCGCCTCACGAACAGCATGACCGGCAGGACCAGGACCAGGCTCAAAATACCCAGATACCGGTAGGCCGCCCGATAGCCTTGGTGGACGGCGATCACCGAAATTATCTGGATGTTTATGGCGCCTGCCGTGGGCCGGAATACCGAGACCAGGGCCAGGGCCATGTTGCGCCGCCGCCGAAAGAAATTGACCGCCGCGGTGCGGGGAACCAATCCCACCAGGACCGGATTGCTCACCGCCCGGCCAACCACGTACCCGGCGTAGAATTGCCAGAGGGAGTCGACGCCTGAAATGACGAAGAAGGATATTCCGGCGATGATCAGACCGAAAGGCATGAGCCACCGGGGGCCGAATCGGTCGGCCAACCTGCCGATCAAGGGGGCCAGCAATCCCGAACACCAGGTACCGAGGGTGGCGGCGAAAGCCAGGCTTCCGTCCTCCCATCCGCTTTCTTCGGTGATGTAGACTTGGACGCCCCCCAACACCACCTGGGTGAGTCCACTGGCGGCGAAGGTAGCCAAAGCGGAGATGCCCAGCACCAGCCATCCGTAGTAGAAGGGCGTCCGCAGACGCCAGTTAGATATCGATTGAAGCATCTTCCTCTGGGGATTGCGGGAGCCTGACGGCCCGAAGCATCTGCCCCGGGGGACCGCAGGAGCCGGTTGTCCGGCCCGGTGGCTGTCAGAACAACCCTCAGATGATACAGCAATCGGTGCCTGGCAGCCACGAACGAGGCGGACCGCCCCGGCGCAAGTCGGCGCGAGTCCCGGAAGCCATAATGGCCCGCTCCGGTCTCAAGCAGGGTTATGTCAACGGGTCTCCAGGTGCTACATTGAAATTACAGGCAATTTGGGCATTTGGGTACCGAACAGATGCACGGAGACAGCCAACCAGAAGATGGCGGCCCGGTAAGTCACGGCCACACCCACGGAGCGGTGGACGGACAGATATTGGCCAGCGACCGGGGGATCTGGGCCACCAAGATCTCGCTGGCGGCCCTGTTGGCGACGGCCGTCTTCCAGTTGGTCATCGTCTGGTTCACCGGCAGCGTGGCCCTCCTGGCCGACACCATCCACAACTTCGGCGATGCCGCCACCGCCATACCTCTGTGGGCCGCCTTCACCCTGTCCAGGAAACTGCCCACCAAACGCTTCAACTACGGCTACGGCAGGGCCGAAGACCTGGCTGGACTGCTGATAGTGCTGTCCATCTTGGTCACCGGAATATTCGCCGGCTACGAGTCCATAAAACGGCTGGGCGACCCACCGGAGATCGACTACATCTGGATCGTGGCCTTGGCGGCTGTGATCGGGTTCGCGGGCAACGAAGGCGTGGCCCTATTTCGAATGAAGATTGGAAAGGAGATTGGCAGCGCGGCGCTGATCGCCGACGGCCATCACGCACGGGTCGATGGACTGACCAGCCTGGCGGTCCTCTTTGGGGCCGTCGGCGTTTGGCTGGGATATCCCTTGGCCGACCCGATAGTGGGACTGGTGATATCCGCCGCCATTTTGCGTATAGTTGTTGAGACGTCCAAATCGGTGTTCTCCAGGCTGCTGGACGGCGTCGAGCCCGAGGTGCCCGACGAGGTCCGGAACGTGGCCGCGGTCACCGATGGAGTGCAGGAAGTCGCCGAGGTCCGGGTGCGCTGGCTGGGGCATAAGATGCTGGCTGAAGTCAACATCGCCGTGGAGCCCACGCTATCGGTGTCCGCCGGCCACGATATCGCCGAGGACGTGCATCACCGGTTGCTCCATCACCTGAAATATCTGTCCAACGCCACGGTGCACGTGGACCCCGTGGGCCTGGCCGGCGAGGAACACCACCGGCACGGGACCGGCTACACGGAGCACGCCGAAGAGCACGGTCCTGCCGACGGCGACGAGCATGACCGCGGCCATTCACACACTTGATTATCCCGATCAAACGCGACAACCAATCAAACGAGGTCTAGGCATGCCCCTTGAACGGTCGCAGGTGGAACACATCGCCGCCCTGGCCCGCATCGGCCTCACCGAAGAAGAGGTCGAGTTGTTCGCCGAACAACTCTCCCAGATCCTGGAGCAATTCGAAGTGCTCAAGGAACTGGACACCTCGGGGGTGACGCCCACCGGCCACGCCGGCGGACTCCAGACCGTGATGCGCGAAGACCTGGCCCAGGACTCTCTGGACTCGGAAGACGTGCTGAAGAACGCGCCACGCCGGGAGGGAGAGTACTTCCGGGTGAACCGCGTGCTGGAAGAGTAGGGCGGTGGCGGAACTCAATTGGCTCAGCATCCAGGAAGCCCACTCCCAGCTAACTTCACGGCAGATCAGCTCCGTGGAACTCACCCAGGCCTGTCTGGACCGGATCGACGCCGTCGAAGACCGGGTCCAGTCTTTCCTGACCCTGACTCCGGAGATCGCTCTGGCCCAGGCAGAGGAGGCAGACCGCATGCTGGCCGCTGGCGAGGGCGGGCCGCTGACCGGGGTGCCGGTGCAGATCAAAGACGTGATGTGCACCGAGGGCGTGCTGACCACCTGCGCGTCCCGCATGTTGGAGAATTTCGTGCCGGTCTACAACGCCACCGCCGTGGAACGGATCATCAGCCGGGGAGCGGTGATGTTGGGAAAGGGAAACATGGACGAATTCGCCATGGGGTCCTCCTGCGAGAATTCGGCCTTCCACCCCACCCGGAACCCCTGGGACCTGGAGCGGGTGCCCGGAGGGAGCAGCGGCGGCGCCGCCGCATCGGTGGCGGCCGGCGAAGCAATCTACGCGCTGGGCTCGGACACCGGGGGAAGCGTCAGGCAGCCGGCGGCCCTCTGCGGCGTGGTGGGACTGAAACCAACCTACGGGCTGGTCAGCCGCTACGGGCTGATCGCCTTCGCGTCGTCTTTGGACCAGATCGGCCCGGTGGGCCGGACCGTGGCCGATTGCGCCCTGGTGCTGAACGCCATCGCCGGGCACGACCCGCGGGATGCGACCTCCGTGACCCGCGAACCCAAAGACTACTACGCCGGTCTGGGCCGGGATATCAAGGGACTGCGCCTGGGAGTTCCTGAAGAGTACTTCACGGATGGGATTGAACCGGGCACGCGGAAGGCCGTCGAGGAGGCCGTGTCCACTTTGGAGGGGCTGGGCGCATCGGTCCGGCCTGTTTCGCTGCCCACCACCCGGTACGCACTGGCCTGCTACTACATCATCGCCCCCTCGGAATGCTCGGCCAACCTGGCCCGCTACGACGGCGTCAAATACGGCTATTCCTATCAGGACACCGACGATATGTGGGAGGCCATGGAGAAAACCCGGGAGTACGGGTTCGGACCAGAGGTCACCCGCCGGGTGATGCTGGGGACCTACGCCCTTTCCAGCGGTTATTACGATGCCTATTACCTGAAGGCCCAGCAGGCGCGGACGCTGATCAGACAGGACTTCGACCGGGTGTTCCAAGAGGTGGACGCGCTGGTCACGCCGACCTCTCCCGTTACCGCTTTCAAGATTGGGGAGAAGACCGGCGACCCGGTGCAGATGTACCTGATCGACGTTTGCACGCTGCCGGTGAACATCGCCGGGCTGCCCGGCTTGTCGGTGCCTTGCGGATTCTCTGAGGGATTGCCGGTGGGGATGCAGCTAATCGGCCCCCATTTCTCCGAGGAGACCCTGCTGCGGACGGCCCACGCCTACGAAACAGCCACCCAGTGGAGCAAAGCCCGGGCGGCGATATAAAAAGGCCCCGGAGAAATTCCCCGGGGCCCTAAAAACCGGTCAGCGGCGGACCTTACGGGCGAATCGCCCGCCAGTCGGTTTGGTTATACTTGTAATCAGCGTATTTGTCGGCCCAGACATGGGCGGCGGAGGCGAAGCGGGACAGGATGCCAGCGTCTTGCTGGGTCCCTGCCTCAGATTGTTGAAGGTTGTGCGCGCCGGTGGTCCGTTGAGATTTTCCAATGCTTAAAGTTGCCATTGTGTTCCTCGGTCCTTATAAATTGGACTGCGATTTGAATAAGGCATCTGATTCGTTGTATGGGTCCTTCCCCTTGCTTTCCAAGACCCTCGTTTATTTGCCCTAGGGAAACGCTAGTCACTTACAATATATTAGCCGCTTGAAATACATTTGTCAAGTACCTAATTTTTAGTTAGAATAGACGTCTGGGCAGCACCAGTATTAAACTTAGGCCAACCATAGCGGCGAGGAAAGTCATGGACTGCGAAACACCATGTCCCAAGTACGAACAGGCGATGCAGGTCCTGGGCAAGAAATGGACCTGCCTGATCCTCCGGTGCCTGTTGGCGGAGCCCAAGCGGTTCACCGAGATATCCGGATATATCGACGGGCTTAGCGACCGCCTGCTCTCCCAGCGTCTTCAAGAACTGGAGGAGGAGGGCATCGTACAACGCCAGGTATTCGCCCGCAGGCCCGTATTAGTCGAGTATTCTCTGACCCCCAAGGGCCAGGCATTCCGCAAGGTGGCCGAAGCCATTCAGGATTGGGCCAACGATTGGGCCACGGAGCCTGCCACCGTCTAACCGGCAACATGTTGATCTGCAAAATCAATCCATAAATTCAGGCCATAAATTCAGGCCGGGAGGCGCTGATGCAGCGCTCCAAGATTAAAGACATCTTTAACCGAGGCCAAGCCGGCGGCGACGTTTTGGTCCAGGGCTGGGTCAAGACCCGCCGGTCGTCCAAGTCGGTCACCTTCATTCAGATCTCCGACGGCTCTACGTTGCAGGACCTGCAGATCGTAGTCGATGAGGACAACCCCGGCCACGAAAAGGCGGCCAGCCTCACCACCGGTTGCAGCGTGAGCGTGGAAGGGGTTTTGGTCGAGTCTCCGGGCCAGGGCCAGAAGTACGAGGTCCAAGCCAGGTCGTTGGAGGTCCTGGGCGGCTCCGACCCCGAGACCTATCCCCTCCAGAAAAAACGCCATTCCCCCGAATTCCTCCGGGAGATCGCCCATCTGCGGCCCCGCACCAACACCTTCGGCGCCATGGCGCGGGTACGGAACTCCATGGCGTACGCCATCCACACCTTCTTCCAGGACCGGGGGTTCCAGTTCATTCAGACACCCATCATCACCGCCAGCGACGCCGAGGGCGCCGGTTCCATGTTCCGGGTGACCACCCTGGACCTGAACGACCTGCCCAAGAACGGCAGTCAGGTGAAAGACGAAGAGGACTTTTTCGGCAAGCCCGCCTTCTTAACCGTTAGCGGCCAATTGGAGGCGGAGATCTTCGCCTTGGCCCTGTCGGACGTCTATACCTTCGGCCCCACATTCCGGGCCGAGAATTCCAACACCTCGCGTCATTTAGCCGAGTTCTGGATGGTGGAGCCCGAGGTTGCTTTCTGTCAGTTGGACGGTTTGGCCGAGCTGGCCGAGGACTTCTTGAAGCACCTGTCCGGACACGTGCTGGAGAACTGCCGGGAAGATATTGAGTTCTTCAACAAGTGGCACGACGACACCACCATCGCCACTCTGGAGGGCATCGCCAACTCCCAGTTCGAGCGCATCACCTACACCGAGGCCATCGAGTTGCTGCAGAAGTCGGGCGAGAATTTCGAATACCCGGTGTCCTGGGGCACGGACCTCCAGTCGGAGCACGAGCGCTACCTGACCGAGAAGAAGATTCAGAAGCCGGTGATCGTCACCGACTACCCCAAGGGCATCAAGCGCATCTACATGCGGGTGAACGACGACGGAGAAACCGTCCGGGCCATGGACGTGTTGGTGCCGCGCATCGGCGAACTCATCGGCGGCAGCCAGCGCGAGGAACGCCGCGATGTGTTGGAGGACCGGATGACCGAGGCAGGAATCTCCCACGACGAATACTCCTGGTACCTCGATCTAAGAAGCTACGGCACGGTCCCCCATTCGGGGTTCGGCCTGGGATTTGAGCGCACGGTGCAGTTCGTGACCGGGGTCTCCAACATCAGGGATGTCATCCCCTTCCCCAGAACGCCCAAGAGCGCGGAGTTCTAGGCTGCCACCTTCCACGCCCAGAGACGGCCCGCTTTCCGCCGACGGACCCGTTTCCGCCGCCGGGATGGAAGCCGCCTTTGGCCCCGGCAGCCCCATCTTCACCCAGACCACGGAACGGCTCAGCCGCATTTTCTCCCAGGCTGGACACACTCCACCGGTGGCGGCCCGGTTCCGGGAATGGCAGCGGTCTTGGATCAACGTCCACGGCCAGGACCCTTTCCGAGCCCCTTCTAACGAAGAGTTGTTCATCCACCAGACCTATTTGGCCTTGCTGGCGCGGCTAACTGCCCGCCGCTTCGTTGCGCCCCGACGGCCGATCTCCGGCGCTGAGGAACTACTGGAGATCATAAACGTCGACTACTTCGGCCGCCGGGGGATCGGAAATTTCGGGGAGGGGGACTACTTCTCCTGGGTCTCCCTTGAACCGCGCTGGGAACTGGACCTCGAAGACCTGGTCCTGGAAACCGTACAGGGCCTGGCGGAGGCCCTTGCCCCCTACGACTTCACGCAGGCGGCCCCCGGCATCTTAGACGGGCTCTACCGCCGGACGGTCCCAGATTCGCCATGGGCGCCCCGCTGGCTGTTGGAGTACATCGTCGAGGAGGAGTTGGGGCTGGCTGGTAACCCGGGCTCCGACCGAAGGCCGACCCCGACGCGCCGGGGGATGGAATCGGACCTGTCCTTGCTGGACCCCGCATGCGGCACCGGAGCTTTCTTGTGCGCCGCCGTCGGGGCCATGTCCCGGTCCATGAGGGACCGGGGCGGCGATTCGTTGGATTTACTGCTTGAAATGCCAGATCGGGTCCGGGGAATGGACCGCGATCCGCTGGCGGTGGCCCTGGCCCGGCTCAATTACCTGCTGGCCCTGGGTGATCTGGTCCAACAACAACACCCGCCGGTCCTGGTGCCGGTTTATCTGGCCGACGCCGCCCAAGTCCCGGCATCACCTCCAGACACGCCGGACGATGAGGCAATCGCGGTGTCGACGCCGGCGGGAGACTTCCCCCTGCCGCTCCCGATGGTCGACAACCCCGTGATGCTGGACTGGGTGCTGGGGCGGCTGACCAACTACATGGGAGGGGCCCAGTTGCGGCTGCACATGCAGTCCGAGGAAGAGGCGGTGCAAGAGGTGCTGAACGCCTATTACAACTACCTGACCGCGCCGAAGCCACGCACGCCGGTCCCGGAGGCCCTGACCCCGAAACAGGCGGACATTCTGTTGGAAACCGCACGCAGCCTGGTGAAACTGCACATCCGGGGCGAGGGCAGCCTCTGGCTGCACGTGGTCCAGAACATCGCCGCTCCGGCAGTCTTCTCCCGCTGCCGGTTCCCCCGGCTGGTTGCCTCCGGCTCCCGGGCCTTCTTCGAGATGTGCTCTTCCCTATACCTGAGACCGCAGGGACGAGCGGCCATGCTTATGACAAAGAATGAGGCTGCGGCCGGTTGCGCCGGGCGGCGGCTGGTCGGGCTTGAGGGCGTGCTGCCGGATGCCGCTCTACTGGTCACGGGCCCGGAGCAGCGGGCCAGGCTCGAGCCAACCGGCGGCCCGGTTCCTGATGATAGTTCTTGGGCGGCGGCCGAGACCGCTGTTCGGGTGGTTGATGACGTCTAGTGCAGCGTAGCCGCCGTTATTTGACGCTATTTCCCGCAGGCGAATATAATGAGGCGTCCTCTCATCGTAGCTGCACAGGCTGGGATTTCCCAATTAGCTTTCTCTGGTAAGGAGCCAAAATGACCACTCAAGAGGTCGTACTGCATCCCGCGTCGGTAGTCGCGGAGTTGAAGAAGAACAACATCAACCACGTTGTCTGGCTTCCGGACAGCGAGACCAACTTCATGTTCCAGCTGCTGACCAACGAGCCAACCCTGGACCTGGTGCCGGTCTGCCGCGAGGGCGAGACCATGGCCATCGCCGCCGGGCTGTGGGTGGGCGGCAAGCGGCCCATAGTCCTGATCCAGAACACCGGCATCTTCGAGGCCGGCGACTCCATCCGCGGCCTGGGCTTGGACATCAACCAGCCCCTGGTGATGCTGGTCGGCTACCGAGGCTGGAGCCGGCACGGTTTGACCACCGACTCGGCGGCCCGGTTCATCGAGCACATCCTCCACGCCTGGGGCATCAATTACTACCTGATCGAGACCGACGACGACGCCGACCGCATCAGCCTGGCCATCGAGGAGGCCGAGCGGACGTCGAAACCCGTGGCTGTCTTGGTAGGCACCGAGTTCGGCTCCTAACCGCAACGCAACCCGCCCCGATAGAATCGGGGTCCGGCCAACCAAAGGGAGATATTTTAATGATCGACAACAGCGACGCAGTAAAGCTTCTGGACAGCAAGCGGAACGACGCGGTATTCGTGGCCACCATGAACGCCAACAACGTCTCCTTCGGACTGCCCAGCCTGACCACCGACGAGAGCCTGGACTTCCCCATCTCCGGCGCCATGAGCAAGGCCTCCGACGTCGCTCTGGGACTGGCCCTGGCCCAGCCCGGCCGCAAGGTCCTTTGCCTCGACGGCGACGGCAGCCTGTTGATGAACCTGGGCGTCATGGTGACCATCGCCAACAAGGCCCCAAAGAACCTGGTGCACATCCTGTTCAACAACAAGGTCTACGCCGTAACCGGCGGGCAGCCCATCCCGGGCAGCGAAGATACCGACTGGGAAGGCCTGGCCAAATCGGCCGGCTACGCCAAGGTGTTCACTTTCGACAACCTGGAGGACATGACCAACGGCATCGACGAAGCCCTGGCCGCAGAGGGCCCGGTTTTCGTCCACCTATTGGTCAAGGCCGAGATCGAGAACACACCGGTGCAGTTCCGCAAGCGGGCCACGCGCACCGTGCACACCGCGATCAAAGAGCTGCCCAAGGTCCTGGGAGTAAAGAACTAGGCTGAAGGCGGACGTCGCCTGCCCCGGTTGATTTTTGCACCGGCCAGCTCGCCGATTTCATCGGGGGAACCGAGAACGGAATTTAAGGATAGCGAGGCGTATGCTTAGTAGGGGGATTTTCCCGCGGATCGGGGCCTACGCCGCGCTGGCGCTTGGGTTCTGGCTCCTCTTCCAGGCCTTCGAGCGGTCCAGTCCGGTGATGGGGGTCCTGGGAGGCGCGCTGGTCCTGGTGGGGATGTATCTGATGACCGGGGTCTGGCGCGATACCTTCGACCGGTTTGGCGACCGGTTTGGCGGCACCTACAAGATACGAAAGGAGAACAGATCCAGTGACGACACGCCGGAGGACGCCACCGGGGGGACCGGTGATACCGTCGATGGAAGCGACCAAGGCGGTCAACTACCACCGTAAGGACGCGTTGGTAGTCTCGACCTCTTCCTCGCTTCGGGAGTGGAGCCAGGTTTCGGAACGCCGCGACTTGGACATTGACCTGTCCGATTGCATGGACCGGGCCCCGGCGGTGGGTCTCGGACTGGCGTTGGCCCGGCCCGAGAGCAAGGTGTTGGTTCTGGACTGCGATGCCACGCTGAGGACCAACCTGGGCGGCCTGGCGACCATCGGCGAGTCCAATCCCGAGAACCTGGTCCATTTCGTGTTCGACGACACGTCCAGCGTCTCAACTTCGGGCCTCCCCATCAAGGGACTGGACGACTTGGACCTGGTGCAGATCGCCCGGAGCTCTGGCTACGCCAAGACCTACGAATTCGACCGGCTGGAAGAGTTCCTGATCGGGCTGGAAGAGGTGATGCGCCAGACCGGGCCGGTATTCGTCCGCGTGAAGGTGTTCCGGGACGGAGACCAGCACCCTTTCCCGGAGCGGACCATGGCCGAGGGTTGGGCCGAGGTGAAGGCGAACCTGGCGCAGGAAGAGGAAGGGCCGGAGTAGGGGTTATTCAGCAGAGGCGGGTGCGTCGCCAGCGTGGGGCCGGACCACGATCTGCCGGGCCACGTTGTAACCGATGGACACGCGGTCCCGCTGGGTGGCCACTTCCATAACTCCCAGATACGGCGTGGCCTCAGCCACCGTAATCGTCTGGTCCGGTATCAGCATGGAATCGACCAGGAACCGCAGCAACTGTGAGTCTTCTTCGGGCACTCTATCCACCACGTAGGTCTCGCCCGGCCGGGCTGCGTCCAGGGTCAGGGCGTCGGCCGGTTTCTTGGGCTCGCCGGTGCCGGGGATGGGCCGTCCAAAGGGCGAGCGCTTGGGGTAACCCAGCCGCTCCATCAACTTCTCCTGAAAATCCTGGGACATCCCGTGCTCCAGGCGGTGGGCCTCGTTGTGAGCTTGGTGCAGGTCCATTCCCAGCAATTTGACCACCAGCCACTCGGCCAACCGGTGCCGCCGGGCGATGTCCTCGCCGCCTTCCAGCCCCTGCTTGGTCAACCGGATCCGCTTGTCGGGCCCGACGTCCACCAGGCTCTGCCGCTGCATCCGGCGAATCATTCCGGCCACGGAAGGGACTGAGGTGCCCAGTCCCTCGGTCTGAGGGAGTTGGCGCAGGGTGTCGGTTAGCTGGGTGACGGTGGGATTTTCATCGTCTTCCCACAGCTTGTAGAGGCAGAGCAGGTAGTTCTCCGTGCCCGGAGATAACCGGAGGTCGCCGTCGCTTGAGTCGCCGTGGCCGCTGCCGGCCTGTTTTCTTGCTGGGGCCATTGGAGTCCTTATATCTCTTACCGCACTTTCGGGATATGTACGGTGGTTCGACAAGCTCACCATGAGCGGGCGAATACCTGATTTCCGCTCGTCCTGAGCTCCGGCCGGAGGTCGAGAGTCTCCATCCCGATTACATCGGGACGTCGGGGGACTTGTCGAAGGACCTCACGGTTCGGGGCGCCGCGGTTAATGGTCTGGGGCGGTTCCGTTGTGGGGCACTGCCACGAGGCGGTCTCCGACGAACGGCCGCAGATGGTGACCGTCGCGCAGACTGACGGTAACGCTGGCCCCCAGAGGATATTCAGTGGTGTGAGAAAGCAGGCACCGGACCGTTGCGCCCGAGGGCAGTCGCACTCGGTATAGATAGAAGGCCCCGCGGAACTCCCTTTCCACCACCACGCCCCGGCCGTCTTCCGCAGGCAGGCAGTCCAGGCAGTCCGGCCGGACCATTACTTCCAGTTGGCTATTGCTGTTGCCGTTCATGCCGTCCAGGTCTTCCAACTGCAACTCCGGCCAATCGATGGAGCCGACCTCGGTGTGTAGTCTACCGTCTTCATGGCGGGCGGGCAGGAAGTCCACCATGCCGATGAACTGGGCCACGAATTTGGTGACCGGATGGTGGAAGATGGCCTCCGGAGAGCCGGTCTGTTCGACCCGGCCCTCGTTCATCACCGCAACCACGTCCCCGACGAATAGGGCTTCTTCCTGGTCGTGGGTGACGAAGATGGCGGTGGCGTGACTGGCCTTCAAGATGCCAAGGACGTCGCGCCGGACCTGTTCCCTCAGTTTTGGGTCGAGGTTGGAGAAGGGCTCATCCAGGAGTAAGACTTCGGGTTGGGGGGCCAGGGCCCGGCCCAGGGCGACCCTCTGCTGCTGGCCGCCGGACAGTTCGTGGGGCATCCGGTCACGCAGGGCGCTCAGACCGATGAGTTCGAGGACTTCTCCAACGCGCTCGTCCCGGCCTTGGCCCTTGGGCAGCCCATAGGCGATGTTCTGTTCAACGGACAGATGGGGGAATAATGCGCCCTCCTGGAAAACCATGCCGACGCGGCGGCGCTCCGGAGGGGTATTTTCGCCGGGGCCGCTGACGGTGCGTCCCCCGATAGCGATGACGCCTTGATCCGGCTCTTCAAACCCAGCTATGAGCCTCAGGGCAGTGGTCTTGCCGCAGCCGCTGGGCCCCAACAATGCCAAAACCTGGCCTTTGGGGATGGTCAGGTCAAGGCCCGCCACCGCTGCCACGCCGCCGAAATTCTTGGCCAGGCCGGTGCACTCCAGCGCGGGAGCGGCGAGACGTCCGATCTCTGACTGTTCTAGGTCCGCATTTTTCATCTAAACGTTTGGCCCATAAGCCTTTGACTGATAAGCCGTTAACCCGGTGGCTACCCGCCCCAAAACACCCCGAAATGCCAACCCTTCGAGTGCAGATAAGTGTAGACGTAGTGATTAACAATGTCAATGTATATCTCTGAATCTTCGCCGGGCGATATCTTTCCAACCGGCATGCTTAATCATATTACAAATGCCGACGCCACCGTGCCGGAATATCCTGGTGTTTGGCAACGGGGACAACCATCTTGAGCTTAGGCCTCCCCGTGTGTGCCAGAGGCCATTAAATAGGATTTCATTGACACCAGAGGCACGCTGACGTATGCTCCATTTCGGCTCATCGTCTATACATGCTTTAATTATTAATATACCCATCAAATAAAAGTATGTATGGACGTATTTTGTGGTAAGTCCGGAGGGAGCTATTGGCATGGGTATGCGGAAACGAAAATGGACCGCCCTTTGGGTAGTGTTGGCGTCTTTACTAACGGCGGTGTTCCTGTCGGCCTGCGGAGGCTCCGGCGGGGATGGGGGGTCTCTGACGGTGTACTCGGGCCGCAGCGAGACCCTGGTCGGCCCGCTGATCCAGCGGTTCGAAGACTCCACCGGCATTGATGTATCGGTCAGATTCGCCGGAACACCCCAACTTGCCGCCACCCTGTTGGAAGAGGGCGGAAACACCCCAGCCGACGTTTTCTTTGCCCAAGACCCCGGCGGGCTCAGCGCCGTGGCGGAACTCTTGGAGCCGCTGCCGGTCGGTGTCTTGGGAATGGTGCCCCGGTGGGCGGTATCTCCCACCGGCGTTTGGGTCGGCGTCTCCGGCCGGGCCCGGACCGTGGTCTACAACACCGAGCGGCTGACCCCGGAGGACCTGCCCGAAGACCTGACCGGGTTTGCCGACCCCAAGTGGAAGGGCCGCATCGGGTGGGCGCCGGCCAACGCCTCGTTCCAGACCATGGTCACCGCCATGCGCACGATGTGGGGCGAGGACAAGACCCTTCGATGGCTGAAAGACATCCAGTCCAATGACCCCAAGGTCTACCCCAAGAACACCCCCATCGTCGCGGCGGCCGCGGCCGGTGAGATCGACGTTGGGCTGGTGAACCATTATTACCTGCACCGGTTCCTGGCCGAAGAGGGCGATTCGTTCGGGGCCCGCAACTACCATCCGCCCGCGGGAGGACCGGGAGCCATCGTGATGGTCTCGGGCGTTGGAATATTGTCGGCGTCGGATAACCAGGAAAACGCCCGGCGGTTCGTGGACTTTCTGCTGTCGGAGGAGTCCCAACGGTATTTCGTGGAAGAGACCTTTGAATACCCACTGGCCGCCGGTATCCCCGTGGCGGAAGGCGTCGCTCCATTGTCCGAGATCAACAACCCCGACCTCTCCTCCGCGGACCTGGCGGACTTGGAGGGTACCCAGAAGCTGCTCCGGAAGGCGGGCGTGATTCCGTGAACATCTCCCCGTGAGAATCTCTTCAGTGGCGGCGGCTGGGCTGAGATCGTTGGCCGGAGGCCGAAGCGTCCCTCCGGCGGTGATCTGGGCCCCTGCCTTGGTCGTGGGGGCCGCGCTCCTGCTGCCGCTGGTCTACCTGGTGGTGCGGACCTTTGACGGTGGAGGCGAGGTCTGGGACCTGCTCTTCCGTCAACGGGTGGCGGAGATACTGGGCCGGACCATCCTGCTGGTGGCCACCGTAACCGCGGCGTCCGTCGCCCTGGCCCTGCCCCTGGCCTGGCTCACCACCCGGACCGACCTACCCTTCCGCCGTGCCTGGGTGGTGCTGTCCGCCCTGCCGTTGGTCATACCCAGTTACGTGGCCGGATTCATCGTGGTCGCCGCCCTCGGCCCGAGGGGGATGCTCCAGCAGGCCTTGGACGGGCCCTTCGGAGTCGACCGTCTCCCCGACATCCACGGTTTCGCCGGCGCCATGTTGACCCTGACCTTCCTCAGTTTCCCCTATGTGGTGCTGACGGTCCGGGCGGCCCTGCTCCGTGTCGACCCCTCCCTGGAGGAGACCTCCCGGGGCCTGGGCCGCGGCAGTTGGGTCACCTTTTTCTTTGTCACCCTGCCTCTGCTCCGGCCGGGGATCGCCGCCGGGGGGTTGTTGGTGGCCCTGTACACCCTCTCCGACTTCGGAGCGGTGTCGCTGCTGCGTTACGAGACCTTTACCTGGGCCATCTTCGTGCAGTACGAGTCAGCCCTGGACCGGACATTGGGCGCCGGGCTGTCCTTGTCCCTGGTGGTGCTGGCTTTGGCCATCGTGGGACTGGAGTTGTTCAGCCGGGGCCGGGCCCGCTATTACAGCAGCTCGTCTGCGGCATCCCGCCCTCCGTCAAGGGTCAGCCTTGGCCGGTGGCGCTGGCCGGCGGTGGTATTCTGCTCCACGGTCGTGGCCGTCTCGCTGGCCGCGCCCATGTCCATATTGGGCTATTGGGTTGTCCGGGGAATCTCCGCCGGCGAGCCCTTCAACCTGGTCTGGGAGGCGGTCGGAAACTCGGTCTACATCGCGGCCCTGGCGGCAACGGTGGCGGTGGCAGCCGCCCTGCCGGTGGCGGCCCTCTCCGTGCGCTATCCCGGCGTCCTAAGCGGACTGCTGGAACGGCTCAGTTACGTTGGGTTCGCCCTGCCGGGGATCGCCATAGCCCTGGCGTTGGTGTTCTTCGGGGCCAGATACGCCCCTCCCTTGTACCAGACCACCGGGTTATTGTTATTGGCCTACGTGGTGCTGTTCCTGTCGCCGGCGCTGGGCGCGGTGCGCACCTCACTGTTGCAGATCAGCCCCAGGATAGAGGAGGCGGCCCGGGGCCTGGGCAATAGCCCTCTGCGGGCCTTTTCCTCGGTGACGCTGCCGGTGGCCCGGCCGGGGATACTGGCCGGATGGGCCTTGGTCTTCCTCCTGGTGATGAAGGAACTGCCCGCGACTCTGATACTGAGTCCCATCGGATTCAATACCCTGGCCACCTCCATCTGGTCGGCGGCCTCCGAGGCGTTCTTCGCCCGGGCGGCGTTGCCCGCGCTGCTACTCATCGCCGCATCGGCCATCCCCCTGGCCTTCCTCATGCTCCGTGAACGCCGGTAGGCTATAATCTTGCAGGCCCGGCCCACTTCGGTTCAGCAGCCGGTCAATCGTCTTCGCAGATTCGGGAGTAGTGTATTGCCCCAGGCTGACAACACCCTCAGGGTGATTTTGCCCGGCAAATTGATCGACGGCATCGGCGACAAGGTCCAAGAAGGCATGGCCGTGGCCGTCCAGGGGAACACCATCAGATGGGTCGGTCCCGCATCTCAAGCCGAAGGCCTGGACAGTGACGGGGCCGGACGGGAGACATTGGAATTTCCCGGCGGCACATTACTGCCGGGACTGTTCGACATTCACACCCATACCAACATGCCTGGCGACGGCCGGACCGACGAGGAAGTCAACCAGGACAACGACGAGATACGCCTGCTACGGTCGGCCCGCAACACCGCCGCGGCCGTGGCCTCCGGCGTCACCACAATGTGCGATTGCGGCTCCTGGAACCGCACTGGATTCGCGCTGAAAGAAGGACTGGCCGAGGGTTTGGTGGAAGGCCCGAGGGTCTTGGTCTCGGGACCGCCTGTAACCGTGACCGGCGGCCATCTCTGGTACATGGGCGGCGAAGCCGACGGCGTGGACGGAGTGCGCAAGCGGGTGCGTCACCTGATCGAGCAGGGGCGGACTTCATCAAGGTCGCCGCCTCGGGCGGCAGCACCCTGAGCAGCGACCCCTACCGGGCGTCTTACTCGGTCGCGGAGTTGACCGCCATCGTCGACGAGGCCCACAACCGGGGCCGCTCCGTTCTGGCCCACTGCCGCTGCACCGACGCCATCAATTACGCCTTGGACGCCGGCGTGGACGCCATCCTCCATTGCTCCTTCTACGACAACGACGGCAGCTACCGGTTCGACCAGAAAACCGCCGACCGGCTGGCGGCCTCCGAAGCGTGGCTCAACCCCACCATGAACATGGGCCGGGCCAACCGGATTAGGTTGTCCAAGATCATGGAGGAGCGCCCCCTCACGCCCTTTGAACAAGATAGATTAGAGCGTTCTACAGTGTCTGGAGAAAACTCAATGGACCAATTTAGCCGGCTGGTCAAGGCCGGAGTGAAGCTGGTGGGCGGGTCCGATTGCGGCTGGAGCCACTACCCGTTCGGCGACTTCCAAGGCGAGATACTGGCCCTCCACGCCGCCGGTGTGTCGCCCCTCGAGGCCATCTACGCGGGAACACGCAGTCCGGCGGCGGCCCTGGGCATCAAGGACACCATCGGCACCTTGGAGCCGGGCAAGGAAGCCGACCTGTTGGTGGTGAACGGCGACCCCAGCCGGGACCTAGAGCGGCTGCGGGACGTGGCCGCCGTATTCAAAGGCGGAGTCAGGGTCCTCACCGCCAAGGAACGCCTGGACGGTGGACTTGTCCCAGGGTGAATTGTATTATTATGTCCGCTAAATTCGTCCACCTCAGGTGGGCCGGCAGCAGGAGGGAACCTTGAAGAAAGTTACTATGAGCAGCGTGGCCAAGACCAAGGCCGAGATGACCGGTGGTCTGATGACCGGCACCCAGGTCTGGCGGCAGGCGATCTTGGACCCTGATGACAGCAAGAATTTCAACTTCGCCATCGTCGCCTTCGACGCCGGTTCGAGGAACAAGTTTCACAAGCACTCCGGCGACCAGATCCTGATCATCACCGAAGGCACCGGCACGGTTGCCAACGACAACGAGTCCCTCACCGTCACCGAGGGCGACGTGGTGCTGATCCCGGCCGGCGAGAACCACTGGCACGGCGCGCCCGACGCCACCTCCATGGCCCACATCACAGTCACGGTGAAGGGCAGCCAGACGGAGCAGACCGAGAAATAGGAGCCCCTTCGGCCAGGCATAAGCAGAAGCGAAAAGAGTCCCGGAGACGGCATTGGTCTCTGGGGCTCTTTCTTTGGGCGCTATTGAATAGGCGGCTTTGCCATTGACCATCACCAGACCCACCTTCTCGTCGTTCCGGAGAAGGCCGGAATCCAGAGCGGCGGCCCTGGAATGTTTCCTGGCATTCGGTTGAACATACCCAGGGCGTCCCGATGGAATCGGGACACCACTACGATTGCACGACACAAATTTTGTCCGCGGATTCCCTTACACGAGTACCATCACGTCACGTAGGGGCGGGTCTGTGACCCGCCCTAGTTCATATTAGACAACGGCATCGGCGAAATGGTGGGCCATCCTGCAACTCGCGCAGGGACGAACCATCGTGGATAACGTGATTCGCACGTAGGGGCACGGCAGTGCCGTGCCCCTACGCAGGTGGTGGATTAATTAGGTATGCATGAGGAGGCATATCTAGACGGAGAGTCTCAAGGCAAACACCCTGGGTTCCGGCCTACGCCGGAACGACGGTGTTGGCGCCCGAGAGTTTTCGATCAAGTCGTATCTGGCGAGTGAAATCCGGCGAGTGAAATCTGGACTCTTTATTTTACTGGGTTATGATGCCCGGTTCAGTCGCCGGTGGCTTCGGCTATGAGACGGATGGTCTCCGCAAGGCCCCTTTCTTGGTCCCTGCTCTCCGGGTTCTCATCGCCCAACGGGGTATCGCCGATCATGCGGTAGATGTCGGCCACGCCCTTGAAGATGTTGGGAGTCAGGCCCAGGTCCCGGAAGGTCGCCTCGATCTGTTCCATCTCGCTGATCCAGCGGCGGGACTTGGCCGGCATTCCGGGCATCCAGCCTTCCATGCGCTTGACCACCGCCGGCTGGCTGCCGGAGAATTCGGCCATCAATTCCTGGGTCAGGCCCAGCTTCTCGGCCGCGATCAGCAGTTCGGCCTGCAGGGCGGTGGTGCCCTTGGTCATGGCGGCGTAGCACATCTTGATGCCCGACGCCCGGCCCAATTGGGGACCCAGATTGCGCACGTCCAGCCCAAAGTTCCGGAGCTGCTCGAACTCGGCCGCATTGCCGCCCGAGACGTAGATCCGGGGGCTGGAGCCGTTACGGGGCGGCCCGCCGATTATGGAAGCATCGACGTACCGGGCGCCGGCTTCGCTCAAGACACCCTCCATCTCCCGGCTCAACTCGGGAGCGATGGCGTTGCATTCGGCGAACAGCAGGTCGGCCCCGGTGGCCTTCACGGCGTCGGCGATCTCCCGGCACAGTCCGGGCACCGCCTCCGAGATGGTGACCGACATCAATACGTCGGACTGCTCGACCAGTTCGTTGAGGTTGGGCACGTCGGTGATCCCCGCCTGCCGGGAAAGCTCGCGCGTCCGGTTGCTGCGGCCCGCCAGACAGGTGAGGACCCGCAGTTCATTCTCCCTGAGGAGCTGTCCTATGGCATGCCCCATGTCTCCGGGGCTAAGTATGGCTACAGATTCGATTGGCAACACAGACTCCCTTCACTATCGCCTACCAGTATATTCCCGGCCCTGCCGTATCTCCAAATCGGGTGTCTACTAATCCGTCTCCCCTGGATTGGGCTGGCCCATCCCCATGGGCTGGACGCTCCCCAGTGAATCGGGCACGCGGCGCGGCCTGAAATTGGTGTAGGCCATGACCAGGGCGAACACCCCGGCCTCCACCAAGACCACGCTGGCCCCCGACGAGACGTCGAAGAAGTAGCTGAGGTAGATGCCCACGAACCCGCAGGCGGCGCCCAGGCCGGTGGACAGCAGCAGCACCGTCCGGAAGCGGTCGCTCAGAATCCGCGCGGCAACGGGCGGTATCACCGTGGCCCCGGCGATGAGCAGCACTCCCAATACCTGCATGGAGACCACGATGGTCGCCGCCAGCACCAGGGAGAACAGGGTTTCCACCCAGCCGGTGGGCACTCCGTAGAACTGGGCGACCTCGCCGTCGAAGGTGGCGAACAAGAAATACTTGTAGGCCACGAACAGCACGGCAATGGCCGCCAGCGTGACCACGACAATGGCCATCAGGTCTCCCACGCTCACCCCCAGGATGTTGCCGAAGAGGGCGGCCTCGAAGTCGCGGGTAAATGACTTGTAACGGCTGATGAGCACGATGCCCAGGGCGAAGCTGGCGGTGGTTATCACGCCGATGGCGGCGTCGGACGCTATCTTCTTCTTCTTGGCGGTGAGGGCGATCAACTGGGCGCAGAAGAAACCCCAAACGGTCGCGCCCACCAGGAAGTTAATCGACAGGACAAAGCTGACCACCGCCCCGCCCAGTACCGCGTGGGACAGGCCATGTCCGATGTAGGCCATCCGCTTGAGCACGATATACACGCCAATCATGCCGCACAGTCCGCCCACCAGGGTGGCGGCTATTATCCCCCGCACGAAGAACTGGTAGTCAAAGGGCTCAAACATGGCTGGACTCGTCTTTTGGATCGACCCGGGGTTCACGAACGTGGCTGGACTCGTCTTCTGGATCGCCGCCGGGCTCGTGGACATGGACCGGCGGCATCGATTTCTTGCCGTTGCTAACGTAAGAATGGGGGCTCTCGGCCACGATGGTCATGCCGTCGTAGTGGATCACCGGCATCTCCGCGCCGTAGGTCAACTTCAAGATCTCGGTGGTGATCACCTCGGCCGGCGGCCCCTCGGCCAATATGCGTCCCGCCAGGCACACGATCCATGGCAGATGCACGGCCACGGCGTTAATCTCATGGGTGGTGATGATGATGGTCACGCCCTCGTGGTTAAGGTCATGGAGCAGGTGCATCACATCGTCCCTGGTCTTGATGTCCACTCCCGAGGTCGGTTCGTCCAACAACAGCAGTTCCGGACTGCTGATCAGGGCCCGGGCCAGAAACACCCGCTGCTGCTGCCCGCCGGACAACTCGCGTATGTGCCTTTCCGCCAGTTCTAAGATGCCCAACCGGCCCATCATCTCCGCGGCCAGTTCCTTCTCCTCTTTGCGGTACCAGGGAAAGAACCGGTTCTCCATGGTGCGCCCCATCATCACCACTTCCTGGACGGTGACGGGGAAGTTCCAGTCGATGGTCTCCAATTGAGGCACGTAGCCAACCTTGGGCCGCTTCCGAGAGGTGGAGACGCCGTTGACCAAGACCTCGCCGTCATAGATGTCAACCGCCCCCAGGACGGCGCGAAGGAGGGTGGTCTTGCCCGAGCCGCTGGGACCCAGAAGCCCCACGAAGTCGCCCGGCATTATGCGCAGGCTAACGTCGAACAGAACCCTCTGCTTCTCGTAGCCACAGGTGACTGCTTTGAGCTCCACTATGGGGTCTCCGGACCCTGGTTGGTGTGGCAGGGGATGTAGCATGGTCTTCCTTTTTGGTATTCGTTGAGGCGACGCGCCGCTCCGCCCGTTTTGAATGCTTACCGTTGCTTAATTGTGATGATGCGGGTCCACGTCCGGCATGCCGGGCAACGGTCCCCGGCGGTGTTCCGAATGACCGTCGTGTTGCTGTCCGTCATGGCCCCCGTGGTCTTCATGGTGGTCTTCATGGCGGTCTTCACGATGGCCGCCGTGCTCCGCCCCCGCATCGGCCCCAACCAACTGGGTGGATACCAACTGGGAGTACAAGCCCTGGCGGGCCAACAGGTCGTGGTGGCTCCCTTGTTCCACGGCATGGCCGTTGTCCAGCACGACTATCTGGTCCGCGTCTCTGATGGTGGACAGCCGGTGGGCGATCACCACCGTGGTCCGGCCTTCCATCAAAGCCTCCAGGGCCTGTCGCACCTGCCGTTCATTGACGGCGTCCAGATGGGAAGTGGCCTCGTCTAGGATCAAAACCGGGGCGTTCTTCAACAGCGCCCGGGCGATGGCTATCCGCTGACGCTGGCCGCCGGAGAGCTGCATCCCCCGCTCGCCGACCAGGGTGTCGTAGGCGTCGGGAAAAGCGGTGATGAACTCGTGGGCGTTGGCCTGGCGGGCCGCTTCTTCGATCTCGCCGTCCGAGGCGTCAATCTTGCCCAATTTCAGGTTCTCCCGGATGCTGGCGTTGAAGAGATAGGTATCCTGGGACACCAGGGCGATCTGCCGGCGCAGGTCCTCCAACTCGAAGTCACGCAGGTCGTGACCGCTCAGACGCACGTGGCCCTCCTCGGGGTCCCAGAACCGCATGACCAGATTGGCGCAGGTGGTTTTCCCCGCGCCGGACCGGCCGACCAGCGCCACGGTTTGGCCGAGTTCGACGTCGAAAGTAACTCCATGCAGGGCCTGGGCCTCGCCGGCGCCGTAGGAGAACCCGACATGGTCGAAACTTATGGCGGGTGCGCTGCCCGAGCCGTTCTGATGGGCGTGAACGCCGGGGCCATCCAACACCGGCACGGGCTCGTCATGCACCACGAACAGACGCCGGGCCGCGGCCAGGGTCTCCATCAGTTGCTTGATGGTCCTGGCGATGTCGGAGATGGGGGCGAAGGCCGCCACCGACAGGATCACCGACAGGATCAACTGGGGCCGCGAGATATCGCCTTGGGTCAATAGCCAGACGCCCATGGTCAGCACAGCCAGGCCGCCCAGCGCGGTCATGCCCTCGATGAAGCCGATTTGGAAGGCCCTCTCCTTGAGGAAACGAAGCTGGATGTGGGCGAAGCGCCAACTGTTGGCCACCATCTCGGCGGTGCGGGCCGGGCCCTGGCCAAAGGCGGATATCTCCCGCATCCCCTGGATGCTGTCCACCATATGGGCGTGTACTTCGCCCAGTTGGCTGCGCAGCTCCTCTCCCAGTCCCTCGGAACGCTTCTGGGCCAGGAACGGACTGACGGCCACCGCCAGCAGGAAGGGCGAAAGCACCAACGCGATGGGCCAAGCGACGAAAGCCAAGGTCGCCAGCACGCCCGCCGGGACCAGGACGGCGACGAAGGCCGGCGTTATGGTATGGGCGAAGAAGAACTCCACCAATTCAACATCGCCACCCACGATGCTCACCAAGTCTCCAGAACGGCGGCGAACCATGTAGGCCGGCGTCAGTGGGTCCAATTTGTTGTAGACATCCACCCGCATCTCGGCCAGCAGCCGGTAGGCCAGGTCGTGCGCCACCCATGACTCCGCCCAGGTGAAGAAAGCCGCCACCGGCACGAAGGCCCCCAGCAGCACCAAGAGCACCGTGAGGTCGCCTCCAGTGATGACTTGGCCGACCAGCAGGGCGCTGATCACGCTCAGTCCGATGATGGTGCTGTGATGGGCCAGTCCCAGCACAAAGGTCAGGGCTAATTCGCCCCACCAGGGCCGGACCAACTCCAGCAGCCTGCGCCAGACCGTGAAGATGCCTATGGCGGACGCCGGGGCGGCGGCTGTCCCGCCGGATGGTACGGCGTGGTGATGGTGCCCATCGCCCTGATGGGCTGGTTGGGGCACGAACGCTTCAGCATCGTGGGCCGGGGCGTGAGAGGCGTCTCGGGACAGGACTTCCGGGCCGTGGGCGTGGACCTCCGGGGCGTCACCGGCCGGTCCATCGTCCATGTCCTGCTGCTGGGCCATCAACTCGGCGTAGACCCCGCCGGCGGCAACCAATTCGGCGTGGCTGCCCGACTCGACCAGACGGCCTTCTTCCAACACGATTATGCGGTCGGCCTTGACCACGCTGGAAAGCCGGTGGGCAATTATCAACGTGGTGCGGCCCACCATCAAATGGTCCAGGGCCTCCTGGATGACAGCCTCGTTCTCGGCGTCAACACTGGACAGGGCCTCGTCCAACACCAGGATGGGCGCGTCTTTCAGTAGGGCCCTGGCGATGGCGATGCGCTGTTTCTGCCCGCCGGACAACCGCACCGCCCGCTCTCCTACTATGGTGTCGTAGCCTTGGGGCAGATGGCGGATGAAGTCGTGGGCGTTGGCCGCTCGGGCCGCCGCCTCCAGTTGCTCCTGGGTTGCCCCGGGACCGCCGAAGCGCAGGTTCTCCGCCACGGTGCCGTAGAACAGGTAGGTGTCTTGGGTCACCACCGCCACCTGGTCCCGAAGTTGGCTCAGGGGTATCTCCCGGATGTCGGTCCCGCCCAGCAGGATGCGCCCGCTCTGGGGATCGAAGAAGCGCAGTATGGACCAGACGATGGTGGATTTACCCGCGCCGCTGGCGCCCACCAGACCCAGGGTCTCGCCGGCGTTCAGGGTAAAGGACAGGTCGTGGAGGGCCGGGCGGCGTCCGCCGCTGTAGGCGTAGCTGACGCCCTCGAAGGTCACTTCGGGAGCAAGCTCCAAGGGGGAAGGCCCCGGCTCGGGATCGGGCACTTCAACCTCGGCGTCCATGATGTCGAAGATGCCCTCGGCCGAGGACATCGCCATCATGCCGTCATGGTATAGCTGCACCAACTCGCGCATGGGCCGGAATATCTCCACGCCCAACATGAGCACGATGAGCAGCGGGCGCAGTTCGAGGTCGCCGTTGCTGACCCGCACCGCTCCCCAGGCCAGGGCCACCGCGGCCCCGGCGGAGATGCCGAGAATGGTCAGGGCGCTGGTGGCGCTATTGGCGGCCAGCACGCCCATGGTGGTCCGGAACAACGCCCTGGCCCGCTCGGCCAACAACTGGCCTCTAGCCCTGCTCTGACCGAACGCCTTTAACGTGGGCAGCCCTTGTACCGCGTCCAGAAAGTCGGCGCCCAACGCTCCGTAGGCTTCCCTCCGGGCCATGCTGCTATTGCGGGTCCACCGGTGGAACAGGTTGGGCACGACCAGGGTCAATGAGGCAAAGGTCAGGAACACCAGCCCGGTCCGCAGGTCGATGATGGCCATGAACACGAAGATCAGCACCGGGGCCAAGGCCGCCACGATCATCTGGGGCAGGTACCGGCCGAAGAAGGCCTCCAACCGCTCCACGCCCTCGGCCAGGGACATCAGCACATCGCCGGTGCGGGCCTGGTCGAAGTAGCCGGGGCCCAGGGCCAGGCAATGGCGGTACAGCCTTTCCCGCAGCGCCACCTTGACGATGCTGGCGGTGTGGTGGCTGATGACCTCCTGAAGGTATTGCAACCCGCTCCGCAGCAAGGTCAGACCGGCCATGGCCACCAGGGGCCAGGTCAGGCTCGAGAACGCCGCCCCTTCTTGGATGACGTTGACGATGACCACCGCGGCGACGGCCAACCGGGCGATACCGGCGGCAACAGCCAGCATGCCGACCAGGGCAGCCAGTACGATCCGCCACCTGACGCCCTTGGCCAGGGCCAATAATCGTGGATGCAGATACATGCGTACTCCCCCCTATTGCGGGTAGACGGCCCCGCTGGCCCCGTCGAACACGTTGCTGACGTCCAGGCCGGCCACCGCGCCGGCATCTCCGCCCAGGGCCGGGATCATCACCTGTATGTTCTGGCGCATCAACCCCAGGTAGGAATGTTCCGGGTCGCCGGGTTTTCCCGGCAGGTCGTCATCGGCCAGTTCGTCGATGAATTGAGCGCCTGCCTCGTCGGCGATGGCCTCCAGCACGTCGCTGGAGAAGACCTCGGAACCGAACAAGGCGGGCAGGCCCAGGGCTCTCACCTGAGCGATCAGGGCGGCAACCTCCTTCACCGAAGGTTGGGAGAAATTGGAGGGCTGGACCGCCCCAAGGACCTCCATGCCGTATTGCTTGGCGAAGTAGGCCCACGAATCATGGTAGGTCAGCAACTTGCGGTTCTGTTCCGGAATCGTCGCCACCGCGGCCCGTATGGCCTGGTCTAGCTGTCCGATCCTCGCGCGGAACCGCTCCAGATTTTCTCCGTAGTATCCGGCGTTGTCCGGGTCCATCGCCGCCAACTGGCCGTGGACCAATTCGGCGTAGCGCAGCGCCAGATTCGGGTCCGGCCAGAGATGGGGATTGGGGTGGCCCGCGGTCTCCGGGAAGGTGAAGTCAAACTGCCAGTCTTCCCGGGAGATTGCCTGGTCGCCCAGGGACAGGATCGGGGTTTCGGTTTTCTTGTTTGCTTTGGCCAATGCCAGGGTCGGCTCCTCCAGGAAAAGGCCGTTAAATATAATGAGGTCGGCTTCGGCCATCAGTTTGGCCATGGACGGCGTCGGCTCAAAGGTGTGGGAATTTACGCCCTCCGGGACCACGCCCTCCAGTTGGATCCGCGAGCCTCCGATATTCTCTACGATGCTGGTGATCGGCGAAACCGTGGTCACCACCTTTAGCCGTTGGTCCTGCTGATTTCCATTTTGAGATTGGTTTGCCGTCCCGCCGCCACAGGCGCCGAGGGCCAACGCCACAAGCAACAGTGCCCATAGTCTGGCGCTGCGAACGATACGCTCCATCTAGTTCTGAATCTCTTTCTCATTATTGGCTGCTTTACCGGCTTCCTGGCATTTGGCGCATACGCCGCTGACGGCGAAATTCTCCAGGTCCGGCTCGAAACCGAATTCCTTGTTCAGGGTGTCGCGGAACTCCGCCAGGTAATGGGGGCTGAGGTTGAACGCGCCGTTGCAGACCCGGCAGACCATGTGGTGGTGGTGCCCGTCCGGGTCGGTGAGCTCAAAGTGTAGCCGGTCGCCGATGGCCACCTCGGTCACCACGCCCAGTCCTTTGAACAGGTGCAGGGTGCGGTAGACGGTGGCGATGTCCATGTAGGGGTAGGCCTTCTTGGCGGCCTGGTAGACCTCGTCAACGCCCATGTGCCCGCCGCCGGAGGCCTCGCTGCCCGAGGCAATGATCGACAGCACTATCAACCGTTGGGGGGTTAGCCGGTGGCCCTTGAGGCGGAGGGTCTCGATGGCCTTGTCATGCTTGATCATTGTTGCCTGTCCTGGGAGTCGGAAGGGGAGAGTTGACATGCGAATAAAAGTTATTGCAATCGTTTGCGATTACCAATTCTAGCATCAAGGGATGGTTTGTCAAGACAAGTAACGGCAACAAGGGCTATCTAAAGGCAGACCGGGGCCACGCCTTGAATGTGTCAGGTCCCGGCGCGCATCACCCCGTACATGTGGCGGTAGAGCTTGAACCCCTCTTTGATCAGCCGCCAGACCCCCGTCCCGCTGGTGGGCCGCACATGCTCGAAAGACAACAGCTCCGTGTAACGGACACTGCCCCGCTCTTGCATGGCTGCCGCCAGTCTCCTGGACTCGGCCGACGGCACCAGTTGGTCGTCGCGGTCGTGCAGCACCAGCAATTTGGCCTGGATGTCATCAACGTATCTGCTGGGGGAGATGCGGTCCATCGCCTGCCGAAAATCCTCGGGCAGGGTGTCGTACAGTTCGGCCGCTTCCTGCGGCGGCACGCCACCAAGCAACCGCGCAACCCTCTGGCCGGCGGGAGTGAGGGTCCCCAGGCCGGCCGGTTCTCCGGTCAGGTAGACCTTGCTTAACAGAGCAATGTCCGCCGGGTCGTCCAGAGTCTCGATGAGTTCGTTGGCGAAGACCTTGAGGGTCAGCGGGTCAGGTTGCCACGGAGTCCGCACCCCTTGATCGAGACGGGAGCGGGTGACGACCTGGAGCAGCAGGTCTTTAGCGTCGAAGTAGGGGCCGAAGGCGTTTACAAACCGTACCCTGCCGCTGATCCGCGGGTCCGCGGCCGCCACCAAGGAGAAAGAAGCCCCGACGCAGAACCCGCCGATCCCGACCCGCTCCGGGTCCACCCATTCTTGCCGTTCGAGGAATTGGAACGCCCGGACCAGGTTGTCTATCTCGACCGGGTCGATGTTGTGCTGCAAGGCCATGGTGGGCGACCAGTGGAACATGACAACAAAACCGCTCCGGGCCAGCGCCTCGCCCAAGTTGACCACGTCTTTATCGTCCCGCCCGGCCGCGTTCGCGCCCAGAAACAGCAGCACGGCAGCCCGGCGCTTGCCGTCGGGGATTCGGTAAACGTCGGCCACGCCGGTTCCTGTTTCCTGAGGATAGGTCACTTCGTGGCGGACCGGGTCGCCGGAGAACCAAGGCTGCGGTTTGAAGGGCACTTCCAATATTTGGGGGACAAACAAGGCGGCCCTGAACGCGGCCTTGCCCTGGGGCGTCGCCGCGAGAAAGACGATAAGGGCAGCGGCAAGCAGCGCCATCGCCAGGAGAACCCGCCCCACCGCCACCTGTACGGACCTTCTCAACAATACGCTCATGTCGTGTCTCCCGTGGACCCGGCGAGACTCCTCAGACCTTGACGGCGGAGATCATTATCCCGCAGATTACCCTGGTGACGGCCATGGCCACGAACACGATCGGCCAGGGGCTGCCGGCCATGTCCAGCACCACGGCGAAGATGAGGGCTTGGGCCCCGGCGTAGGCGTAGCCGTGGGCGTCCAACAGGCCCGAAGCGGTCCCGGACATGTGCCGTCCCGCGATGTCCACAGCCACCGTGGACATGAGAGACATGCCCATGGAAAGCCCGCCGATCAGCAGCAGGACAGCCCCCAAGGTCACGTTGACCGGCGGGGCGAGAGCGATGCCCACCAGCACCGCAGCGCTGGTGGCGCAGGAGAAGATGACCATGGGCCGGCGGCGGCTGCCCAGATAGCGATCCGAGATGAATCCCGCAAACGGTGGGGCGATCAAGTAGCCGATGGGCAGCAAGATCGTGAGCAAAATGGTGGACTCGATGGACAGGCCACCTTCTTCAAAGTAATAGATGGGCACCCAGGTGGTCAGTCCGTAGCGGACCACGTTTTCGAGACCCTTCACGTGACTGGCCAGCAGAAATCTAGGGTTGGACAGCAGTTCCTTATAAGGGCCAAAGCCCTTGAGGCGCGCGGGGTCCAGGGCTTCGGGAGCGGCCGAGACCTCGTCTTCCTCCACGTAATCGGGCAGGTTTACATCGGAGGGCCGGTCCCGGGCAATGAAGTAGAAGGCGATGCCCAGCACGGCGATGATCAGCGGCGGATACCGGAAGGACGCCCGCCAGCCCCACTCCGCGCCCACATAGCCGGAGATCCACCACATCATCACCATGGCCCCCCCGGCCGCGGTGCCCACGATGCCCATGGCCAAACCCCGGTTCTGGCGGGGCCACCACTGGGAGATCATGCTGATTCCAGGAGACCAACAGGCGGCGTTCACAAATCCGGCGATGCCCCAGGGTATGGCCATGGTGACGGCCGAGGTGGCGTAGCTGGTGATCCAGTTGAAGACAGTGGTGAGGATGGCGCCGATCAACACCCAAAGGCGCAGGCCATACGCCTCGCTGAGCCGGCCGTGGACCAAGTCGCCAAGGCCGAAGCCCCAGAGCAGCAGGGCGTTTACCAGGCCGATCTCAAAGTGGGATAGCCCCAGGTCTTCTTTGACCAACGGGGCCACGGGCCAGAAGTTGAAACGGCCCAGATAGAGGAATAGGTAGAAGCCGGCGAAGGCCAGCAGGACCCGCCACTTGAAGATGTGGTAGCTCCGGGGAAGGTCGGCGTACCGCTCCGCTCGGGCGCCGCTCACCGGGGCCGCGCCCCTCGGGCAGACTCAGGCTGATGTGGCGGGTGACTATGCATGTATCTTCTTAATGATCGAGTCCGGTCTATTCTAAATCGAAAGGCCGAGAGGCGGGCCCGCTGTTTTCTACGAAAGGGGCGCGCCTTTCGGCCTTCCACCGGGACAATTGGGTGTGCCAGATAAACTAGTTGACCGGGACGCGGGCCCGGGCGATCTCCATGAGTTCGTCGTTGGACTCGCTGAGGTCGATGACATCCCCCAGAGGTTGGGGAACCTTGAACTCGGTCTTGACGTACAGCTCGATGCGGTTGCCCTCGGGGTCAAAGAAGTACATTCCGAAGGCGATGCCGTGGCTGACGATACGGTCGATCTTGATGCCCTCCTCTTTGAGACGGACATGGAATTCCTTCAGGTCATCCAGGTTGGGAACGATGAAGGAGATCTGCTGAATCACTTTGTCGCCCTCATTGCTGACGCGGCCCTTCATCAGCACGAACTCGTGGTGCTCTCGGTCCTTATCGGCGGTGAGAAAGGTCATCCCTCGCTCTTCCAGGTCCTCGTCCGCGATCGTTAGGCCCAAGACGCGGGTGTAGAAGTCCCGCTGCTTCATCAGGTCCTCGGCGTAGATCCCAACGTGCCCCAGAGACTCGATCCTTGGCATGGCTGTCATCCTCCATCGTTATTGGGGGTCTAGTCATTATTACCCGGAATTATACACCACGGATTCGGCGCCGCAGGTCAGGCGCCGCGACGGCCTCCCTCCATGGCCCGGAACAATTTCTCCGAGGTCACGGGTATCTCCGTCATGCTGACGCCGGTGGCGTCCAGGATGGCGTTGACGATGGCCGGGGCCACCGAGCTGATCCCCTGCTCGCCGATGGCCTTGCCTCCGTAGGGGGTCGGCCCGCCGCTTTGGCTCTCCACCAGCACGGTACGAAGCTCCGGCATGTCGGGCATCGCCGGTATCTTGTACTCACCCATCGAAAGGGTGGTTACGTGGCCTTCGTCGTACTGTAGTTCCTCGGTCAGGGCGTAGCCGATTCCCTGCATCACCGCGCCGTCCACCTGGCCCTGGTGTCCCAGGGGGTTCAGGATGGTCCCAACGTCGTGGGCAGAGGTGAACTTGGTCAGTTGCACCTGTCCGGTTTCAACGTCCACGTCCACCTCGGCGATCTGGACGCAGAATACCGTGATCTCTTCGTCCCGTTCCGAGTCATAGGTGTATTCGGCCTCCATGAATCCACCGGGTCCGGCGGAACGGGAGACCAGGCTGCCCAGGCTCACCGGGGTCTGACCCGGCGCGGTCACCTGGCCCTGGGTGAAACCGGTCTCGTCTTCCGGCCAGCCGAACAGGTCGGCAGCCATGGCCACCATCTTCTGCCGCAATTCCTGGGCGGCCCGGTATACGGCCTGGCCGGCGACGTGGGTCACCCGGCTGCCGCCGACGCCGGTCTCGAAGGCCACGTCGTCGGTGCTCCAGGTCTCCAGTTTGATCTCGTCGTAGGCCACCCCCAACTCCTGGCCCAGAATCTGGCGCAGCACGGTGTAGAAACCGGAGCCGGTGTCGGGCAGGGCGGTGTAGAGGGTGACCGTCCCTTCGGAGTCAATCGATACCTTGGCGGTTGAACTTCCGGCCCCAACATGCCTTTCGCAGATGGCAATGCCCCGCCCGGTGAGTTTGCCGGGCTTCTGCGGCTTGGCTTCTTGGTATCCTGACTCTTTCACGGCGGCGTCCATCGTCTTGAGACCCATGATGTCCTTCCAACGGTGTCCCAAGGGCGAGGCGTCGCCGTCCTGCACCAGGTTCTTCTTACGAAGCTCCAAGGGGTCCATGCCCAGTTCCCGGGCGATCAGGTCGATCTGGGCCTCTCCGGCGAAGATGGACTGGGGGTCGCCGGGCGCCCTCATGCTTCCGCAGGGCACGTGGTTGGTGTAGACCACGTAGGAGTCGATCTGCCCATGGGGTATCTTGTAGGGCCCCAGGCAACGCGCGCCGTAGGTCACGCCCCGCTGGGGTTTGAATGCAGCGTAACCGCCGCTGTCATAAACCAGGTGGGCCTGGCGGGCCGTGATGGTCCCGTCTTTCTTCACTCCGGTCTTGAAGGTCATCACCGCCGGATGCCGGGGATTGCCCGCCATCAGCTCTTCGATGTAGGTCATGACCATGCGCACGGGGCGGCCGGTGGTTTTCGAAAGCCAGAAACCCAGGTGGCTGTCCATGAAACTACCCTTGCCGCCAAAGTCCCCGCCGATGGTGGTGGGGTTGACCCGTATCTGATCGGTGGGCATGTCGATGCCTTCCGACAACTGTTGGCGCACTTGAAAGGGCATCTTGCTGTTCACCCAGGTCTGCACCCGGCCTCCGCCGTCCAGAAAGACCACCGAGGCATGGGGCTCGATATAGGCTTGGTGCTGGTGGTTGGTCTTGAAGGTATGCTCAAAGATTAAATCTGCTTCGGCAAAGCCCTGTTCCACATCGCCCTGCTTCCAGGAGCCGTGCCCCGCCATGTTCGGGTGCTCTTGGGGGCCGTCTGGTATACCCACGTAACCGCTGAACTCCGGATGAAGGGCCGTGGCGCCGGGTTTGATGGCGTCCAATGGGTCCAGTATGGGGTCCAGTTCCTCGTACTCTATCTCGATGAGGTTCAGGGCCTCTTCGGCGATGTCGTCGTCCTCGGCGGCCACCGCCACGACCTTCTGGCCGGCGAAGCGGACCACGTCCCGGGCCAGTATGGGCAGGTCCCGGATCATCCTGCCCACCAGATGGGGCGGGATGTCGCCGGCGGTCAATACCGCGTGGACGCCGGGCAACCGCCGGGCCGCGGCCACCGAATCCAAGTCGATGGACACGATCTTGGCGTAGGGAAAGGGACTGCGCAGGCATTTGCCCACCAGGATGCCCGGCAGGTTAACGTCGGCGGGGTATATCGCCCGGCCGGTGACTTTCGCCGGGCCTTCTGCGTGGCCCACGGGCCGGCCGATGGTGTCGTAAGAACTGGTCACGGTACGCCTCCGCTATTTGGCCTTTGCCTTGCGTCTCGATTTCTTGGGCGCGTCTCGATCGTCGGAGTCCGCGGCCAGGTCCATGGCCAACTGGGCCAGGGTGCGGACGGGCACCCCGGTCGCCCCTTTGACCAGGTAGCCGGAGGCCTTCTCCGAGGTTGAGGTGCCGGCGATGTCCAGGTGCACCCAGGCCGCCCCGTCCACGAACTCGGCCAGCAGCAGGGCCGCGCTGATGGAGCCCGCCTGCCGTCCGCCGCTGTTCTTCATGTCGGCGACATCGCTCTTGATCAGGTCTTTGTATTCGTCGAACAGGGGCAGTTCCCAGAACTTCTCGCCGGTCTTTTTTCCGGCGTCGATGGTCTGTTGGACCAGTTTATCGTCGTTGCCCATGACCCCGGTGCAGGCTTTGCCCAGGGTGGTCACCATGGCCCCGGTCAGGGTCGCCACGTCAACCAGCCGGGTGATGCCCTGTTCCCGGGCGTAGCACAGGGCGTCGGCCAGCACCAGCCGGCCTTCGGCGTCGGTGTTGATAACCTCGATGGTCTTGCCGTTCATGGCCGTCACCACGTCTCCGGGACGCTGGGCGGACGCTCCGGGCATATTCTCGGTGGCCGCAATCACGGCTAAGACGTTTATCTTGGGTCTGGTCTGCCCGATGATCTGCATCGCGGCGATGACCGACGCGCCGCCGGCCATGTCGCCCTTCATAGCCTCCATGCCGCCGGGAGACTTCAGGGATATCCCGCCGGTGTCGAAGGTGATCCCCTTGCCGATTAGGCCCAGGTTGTTCTCCGGATTGCCGGGGTCTCCCTCATATCTCAGGACGATGAGCTTGGCCGGCTCGTTGGTGCCCTGGGCGACGCCCATGAACGCGCCCATGCCCATCTTCTTCATCTCGGAGTTGTCCAGCACCTGGATCTTGAGGCCCTGTTCCTCGGCGACCTTCTGGGCCGCTTCGGCCATGCGGGACGGTGTCATGTGATTGGCTGGTTCGTTCACCATGTCGCGGGCGACGATGGACGCCTGGGCCACGGTGCTGCCAAGCTTAACCCCGGCCTCGATGGCCTTGGCCCTAGTCTTGTCCAACTCCACGACCGTCAGTTTCTCGAACTCGGTGGTGGAATCGCTGTTCTTGGTCAGATAGGTCCCGAACTTGTAGAGGCCCAGATGGGCTCCCTCGGCGATGGCCTGGCCGCATTGTTGGGGGTCCAGCCCTCCTATACCCGCTCCGTGGGCGATGGTGGCGGCGCTGGAGATTCCCTTGCGCCGCAGGAACCGGACGGCTTCCGCCGACACTCGGCGCACGACCTGGACGTCGAATTTGTCCTGGGGGCCCAGGCCGGCCACCAGCACCCTCTTGGGCTTGATCTTGCCCAGGGTGTGGATCAGCGTGGTCTCTCCGGCGCTGCCCCTAATCTCCCCGTCTTCGATCAACTGGGTGATGACCCCGCCCAGGGCTTTGTCCACCGCCCCGGTGGCGCCGCCGG
>JACZUF010000070.1 GCA_022573285.1 Chloroflexota bacterium
GGATTGCGAGAGAAAATTGCCAATACTCAAACTGGACCACTACCCAGGATTCCTGCAATTGACTTTTTAGGCAGGATCCGTGATTGCACAAAAGGTATGTGGAAATTGGGACTATTTAGGCAAAGCCCCCCTTTACGAAAGGGGGAGGTTTTTAAGCCCCGATCCCATCGGGGCTGTCAGCGGGTGACCATCATTAGACTTCGGGACAGTTTACCCTGAGAGAGCGTAGGGCTCAACGGCCCAACGATTGGGCTGAGCTATCTAGTTCCCCGGCGGGAGGTGTTTGGGTGCAGGCTCAGCCTGCGAGGCCCGCCCAGGTACTGCAGATACCTGGGCACGAAAATGTGGCTGTGGACGCCGGTAAATCCCCCTCGGTCCCCCTTTACGAAAGGGGGAAGTACAAGGCCCCCTTTACGAATGGGGGAAGTACAAGTCCCCTCCCGATCTGAATCGGGACAAAGGGGGATTTAGGGGAATTTCCGCAATATGCGAAGCGGGAAGATTGCGAGTCCGTCAGCAATCAGCGGTCAGCAGCCGGCGCTTAGCTGACCGCCATCAGCTTCCTACTCAACGATCACGTCTACCGACTGGACCATGTTGTTGCCCATGCCCTGGATGTTCCATTCCGGTTCCACCGGCTGGCGGTTGCCTTCGGTGTCGGTGGCCCGCACCATCAGCGTGTATCTCCCCGCAGCGGCGTTCCATTGGGCTGTCCACCCGCGCCAGGCGAACCGCGGAGGCTGAACGCTAAGTTGGGCGTCGGACCAGGATGCGCCGCCGTCGGTGCTGGTCTCCACTCGCGAGATGCCCAGGCGTCCGGCCCAAGCGCGGCCCGTCAGCGTCACCGGTCCGGAATCGAGGAGCCTGGTCCGGGTCAGGAAATCGGGGATCCCAGGAGGGACCATCAGCGCGCGCACACGGATCAGGTCAACCGGTTCGCCGGGCTCGTCGGCCGTTTGGGCATAGCGGTAAGACCCGTGCATCTGGTACCCGTTAAATGGCTCGCCGACGGCCTCGATGCTTTCCAACCACTTTACGCTGGTCATCCCGTACCAGCCGGGCACGACGAGGCGCAGGGGATAGCCGTGTTGGGGCTCCAGAGCCCGTCCGTTCATCTCATAGACCAGCAACACCTCGTCTCGGGTGGCCTCTTCGATGGTGAGGCTGCGCTGATAGTACTGGACCTCTTCTCCCTGCACTCCCTGGTCGGACCCGTTGAACAGTATCTCCACCGCTGTCTCTTTCAAGCCAGCCGCCTCCAACACGCCCTTGAGCGGCGTCCCGGTCCATTCGGCGGTGCCGATTGCTTCGAGGAGCCAGGGCTGGGACACCGAACGGGGCGTGAACAGGGCCCGGCCGTTGCCAGCGCACTCCATGGTGACGACCTCGGTCCGCGAAGGCAGGGCCTTGATGTCTCCCAGGGAAAGGGTTACTGGATTCCCAACCAGACCGCTAATCTTGAGGTTCCAGGCGTTCGGGTCCACTTCCGGGATATCGAAGTGGGTCAGTAAGTAGTGCATCCCGGTGGGCGTAATGTCATAGCGCAGGCCCTCGAGAGGCATGCCGCGGTTGCGGAACGCTAATTGCAGTTCTTCCCGGTAGAAGCGTGGGTCTGAAGTCATTCCGCTGCCGTCCCCGACGGTGGGAAATCTGCGGCCGGTATCTTGCTGGGTCATTCGCTGCCTCCGGTTGGGGGGATTCTCGAGGCTATTTGAAAATCCTGTACGACTCGCTGTTGGTCCTTCGACAGGCTCAGGACGAACGGCAAAGACACCTCCTTCCGTTCGTGGTGAGCTTGTCGAACCACAATTTTAAACGGCTTCCAGGGATCACTGTCTCCGCTGATTAACGCAACACGAGGCTGTGGATAGGATACTCCAACCCACGGCAATCCAGGGCGTTAGGGCACATCAGACGGCAAGAATCCGTTAATCAGCCGATGCCGGGGCCGGCGTCCGGGCTTCTTCGGGCAGGGACTGTTCCCAATCGGGGATGAGCACCCGCTTGGTGGACTCCATCATGAAGATGGCGAACATTCCGCCCATGCTGGCGATCAGGGACACGATCCAGGCCACGTTGTAGGAGCCGTACACGTCGTAGATCATGCTGCCCACCAGTCCGCCCAGCGCCATGCCCAGCCCTGAGCCCATGGTCTGGATGCCGAAGACCGTCCGGACCGGGCCCATGCCGAAATACTGGCGGTTGACCACCAGGAAGGCCGACATCTCGCCGCCGAAACCAACGCCGAAGACGGCGGCGAATAGGAAGAACTGCCAGGGAGCTTGGGTCCAGAAAAGCATCAGCACCGCCACGCCCTGTATGAAATAGAACATGGCCATCACTCCCTTGGCGCCCAGCCGGTCGGCCAGGATCGGCACCATGAACCGGCTGGCGATGCTGGTGAAGGAGTAGATGCTGATGATGAAGGTGGCGGCCTCCAGTGAGACTCCCCGGGTGGTGGCGTAGAACACGCCGTGGACCATGACGATGGAATGTCCGATGCAGCCCAGGTGGTGGACCAGGGGCAGGAACCAGAAGGCCCTGGTTTGCTTGGCGTGTTTCAAGAAGACCCGGCTCCTGATCTTGGCGACCGCTCCGCTGAAGGGACTCGCCGGTGTCTCGCCGTTCTCGTCGGCGCCGTAGGGCAGTTTGCCGCGGTCGGCCGGCTCGCCGTGGAAAAAGGCCAGCAGCGCAAAGATGATGGCCCCTCCGACTACGCCGATGATCAAGAAGGCGGTTTGCCAGTCGGTCCGGCTCAGCAGAATCGCCAGTCCGGGGGCCAGCACCGACGCGCCCATCCCGCCCGCGGACTGCTGCAGGCCCACGGCGAGGCCGAGCCTGGTCTTGAACCAGGCGGCGACGGTGGTGGGGATGTTCACCCGGAACAATGCCTGAGCGATGCCCAAGACCACGCTGTAGTAGAGATAAAGCTGCCAGACCTGGTCGATGGTGCTCAGGAGCAGCATACCGCCCACGAAGCAGACAGCGCCGGCCAACATCACTTTCTTGGCGCCGTAACGGTCTCCTATGAGACCGGCCGCGGGCGCCAGCATCGCCCCGATGATGCTGCGGAAGAAGTAGGCTAGGACGATGGCCGTGAGGGACCAACCGAAGCTGTCCTGCATCACGACCAGCAGGATGGCGAAGGCCTGGCTGACGAAGTTGGTGGTCAGTTGCAGGGTCGTGGCCATGCCCACGATGTACCAGGCGTAGTGGGCGTGGGCCACGGAGGAAACCGTGCGGCTGACCAGGTTCGGTTCAGCCAATGGCGGCCTTAGCTGTGGTTGTCATAACGTTGGTCAGATGATGCCTAACTGTAGGGGACGAGATAAGAGGTCCCGGCTAATATAGCACAGGTGTTGGTGGGGGTGTCCCACGCCCGGGGCACAAGGGCGACACGCCACAATTGCACGGTCTATTAACTAGGTGACATAATATCGGAAATGGTGACTGGATGTCCGGCGGTGGACGGCGGCGTGGCCAGGGCTTCCAGGATGGTGGGGCCCGAAGATGTTCGTACTACGCAGGCCCACTACTACGCCCTCAACGCCGACCGGCGCAGGGTGATTTGGGAGGGGATAGCGGTATTACGGTGTTCTACGTTTGGCGTGAGATACCGTAGCGACCGTATCTAGGCAGGTGTTCCGATCTTGCCTGGTTCCACGGCGTAAAATGTGACTCTTTTCGCTTCCCGACTTGCTATAGACGCCACCACACAGTATGCACCAAGTCTAGGTAATGTCCATCCGCCTCCAACCACGGCCATGGCGCGGAACGTCTGACCTTTCGTAGATTGTGTTGGTCGCCCTACATTGAGTGTAACTGTAGGCACAGGTTGTATCGTGTTACCATCTTCATCCTCTATCCTAATTTCTATTTGATGTGGCTCATTTGTCAGGTTCCAGGGAACCAACACACCAATAACTATGGACAGCGACACTGGAACCTCAATGTTGTTGATATATTGGCGATCCCATGCTCCTCCCATCATGTATAATTTGCCGTTGAGCACTTCGGCTCGATCTGCTAGGAGCAAAAAATCTACTTCCACTTGTTCAGGTAGCGTTGACATCCGATGACCTCATGTATACAATGTAAACAATGTAGTTGTATATTACTCAAGCACACGGTGGGTGTCAAGTCCATTGTCCGATGTTGAAATACAGAGTCTCTTCGCCGATAATGGCCCAGTTGAGGAGCTTGAGCTAGACGAAGAACTCCAGCAGCATTTGATCGAGCGGGGGATAACCGAAAAACACATCGTCAGTTTTGTTGAGATTCTTGAAGTTTTGCAAGGCACCGCCAGGTTTTTCGAGAACCTTCCTGGTAGACGGGCACCAATATCGATGGTGGGGCCCACCAATCTCAATCGGATACTGTGCGTTCCGATCGAGCCGACTGGGAAGACAGGAGTGTGGAGGCCGGTCACTGCGTTTACTGCCAATGCCCATCACGTAGACCGGTATCGCACGGAGGTAGAAAATGAACAGCAGAAATGAAGAATACGAATTGGGAAGAGATGTTACTCATCTGGCGACGAGCGGCGCAAAACGGGAAACCTCTGTCATTTCGGTCAGGTTAGCCAAAGGCGATATTGGGCGCCTCGAAGGGATTGGGCGTGAGAGCGGAAAAACGGTGTCCCAGGTTATTCGTGATGCCATCACCGCATACCAGGTGAAAAGCCCAACTATGGTTGTATCGGTTTGGAGCGGTTCAACCATAACAATGGGCGTGCAGGAACTGAATAGCGGGAACTCATATGGCTGGGACGTAAGTTATAACCCCATGGACCATAGTTCAACCGGGACAGCCGTCCCGATTGAACACTAGCTGCCTTTACGTCGCAGTTACACGAACGTAGCTTTACACTGGCGGAGGGGACTTGTCTCCCTAGTCGTCCCGATCTGAGCCCTACAATCTCCCCTTAGCCTTCCCCGTCTTCCGCCCCGGCTGGCCCCTGTTCTCCTGGACCACATCTTAGTAGCGCACCAACTTATCTGCCGGCGAGTTGGCCAGCTAAACGATTGTCAACCAAGTTGCGACGGTTCTAGCCGAAAAGCAGGCGTGGACGTAGCAAGGCGCGAGCCTCGATCCGGGAGTAAAAAAGGAAAAGCAGCGGCCTTGGCGGGATTCGAACCTACGGCGTCTGCCTCTACATGGCAACACATAATAGCTGTCAGCCATCAGCCCCGATGGAATCGGGGCTGATGGCTGAAGGACGCCTGTGGGGCGCTCATCGCTGAGAGCTGTAGGCTGTCAGCTTGATTGGTCCCAAGAGGGGAACAGCGGCACGCAGACTTCCTGGCCGGTTGCGGTAGATATCAACTTACAATAGAGTCTACCCAACACGCTCCGCAATCTTAGGCAGGCAGGACCTATCCCAGTCACGCCAATGACCACGACGATAGTCATCATGATTGACGGTCTCGACCCCGAGTACCTTGAGGTGTGCCCGGCGCCCAGGTTGGATGAGTTGGCCAGATCCGGGTCCCGGCTCGACGTCCGGGGCATGATGCCTTCAGTCACCAACGTAAATAACGTGTCCCTGGTTACCGGCAGCTACCCCGAGACGCACGGCATCACCTCCAATTACTGGCTGGACCGGGAACAAGGTGGTGAGCACTACATGGAATCGGCCGAATACATCAAATCCGAGACCATGTTCCAGCGGGCCGCAAGCAGGGGCATGAGCTCACTATTGGTCACCGCCAAGGACAAACTGCGCCGTCTCCTGAGCAACGGCACCACTCTGAGCGTGTCCTCGGAGCAGCCGCCCAGCTGGGTGGTCAACGGGGTTGGGACTCCGCCCGATATCTACTCGCTGGAGGTAAACCGGTGGGTGTTGGATGCGGCACGATTCATCCTGTCGCAACGCGATTTCGACCTGGTATACCTGACGACCACCGACTATGCGATGCATTCCCATGCCCCGGACGAACCCGAATCGGCCCGTCACATCGCCTTGTTGGATGAGGGCATCGGCAGGCTGGTAGACGCTTTCCCCCAAGCCCGGTTTCTGATAACAGCGGACCACGGCATGTCATCAAAAACCCGCATGCTCCACCTGCCGGATGACTTGGCCAGGGCTGGGATCAAGGCACAAGCAATACCGATAATCAAGGACCAATACACGGTCCATCACTCGAATCTTGGCGGCTGTATCTACATCCATCTCGACGGCCGTTCCGACAATCCGGGACCGGCGCTTGAGGTCCTTCGGAACATAGACGGCGTGGAGGAAGCCTTATCCAGGCAGGACGCGGCCAGCCGTTTCAAGCTGATGCCGGAGCGCATCGGAGATATCATGGCGCTGGGCGCTCATGACGTCGTCTTCGGAAACCCTTCGGAGGTGGCATTTCCCCACAAACTTCGTAGCCACGGATCGACCCACGAATTGGACATCCCGGTGATCGCCTACGGCCAGGGTCTGGACGCAGCCCACTTCACGGAGAACCGCAGCCTAGGTCAATACGTCATCGACCATTTCTTGGCCTAAACGAGCTGTTAGCTATCCGGGCTCGGCCACCAGCAGCAACTGCACCGACACTTCGTCCTCGACAGACACGACCAGCCGGGCGGTGGGGACCGGCATCTGGAGCTGGTCCCAGGTGAAGACGGTGCGCCCCAAGACGTTCAGCACGTTGCCGTCGTTCCTGATCTCCAGGTCAAAGGTCAGCGGGACATCGATTCCGTTGATACTTAGGATGCCGGCGACCTGGCGGGTGTACGTCTCCCCGCTGAAGAATTCGTCCGGCAAGCCGGAGAGGCCGTTCACTCCGTCCCATACAACTGAGTTTCCGGGTGGTAGGCGGACCAGCCATACCATTCGGAGATGAACGACGGCACGAATTCGAGCCTGGCATCCCCGTAGGCGCCCTCGGCCGTGCGTCCATGAACATCCCACAACGAGCCGGTTTCCCGGTCCCTAAACTCATACCCGTCCTCACTCACGTTGTGGAACTCCAGTGTCCGGCCATCGAACTGGCGCCGGTAGGCCACCCCCGTCCTGGCGGCCGAGTCGTAGATAACGACGATCGGCTCGCCGGCCAATGTGTCATTCACGACCCCTCCGGCCGATTCCAGCTCATCAAGGGGATAGCCCTTGAACACTCCCTCGACCTCGACACCCACTACCAGCGTGTTGGAAGGGAGCCGGTCGTCGCCATAAATCGCCTCGTTCGGATTGTAAACGCCGATCTGGACCGGCCGGACGTAGCGGTCTTGGAAAGGGGTGTCTGGGTCAAGGACCAGCGTATCCGCGTAATCGGCCTTCCACCGGCCCCAGGTCGTCTGGGGTATTGGGACCATCGTGAGCCGTTGTCCTTCCAGGGGGCCGGCGATCGCCTTGCCGTCCAAGTGCGTCCAGATGGTCCCAGTCTCGCGGTCTTTCATCCTAAACGCGCCGTCCAACAGTCCAGTCGTCTCAAAGGTGAGGCGCCGTCCATCGACCACGGGGTCGAACCCGACCCCCGAGCTGCACTTGATTCAATAGGTGACGAGCAGTGGCTCGCCTCCCACGGTGTCGTTGACGATGTGGTGGTAGCGGAGCATCCGCACGGGGTAGGCCCGGACTTCGCCGGCGAATTCAACCCCGAGGACCAGCTCTTCTTCACCGAAATAATCGGTCTCATGAGCGGCCAGAAACGCCGGGTCGTCCAGAGGCACGAATCCCCGGCCTCGTTGGGGGACCTGTCGGGCCTGCGTCCGTACTGCTGCCGGGTCTGGTTCAGGGGCTGACGCGGTGTTGGCAGCCGCGGGCGCGGGCGGGCTTGGGTCATTGGCTGTTGCAGTGCCGGCAGCCGCGGGCGCCGCCGGGCCCGGGACCGCGGTTGCTGTCGTCCCATCATTCTGGGAGCAGCCCACGGTAATCCCCAGGGCAAATATGGCAGAGACCACCAGTCCTCTCAACACCCTGCCTCCAAATGAACCACGTCTTGCATTCCGAGTTGATGCTAACAGGCAAATTTTAAGAAAATGTGAAGGCCCTCAGGGTATTGCCCCTTATCCGCATTAGCCGGCGCATCGTTCCACGAAAGTTAATGGACCCGGCGGAGTTGAAGCTCCCCGGGCCCACGGCGCACCCACCGGAGCTAGGCCGGCGGACGCGATAGCCGTTGTATCGCACATGTAGCCCGGCGCCATACAGGCGCCACGCATTTTATATTTTAAAGTGCCCCCAGGCGCCCTGAACACCTGGGGGCGGGAGCAGATGTGGGCGAAGTGTCTAGCAGTGTTTGCGCCAGGGGCGGGCCGGACTGGGTCCAGCACGCCCCTGGCGTAGGAGCCTATGGGATTATCAGCAGGCCGGCGGATCGCCGGTTGCGGCCACTTGGGCCGTGATTCGGCCCGAGCTGTCCCAGGTGTAACAGTAGGTGGTGCTGGGGTCTCGCACGTAGGCGGCCAAAAACTGGGTGCCGGTCCCGGCTTCGAAGTCCAACGTATCGGTGATAAAAGCCGAGGTTGATCCGGCGACTACGGTGGTTAACGGGACGTCTGCCATCATGGTGTCGATGGCGGACTGGATGGCGTCCCACTCGGCGCTGGCGGCGCCTACCTCGCCGCGGCCCGCGAACTGGATCACCAAGGGCACGATGACCGCGGCCAAAGCCACGATGATGCCCACGACGACCAGCAATTCGATCAGGGTAAATCCCTTTTGGTCTTCTGATCCTCTT
>JACZUF010000030.1:0-5000 GCA_022573285.1 Chloroflexota bacterium
GCACGTCCACCGAGTCGCGCTTCAGGAGCCTCAGGCTCGTTTCCATGGAACGCTGGACGGCTCCGGTGACGTCGTTCATGTCATCTGCGGCCAGGCGGACCTTGGTGGCGATGATTACGTCTTCGGTACGCCCCTCCAACGCGAGGCCCAGGGCCTCTTCCGCCTTGCCGTCGCCGTAGGCCGGGGCGACGTCGAAGAAGTTTATCCCCAGGTCCAATGCGCGGTGGACCGCCCGGACCGCCTCATCCCTGGTGGTGGCGCCCCAGACCTGTCCTATGCCGCCGCCCCCGAATCCCACCCGTGAAACGGAGAGTCCGGTGCGGCCAAGTGTGGTGTATTCCATGTGGGTTCCTCGGTGGGGGCGAAAATCCCCCTTGGTCCCCCTTTACGAAAGGGGGAAATTGAGCCCCCTCCCGATCAGAATCGGGATAAAGGGGAGTTGGGGGGATTTACGCGGGCTCTCCCTCGGCCAGTTGGAAGTGGATGCCGTGGGAACTGCCGGTCTCGATGTTGGCGGTCTTGTAGCCGAAGGGGCTGGTGGCCGGAGCGTCGCCGCTCATCTTATTGCCGCTTTCTTGCAGGCTCTTGAAGGCATCCTCGATGCCGTCCACGCCCCAGGCCACGTGCATCACGCCCGGCCCGGTGGCCTTGAGTTGACGGGCCACGTTGGTGTCGTCCCGCAGGGGCTCGAAGAAGTCGACCAGGGTTTCCCCGACGCGGTACAGGATGGACTTGAAGCCCCGCTCGGTGAATTCGTCCGTCGAGATGGGTTTTAGCCCGAAGCTTTTCTCCATGTAGGCGGCCATGTCGGAGATGCTCTCCACAACATAGGTCACATGGTGCACTTTGTTCAGCATGTTGTCCTCCAGTCGCTTGGGATTGGCCGAAGCCTAGCCTGTTTGCCGGGGAGAGGCAACCCCCAAATTGACGGCCCCGCCGGTGCAATCTATTATCCGATTCAAGAACAACTTGGAGTCTCGATCATGCCCACTTTCTCATCCGACGGAGTGGACATCCACTACCAAGTCGCCGGGCAGGGATATCCCTTGGTGTGGAGCCATGAATTTGCCGGAGACATCACCAGTTGGGAGCCCCAGGTGAATTTCTTCTCCCGCCGTTACCAGATCATCACTTACTGCCACCGGGGTTACCCGCCCTCAGGCGTACCCGGCGACCCGGCCGCCTATTCCCAGGACCATCTGGTGGAGGACTTGAACCGGTTGTTGCAGCACCTGGGCATCGAGCAGGCCTACATCGGCGGGCTGTCTATGGGCGGCACCGTGGCCATCAGTTTTGCCATCGCCCACCCTGAGATGTGCCGGGCGCTGATTGTGGCGTCGGCGGGGGCCGGGTCCAACTCCGGCGACCGGGAGCGGTTGCTGGCATCGTGGCAGGCCCTCAGCGAGTCCATGATCGCCGACGGCATGGAGAAGTTCGCCGACGGCTACGCCCGGGGGCCGGAGCGGGTGCAGTTCCTCCGCAAGGACCCGGTGGGCTGGGCCAAGTTTCATGCCGGGTTGGCGTCCCACTCGGCCCAGGGCTCGTCGCTGACCTTCAGGGGCGTCCAGATGAAGCGGCCCACGATATACGAACTGGAGAAAGACCTGCAGCAGATCAAGGCCCCGACCCTGGTGCTGATCGGCGACGAGGACACACCCTGCGTTGAACCGGCCATCTTCATGAAGCGGAGCATCCCCGCCTGCGGTCTGGCGGTCTTCCCCCAGAGCGGACACACCATCAACCTGGAAGAGCCCGGCCTGTACAACCGGACGGTGCTGGACTTTCTGACGGCTGTGGAGGCCGGGAAGTGGGTGGAGCGTGGTTGAGTTTTCGACATCGAGGGATGTGGAGGAGAAACGCTGAAATCCCCCCAACCCCCCTTTACGAAAGGGGGGCTCTAATTGCGATTTTCGCAGGTGGAGAGAAGATCAAAGATTCCCCCTTTCGTAAAGGGGGCTAGGGGGATTTACCCCTGCAGCCCCTCGATCATCTTCCGTAACTCCGCATCGTCCGCGGCGCCCGGCCCTCCGGCGTTGAACACCACCTCGTCCACCAGTCCGTCGAAACGTTGTCTCATCAGTCCGGGTATCTCGCTGTAGCCGCCGACCACGGCGAAGGCGTCCAGTATCTCGTCGGTGATTAGCTCCGCCATCTCGTCCCACTGCTGTTTCAGGGACATCTCATGGAGCCAGACGCCCAATTCTTCAAAGCCTTGGACTTCCAACACCCTGGAATAGCTCCGGGTTGAGCAGTAGAAGGCGATCTGCTTTTTGACGGCCTCCTTCTTGGCGTCGATGGCCGCTTGATTTGGGCCGGTGACCACGAAGGCCGAGCTGCTGAGGTTGACCGATTTGGGGTTGCGGCCCACCGTGGCGGCGCCCTTTTCGAGGTTGGGCTTGATGACCTTTTCCAGGTACTTGGGGGTGGTCAGCGGGTGCAGCGCAATCCCGTCGCAGACCTCGCCGGCCACCCGGCAGTTGTAGGGATTTACGGCGCTGATGAACACCGGCGGCCTGGGCTGTTCGGACTTGCCCGGACTGAAGAAGGGGGTCATCAGTGAGAAGTTGTAGTGGTCGCCGTGGAAGGCCAGCTTCTCCCCGGTCTGCCAGGCGTCCCAGATGGCGTGCAGCGACCGGACGTACTCCCGGAGCCGCGGGCCGGGCGCGCTCCACTCGGTGGAGAAGCGCCGCTGGATATGCCCTTTGACCTGGGTGCCCAGTCCCAGCCGGAAGCGGCCGCCGGAGTAGTCCTGCAGGTCGCTGGCGGCGTAGGCCACCACCATGGGTGAACGGGGGAAGGCGATGGCCACCCGGGGCTCCAGGGTCACCCGTGAGGTTGTCGAGGCCGCCATCATCAGGGGGAGGAAGGGGTCGTGCGCCGCGTCTTCGGTGCACAGTCCGTCGTAGCCCATGGACTCGGCCCACTTGGCCTCCTCGGCGATGCCCTTCAGATTGGCGGTGGTGAGGTGGTACAGCACCCTGAAACCCATGATGGCCTCCTAGATCGTTGCGGAATCGACTCGTTGCGCGATGGCCTATTTGGCGGTGAACCCGCCGTCCACGGCCAGTTCCGCTCCGGTGATGTAGGACGCCTCGTCGGACGCCAGGAACAGAACAGCGTTGGCAACCTCCTCGACCCGTCCCTCCCGGCCCATGGGGGTCTGCTCCAGGCTTTGGCGGCGTTGGTCTTGGTCGTAGGCGATACCCGAAGCCATGGGCGGCATGAACCCCGGATGCACCGAGTTCACCCGGATATTGTCCTTTCCGTGGCGGACGGCTATGGCCTTGGTGAAAATCCTGACGGCGCCCTTGGACGCGTTGTAGGCGGGGTGGCCTCCCGCCGAGCCGACCAGTCCCATGATGGAGGAAATATTGATGATGGACCCGCCCCCGGCCTCCAGCATCTTGGGGATGGCGGCCCTGGTCCCCAAAAACACGCCCTTGGAATTGACTTCCATGATCTTGTCCCAGGCCTCGATGCCGGTGTCGTCGGTGAAGGCGCGGCTGCTGATGCCGGCGTTGTTCACCAGGACATCCAGCTTGCCGAAGCGGGTCACCGCTAGGTCTACGGCTTTGGCCCAGTCGTCTTCTTGAGTGACGTCCAAGTGGACAAACAAAGCCTGGCCGCCGGCCTCGGAGATCTGGGCCTCAACCGCCTTCCCCTCATCCTCCGAGATGTCTCCGATGACCACCTTGGCGCCCTCCCGGGCGAAGATCCGGGCCTCTTCGGCGCCCATTCCGCGGGCGCCCCTGAAATCAAAGCTACCTTTCCTTCCAATCGCATACTACCGCTCCAAAGTGTTTTGTTTAGCGGGCGGTGAACCCGCCGTCCACCATTAGCTCGGCGCCGGTGATGTAGGACGCCTCGTCCGAGGCCAGGAACAGCACCGCGTTGGCGACCTCGATGGGCCGTCCCTCCCGTCCCATGGGTATCGCCGCCATCCGGGCGACCTCGCTTCCGCCGTCGCCTCTGGGGCCCGAAGTCAGCATCGGCGGCAGGCTCCCCGGATGGACCGAATTCACCCGGATGCCGCTCTTGGCATGCTGCACCGCCGCCGCCTTGGTTACCAGCCGGACCGCGCCCTTGGAGGCGTTGTAGCCGGGGTGCACGTAGGTCTGGCCGACGATGCCGGAGATGGACGAGATGTTCACGATGGCCCCGCCGCCGGCCTTCTCCATCTCGGGGATGGCGTGTTTCATTCCCAAGAAAACGCCCTTGGCGTTGATGTCCATGAGCCGGTCCCAGGCCTCCGTGCTGGTGAAATCCTTCTCGCCGCTGCCGCTGATGCCGGCGTTGTTGACCAAGATGTCCACCTTGCCGTACTTGGCTACCACCTGGGAGACCGCCCGCTCCCACTGGTCCTCTTTGCTCACGTCCAGTATGACCACCATTGCTTCGCCGCCCGCCTCGGCAATCTCAGCCTCCACCTTGCGGGCGTCATCCTCACGGACGTCGGCGATGACGACCTTGGCGCCTTCCCTGGCGAAGAGGCGGGCCTCTTCGGCTCCCATTCCATGGGCGCCGCCGGTTATTATCGCCACTTTTCCTTCCAGTCGCATCGTTGAGCTCCTCGATTCGAGTTATTTCGCGGTGAAGCCGCCGTCCACCACCAGCTCCGTCCCGGTGATGTACGAGGCCTCGTCCGAGGCTAGAAACAGCACTGCGTTGGCCACCTCAATGGGCTGGCCTTCCCGGCCCATGGGAACAGCCTCCACCAGGGCTTCCCGGTTTGCGTCGCCCCGTTTGAAGGAGGTCAGCATGGGAGGCATTATCCCCGGGTGGACCGAGTTTATCCGGATGCCGCTCTCGGCATGCTGCACCGCCGCCGCCTTGGTCACCAGCCGGACCGCACCCTTGGATGCGTTGTAACCGGGGTGCACTGCCTCCTGGCCCACGATCCCCGAGATGGACGAGATATTCACGATGGCCCCGCCGCCGGCCTTTTCCATCTCGGGAATGGCGTGTTTCATGCCCAGGAAAACGCCTTTGGCGTTGATGTC
>JACZUF010000030.1:10000-37815 GCA_022573285.1 Chloroflexota bacterium
CGCCTGGTCAGCCAGGCGGACAGTCTGGCCGAGGCCCTAGACGGCCGGGTTACCGCGGTCCAATTGGACTGCCGTCAAGAAGACCAGGCCGCCGCCGCCCTGACCGGCGTTTCGGTGGTGCTGAACACCGCCGGGCCCTTCAGCCGCGACACCCTGTCCCTGATGCGCACGGTGGTGGAAGCCGGGGTCCCGTACGCCGACATCAACGACGATGTGGAAGCCCTGCAGAGAGTTTTCGAATCCGAGTACCTGGACTCATTGGCCAAGCACCGCGGGGTGGGTGTCCTGCCAGGCCTGGGCGCCAGTCCCGGCCAGACCAATGTGGTGGCCCGCCACATGGCCGGCCGGATGGACGTTGTGGAGGAGGTGCGTTTCTTCTTGGTCAACGACGCCACCTACCGCAGCGAAGCCGTCTGGCGGCACCGGTTGGCCCTTTTCGGGCAGCCGGCCCTGCTCTACGACCGCGGAAGGTGGACCGAGTCGCCGGGCATGTCGGAATACCAAGACGTTGCATTCCCGGCCCCGTGGGGTAACATTCGTTGTTATACGGTGGGACTGGAAACGGTGACCATTCCCCGGTCTTTCGGCGGTCTGCGTCATGCGTCGTTGTGGCGGGGGTTTTCCGACCCGGCCACGACTGAGACACTCAAAAGCCTGATTGACGCCGGGTTCGCCTCCGATCAAACTCTTACGGTTGACGGAGTTTCCGTGTCTCCAGCCGCTATGTCGGCGGCGGTCTTGGCCGGGCCGCGGCCTGGTGGGGAGAGTGCCGACCCTGGGAGGTTGCCCCGGCAGGTGCGGGTCAAAGGAATCAGGAACGGCCGGCCGACGGAATTGACCATGACCTATTCATTTCCGCCGGGAGACATCGCCCTGGCCACCGCCTCGTGTCTGGTGGTTGGAGCCGGGCTCCTGGTCTCCCGCGAACTGCCTGGTCCCGGCGTACTCGCGCCCGAGGCCCTGGACCCGGCCCCCTTCATGTGGGATATGGAGTCCCGGGGCGTCCATTTTAAGTTGGAAGACTCGGCCAGCACCCGGACCTGAAGAAACTAAAGACGACAAAAGGACCTCGGAGGAACAGAAGATATGGAGCGCACTTTGGTGCTGGTAAAGCCCGATGGGGTGCAGCGTGGCCTCATCGGAGAGGTGATCAGCCGTCTGGAGAGGCGCGGCCTGAAATTGGTTGGAATGAAACTGATGCAGGTGGATGACGCCCTCGCGCGCCAACACTACGGCGAACACGTGGACCGGCCCTTCTTCTCCGGGTTGGTGGAGTTCATCACCTCCAGCCCGGTGGTGGCCATGGCCTGGGAGGCGGACAACGCCGTGGAGGCGGTCAGGAACACCATGGGTCAGACCAACCCCACGGCATCTCCGCCGGGGACGATACGGGGTGACCTGGCGCTGGATATCGGCAGGAACCTGGTGCACGGGTCGGACAGCCCGGAATCGGCCCAGCGGGAACTGTCCCTTTTCTTCAGCGCCGGAGAACTCCTGGACTACCCCCGCAGCAACGATCCCTGGATCAAGGAAGAGACGTAAAGGCTCCCCGATTCAATCGGGGTGCTGAATCAAAAACGTAGGGGCACGGCATTGCCGTGCCCCTACTTCGCAACAAACGCACAGTGAATCGTGATTTAGAGCATCCTGACAACCTGGGGGGCCCGGGCCCAGAGCCGTTCCAGGCCAAAGTAATCCCGCTCGCCGGGGGAGAAGATGTGGACTATAACGTCGCTGCAGTCCATTAAAACCCACCCCGACGCCGCCGTGCCCTCGCGCCGGTGAATGGACAATTTGGATTCTTTCAAGACCGCCGTAATGTCTTCTTCCAGGGCCTGGATCAACCGGGAAGAATCCGCGGACATGACGACGAAGTAGTCGGTGAAAGAGGCCAGGCCCCGCAGGTCCAGCATCACGATGTCGGCGGCAAGTTTCTCCGAGGCAACCTCGACAATTAACTGCGCGACTTCCGACGGTTCCAGTTGCTGGGCTTCCAGATTATTGATTGGTTCAGGCGGGGTTTCAGGCATTGATTCGAGTATAGGCCAGGCGTGGAACGGGGTCAACATAATCCTATGACGAGCGGACCGGCGAGCCGGTTTTCGGGCCCGTGGAGTCCCAGGCGGAATGAATTGACGGAATATTTTGAACGAAGAGCGTGCTATTCGAGGTTTGTGTTAATTGCCGGGGGCCGCTAGCCTGGGATTAAGTGGCCATGAATTGCTATCGTGATTATCGATTAGTAACCGTCCGGGCAACCGGTATGGTCTGAGATTTCCAAACCCTTTGGACTGATGATTTAGAGGAAGAGATGGGCATCACCCGCCTGGTCAAGGGAACGGCACTGGCCGCTGCGGTCCTGATGATGAGTGTGGCCGCCATATGCGGCGGGAACGGCAGCAGTTCCGGCGCCGGTAGATTGGTCCCGCAGCGGGCTACCTTGGTCGGCAGCGTCGAAATCGACCGGTTCCTAAACACGATTGACCTGGACTTGGAGCGGATGTTCCAACTGTCGCCTTCCGGTTCGCTGGACGGGCCGGAAGGCATCGACGACTTTTTCGATATCGACCCAGCCAGCATCAGGGGGTTGTTCGGTGACGTGAGCCGGGCGGACGTCTTCGCCGAGATTTCCGCCGACGGAGACGTGGAATACTTCGGCGGATTGCTGCACGGAAGCTTCGACGAGTCCGCCTTGATCGCGGAAATCGAGTCCATCTCCGGCCATGACCTGATGCGAGAGGTTTATAAGGGAAGCAACGTCTACTCTCCGGTGGACAACGGAGACGAGATCGTGTTGAGCGTGCTGGATTCCGGGACGTTCGCCTTTGGAACGGGTGGGGCCCTCAAGGACATCATAGACCTTTGGGTTGGCGACGCCGATTCCGCCTCGGGCCCATTGATCGACGCATTCAATGATTTGGGCGATGGTCTATTCGGGTTCGCCGTTAAGGTGCCCCAGGATATCGCGGGCGGGGAGGACTTTAGTTCCATTCCCCAGTTGCAGGGCCTGCCGATCTCGCTGGACTTCATATCCGCCTTGGATATCGTGGGACTGGGAGGCGACCTGACGAACGACTCCCTGGACTTGATTATTAACCTGGACTTCACGGGCCAGGAGGCTGCGGAGTCGTTGGAGGGATTCATCAGCGGCATCGTTTCCCTGGCGTCCGGTTTCTCGCCCGACCCGCGCACGGCTGAACTGCTTTCCGGGCTGGAGATCGGCCGAGACGGACGACGGGTGACCATCCAGATCGGAATCCCCAAATCAGACCTATCCGGCATATTCGGCGACCTGACCACAATCACCGATACCACCGTATCCGGAAGCCTCCAACCAGGGACACCTGAAATTAGACTCCCCAACATTAATGCGCTGGGGGAAGAGATTGCGATCATGCCCAGCGCCGACCACGTCACGGAGGGCCGGAAGGTGGAATACAGCACCATACCGCCGACCTCGGGGGACCACTGGGGCCGCTGGGCGGACTGTGGATGGTACCCGAACGGCCAGCCCGACGAGGTGATCACCCACAATCTGGAACACGGCAACATTGTGGTCAGTTACAATTTCACCAATCCGGCCCAGGTTACGGAACTGCGCCGGGTCCTGGACAGCGTGACCCAGTTTGAGAAATGGGGTGTTGCCCGGTCCTACGACAAGATCGCCGACGGGCAGATAGCAATTGCGGCCTGGGGCCGTCTCGCCACCTTCCGGGGTGTAGCCGCCTTGGAGATCGAGCTATTCTTCGAGGCCTTCGCCGGCCTGATGGGCCCGGAGCGCATCGCCTGCTGACCTAGGCTTGACACACCCCGGATAGAGGTCACCGTCGCAGAAACATGGGTTCTCCCGAATTTTGCCGGGTGGTGTCGGCAAAGGGGGATTGCGAGCCCAGGGGAATTGGGAGCACATGGGAGGCGGCTGCCCTGTGTTGCGTAGGGGCATCCCGATTCCGTCGGGACCGTGCCCCTACTTCTTCCAGATGCGCGGCCGCTGTGAAGAACTGGGTATCTGGGTCCCGGCTGCAATCGGGACGACGGCGTTGGCGCCGGTGCGTGTTCGTTCGAGGAAATCCGGAATGGACCATGTATCGTTTTCCGCATACCCGAGAAGGGTCGGATAGGCACACGTTACTAATAATGCGATACTCGTCGCTAATCTGCATCATATTAGTTAAATAGAAATGCCTTCATCGGCGAAATATGCCCGTATCCGCTCTTTTCAAGCCTTTATTAGTTGTTTATAATAATATTAGATATATTCTGCCGGACGGGATTGCCATTTAGACCAACCTCGTCCCAGCCCCCGAACCTTCGGAAACTCCAGCGCGGGCTTTGTGCCATTCTGATATTGTGATATATTTAACAAAATCACTTCGCGGCCCTGTTTTTCAGGGAGGATTGTGCTTACGCCGCGCCTAAGCGGCGGTTCGGCGTTTCCACCGGTGTTTCCAGCAAAGGCCGCGCTGTATTTAGTAGATAGGTTATCGGTTAATGGACCCGTTAAGAGAGTTGGCCAAGAAGGGACTCTACTCGCCGGAGCAAGAGCATGATGCTTGCGGCGTAGGCGTCGTCGCCAACATAAAGGGCCAGAAGACACACCAGATCATCGAAGAAGGCGTGCAGGTGCTGATCAACCTCGGCCACCGTGGCGCCGCCGGGCGTGACCCGGAAACCGGCGACGGTGCCGGCATGTTGATCCAGACCCCAGCCAAGCTGTTCAAACGCGAGGCCGCCACTCTGGGCATCAACCTGCCCGCCGCCGGTGAGTACGGCGTTGGCATGGTGTTTCTGCCCCCTGAGAGCCAGACCAAGTGCCGGGACCTGATCACCAAGGTCATCGAGGCTGAGGGTCTGGAGGTCCTGGGCTGGCGCGACGTGCCCCTGGACCGCTCCAAGACCGGCCAGGACGCACGGTCGGTCTGTCCCCACATCTGCCAGGTGTTCATCGGGAAGGGACCGGCGGTAACGGACGCGGCCCAACTGGAGCGGAAGCTCTACGTGGTCCGCAAGGTCGTCGAACATTCAATGGCTGAGTCAGGACTGACCGAAGAGGAAGCCGACTGCTTCTACATCTGCAGCATGTCCTGCAACACCATTGTCTATAAGGGCCTGCTGATGGCCCACCAGATAGCCGAGTTCTATCTGGACTTGAAAGACCAAGACTTGGTCAGCGCCTTCGCGCTGGTCCATTCACGGTTCAGCACCAACACCCTGGGCAGTTGGCGGCTAGCCCACCCCTATCGCTTGCTGGCCCACAACGGCGAGATCAACACCCTCCGCGGCAACATCAACTGGATGCACGCCCGGGAGGCCCAGTTTCAGTCTCCATTGTTCGGCGATGACATGGCCAAGATCGCCCCGGTTATGACCCCCGGCGACAGCGACACCGCCAGCCTGGACAACGCTCTGGAACTGCTCCAGATGACCGGCCGCGACCTGGAACATGCCTTGCTTTTGCTCATACCCGAAGCATGGGAACAGCATGAGACCATGTCTCAGGAGAAGAAAGACTTCTACGAGTACCAATCTTGTCTGATGGAGCCGTGGGACGGCCCGGCCATGATCGTGGCCACCGACGGCAGCAGCATCTGCGCGCTCCTGGACCGAAACGGCCTGCGCCCATTCCGGTACCTGGTCACCAACGACGACAAACTGGTGATGGGCTCCGAGACCGGCGTCTTGGATGTGCCTCCCGCTGAGGTCAAGTACAAGGGACGGCTCCAGCCCGGTTGCATGTTCCTCGTCAGCTTGGAAGAGGGCCGGATCATCGGCGACGAAGAACTGAAGCACAAGCTGGCTTCCATGAACCCCTATGGCCAGTGGCTCAAGGACAATAAACTTACCCTGGACGACCTGCCGGAGCCGGTGGAAGCCCCGCCGATGGACCCGGTCGGCCTGGTGCGGCTGCAACAAGCATTCGGTTACAACATCGAAGAGATTCGAATGCTGACCACGGTCATGGCCGAGAGTGGCAGCGAAGCCATCGGCTCCATGGGCAACGACGCGCCCCTGGCCGTGCTCTCCGATCAGAACCAGTTGCTTTATAACTACTTCAAGCAACTCTTCGCCCAGGTGACCAACCCGCCTCTGGACGCCATCCGCGAGGAGTTGGTCACGTCTTTGGGGGCCTTTGCCGGGAGTGAGCAGAACCTATTCGACGAGACCCCAGAGCATTGCCGTCAGTTGAGATTGGGGTCGCCCATAATCTCAGACCGTGAACTGACCAAGATAAAGGAGCTGGACCGGGAAGGGTTGCGCTCCGGCACCCTGTCAGCGTTATACGACCGGGAGGCCGGGAACGGCGCGCTCAAGAAGGCGTTGGACGGACTCATCCAGCAGGCTTCCCGGGCCATAGTTGACGGCTGCTCGATCATCGTGTTGTCCGACCGCGGCACAGACAACCGTTGGGCGCCCATACCCAGTTTGCTGGCCGTGTCAGCGGTCCACCATCACCTTATCGAGGAGGGCACCCGCACCAAGACGGCCCTGGTCTCGGAGTCCGGCGACGCCAGGGAAGTCCACCATTTCGCGCTGCTCATCGGGTACGGCGCCAGCGCCATCAACCCGTATCTGGCCTTGGCCACGGTCCGGGACCTGGCCGAGACCGGCCAGATAAACGGGACCAATCCCGAATATGCCCAGAAGAATTTCATCAAGGCCAACGAGAAGGGCGTGCTAAAAGTGATGTCCAAGATGGGCATCTCCACGGTGCAGGGCTACCGGGGTGCCCAGATCTTCGAGGCCGTGGGCTTGAACCAAGAACTGATCGACGAATATTTCACCTGGACCCCTTCCAGGGTGGGTGGAATCGGCCTGGACGGCCTGGAGCGCGAGGCCTCGGAGCGTCATGACCGGGCCTTCGGATCATCCCAGATCGCGGCGGAACAGGACCTGCGCCAGGGCGGCGTCTACCAGTGGCGGCGGGGCGAGGAACATCACCAGTGGAACCCCGACGCCATCGCCAAATTGCAGCATGCCGCCCAGACCAACAACTGGGAAGTCTATAAAGAATTCAGCCGGCTTTCCAACGACCAGACCCGGAAGTTGGCCACACTGCGCGGCCTGCTGAAATTCAAACAAGACCGGGATTCGGTGCCCATCGAAGAGGTTGAGCCGGCGTCGGTGATCGTGAAACGGTTTGCCACCGGCGCGGCGTCCCTGGGTTCCATCAGCCGGGAAGCCCACGAGACCATGGCCATCGCCATGAACCGGATGGGCGCCCGCAGCAACACCGGCGAGGGCGGCGAGGACTATCGCCGCTACGCGTTGGACGAGAACGGCGACTCCCGCAGCAGCGCCGTCAAGCAGGTGGCCTCGGGCCGGTTCGGCGTCACTCCCAACTATCTGGTCAATGCAACCGACCTGCAGATCAAGATGGCCCAGGGCTCCAAACCCGGAGAGGGCGGACAGTTGCCGGGCCACAAGATCGACGATTATATCGGCTGGGTGCGGAAGACCACCCCCGGCGTTGAGTTGATCTCGCCGCCGCCCCACCACGATATCTATTCCATCGAAGACCTGGCCCAGTTGATTCACGACTTAAAGAACGTCAACCCCGACGCCAGGATCCACGTGAAGCTGGTGGCGGAGGTCGGCGTCGGCACGATCGCCGCCGGTGTGGCCAAGGGCCACGCAGACGTGGTGTTGATCAGCGGCCACGACGGAGGCACCGGCGCCTCCCCGGAGTCGTCCATCAAATACGCGGGGCTGCCCTGGGAACTGGGCATCGCCGAGACCCAGCAGGTGCTGGTGGCCAACGGCCTGCGGAGCCGCATCGTGGTCCAGACCGACGGTCAGCTCAAGACCGGCCGGGATGCGGCGATCGGCGCTCTGCTGGGCGCCGAAGAGTTCGGCTTCGCCACCTCGGCTTTGGTGGTCAGTGGCTGCATCATGCTGCGCAAATGCCACTTGAACACCTGCTCGGTGGGGATCGCCACCCAGGACCCGGAACTGCGCAAGCAGTTCACCGGCAAGCCTGAACACCTGGTCACCTACTTCACCTTCGTCGCCGAAGAGATGCGGGAGATCATGGCCGGTCTGGGGTTCCGGACCGTCGCTGAAATGATTGGCCGGACGGACGTTTTGGACTCCCGGGAAGCGGAGGACCACTGGAAGGCCCAGGGGATGGACTTCTCCCGGCTGCTGCACCGTCAGGAATCCAACGACCCCAGTGAGCCGGTCTACTGCGACCGGAAACAGGACCACGGTCTGGAAAAGGCCTTGGACCACCAGTTGATCGCCCAGGCACAGCCGGCATTGGTGGACAAGAAACCGGTCCACATAGACCTGCCGATCCAGAACTCCAACCGGACTGTCGGCGCCATGCTCAGCGGCAAGGTCGCCAAGAAATATGGCGAAGACGGGCTTCCCGACGACACCATCAATATCAATCTGACCGGTTCGGCGGGACAGAGCTTCGGCGCGTTCCTGGCGCGGGGCATCAGCATAAACCTGATGGGAGACACCAACGACTACATGGGCAAGGGAATGTCGGGAGGCCGCATCGTGGTCTGTCCGCACCCAGAATCCACCTTCGTGGCCGAGGAGAACATCATCATCGGCAACGTGGCCATGTACGGGGCCACCGGAGGCCACGCGTTCATCCGCGGCATAGCCGGCGAGCGGTTCTGCGTCCGTAACAGCGGGGTGAAGACCGTTGTTGAAGCTGTCGGAGACCACGGCTGCGAGTACATGACCGGCGGCGTGGCAGTGGTGTTGGGCTGCACCGGCCGCAACTTCGCTGCGGGCATGAGCGGCGGAATCGCATTTGTTTACGACAAGGATGATGACTTCCACATCCGGTTCAATGACGGCATGGCCGATCTGGAGCCGGTGAAGGACCCCGAAGACATCGCCATTCTAAAAGGGCTGATTGAAGACCACGAGAAGTTCACCGGGAGCGCCCCAGCGGGCAACATGCTGGCCGATTGGGATGCGGCTTTGAAGCGGTTTAAAAAGATTATGCCCAGAGATTACCGCCGGGTGTTGGCAGAGCGGAAGAGCAGGGCTGGGGAGGGTACGGAGCTGGAGCTGGAAGCGGTCGGCAATGGGTAAACCGACAGGCTTCATGGAATCCGGCCGGCAGCCCCCGGAGCGGCGTCCGGCGGCGGAGAGAAAGGGCGACTACCGCGAATTCTACCAGCCCTGGGGCGAGACCAAGGCGCGGGAGCAAGGCGCCCGGTGCATGGACTGCGCCGTGCCCTTCTGCCACATGGGCTGCCCTCTGGGCAACGTCATCCCTGATTTCAATCACCAGGTATACAAAGGCGATTGGAAAGGGGCCCTGGCGACCCTCCTTGCCACCAACAATTTCCCGGAGTTCACCGGCCGTATTTGCCCCGCTCCCTGCGAGGCCAGTTGCGTCCTGAGCATAAATTCCGACCCGGTGACCATCGAGTTCATCGAGAAAGAGATCGCCGAGCGTGGGTTTGAGAACGGCTGGATCAAGCCCGAGGCGCCCGCCGTACGGACCGGCAAAACGGTAGCCGTGGTCGGGTCCGGCCCGGCCGGCCTGGCCGCCGCCCAGCAACTGAACCGCGCCGGGCATCTGGTGACAGTCATAGAGCGGGACGGATACATCGGCGGTCTTCTTACCCTGGGCATCCCCGAATTCAAGCTGGAAAAGGGCGTGGTCCAGCGCCGCGTCGACCTGATGGCCGAAGAAGGCATCACCTTCCTGACCAACACCAACGTCGGCGTCGATTTCCCGGTGGACCGGCTGCTCTCTGAATTCGACGCGGTCTGCTTGGCCTGCGGTTCCACCCAGGCGAGGGAATTGGACGTTCCGGGAAGGGATTTGGAGGGAGTCCACCAGGCCATGGAGTATCTCTCCCAGCAGAACCGGGTGCAGTCGGGCGAACAGATATCCGACGATGAACGGATCAACGCCGAGGGCAAACGGGTGGTCATCCTGGGCGGAGGCGACACCGGCGCCGACTGTCTGGGCACGGCCCACCGTCAGGGCGCCGAAGTGGTGTACCAACTGGAACTGCTGGCTGAGCCTCCGGACCAGAGGGCCACCGACAACCCCTGGCCCCAGTGGCCCATTATTCTGCGGTCGTCTGCGGCCCATGAAGAGGGCGGCATCCGCGACTACGCAGTGCTGACCAAATCCTTCACCGGAAGCAATGGCAAATTGGAGAAGCTGCACGGGGTGCGGGTCGAATGGAAGGAGGGCGCCAACGGGGGCCGTCCCTCCATGGAAGAGATTCCCGGCAGCGAGTTTGAGATCGAGACCGATTTGACCCTGTTGGCCATGGGGTTCCTGCACCCCGAGCAAGACGGCATGCTGGCACAGATCGGCGTGGAACTGGACGGCCGGGGCAACATCGCCATCGACGCCAACCGCATGAGCAGCGTTCCCGGCGTGTTCGCGGCCGGCGACGCGGTCAGAGGTCAGTCACTGGTGGTCTGGGCCATCTCCGAGGGCCGGGAAACCGCCCGCGCCATCGACCTCCACCTCATGGGAGAAACCTCCCTCCCCCATTCATTGCCCAACCACGTTTGAGGCCCCACCACGGTTAGGCCGGTCTAGCGGCTGGGCGCGAACAGCCGGAACGCGTCGGTGAACTTGGAAACGTCGACGATCACCCTCACCCTTATGTTCTCTCCCTCCTGACGCACGCCCAGGTCTGCGAATCCGTGGGACCGTTTTTGGCTCTCGAGGGCTTCCGAGGCCCGTTGCAGGGCGGAGGCCGCCTGGTCTTGGCCCGCGAAGCCGATGAGGGCGTGGACGACCACCAGATCGCCGGGCAGAATATCGGCGGTTGCCACGGCGCCGGTGCAGCCGGGCAACCCTTGGGCGTCGGCCAACAGCGGCAGTCTTTCGCATTGGGACAGGACCGCAGCCACGAATCCAGAAGGTACATTCCCCACCAGGCCGGTGAGCCCCGATGCGTCGAGCAGCCGGGCGGAGCGGCCATCGAAGGCGTCCAACGAGGCTTCGGTCAGCGCTCTTGCGTCCGAGACCAGTCCCGATGCCGCCACTCCGGTCGTCTCTTCCGCCGCCCCCATGGCCAAGACCGTTCCCAGTAGGTTGATGTCCCAAACATCGTGGCCCTCATAGGACTGCGGGCCGCCCTCGCTCAATTGCAGGCCGAAGCCGCTGGCCAGCCGGAGCATATCGGCGATGGCGAAGTCGCCGTGGAAGGGGGTAATCACGCTGCGGGTCTGGAAGTCCGCCGCCACTGCAATCGTGTTGACCAGCCCGGTGGCGAACGAGGGCAACGCCACGTCCAGCCCCAGCACCTCGGGGCTAATGAAGGCGGCCAGACTCGCGTTGGACCGCAGGAACTTCATGTCCAGGTACACCGCCGAGCCGTAGCTCTCCGGGACCAATGAAAGCAGCCGGGTGAGTTGGGCCAGCCGCTCCGGATCGGCGGGGGGCACGGCCGCGCCGGCAAATTCTTCGTACGGTATGGGAGTGGGTTCTGGGGTGGCGGTTGGCTGGGCCGTGGGCTCGGTTTTAGTGGGCTCCGCGGCAGGTGTGGCGTCCGCGGCGCAGGCGGCCAAGAAGACGGCCGCCATCACAGCAGCAAAGAAGGCCATGCCCGTACGTTTTTTAGATCGATTTTTAATCTGGGAGGGCAAGGTACTACTTCTTAGCGGTGGCACCGGACTCTATTTCGACATTGGCCAGGTATTCCCGCATGTCCAGCACCTGCACGGCGTTGGTGGTGCCCGATACTCCCGGCAAGAAGCCGTGGACGATGGTCACCACGTCGGTCTTTTCAATCACTCCGTTTTCCAGGCCCGTCCTGATGACCGAGGCCACCAACTCGGCGATGTCGTTTTGGGGCGGAATAACGCCGCCCGGACGGATTCCCCAACCCAAGCATAGCTTCTGAAGCACGGCCGCATCGTGGGAAAACGCCAGGATGTCGGCGTTGGGCCGGAACCGGGCCAGCTCCAGCGCGGCCCGTCCGGTGCTGGTCACCACCACCGGTTTGGAGCCGAGGGAACGGACCAGGCGCACCGCCGCGTAGGCGATGGCCTGGGTGCGGTCCTCGGAACCCAGGTCGCTGAAATATGGGTAGATCGTTTCGGTCTCATTGATGGTGGCATCGGCCACCTCGAAGGCTTCAAGGGGGTGCTGGCCCACCGCCGTCTCATCGGAGAGCATGATGGCGTCGCAACCGTCAAGAACGGCGTTGGTCACGTCGGAGATCTCAGCCCTGGTCGGCACCGGGGCGACCACCATGGACCAGAGCATCTGGGTGGCGATGACCGAGACCTTGCCCGCTTCGTTGGACTTGGCCACCAGTTGTTTCTGAACGATGGGCACCCGCTCCATGGGGATCTCCACGCCCAGGTCTCCCCTGGCGACCATGATGCCGTCGACCTCGGGGAGGATGGAGTCGATGTTGTCGACACCCTCGCCCCGCTCCAGCTTGGCCATGACCATCGCCTTGCTGCCGGCGGCGTTCAGGTGCTCCCTGGCGTAGAGGATGTCTTCGGCGGTGCGCACGAATGACAGGCCGACCCAATCGACCCCATGCTCCACGCCGAATTGAATCGCGGTCTTGTCCTTCTCGGTCAAGACCGGGTCGTCGATCGGCACGCCGGGAAGATTCACCCCTTTGTACGACGAGACGACTCCGGAAGAGAGGACGGTGGCCTCTACCCTGGAGGGACTGGCCGCCGTTACTGTCAGCCGGATCGTGCCGTCGGCGATGAAGATGTTGTGGCCGGGCGCAATGTTCCTAAATGCCCCCGGTTGGGGAAACGGCAATGCACCGGGTTCTTGGGTTTCGGCCTCCGGAACCAGGCTCACATTGTCGCCGGGGTTCAGCAAGACCGGTTCTTTCAGACGCCCCAGGCGCAGTTTGATGCCGCCCAGGTCCTGGAAGATGGCCACGGGCCGTCCGTGTTTTTTGGAAAGCCGCCGGATATTGGCGATGACCTCGGCGTGTTCGTCCAGGGTCCCGTGGGAGAAATTCAGCCGGGCGCAGTCGATGCCCTCACCGATGAGCCGGTCTAAGATGTCCGGGTCGCTGGAGGAGGGGCCGATGGTGACCATGATTTTAGTCTTGCGCATGGGGACTGCCTCTTTGAGCTTGGGACGGGGCCGACGCAGGGGCCCAAACTGTCGTTGTTCATCGTTTCATTAATCGCTTAAGCGAAATATAACAGACAGACAATTATTCTACGAAATAGGGTGCAACGGAGATTCATCGCAAAAAAGGGCGTCCCGATCCGCCGGGACGCCCTTTTCGACTCCTCAAAAAGCCGAAAGCTGATCGCTGTTAGCTGACGGCTATCTTCCGTTGCTTCGGCTGGCGTCGAACCGGTCGGTGGCGGCCTTGATCCCGGCGTACCGGTTCTGCTGGAGGGCCTCGCGGCGCTCGCTGGCCCAATCTCTGGAGATGCGGATGCCCTCCAGACTTCCCTGGAAATGGGGCATCACGTAGCGCGCCAGGAGCTCGTAGCTGCGGTGGATCTTGTCCCGGGGCGCCCAGTCTTCGACCCGGATCATGAACTTTCCGAAGCCGCCGGTGAGTTCCTGGAGCCGGTCGATGCCGGCGATGCAGTCGTCGGGAGTGCCGACGATCCACTGATTGTGGTCCACCATGTAGTCCACGATCTGGTCACGGGGGACGTCAGGCACCGGGTTGCCCAGCGTCTCGCCAAAGTACTCGGTGACCAACCTGGCGCTACTCTCGCGGATGTCTTTCATGGCCTGCTCTTTGGTGTCCGCCAGGTGCATGCCCATGACTATGCCCCAGTCCTCCCGGTGCATGGTCTTGCCGTGCTCTGCCGCGGTCTCTTCGGCGATGGCCCAAAGCTCGGCCAGGGAGGTCTTGCGGATGGTGTCTCTGGGCACGCTCAGCGACAGGATTGAAGCCCCGTGCTTGCCGGCCAGGGTGACGCCGGCAGGAGACTCCACCGAGGCCACGGCGATGGGGACGATGGGGTCCTGGTAGGGGCGCAACTGCAGCACGGCCTCGTTCATCTCAAACCAGTCGGTCTTGCAGGAGAACGGCTCGGAGTCGGACATGAGCCGCACGATGGCGTCCAGCGACTCTTCCATCATCGCCCGTTGTCTCTCGGGTTTGATGCCCAGCATCAGCGCATCTGAAGCCAGGGCGCCTGGGCCGCAACCCAGTATCACCCGGCCTCTGGTCAAATGGTCGAGCAGGACCATGCGGTTGGCCACCATGAAGGGATGGTGGTAGGGAAGGCTGGTTACGCCGGTGCCCAGCCGGATGTGGCGGGTGCGCTCGGCGGCGGTGGCCATGAACAACTCGGGCGACGCGATGGTCTCCCATCCGGCGCTATGGTGCTCGCCGATATAGGCCTCGTCGAAGCCCAGGGTATCCAGCCATTGCAGAAGCTCCAGGTCCCTTTCCAAGGCCAGGGTGGGGTTTTCGCCCACGCGGTGGAAGGGCGCCATGAAGACGCCGAATTTCATGCGTTTAGGGATTGCCGTCATTACTTCCTCCATGAGTGTCCCGAGATGTGCTTGACACATCGGGGAAACATCCGGACTCCGAGTCCGCGAAGCAGCCGCGGCCATTGGTCTCCCAACACCGGGGCGGGCCGGCGGCCGAGACCATTCTATCACGCAGCCTGAGAGGCGAGGCGATTAGCGGGTATCAGCCCAGGCGCGGCCCCCCAGGACAAAACAGACTAGGCGCCGGTAACACCGCTGCGGCGTTCCATCAGAGCGGTATCGCGCCAACGGCCGTTGAGGCGGCCGATCCGCTCCCTGATGCCCACCGAGCGGACCCCGTGCGGACCAGGCACAGATTGGACTGGCGGCCAAAGTGACACCAGCCGATCAAACGTGGTATCTTTGGTTAACTCAGGCCCAAGGTCTGGGTTGATTCAAGCAAATACCGGCAGGAGGGGTTGCGAGATGCCCAAGATTAAGCACATCGCCATTGCCACTCAAGATGCGGACAAGACCGCGGCCTTCTACAAGGAAGTTTTTGGACTACGGGAGATCGCCAAGCTTGAGAGCGCCAACGCCAACGGGTACTTCCTCAGCGACGGCAACGTCAACATGGCCATCCTGGACTTCCAGAACGACGCGGTGGCCGGAGAGCGCGGCAAGGACTACAGCGGCATCCACCACATCGGCTTCGAGTGCGAGGACCTGGAAGATGTGGAGAAGAAATTGGCCGCCCATAACTCTGCTCCCATGGACGAGGTCAACAAGGCCCTCGGCGTGGGCATGGGCGACAACCCCCGCCACGCCAACGTTGAGATCAAGTACTGCGGCCCCAACGGCGAGATGATCGACGTCTCCGCCCACGGTTGGGTCGGCACCCGCGGCTTCGATTAACCAAACGCAGATAAGCAAACGCAGGCCGCCGCTCGATTATTTTTCGTCCCGGGCATGACGTGAAAATGCGCCCTGGCGGAGTGGTGACGAGAACGCTGTGACGCTCTTAAACGCCCTTCACCGCAGCGGACCGGTGGCTAAAACGTCCGCGACGAGCGGCGAACCAAGCAAGAAGAACGCCCGGCCTTATCAACCGGGCGTTTTCTTTTGCGCACAGTGTCGGGCGCCACCGGCATTCCTAAGCGGGTTTGAAGGCCAGGGACGGGTGCTCCGGGTCCAAGTCTTCCAGGTCCAAGACCACGTCCATGCCGGTCTCGATGCTCTGGGGTTTGGCGCCATCGACCCCGGTGATCCTGGCGCTGATGCTGGGCCCCTCTTCTAGGGTGACGATCCCGCTGCAATAAGGCTTGTCCCGTCCGTAGCCTTTCGCGGCCATCGCGACTGGGACTATCGATATGCAGGTGAAGGTGCTGAGTTTGGCCTTGCCGCTGAACGGGTGCCACTCCATGTCGAACCCGTGGCACTCCGGGCACATGGACCGGGGCTCCGGCGACAGATGACCGCAGGCTTTGCACCTCACGCCGACGAGCTTTCCATCCTCTTTAAGCTTTTTGTAGAAGGCGGTGGAGTTGAATTCACTGGCCATCGTTAAGACTCCCGACGCAGCACGTTGACCACGCAGGTGCCTCCGGTGCCGCCCACGTTGTGGGTTAGACCCACCGTCGGGTTGGCCTTTTTCACCCGGCGCTCGCCAGCCTCGCCGCGCAGTTGGTGGTAGATTTCGATGACCTGCCCGACGCCCGACGCGCCCACGGGGTGGCCCTTGGCTTTCAGGCCTCCCGAGGTGTTGATGGGACGGTCGCCGTCCAGGGCGGTCCGTCCCTCGTCCACCGCCCGCGGGCCCTCGCCCGGAGCGAAGAAACCCAGGTCCTCGATGGCCACGATCTCGGCGATGGTGAAGCAGTCGTGGACCTCCGCCAGGTCGATGTCCGCCGCGGTGATGCCGGCCATGTCGTAGGCCTGCTGGGAAGCGGCTTTGGCGGCGGACAGCGAGGTCAGGTCATCCGAGTCGTGGAGCGGTTTCCCCGTGGCCTGTCCGATCCCCGCGATGCTGATGGGCGTTTCGGTGAAGTTATGGGCGATCTCCGCCGACACCAGCAGCACGCAGGCCGCGCCGTCGGTGATCGGTGCGCAGTCGTACAGCCGCAGGGGCCAGGCGATCCAGGGATTGGCTTGGGCGTCGTTTAGGAAATCCATGTCGGTCTTCCAATCGGGCACGGTCTGGCCCCGCTCCTGGGCCCGGGCCTTCCGGCGCTCCATCATTTCCGTGATGGTCTGTTGGAATTGGGCCATTGGATTGAGAGCGCCGTTGCTATGGTTCTTGATGGCCACTTTCAACAGATGGTCTAGGTTGGTCTCATAGCGGTCCATGTGGGCCTTGGCGATGGCGCCGAAGATGCCGGGGAAAGTCAGCCCGGCGGGCACCTCGTAGAGGCCGTCGGCCGCCGACGCCAATACGTCGGTGACGTCGTTTGTGGGCAGATTTGTCATCTTCTCCATTCCGCCCACCAAAACAACGTCGTACATGCCGCTGGCGATGGCCATCACGCCCTCCCGCAGGGCGCTGCCGCTGCTGGCGCAGGCGTTCTCGATGCGGGTGACGGGAATCGGAGTGATGCCCAGCCAGTCGGCCACGATGGGCGCGGTGTGGCCCTGGTGCTCAAAGAGGTCGGAGGAGTAGTTGCCCACGTAGCCGCACTCGATGTCCTCGATGTCAAGGACATGGTCCATGCTCTGGACCATGTCCTGGAAGGCCTCCACGAACAGGTCCCGGCTGTCTTTTTCGGGGAAGGCCCCGAATTGGGACATACCGGCGCCGACGATGGCGACCTGGCGGCCCAATTGACGCTTCTTGCTGATCGTGGCCATTCGAACTCTCCTCCTGCGGTATTGGAAATTTAATCACTAGATATCATTCCGGCCCTTGTAGAAGCAACAGATCGACTGGATGGATTGATTAGGCCAACATAAGACGCCGGCCTTTGGGTTTGGGAACAGCGTCGCCGAACTCATTTGCGGTGTCGATCCAGAGTTGGACTGCGTCTTGAGCGCTGGCCAGCGCCGCTTCTTGCGATTTCCCGTGGGCGATACAGCCGGGCAGCTCAGGCACCTCTGCCACGAAAAATTTGTCTTCTTCGGACCAGTAAAGGATTATCTCATATTTGTGCATTAGTCCTCGTTGCCGAACCCGTATCTCAAGATCATGGCTCTTACTTGGCGGACTTGGTAGACCTTTGCATTGCTGCCGTCCCGCTGCAAGTTGATCCGCTCTTCTACACCGTCTTTTCGAAAGATATGGTGGCTGCCTCTAACCCGCTCCTCGAATCCCAAGCGCAGCAGCAATTGGCGAAGGCGGTTGAATTGAATATTTGAATCGGATGCGCCCCCTAGTACCCGGGATAGGGTCCTATCGCTAGTCGACAAATCACCACCTGTAGTCATTATCCGGGCCAAACGGTTTACCAGTCAACCAGGTTGTCGTTACCCGCTAGGCTCCCCGGATTACGCCTTCGCACATCTGCGCTCCCTGGAGGACCTCGGAGATTACCGCTGTTTCCCAGGTGGTGTGAAAGTCCCGCACCCCGATGCCCACCGGAATGGCCGTGATGCCCTTCTCGATGAATACGTTGGCGTCTGAGCCGCCGCCGGTGGACTCCAATATTGGCTCCAGGCCCATTTCGGCCAGTGCCCGCCCGATGACGGCGACGGCCGGGCTGTCAGCCTCGATTTGGTATGCCCGGTAGGTGTTCACGATGTCCAGGTCGATCTTAGCCTCCGGGTATCTGGACGCAACCTCGTCGAAAACCCCCCGGAACTTCCGTTCCACGTCGGCCAGCTTCTCGTTGCTCCGGCTCCGGAACTCGCCGTCTAGAAAGGCCTGTTCAGGGATGATGTTGCGCTTCAGGCCACCCTCGAGGCGGCCGATGTTGGCCGTGGTTTCTTCGTCGATGCGGCCCAGGGGCAGCCGCCCCAGGATATCGGCGGCGATGAGCAGGGCGGATATGCCCTTTTCAGGCTCCAGACCGGCATGGGCGGCGCGGCCCGTGATCTGGGCGGTGACCACGTTCTGGGAAGGGGCCGAGAGGATGATTCGGTTGGGAGGCCCTTCTCCGTCGAAGACGATGCCCTCTTTGGCCGAGACCATGCTGAAGTCCAGGTGATGGGCCCCAACTAGGCCGCCTTCCTCATGGCGGGTGAATACCACTTCGATTGCCCGATTGCGGGCCCGGTTGCCGCCGCCCGTTTTCAAGGCTGCCGTTAGGGCCTCCAAGACGATGGCCACCCCAGCCTTGCAGTCGCCGCCCAAGATTGTGCTGCCGTCGGACCGCAGCACGCCTCCGTCAACGATGGGCTTGATGCCCCGGCCCGGCTCCACGGTGTCCAGATGGGCGGAGAGCATGATGGGCCGGCCCTGTCCCGCCAGTTTGGCGATCACGTTGTTGTAGGAGTCGTGGGACACCTTCAAACCCAGCTTTTCCAACCGGGAACTGACCTCCCGGTCCATGGCGTCTTCCTCGCCGCTGGGGCTGTCGATCTTGATCAGGTCTATCAGGGTTTTTACCAGCCGTTCTTGATCGGCCAATTCGTTCCTCCGGGCCATCGATTTAGCCGAAACAGCTAGGGCAGGGCCGCCACGGCCTTAATCTCAACCAGTAAGTCTTCGTTCACCAGGCCGGCCACCACCAACAGGGTGTTGGGTGGATAGTCGCCGTTGGGGAAGAGGTCTGGATAGACCTCGCTTCGGCCCTGGAGATATCCCTGGACCGACGAACGGCCCACCACGTAGGTCGTGAACTCGACCACGTTGCTGAAATCCGCTCCGGCGCCGGCCAGGACGTGGCCGATGTTCTCCAAAGCCTGGCGCGTCTGGGCTGCGGCGTCGCCCTTGCCGACCAGGTTGCCGCTGGAGTCCATGCCCACCTGTCCCGCGATGTAGACCAGTTTTCCGGGACGTACGCTCATGCCCAGGGAGTATGCGCCCATGGGTTGGGCCGCCTGGCTGCTGGTTATCACTGTCCGGTCCAATCCTGCCATGAGAGTCCCTCCTGATTCCGGTTGACGACAAATATCGGCCAATTATAAGGCAACCAACCCCGCCGGGCGAGGGGCCGGTTCCCGCCGGTTCACAACACCCCAAAAGCCCCGTGCTATACTCGGCGCCATGGCGGCAGAGTCATCGAGGCCCCAGATTGGCGTAGGCGTGATCTTCGTGCGTGATGGCAGGGTTTTCTTAGCCAAACGGCACGGCGCCCACGGCGAGGACACCTGGGCCTCGGCCGGCGGTCATCTGGAGAGCGGCGAGACCCTGGAGCAGTGCGCGCGGCGGGAAGCCATGGAGGAATTGGGCGTGGCCGTGGGCGAGTTACGGTTCCTGTGCGTGAGCAACATCATCGCCTACGGCAAGCACTACGTGGATATCGAGTTTCTGGGTGACATCGGCGGCCAAGAGCCAAGCCTGATTGAGCCGGAAACATTCATCGCCAGCGGCTGGTTCCCCTTGGACGATCTTCCGGAGCCCCTTTTCCACGCCATGAGCTACGCCCTGGACAGCTACGGCACGGGTAAACATTACTATCCGGGGGACTAGCCTTGGCCGTGTTCACGCGATCTGCAATCAAATCGAGATAGAACCTGGAGGGTGAAATGGCTGCTAAGAAAGGAAACGGCCTGCTGATGGTCTATAGCGACGTGGCGGCCGAGCACGACGAGGAGTACAACCGGTGGTACAACGAGGAGCATATTCCCGAGCGCCTGTCTATTCCGGGCGTGCTCAATGCCGCCCGGTACGAGGCGGTAAAGGGCGGTCCCAGGTATCTGGCCTGCTACGAGCTTGAGTCGGCCGACACCTGGCATTCCGACGCCTGGCAGAAGTGGCTCAAGGAGCCGACCGAATGGTCCAAGCGGATGTCCCCCAGTGTGATCGGGACGGCCTATATCAGGAACCTCTATACGCGTATCTACCCGGACCACGTGCCCGAGGAGACCGCTCAGGCCGGTATGGCGCCGGTTATCCTGGTGGGGAGGATGTCGGTGCCTGAAGAACTGGACGAAAAGTTCAACAAAGCCTATAACACCGAACGTTTGCCCGAGGCGATGAAGATCCCCGGTTATATCCGGGCCCGGCGGTTTGAGGCGGTCATGGGCACGCCCAAATACACCACGGTCCACGAGATGGAGTCCATGGACGTGGTAAACGGGGAAGGATGGGAGGGGTGGAGAACGATGGTGACGCCGGCGTGGAATACGGAATTGCGTCCCTTCATGGTCCACGAAGAGGGTTCGCCGGGCGTTTTCCGCCGGATTTTCCCAAAATAAACGCCGTTTAGACTCACTTTCTAACAGTTTTAATCGGCGCGGACCGCCATTTAGCGGTCCGCGCCGATTTGATTTCACTGACAATGGAATATTGACTGAAATTCGGCATGGAACAAGACTGTATATGATTATTAGAGTCTATATCCGCTTTATGTACACATAAATGGCCCCGTCAGATTGCGCCCCCTAGGCACGGGTTTTCTAAATCGGCCGGAATGGGGCCGTCAGAAGACATAAAATGCGGGTTTGAGAGCCCTATTTTTGAGGCTATTTAGCTTCAAATCTGGTATAATATAACTAGTCTGAACGGCTTCAGACCCTACTTCCTCAAAGCCCCATTTCCGTGCGTAATTTTTTCTCTACCTGCCCAACGAAGACCCATGGTGAAATAACAATATGACGCAATCCCAATCAAGCGATTACACAGCGAAGGACATCCAGGTGCTGGAGGGCATGGAGGCGGTGCGTGTCCGCCCCGGGATGTACATCGGCAGCACCGACCAACGTGGCCTGCACCACCTGATCTACGAGATACTGGATAACGCGGTGGACGAAGCAATGGCCGGCTACTGCGACCGCGTTGATGTTTCCATTTCCGAAGACGGCTGGATAACCGTGGCCGACAACGGCCGTGGAATCCCCATCGACAAGCACGCTAAAACCGGTAAAAGCGCCCTGGAAACGGTGATGACCACCCTGCACGCGGGCGGCAAGTTCGGCGGCGGGGCCTACAAGGTCACCGGCGGCCTTCACGGTGTGGGCGGTTCGGTGGTGAACGCATTGGCCGAAGAGCTGCGCGCGGAGGTCCGTCGCCAGGGCTGGCATTACAGTCAGGAGTACAGCCGGGGGAAAGCCACCACCGGTCTGGTGAAGGGCGAAAAGACGCCTGATCACGGCACCACCGTGTCCTTCAAGCCCGACCCACAGATATTCCCGATCATCGAATACGATTTCGATCTGCTGATTGCCCACTTCAAGGAGATCGCCTATCTGAACAAGGGCCTGGAGATCGCGTTCACCAGCCCTTGGCATTCCGACCGGCGCAAGGGCGATGTTGAGCGCACCTACTTCTTCGACGGCGGCATCGCCAACCTGGTCCGAAACGTCAACCGTCACCGCCGGACTGTGCAGTCCGTCCCCTTCTATTTCGAGAAGGTGGTGGACGAAACGGCCGTTGAGGTGGCTATCCAATATAACGACACCTTCTCGGAGACGGTGTTCTCCTTCGCCAACTGCATCAACACCGAAGAGGGCGGCACCCATATGACCGGCTTCCGTACCGCCCTGACCAGGGTGATCAACGATTTCGCCCGGAAGCAGGGATACATCAAGGACGACCAGCCCAATCTGATCGGCGACGATGTCCGCGAGGGCCTGGCCGCCGTCATCAGCGTTAAGCTGACCGACCCCCAGTTCGAGGGGCAGACCAAGACCAAGTTGGGCAACGCCGAGGTCCGCGGTATCGTGGACTCGGTGGTCAGCGAGGGACTGGGCCGCTATCTGGAGGAGAACCCCATCGACAGCAAACGGGTGATTGAGAAGTGCCTGACCTCCCAGAAGGCCAGGGATGCGGCCAAGCGCGCCCGTGACCTAGTCATTCGCAAGAACGCTCTGGACGGGTCGTCGCTGCCCGGAAAATTGGCGGACTGCGCTGAGCGCGACCCCGCCAAATCCGAGTTGTACATCGTTGAGGGCGAGTCGGCCGGAGGCTCGGCCAAGATGGGCCGGGACCGTCACTTCCAGGCGATCTTGCCCCTGAAAGGCAAGATACTGAACGTGGAGCGGGTCCTGCAGCAGCCTGACAAGATCCTGGGCCACGAGGAGATTCGGGCCATGGTTGCGGCCCTGGGCGCCGGAGAGGGCGAGGAATTCGAGCCGGAGAAGATCCGTTACCACAAGATCATCATCATGACCGACGCCGATGTGGACGGCTCTCATATCCGGACGTTGATCCTGACCTTCTTCTACCGCCGGATGCTGCCCCTCATCGAGCAGGGATTCCTTTACATCGCCCAGCCGCCTCTGTACCGCATACAGACCGGCAGAAAGGTGGAATACACCTACACCGAGGAGGCGAAGGACGAGTACCTGGCTAGCTTGAACGGAAGCCGTAACCCCCAGATACAGCGCTATAAGGGTCTGGGCGAGATGAACCCCGATCAGTTGTGGGAGACCACCATGAACCCGGAGACCAGGCAGATGCTGGGGGTGACCATCGACAACGCCGTCGAGGTGGACGACGTCTTCACCACGCTGATGGGCGAAGAGGTTGCTCCGCGCCGGAGCTTCATCCAAGCCCACGCCCGCAGCGTGCAAAACCTGGACGTTTAATCGCCTAGGGGCTATTTCAAAATCCTGTACGACCCGCTGTTGGGTCCTTCGACGGGTCCCCCGGTGTCCCGATGTAATCGGGAGGGAGACTCGCGGCTCTGGTCGGAGCTCAGGACGGACGGTAAAGACACCTCCTTCAGTTCGTGGTGTCATTCCGCGGAAGGATGTCGAACCACATTTCGAAAAGGCTGTCCTTTGGAAACCGGCTAAACTTGGTTTATAATAGGCGCGTCGGCTTCTTGACGCCGGGTCCGCGCCTATTATCTTTTACGGACCCCCGCAATCCAGGCATGATTGGAAGCCACGCGCAAAAAAGGGTTTGACCGGCAGCCGGTGCGCCGGCGCAGATGACCATTAGGAGGAGCAAGTTGCCCGCAGAGAAGACAGGCCGTCAGCAAGTTAAGAGGGCCGTACGCACCAGGGGAGACCGCACCGAGACCAGGACCGCAATGGCCAAGGCGTTGCGCTCCGTGGAATCAGGTGACGTGGCCGAAGCTGAGACCGCCGTCCGCGAGGCGCTGAGCATCATGGATCGGGCCGTGCAGAAGGGCATCCTGCACAAGAACAACGTCAACCGCCGTAAATCCCGCATCGCTGCCCGCCTGAACAAGTTGAAGGCCGCCTCCGCCTGAACCCAGGCGCCCCGCCACGAAACCATGCCCGCCCTTCCTGAAAACAAGGGCGGGTTTTTCTTGTGTACCGCCGGCGCCGACTCGACGGCATCGTGACACAGAATCGTTGACAGGCGGCAGGGCCTTTGCTAGCCTAATTTTAGAACATAAGTGTTTATGTTAATCGCCTCTGATTCAGGCCTGGATTTTAAAGGAAAATATGGTAAGCAGTAAAAAGATGCCGCCCCGGAGACAGCGCATACTGGGATTCCTCCAGGAGTTCTACTCGGAGAACGGCATCCCGCCCACCGTGCGGGACATCCAGAAGGCCTGTGAGATCAGCTCGACCTCGGTTGTGGACTATAACCTGGAGAAGCTGAGCCAGGCCGGGTATATCAACCGGCGGCCCGATGTCGCCCGTGGCATCGAGATACTGGACCAGGAAGGCCAACCGGTATCCAACGCCCCCCGGGTCCAGATCGTCGGGGCCATTGCGGCCGGCCTACCCATACCCGCATGGAGCACCGAGGGCTCAGCGTCCAGCGAGGAGTTCGACACCGTGGAGATCTCCCCGGAGCTGCAACGCCGGCATGGCAAATTGTTCGGTTTGAAGGTGATCGGCACGTCGATGATCGATGCCCTGATCGACGACGGGGACGTGGTTATCGTGAAACCCGCCAACGAAGCCAACAACGGCGAGATGGTGGTCGCCTGGCTAAAAGCAGAGGAAGAGACCACGCTGAAGAAGTTCTACGCGGAGGGCGACCGAGTCCGCTTGCAACCGGCCAACAGCACCATGGAGCCCATCTACAGCCCTGCCGGGAACGTGGAAGTACACGGCAAAGTGGTCTACGTGATCAGAAACCTGGGCTAGCCGAACATCGGGTTCGACATGACTGAAAAGGGCCCGGCTTTCCGCCGGGCTCTTTTTTGTTGGCGTTCGGAATGTCAGCGGCGGCTGTTGCTCAGCGCCCCGTAGGTGGCCACGCAGAAGGGCACGCAATAGGTGAGGGGCACCTTCCAATAAAGGGCGCTATTCCAGCTTCCGGAGAAGAGGATGTCGCCCTGGTTCAGCAGGGTTAGGATGGTCCCGACCGCAAACGCCACGATCAAAGAACGCCGCAACATGGGATGGTGACGAATGGCGCACCGGGAGCATTTGATGATTACTCCCTCGTCCGTGGCTCCCTTGGGGACGGGTTTCTTGAAAGCGAAGGACCAACCCTTTTCGTAGTTGCGGTTGCATCGGTCACAGGTGGCGAATTCGCCGGCGTCCTGGAGGTTGCTCTCCAGCGCTTCTACCATATTTAAGTCTCCGGGAATCGAATCGCCGAATCGAATCGCCAGGGACCGAATCTCCCAGTCCAGATCTCCGGCAGCGTGGCTCAGTGACGCAATTGTAGGCAGAGCCAAAATCGGTGTCAACGAAACTGAGGCCGAGCGCATAGGTGACGGCGGCCGGCGATTCTTGTTAATACACCGGCCGGAATCTATACTTAGCCATGCCCGGTAAGGAGTACGCGCCGGGGAATCTCGTGGGTCTACCCCCGGGAGTTGGAGCAGATAGATGTACGATTTCCACACCCACACCTTTCTCAGCGACGGCGTGCTCTCTCCCGTCGAACTGATACGGCGGGCGCTGACGCGCGGCTACCGGGCCATGGCGGTGACCGACCATGTGGGGCTGGGGAACGTCGAATTCGTGGTGAAAACCCTGTTGATCGATTGCGCCCAGGCGACCAAGCGCTGGGATATTTTGGTGTTGCCCGGCGTGGAGATCACCCACGTGCCAAAGGACGACATTGACTTGGTGGCTCGAACGGCCAAAGAGATGGGCGCCAAACTGGTGGCGGTGCACGGGGAGACGCCGGTGGAGCCGGTGGAACCGGGCACCAACGAAGCGGCGCTACGTTCGGATTTTGTGGACGTGCTGGCCCATCCGGGGCTCATCACCTACGACGAAGCCCGGTTGGCAGCGGAGAGGGGCATCTATCTGGAAGTGTCGGCCCGCAAGGGCCACAGCCTGGCCAACGGTCACGTGGTAAAGGTCGCCAGAGAGGCCGGCGCGGCCACGGTGCTGGATTCAGACGCCCACGAGCCCGACGATCTGCTTACTCCGGATATCAGGCAGAAGGTCGCCAAGGGCGCAGGTCTCAACGATGACGAGGTCCACGCTTTGTTGGAAACCAACCCACGGAAACTGCTGGCCAAGCTGGGGTTCCCGGCCGCTCCCGCGGCCTGAGCATTTACTAAGATTTGCCGATACGGAATACCTTGGTCCCACACTGAGGGCAGACACCCTGGGTGGCAGGACGGCCATTCTTTAGTGTGACCTGCCGCGGATTGGAGATCTCCCGTTTGTTTCGGCACTTGAAACAGTAAGCTTCCATATTGTTTACCCCCAATTGTTTCGGTACGGTCGTCGTGTAAAGGTGCGCTGTTGCGAAGCCCGTTAAGCTCACAGGTTTACGTAACGTCAATAACTATACAATTTGAATGAGGTTTGTCAAGAATTTCCGTCTCTACAGTGTCGAATTGATAAATGGTTGGAGCTAATATCGACAAAAACCTTCATAGAGGCTGTTGGTGGGGCTTTGCCTCAAAAGTGATCATCATGGCCCGTGCCCCCGATCGAATCGGGGCTGCATGTACGCCTCCCTCTGTCACCCCGAGCGTAGCGAGGGGTCTGCTAGGGCGACTAACGGGAGATTCTTCGCCGCTCCGCTCCTCGGAATGACAGTTTTGAGGCAAGCCCTGTCGGTGGAGACCAATGGTGAAATAAGGGCCGCCAAGGGATGCCGCGAGGAACGGACGGGGGTCGATTAAACCGAGGCTGGGGCGTAGGGGGAAGGTGAGTCCGTTTGAAATACCTTTACCGGCTGCCAGGAGTTGGCGGGCCGGTCGTAGCGCACCAGCGCCAAGAACACGCCTTCGGAATTGTAGGCGCGGTATTCCTCCAGATAGCCCGCATCCAGTTCGGGCCGCCCCAGTGTCACCGCCTGGCCGTGGCGCAGGTATTCTTCAGCCTGCTGGCCCAAGGTGACGCTCTTTAGTCCCCTCAAAACCCAATCCACGGGGAAGAGATTTTTCCGCCAGCCGTCCGGCCCGTCTCCGGCATCCTCCAGTTGTTCCAGTGTCACCGATTCCTCGGCCGGGAAACCACCGCACAACAGACGCACCAAGTCGGCCACGTGGCCTCCGCATCCCAGGGCTTCGCCGACGTCATGGGCCAGGGAGCGCATATAGGTGCCGCGCCCGCATTCTACTTCCAAGACCAGCTTGGGCGGAGCGAATTCCATGATCTTGATGTCGTGGATCTCCACCGGGCGGGCCTCGCGCTCCACCTCTATGCCGGCGCGGGCCAGTTTGTAGAGTCTCTTCCCATCTATCTTGATGGCGCTGTACATCGGCGGCGTCTGCTTCACCAGGCCGATCCAAGGCCGCAAACTCTCTTCTACCATGGCCTCGGTCAGGCCTTGGCAATCACCGGTCTTGACCACTTCGCCTTCTGCGTCATAGGTGGTGGTGGTCACGCCAAGGGCCACCTCCACGCGGTACCGTTTGAGGCCGCCGGTGACGTAGTCCATCAGCCGGGTTGCCTGGCCGAAGCACACCGGCAGCACCCCCCGGGCCAGCGGGTCCATGGTGCCACCGTGGCCGACCTTCTGGCGCTGCCCGGTGATGCGTTTGATCCGGCGCAGGGCGTCCATGGAGGTTATGCCGGGGGGTTTGAACAGGTTGATGAAGCCGTTGGCCGCCGGCTTGGCATTGGTTCGCGCGTCCGCCATGCTAACCGCCGCCCGATATGCCGGGAGATTCGGAGGCGGGCGTTTCAGAGACCGGATCGTCCGTCCTGACCTGGTTCATCAGCCGGAGCACCTGGTCCGCCTCTTCCAGGGATTCGTCCAATTTGTAGGTCATGAACGGAGTGTGTCTCATATTTATGCGGTCGCGCAGTTCGCGGCGCAGGAAGGACGCAGCCGATTGAATACCGTTCAAGGCCGTTTGCTTGGTCTCCTGGTTTCCCATGACGCTGATGTAGACCGTGGCGCTGCGCAGGTCCCCGCTGGTGACCACTCGGGTAATGCTGATCACGCCATTCAGGCGGGGGTCCTTTATCTGACGCGCGAGGAGCGTGCTGATCTCTTCGCGCAACTGTTCGTTGACACGGTCGGTGCGTCGGGACATGGCGGGTATACCTTGTGGGGGTT
>JACZUF010000001.1 GCA_022573285.1 Chloroflexota bacterium
AGGCCGGGTATTCCGCCCTGTGCCTTACCCTGGACGCCAAGATAAGCCCGAAGCGGGAGCGCAACATCCGCAACGATTACGTGGGCCCGGTCTCACCCAATTATGCCGCCTTGGACCTGGGCACCCACTCTTGGAAATTCGCCGCCGACGCCCCAGCCGGGTCAATGGACATCCGCGACCCGGCCGCCACTTGGTCCGACCTGGAATGGCTGGCCGGCGAGACCAAACTGCCCATCGTGGTCAAGGGAATCATGACGGGAGAGGACGCCAGGCGCTCCGCTGAGTCCGGCGCCCAGGCAGTCATCGTATCCAATCACGGGACCCGGTACTTGGACACCACCTTCACCACCATCGAAGTCTTGCCGGAGGTAGTGGAGCGGGTTGATGGAAAGGCTGAGATCTACATGGACGGGGGCATCCGCCGCGGTTCGGACATCTTTAAGGCCCTGGCCCTGGGCGCCCGGTCCGTCTTGATCGGCCGGCCTCTTTTCTGGGGCCTGGCCGTGGATGGCGAAGCCGGCGTCAAATCGGTGTTGGACATGCTCCGCGACGAGTTGGACGCCACCATGGGCATCTGCGGCCGCACCACCATCGACAGCATCGACCTGGACACCCTGGGCGGGATATCGCCCCTGCAGAAATTGTTCGACCAACGGGACGCCAACCGCCATTAACCTAAACCAACCACAATCCGCAAAGGAGACAACCCAGATATGGCTACTGTAGGCTCCGGCAAATACACCTATGACGTGATTGAGAACTGGGGCAAGCTGCCCGCCGGCGAGACCTTCGGGATGGTGAGCGCCATCGCCACCGACTCCCAGGACCGGGTCTTCGCATTCCAGCGGAAGGACCCGCCCGTGCTGATCTTCGACCGGGACGGGAACCTCACGGACTCTTGGGGCAACGGTTCCTTCGAGTTTGCCCACGGCATCCACATCGCCGATGACGTGGTCTACGTGACCGACCGGAACACATCGGTATGCATCATGTACACGCTGGACGGCAAGCCCATCCAGATGCTGGGGCGGCACGGCGTACACTCGGACACCGGCTGCGAGAACCCCGGAGACCTGGTCCCCAGGGCCGCCGGCCCCTTCAATTACCCCGCCGAACTGGTGCCTTCGCCCTCGGGCGACCTCTACGTGGCCGACGGGTACCGCAATTCCCGGGTGCACCGTTTCTCCAGCGACGGCCAACTCAAGAAGTCATGGGGCGAGCCGGGAAAAGAGGCGGCCAACGAGTTCCACCTGCCCCACAGCCTTCTGGTCGACGGAGACCGGGTGATCGTCTGCGACCGGGAGAACCACCGCATCCAGGTCTTCGGATTGGACGGCGACTTCAAGGAGATCTGGGACGACATCAACCGGCCCATGGACATCTCCATGGACCGGGACGGCAATTACATGGTCAGCGAGGGCCAGCGGGACGGCGGCTCGGCCCGCATCAGCGTTTTGGACAAGAAGGGCGGCGTGCTCTCGCGGTTCGAGTGCCGCGGCTCCGGCCACGGCAGTTGGATCGATTCCCGCGGCGACATCTACCTGGCGGGAGTCCCCGACGCCATCGACAAGTACGTTCGCAAGGGTTAACCGCTGCCGCCCATGATGCGGCAATCGGACGCGGTCCCCACGCGGGAGCTTCCTAACCCATGAGCCGGGCAAACCGTTGACCAAGCGGTTCAACAAAATGGGAGGGACTTGGCCATGATCACTCAGCGACGGGTATTCCAGGCGAAATCAGGGTCCTCGGGCGCAGTAGTCGCGAAAATGAAGGAATTCCAACCCATATTCGAGCGGGCCGGTGGACCCACCGCGCGGATCTACACCGACTTCTTCAGCGGGGCGACCGACCGCGTGGTGTGGGAATTCGACGTCGAGAACTTGGCCGCCTTCGAGAATATATTTTGGGCGGCCTCCCAACACGCCGAGTACCAGGCCGCCTACGAGAGTTGGTATGCTGGCTTGGCGCCTTTGTTGGAAGGCGCGACGGTGGAGTTCTGGAACCGGGAAAATTAAGTCCTCCGGTACCGGACCCCCAATCGGGTTTAGCACAGATGCCGGCCTGTAGTTGTTCGGCCGCACACCTGTGGGGAGTTCCAGGAGCGGCAGATGGATTCGGTCATAAAAGAGCTGCAAAAGGTTCGGGAATCCTTAATGCCCGAAGAGTGGCGGGACGCCCGCATCTACCGTCACATCGATGAATACAAGCTGGACTACACCCTGATTGCCACCAAGGTCAGCTCCGGCCAGGTCCACTACTACGATCCGGACACAGGCGCCTTCGCGCCGTTGAACCTGTCCGGGTCAGTGGGGCCGGAGAATTTCAATTCATAACAACACGGATGATATGCCCGACGATTCGTCTATTCACCCAAGACATATACGCAAAATTCGGTCGTCAAACCCATTCCAATTAATGTCATCAAGGCATTGTAATTACCTAAACATGCGGGCATATTGGATGTGCCCGATTCAAGGGCTTATATGAATACTAAACTAGCTCGCTCGCAATTGGATTCCTACTCGAGTCATGCGTTCTGCTAGTACGGTGGTCAAAGTGCAGACAGAGTTGCTTCCTCCTCGACAATATGACCCCCTCCCTTCGATATGGGATGGGGAGGACTCCGAATTATTGGAGAAAATGCTCCAGTTCTACCCTAAGGTAGAACCACGCAACATTCTGGACGCGACAGTAAACTCTGGGCGATTCTGGAGAAATAGCTCCCGAGAAGTGCTCGGGTTGGACATCAACCCGCAATGCCGGCCTGATTTGCTTGGCACAAGCCAGTCCTTGCCGCTCAAGTCAAATTCCTTCGATGTAGTAGTGTACGATCCCCCTCACGTTCCGAATCAGGGGAAAGACCGCCAGAAGGACTTCGGAATTCGCTTTGGACTCGGCGCCAAATCATCCATCGAGACTAACTACAGTTTTTCCTACACCTATCCACCGTTTGTTTCAGAGGCACACCGTGTCTTACGGCATGATGGTGTTTTGTTTTGCAAAATTACCGACTATGTTCATAACCACAAGTTTCAATGGGCGCACATCGACTTCATTCAGGCGGCGACCGAAGCCGGTTTTCACGCGTGCGACTGCATTATCAAAATCAGGAAAGGTCCAATCATCGACACTCGGTGGAAGGTCGCGCACCACGCCCGAAAGCAACATTGCTATTGGCTCGTGTTTCGGAAATCCCATCGTTGTGAGTAGCTTTTCCTGTCCTTAAAACCGCTGATCCCATTCCCCTAGAATCTGGCACCGCTCCAACCTGAGGTTTCTTATCTGGCATTTTCCGTCCGAACCGTCGAAATGGACGTGAAACGCGGTCTCATCGTTGATAATAATGTCACCGCCCAAGCTTTTCCTACCTTGTCGATTCCCAACCTCTTGAAGCTGACAATGTTCAATCAATCTAAGCAGGTCCAACGGGATATCAATCAATTGGTAATGAATTGCTTGTTCTCCCCAAATCGCCCGTAGCATCAGCATCAGATCGTAACGTGCCAAGTGGCTGCACGTACGTTCTATCAAAGTCTCGGCGTTCCATGGTTCCCTTTCAGTGGTACACAATTTAGTGATCGAAATTGAATTTGGCCTTGTATTTCTACCCGTCTCAGTTTTGAGGGAGACCCTTTCTTCGCCGACCATTAAGTCATGGGTCGGTGCATTGGCGGTGGTCCGTGCAATGTGCGCGTCAAGAGACCCGGACAAGTGAAATGCTTTTTCGGCCAGCGCCTCGAAAAAGATTCCCTGCGGCGGAATTTTAGCGTAGAGAGAATGGTGTTGGGTCACCATTGTCACCATCGTGGTGAACAGGCGGTCAGTGTAAATCTGCATGACTTCACCGTGACACAGGCAAGTTGGACTCAAAAGCTCCCTGACTTCACGTAGAGTAACATCACGGCACGGTTTGCTTTTCACGAACTCGTTGCAAGGCCTCGTGATCTTCGATAATTTTACGGCCAACAAAAAAGCCCGGGCAAAACCGACGGGGCTCGCCTGTTATCATCAAGGCGAATAATTTACTGCCACGGGTATCGAAATCTCACCCATTATTGTCCTATTATGGATGGAAACACTTCCCGATTGGATTCGTTATCAGGGCTGTCAACCGGCCGGCGCATCGATAGCCAATCGGCCCCAATTACACTAAGACCCACATCTCACGGCCACATTTTGGCCGGTGAAAACCGAGGAGAGACCAAACGTGATAACCAGGTCCACCATAGAGGATGCCGTCAAATCCGGAGCGTGGATCGTCGGACCTCCAGAGTTGGTCACCGAAAGGCTGATGGAACTTCAAGACCGGTATCCGGGCCTCCAAGAGGTGAACGTGGGCGCCTCCGTGATGAGCACCGAGGAAAAGGTGATCCTGGAACAGCTTGAGTTGTTCGGCAAAGAGGTGATGCCCACCTTCAAGGCGCAGCTTAAATAGCTGTCGCCCCACAGTCGCACTTAATGTATCCTATTTTATAAGGTTTGTTCATAAGCAGAATAAACCAGGGCTCATATACCCACGGAGGTAACGCCGGATGGCCAGCAGCAAGGTCCGCCTGACCGAACTGTCCCACTGTGCTGGTTGAGCCTCCAAGCTTAGCCAGCAGGACCTGGTCCAGGTCCTGAAACACCTCCCCATGGTCAGCCACCCAGACCTCCTGGTGGGTAATGACACCGGGGACGACGCAGCCGTTTACCGGCTGGATGACAAAACCGCGCTGGTAGTGACGGTGGACTTCTTCACGCCCATCACCGACGACCCTTACGAGTTCGGCTTGGTGGCGGCGGCCAACTCCCTGAGCGATGTCTACGCCATGGGCGGAAAACCTCTGTTGGCCCTGAACGTGGTCGGTTTCCCCGCCGAGCTGGCCGTGGAGATGCTGGGCGACGTGCTAAAGGGCGGCTACGACAAGGCCACCGAAGCGGGCTGCCTGATCGTGGGCGGACACACGGTGGATGACGAAGAGCCCAAATACGGACTTACGGTGGTCGGCCTGGTGGAGCCCGGCAAAGAGGTGACCAACGCCAACGCCAAGCCCGGCGACGTTCTGGTGCTCACCAAACCCATCGGGACCGGGATAATCACCACCGGCTGCAAACAGGGGATCACCCCCGACGCCGTCTTGAAACATGCCGTGGACATCATGGCGGAACTGAACAAGGGCGCGGCGGAGGCCATGATGAAGGTGGGCGTCAACGCCTGCACCGACATCACCGGCTTTGGCTTCATGGGCCACCTGAAGACGATGGTCAGGAGTAGCGGGGTCGGGGCCCGCATCCGGGTGGCCGATGTGCCGGTGCTGCCCGGAGTTTGGGACCTGCTGGAAAAGGGGACCGTCCCCGGTGGCACCTTCCGGAACATGTCCGGCGTGGCGGACACCGTGGACTGGGACGACAGCCTGACCGAGGAGCAGCGGCTGTTGATGTGCGACGCCCAGACCTCCGGCGGACTCCTGATCTCAGTGCCCAGGGCCAAGTTGGACCAACTGCTGTCCGAGCTCGACGCCTGCGGTGTGCAGACCAAGGCCGTGGTGGGCGAGATCACCGCGGAAAACGCCGGCCGCATCACCGTATCGGCCTAGATCCAGACCCGCAAGTTCAGGCCCGCAAACGGGCGTGGCCTGCCTTTGACAAGGCATACGCGAGTGATAGACTGGGGAACCAACGCCCCCATGCGGCATACCAACGGAGCAGCTTATCAGATGAAGCGGCCCGACCAAGTAAATACGGCGCCCGACCAGGGCCTGGGCGAACGCGTCCCGCCGGGCCAATTCATCACCACCAAGTTCCCGGTACTTACCTACGGCCCCGAGCCCAAGATCGACATCAACACCTGGGAGATCCGGGTGTTCGGACTGGTGGAGCGGGAGATAATCCTAAACTGGGAGCAGTTCTCCAGTCTGCAATGGACCACCACGGTGGCCGACTTCCACTGCGTTACCCAGTGGAGCCAACTGGACAACACCTGGGAGGGCGTGACCTTCACTGATTTGGTGGCCCCCGCCGGCCCCAAACCCGAGGCCAAGTTCGTCATGGCCCACTGCTACGGTGGCTACACCAGCAACCTGCCCCTGGAACTGGCCAGGCAAGAGGGGATACTGGCCCATAAACAGGACGGCGAGCCCCTGGGCATGAGCCACGGCTGGCCCCTGCGCCTGATCGTCCCCAGTATCTACGGCTGGAAGAGCGCCAAGTGGGTCAAAGGCATCGAGCTCATGGCCGAGGACTCCCCCGGGTTCTGGGAGCAGCGCGGCTACCACAACGAGGGCGACCCCTGGAAGGAAGAGCGCTTCTGGCCCGAACTGACCCGATAATGACCGGGGTCTTAATCGGAATCATAAAAATAGGGGCGGCCATGTGGCCGCCCCTATTTTTATCCGGCATTGATGCAGGATCAGGCGGTTTGGCGAACCTTTTTCGGCCTCTTCTTCGCGGTCTTGGGAGCGTCAATCACGAAAGTCTCCCGGAAAAGGGGCTTGGCTTTCTCCACCGGCTGGTCGCGCAGGTAGCCGCACTGGATGCAGCTAAGATACGGGCCGTGAATGTCTTCCCCGGCATATAGGTCGCCGTGGCACTTTGGACATTCCTTGAAGTAGATCATGATCAACCCCCTTCTACCCGGTTGGCTGGCCGCCGGCCAATAGCCCCTAGCCATCAACCGGATAATCTAAACCCCTCTTATGCTGTCTGTTGCATCGAACTTGACACGGACCGTATCAGAATCTATCATATGGTTAATCGCAGGTCAACACCGCAACCGAACGGCGCCGGTTCGGGGTTTCTTTCGGAGTTTCTTGATGTACCAACAGCCAAGACCCAGAGTGGAAAACCGGGCTAGAACGCCGGGCCAGACCCACCCTACCCGTCCGGAGACCACCGGCCTGGTGCCTGCCCAGCCCGCCGCTGAGGACGAGGCGGTCATCGAGATGCAGGGCGTGTACATCATCAGCGTGGCCGCCCGCATCCTCGACATGCACCCCCAGACGCTGCGAAAGTACGAGAGGCTGGGGCTGATAAACCCTGGGCGGACCATCGGCATGCTCCGGTTATACTCCGCCGAGGACATCAAAAAGGTCCGGTTGATCCGGTACCTGTCCGACGAGTTGGGTCTGAACCTGGCCGGTGTCGAATTTGCCCTGGCCGCCTTTGACAACATGTCGGCCATTAAGCAGCGGATGAGCAGCCGCCTTGATGGTATCCCGACGGCCCAGCAGGTGGTCCAGGAAGAGATGGACCTGCTCTTTGAGAGTTTAAGCCTGCCGGTTGGCCGTTAGAACGGGCTCTCCTCAGCTCCAATAGAACACACCTAGGGGAATGCCTTAATGGCAGCAGGACCACAGGACATTGACGGGGAGCCCGAAGAATCAGGCGGCCAGCCCGAAGAACCCGGCGGCCAGCCCGAAAAATCCGGGCTTGAACAGGAGCTGGAGGAGCTCTTGGCCCAAGCCGCGGTCGATCTGGACAGCCTCCCGTTGGAGGAGCAGGTCAGCGCCTTGAAATCCAATCTCGCGTCAGCTCAGAAGGAAGCCGCCGACAACCTCGACAGCGCCCAGCGGGCCCAAGCGGAGATGGTCAACTTCCGGCGCCGGACCGACGAAGACCGAATCGCCAACAGTAAATATTCCAACAGCCGGCTGATCGCCAACATCCTGCCGGTTTTGGAGGAGCTGGGCCTGGCCATCAGCCACACTGAAGGACAAACGGACGCCCAGGCCGGCGCCAACGAATCTCTACTGGAAGGAATCAAGTTGATTCAACGGAAACTGACCGGCGTGCTAGAATCCGAGGGCGTGGCGGCCATCGAAGCCGTGGGCCTCATGTTCAACCCCCTGGAGCACGAAGCGGTGGGTACCGAAGAATCCGAAGAGATGGAACCGGGATACGTCACCCAGATACTCAGGCCGGGTTTCCGGCTGCACGACCGGGTCATTCGCCCGGCCCAGGTGATGGTGGCCCGGCCGCCGGAAAGTCAACCAGATAGTCAGCCAGATAATCCGTCGGAAAATCAATAAAGCAGCAGATAGACCAGACAAAAGAACCCATCGCGCGCCCCGCCGCATCACGGTAAATGCCCGGAAAACAATCGAGCGCGAGTAGTTAGGAGAAAACAGATGCCTAAAGTCCTGGGAATCGACCTCGGAACAACCAACTCGGTAGCGGCGGTCATGGAAGCCGGCGAACCCGTGGTCGTGGAGAACGCCGAAGGCGGCCGCATCACGCCGTCCGTCGTTGCGCTGAACACCAAAACCGGAGAGCGCTACGTCGGCCAAGTCGCCAAGCGCCAGGCCGTAACCAACCCGGAAAACACCCTTTTCTCCATTAAACGGCTCATGGGCCGGAAGTTCAACGACCCTGAGATCCAGAACGCCATGGCCAAGCTGCCCTACAAGATCACGGCCGGTCCAAACGGCGACGCCATGGTGCAGTTGGGCGACGATTCCCACGCCCCGTCCCAGATCTCTTCCTTCGTGCTGCAGAAGATCAAGCAGGACGCCGAAGCCAAGCTGGGCGTGAAGATAACCCAGGCCGTGATCACCGTCCCAGCCTATTTCAATGACGCCCAGCGCCAGGCGACCAAAGACGCCGGCACCATCGCTGGATTGGAAGTCCTGCGCATCATCAACGAGCCCACGGCCTCTTCGCTGGCCTACGGCCTGGACAAGACCAAGACCGACGCCACCATAGCGGTCTTCGACCTGGGTGGCGGAACCTTCGACATCACCATCCTCCAGATGGGAGATGGGGTCTTCGAGGTCAAGTCCACCAATGGCGACACTTTCCTGGGCGGCGACGACTTCGACCAGACTATTCTGGAATGGATGATCGCCGAGTTTAAGCAGGAAACCGGCATCGACCTGGCCGCCGACCGGATGGCCCTGCAGCGCCTGCGCGACGCCGCGGAACGGGCCAAGGTCGAGTTGTCCACCGTCCTTGAAACGGAGATAAACCTGCCGTTCATCACCGCCGACGCCAGCGGCCCGCAGCACATGGTCAAGACGCTGAGCCGGGCCAAGTTGGACCAGTTGGTCGCGGATCTTGTCCAGCGGACCGAGGGTCCCTGCCGACAGGCGTTGACCGACTCCGGGTTCAGTGCCAGCGACATCGAAGAGGTGATCATGGTAGGCGGCATGAGCCGCATGCCGGCCGTGCAGGAAAAGGTCAAGCAGGTGTTCGGCAAGGAGCCCAACTTCAACGTGAACCCCGATGAAGCCGTGGCCTTGGGCGCCGCCATTCAGGCCGGCATATTGTCGGGAGAGGTCGAAGACATCGTGCTCTTGGACGTCACTCCGTTGACCCTGGGCCTGGAGACCCTGGGCAGCGTGATGACCACCCTCATCTCCCGGAACACCACCATCCCGACGAAGAAGAACGAGACATTCACCACCGCTGCCGAGAATCAGACCACGGTGGATATCCATGTCCTCCAGGGCGAACGCTCCATGGCGGCGGACAACAAGTCCATCGGACGGTTCATGCTGGACGGCCTCCTGCCCGCGCCCCGTGGGATCCCCCAGATCGAAGTCACCTTTGACATCGACGCCAACGGCATCCTGAGCGTGTCCGCCCATGACAAAGGGACCGGTAAAGAGCAGAAGATCGTCATTCAATCCGGTTCCGGGCTGGCGAAAGACGACATCGAGCGCATGATCAACGAAGCCCAGCAAAACGAGGAGGCCGACAAGGTGCGCCGGGCGGAAGTCGAGACCCGTAACCAGGCCGACTCCCTGGTCTTCAGCGCCGAGAAGCTGCTGTCGGACAACGCCGAAAAAGTCCCTGAGGAACTCAAAACCGAGGTCCAAGGCAAGATTGACACGTTGAAGTCCGCCATCGCCGCCAATAACACTGCGGAGATGCAATCGGCGACGACTGAACTGAATAGCGCCTTGCAACGTCTGGGCGAAGTGGTGTATAGCCAGAGTGCCACGCCGGAAGAAGGCGGCCAAGGCCCCACCGACGGTATGGGAACGGACAGCCCAGGAGGGGATGGAGACGCCAGCGGGCCGGCCGATGACGAAGGCACCGTTGAGGGAGAATTCCGGGAGGTATAACGCGAAGTATAACCTGGAGTCCAGCCCAGGCGGTTTGACCGTAATAACTGGGCGAGAGCGAGATATAAGTTGGAAACGGGTTAGAAATCCGCCTTAATACCCCCTGAACCTAAAAATACCGATTCAGTGACATGTTCTTTAAGGAACCGGGTCTGGTATAATTACCTCGAATGCCCGGCACTCTTTAAATGAATAAATGGACTCCCCAAATGGACCGGCCTCGAGGAATCGAAGGTTTAGGCCGATGGAGATCGCATGAGCGGACAACAAGATCAAGCAGACCAAGAGGTTCTGGGCAATGACAAAACCGAAGAGGTGATGTCAAACTTGGACTCTGAGTTGGACACTCCAGTGGCCGACAATGACTGGAGGGTGGCGGGCATCGACAAGGACCTGACGCCTCTGCAGTACCATTACCTGAGCCTGTTGGAGCGCCTGGTAACCCTCAAGAACACCTATCAAGCGGACGCCAGCTACGAGACCTGGATGATGGGCGCCCTTAACAAAGCCGTCTATTCGACGCTGCGAGACAGCATGGAGTCCAATGTGGGGGAGGAAGCCAAGGAACTGCTTAATCGAGAGCAGCACGTAAACTAGCCAGCGTAAACTTCGAACCAGAAACGGGGGCTTAGGCCCCCGTTTTTTTGTTGCTGAATTGACCGCCTGGCCTTGTGCCCGGCTACCCGGTCAGCGCATCCCGAAATTTACGATGAAGCCAAACGCATCCGTAGGAGCAGGTTTCCAACCTGCCCTTTTAAATTGCCACGGCGCATATCGAAACGAACAGGCTGCCAAGGAGGATTGCAGACGCAGGCAAGACTCCTGGCTGGAATTCGGGCTGGCGCAAGCGCCAAGCACGAGTGTCAGGGCGCCCCGATTCGAATCGGGGCGCCCCTACGCACTCAGGCCATGCAGTGGAAATATTTGCTGGCGAATCGCGGCAACCGTCTCTGCCACATATCTTGAAGCTTCCACTTTGATATGGCCCGGGACCTCCGGGCTGACCTCGTCCCTCAGCCGTCCGGCGCCGTGCTCCTTGGCGAATGCCGAGGGCAGTTGGTCCGGCCAGTCGATATCCAGCATCACACCGAAGGCCAAGGTCCACGCCCGGGCCACCGCAGTCACATCATAACCTCCCCCTCCCAGCGCCAACCAAGGCAAACCCAGCCCCGCCAACTGCCGAACCACCTCGATGTAACCCTCCGTGGTCACCTGCAGGTGGGTCAACGGGTCGGTGTGATAGCTGTCGATGCCGAGTTGGGTCACCAACACGTCGGGCGCAAAAGCCCGGACCAGAGGAGGGACCACCTGCCGGAAGGCCTCCACGTAGTCGTCGTCGCCGGTGTAGGGGTACAGCGGCAGGTTCACCGAGTAACCCCGGCCCGCGCCCTCGCCCAATTCGGCCACCGATCCCGTGCCTGGAAACAGATATTGCCCCGATTCATGGACGGAGATGGTCAACACGCGGTCATCGGCGTAAAAAGCTTCTTGCACGCCGTCTCCGTGGTGAGCGTCGATGTCCACATAGGCGACGCGCATCCCTCGGTTCAGGAAATAGTGGACCGCCAGGGCCGGGTCGTTGAACACGCAGAAACCGGAGGCGTGGCCGGCCGCGGCGTGGTGCAGCCCGCCCGAGATATTGAAGGCCGCGCCGACCTCGCCGCTGGCAACCATCTCGGCGGCCAGCAACGACCCGCCGGTGCTCAGGGCCGCCGCTTCGAACATCCCGGGATATACCGGGTTATCCCCTTGGCCGCTGAAGCCAAACTGCGCGGGATTAACCACGTCCGAACCGGAGCCAAGGGCTTTCACGGCGGCGACGTATTCCGGGGTGTGCAGCCAGGCCAGCTCTTCTTCGCCGGCGGACCGTGGGTCAAGCAGCACCGCCTCGGGATGGTCAAAGGCCCCGTATTCCCGCAGCAGTTGATAGGTGTAGCGCAGGCGCACCGGACGCATGGGATGGTCCGAACGCAACTCGTGGCGGGAAAGGGCATCCTCGTAGATAAATGCGGCACGACGCATGATTAGACCGCCTGGATTATTGCGAGATGATTACCTTGGGCCTGGGCCATTGGAGTCTATTCAAGCTGTCTGCGCGGGTCAAGGCAGGCGTGGACCGGGGCCAAAATAAGGAAAATCCGTATTCGTCCCCGCAGGGAAAGCAATGTTTGGCTGAGTATCATTACTAAATGGGCCGCGGATTGCCGCCCTTGGCTGGGCGTATCCGGCGAATGGGGCCATTTGCCGGGCGGCAACCAAAGAATTCAATCCAGTTTACGGTGGGCGGGGGTGGTTGACTAGAGTGCGGCTGGGCCGCCGTTTTAAACCGATAATCCAAAGATGGAGCAACGCGCGCCGTCCGTTTCCAGTCCACCCGGCGATTCCATACCCCGGCAGCAATCATTTATTTCCATTTCTCCTGGGCTGGATGTCCTCCATCTCCCTGCCAATCCATAGGAGCATTCAACATGGTCAACATGGTCAACGGAATTGACGAAGGTTTCCAAGATCGGCTGAGGCAAGCTGAATCCGCGGAGAAGGAGATGCAGCGGTTACAGCCTTTAGCTGCGGAAGCTCCCCAGTTGCGTCTGCAAAAGGCAAAAGCCCAACGGGAGGAAGAGCGCCGGCGCGCCAAAGAATCCGCCCTGACCCAAGCTACAAACGCGGCCCAGGCCGCCACCGGCAAGCAGAACCAGGTGCCCGATCTCTTGGGCCAAGCCGCCCGTGCGGTCATCGAGTTGTATACCCTGATCAAAGAGATCGACTCCTCCCGGCGCCAGGCCATGGAGGCCCTGGCAATCGCCGACCGCGTCGATTACGACATCGAATTGGAAGAGGGTGAAGAGCACGAGCGCTCCCAGGACCGGGATACCCGGGGGCTCGCCTACGCCCTGGCCGCCCGCCACGGCGATACCAAGGTCAAGCAGATGCTGGAGGAGCTTGATCCGGAGTTCGCCATGTTGCGGGGCTGCAACCTGGACGAACCCCTCTACCGCGACGTGGCCAATTTCGTGGTCCATCACGCCGTGCCCAAAGAGGCCCCGCCATCGGCGATGATCACTCAGAACCACGCGTCTGCGCCTGAAGCCCGCGGTCCTGAGACTGAAAACGCCAGCGCCCCCGACGCCTAGCCAGGCAGTATATCCCTAACCGAGGCCTCAACCGGGACACCCAACTTTCCCGGACCGGGAGAAATCGATATGGCTTCTCTGGACCAGTACGCCGATAAATACCAGAGCATCCGCATGGAGCGCCGGCAGGGAATCTTGCAGATGACCTTCCACACCAATGGCGGGCCCCTGCAGTGGGGAAGTGGCCCCCATAGTGAGTTTCCCCAGGCCTTCGCCGATGTGGGCAGCGACCCCGAAAACCGTATCGTGATCATGACCGGGAGCGGCGATGCCTTCTCCGGCCCGCCCGGCACCCCGGCGGGAACCCCCAAACGGACGCCCAAGGAATGGGACCAGACCTATTGGGAAGGGAAGCGTCTCCTGACCAACCTGCTGGACATCGAAGTCCCCATGATCAGCGCCATCAACGGGCCCGCCCTCCGCCACTCGGAGATACCACTGCTCTGCGACATCGTCCTGGCTTCGGAGACCGCCGCGTTTCAGGACTCAGGCCACTTCATGAGCGGTCTCGTCCCCGGCGACGGCATGCACATCGTCTATCCCCTCCTGCTGGGACTAAACCGGGGCCGTTATTTCCTGCTCACCGGCCAGCGGATCGAGGCCCAAGAGGCCAAGACCTTGGGGCTGGTGAACGAGGTCCTGCCTCAGGCTGAGTTGCTGCCCCGCGCCTGGGCCTTGGCGGAGCAGATGGCCCAGCAATCGGACATCGTGTTGCGCTACAGCCGGGTGGCCATGACCCTGGTGGTAAAACGGCTCATGCACGATCTCTTGGGCTATGGATTGGCCCTGGAGGGCCTGGGTTCGGCCGACACCATGTTGAACCAGGCTTGAGCAGGCGCCTTCGTGCCTGGCGCAAGGCAGGCCCAAGCGCGGCCTGAGGGCGAAACAGGACTTGAAAATCCGAACCTATTCTGGCAAGATGAGCCTATGCGTATCGGCGCCTTCGAATTAAATGAACCGCTCCCCGAGCTGAAAGACCCCCACGCGTTCGCCATGGTGCGTCCGTGGGTGGATGTAGGCAGCGTGGGCACCCTCACGCTCAACCGCCTGGAACGGTTCATGGGTTCCAAGGAACTGGGCCGCCTCGCGCGTCCCGGCACCTTCTTCGACTTCACCCGCTACCGGCCCAACATGCGGCTGGTTGACGGCAAGCGTGAGATTAAGATTCCCAACAGCATCATCCGCTACGCCATCACCGAGGACGGGCCGGATTACCTGTTCTTGCACCTGATGGAGCCCCATTCCAACGGAGAGGACTACACTGACTCCATCTTGGAAGTCATGAACCACTTCAACATTAAGCGCTACTGCCGGTTGGGCGCCATGTACGACGCGGTGCCCCACACCCGTCCCCTCTTGGTCACCGGCAGTCTGGGCGACGTTCAGCAGAAACGCCCGGTGGCCAACTTCAAGATCCGCCAGAGCACCTACCAGGGCCCCACCACAATCATGAACCTGCTTTCGGAAGGGATCGAGAAGGCCGACATCGAGTCCATCAACTTCATGGTCCACCTGCCCCAGTACGTGCAGTTGGAAGAGGACTACGCCGGGACCTCACGCATGATCGAGGTCCTGTCTTCGGTCTACGACAACATCCCGGCCGACCTGGCCCCCGTGCGCCGGGGACAGCGGCAGTACCGGGAGTTGAACTCCTCCCTCGAACGGAACACGGAGCTTAAGACCCTGATCCAGCAGATGGAAGCCTACTACGACGCCCAGCTTGACTCGGAAGACGCATCTTCGTCCCCCACCAAGGAGCCGGCCACCACCACGCAATTGTCCCCGGAGATCGAGAAGTTCCTGAGCGAGTTGGGCGGACAGCTGGACTCGGACCCCGACGAGTAGCGGCTCGCCGCGTTTCCATTAGGTTGTCTCGGCTCTCGTTTTTCCTGCGTTTCTAGCTCACTTACTCCCATTTGGCAGTTTGGCGTTTCTCGTTGCTATAATTGGCCGGCCATTCCGGTCCAACCCAGGCAGGTGATTTCCCCATGGAACTGAAGCGCTTCATCCAGGGCTGTTTCGAGCAGCATTACAACGCCATGGTGCGGGCGGTGGACGGCCTTAGCCCCGCGGAGATGGCCTGGACGCCCAACGATCAATGCTCATCCATCGCCTTCTTGGTCTGGCACTACGGCCGCACCTTGGACCGTTGGCTGCACGCCCGTATCAGGGGCGACGCTCAATTGTGGGAGCAGGGCTGGGCCGAAAAGATGGGCCGCGCCCCCGCCGACCCTGACGAGACCGGCTATCGCTTTGACCTGGAGCAGCTTCGAGCCTTCAAGGCCCCGGAAACCGGCCCGCTGCTGGAGTACGTGGCCCTGGTCCGGCAGGAGGGCATCGACTACCTGGAGTCCCTGAGCGAAGCCGATCTCAGCAACATCACCCTGGCCAACCCCAGGGGCGGCGAGATCAGCTTGGCGGTCATGTGCCAGCAGCTAATCTGGGAGTTCAACCAGCACGGCGGCCAGATCGCCTACCTCCGGGGCGAGCAGCGGGGCCTGGAAGACCCCGGCTATTCGGGAGGGCTCTTGGAGTCGTTGGCGGAAAAGGCGTCATAGCAGCAATAAATTTCACGGTTCGTATTCTTGAACCGCATCAATCTATTTCAAATATTTAGATTAAGTCTGATCGATCGAACGGTTATTCCGGGGAATTTCCTAGGCGTCGAATCTTAGCCCAAATAAATCCTCAAGTACCCGCTCTACAACCGACAGATAATCCTCGAGTTCCTCATCAGTTATGCCAGCGCTCGCCTTTTCGTGGACTAGCTTTGTCCTAAGACCATAATAAAATGATATTTTTTTCCAAACGTCGTCTGGGACCGTAGTATGTCTTTCAACTTCTTGCTGAACTTCCACTCGGTTCTTAAATAAGTTCTGCAGCCTAGTCTCACTGTATTGCTCCCCCGACTCGTGAACGAGAAATTCCTTAAACGCGATCTCGAGCGTGCTATCGAGAAGCATCAGGTTTATACGATTTTTCTGTTTGAGTTTGAGTTTAGATATAATGTTGACCGCCACAATTGACTCTTCCAACCCCGTTGTCCATGGCTTTTCGGCGATAACACTTCGGTTCAAAGCCGCAAGCCGATCACCAATCCTGGGCCTTGCTGCGGGTAACGGTGGAAGATACGAACGTCGAGAGGTTCTGATGTTTGCTATATCATGTTCGATTATGGTGCCTGACGCATACTGAAATACTTTCTCAGGCCACTCACCTTCTAAGCGCCGTGCCAATGAGGCGAATTCTTTAACGATTTGAACCAACCAATCACGTAATGCTACAAATGTCCTATGGTTGGCATTAATATTTGATTTAGTACTGTTCCATGGCATCAGTTCTGCCGGCCCCTTTAACGAAACCAAAACGCGCATTATCGAAACACTTGGGTGCGGTTGCCCAGCCAATCCTTTGGAGAAACCGACATCCAGATTCTTCAGACCTCTGCAAATCAGGCGGTCGTTGCAATAAACGTAAACCCCATATTCTCCGCCAGTTGGACTAGATTCGTTCACCAACCCCGCCAGAACCTCGACTCGGACCGAATCTCCTTCCGGCATCGTAAGTACGCTTTTGTACAATCTAGGCTCGTAATTTGGAGGATACGACCAGTTCTCGAATTCCCTTGGCACTACTAACGATGAATTTACGAAAATTGAGACTTCAGAATCGTTTAAGAACCGCGCGTAGGTAGCACCCAAATGGTCTCGAACAATCGTAATAATTTTTTCGGTAATAGGCGAACGCAATCTCTGCAAGGTTATGCGTGTTGTTCCAGGCGAAATATCAGCGACCCTGAAATATGGCAAATCCCAGTCGTCGGTTTCGAGCCACGAATCGTCAAGTCTTACTTCGTAGCAAGGCCCATCTGCATACCGTGTAGTAATTTTCACTTCCTGGGCTAAAGCCACAACTGCCCTTTTCGTTCCAACTCCAAAGAACCCGATAACTTCGTCTTCTCCTTTGTTTGTAGTTGCTCCTGGAGCAACTACAAGATTCAGATCACCTTCTTTGATACCCCCAGAGTTATCCGATACCGCTATCATCTGCTGATCAAGATTCATATCTATGTGGATAGTCAAGGCATTCTGCTTTCCGTCCCGTAACCATAGGTCTATCGCACTATCAATCAGTTCGCAGATTGCCATTTTCAAATCGTAGTCCGCGATAATCGAGTGGTATATTCGCTTTGAAGGGAGGGCACTAACCTCACCCACCTGGCTCATCATGATTCAACACCTCCATGGGTAACAAGACATTGAATTCTATCCTGGTTACTGGCCGATATCCACATCGGTAATGACACACTCATGCGATAATCACAAATTGGTATATCGGATGCGTCGCCAAGGAGCACATTTACTGTAAAACACAGCACAGGTGAACAAAGGATATCAATCCTAAACTACTAGATTGGTCATGTCTTGTCTATCCGACGTCAGGGGCAAAGTTGAGGGCACAGGCCTCTTCAAACAGTGCCATTTGGACGCAGACCTATACAGAGGGGACGCTCAGCTGCATCACCACAAGATTGCGTTAGTCATTTAGATCCATGTCCGAGTTTTTTGATGACAAGACCTTCTTCTCCCGTGCCTTGCTGCCGATATGCCCCTATGCTAGACTTCCAAAGTGCTTCCAGGCGTGAATTCCGCCAATCTTGAACGTGATCCGGTGACATGACCCAACCAACTAATAACCCCCCTGAAAGCAACGACGGCAACCACAAGGGCGTGATCTTCTCCGGCATGCGGCCCACCGGGCTGCTCCATCTGGGAAACTACATGGGGGCCCTGCAGAATTGGGTCACCCTGCAGCAGGACTACAACTGCATCTACTGCGCCGTGGACATCCACGCCCTGACCACCGTGGAGTCCGGGGAAGAGGCCAACGACATCAAGCCCAACATCGAAGACATGGTGCTGGACTGGCTGGCCGCCGGGATCGACCCGGAAAAAAGCATTGTATTCGTCCAGTCTCACGTCCCGGAAGTGATGACCCTGCACACCCTCCTCAGCATGGTCACGCCCCTGGGCTGGTTGACCCGGGTGCCGACCTTCAAAGACAAGGTGCGGCAGATGCATGAGACCGAGGAGACGGTGAATTACGGCCTGGTGGGCTATCCGGTGCTCCAGACAGCCGACATCATCCTCTACAAGGCCGACACCGTGCCGGTGGGACAGGACCAAGTGCCCCACATAGAGCTCTCCAGGGAGATCGTGCGCCGGTTCAACAACCTGTTCGGCGACACCTTTCCCGAGCCCCAGGCCAAGCTCACCGAAGCCCCTTTGCTGTTGGGTCTGGACGGCAAGAACAAGATGTCGAAAACCTTGGACAACCACCTGGAGTTGGCCGCCACGCCCGAGGAGACCACCAAGCGGGTCCTCACCGCCTTCACCGACCCGCAACGGGTGCGCCGGGACATACCGGGCCGTCCCGAAGTCTGCAATATCTACTCCCTGCACAAGATCTTCAGCGGGGCCGAAGCCACCAGCACGGTCTACAGCGAGTGCACCACCGCCCAGCGGGGCTGCGTCGACTGCAAGCGCCACCTGGCCGACAGCATCAACGACTACCTCAAGGACTTTCGGGCGCGGCGCGAGGACTTAAAGTCCCGGCCCGGCTACGTCCAAGAGATACTCCATGAGGGCGGAAAGAAGGCCAGGGCCATCGCCGTGGAGACCATCGCAGAGGTCTACGAGAAGATGGGGCTCGGGTAGCCCCGATTCCATCGGGGCTGTCAGCTCTCAACTCTCAGCTTTCAGCATTTTTCGGTTGTCCTAATCTTAGGTGTGGGATTTTATGCCTGACGAATTGATGCCGGTGTCCAAGAGCGGGCGCACGGCCATGGACGTTGCCTTGGAGGCGGCCCGGGCCGCCGGGGCCATCATCCGGGACCGGTTCCATTCGGAGAAAGAGGTGCACTTCAAGGGCCGCAACGACATCGTGACCGACGTCGACCTGGCCGCCGAGAAGACGATCCTGGACCTGCTCACCGGCGAGTTCCCCGATTTCAGCATCCTGGCCGAGGAGTCCAAGCCCGTCGACGGCGACTCGCCCTACAAGTGGGTGGTCGACCCCTTGGACGGCACCCGGAACTACGCCCACGGCATCCCCCACTTCTGCACCATCATCGCCCTGGCTAAAGACGACCACATCATCGCCGGCGTGACCTATGACCCGGTGCGCGAGGAGCTGTTCACCGCCGAGGAGGGCAAGGGGGCCTTTCTCAACGGTACTAAGATCACGGCATCAGAGACTACCGAACTTAGCCGCGCCCTGCTGAGTTGCGACCTTGGCTACGTGGACGAGAAGGCCGGGCTGGCCCTGGACATGGTCCGGTCCCTCTGGCCGGGGATGTACAGCATCCGGCTGATGGGCTCGGCAGGCCTGGGAGTGGCCTACACCGCCGCGGGCCGGGTGGACCTGTTCTTCCACCACTCCCTGTCGCCGTGGGACATCGCCGGCGGCCTGGTCTTGGCCCAAGAGTCCGGCGCCCGAGTGGTGGACCGGCAGGGCAACGACGCCAACCTGTTCAGCCCCAGCGTCATCGTCTCCAGCCCCATCCTGATTGAAGATTTCCTCAAGAGGACCGACGGGCTGCCCTGGCGGACGGCGCCTTAATTACTAGTCGCAAATATCAGCATTACTAATTCCGCTCGTGGTGAGCTCCGACCGGGGGTCGAGAGTCTCGATGTAATCGGACTTGTCGAACCACCTTCTACGCGCCCTTTGACAGGCTCAGGGTGAGCGGATGACCCTAACGGCATTTTTTGATTAGGTACTACCGCCCCGTCCCCGGCCCCTGGTTCTCCACCAACACGCCGGCAGACACAAGCTCGTCAACCTCTGACTGGCTGAAGCCGCGTTCCAGCAGGACCTCGGCGCTGTGTTCGCCAAGCATGGGGGCGCGGGTGCGTATCCGGCCGGGGGTGGCCGATAGTTTCACCGGGATACCGATGTTATGTATGGCGCCCAACTCCGGGTCTTCCAGGTCCACCAGCATCTTCCGCGCCAGGACCTGGGGGTCGTTGTAGACCTGCTCCATGTTGTAGATGGGCCCGGCGACGACACCGGCTTTGTCCAGCAACTCCAGCCAGTGCCCGGTGGTCTCCTTGGTGAAGGTCTCCTCAAGCAAGTCCGCCAGTTCTCCCTCCCGGGCCTTGCGGTCGCCGGGCAGCTTGAAACGGGGGTCGTCGATCAAGGATTTGAGGCCGATGGCGCGGCATAGCTGCTCCCAGGTTGGCTGGGTGGCCGCTCCGATGTTCAGGTAACCGTCTTTGGTGCGCAGCGCCTGATAGGGGGCCGAGACCCGGTGGGCCGAACCCAGGGGGCCGGGTATCTCGCCGCCAGCGAAGTAGACCGAAGACTCCCACACGGTATAGGCGATCCCCGCCTCCATGAGCGAGGTGTCCACCTGCTGACCCTGGCCGGTCTTCAGGGCGTGGATGTAGGCGCAGAGGATACCGTTGGCCGCCAGCAGCCCCGCCGAGATGTCGGTGATGGGCACGCCCACCTTGGCCGGCGGCATGCCGGGGTGGCCGGTGATGCTCATCAGCCCGCTCACCCCCTGGGCCACCAGGTCGAACCCGCCTTTGGCGGCGTCTGGGCCGGTGTTGCCGAAGCCGGATATCGAGCAGTAAACCAGGCTGGGCTTGATCGCGGCCAGGGTCTCGTAACCCAGACCCAACCGGTCCATCACCCCTGGCCGGAAATTCTCCACCACGGCGTCGGCCCCTTCCACCAGCCGCTTGAACATGGCCTGACCGGCCTCGCTGCGGAGGTCCACGGCCAGGCTGCGCTTGTTGCGGTTCAAGGCCAGGAACCCCGCCGACCAGTCCTTGATGAAGGGCGGACCCATGCGGCGGTTGTCGTCGCCGCCGTTGGGCTTCTCGACTTTGATCACGTCGGCCCCCATGTCGGCCAGCACCATGGTGCAATAGGGCCCGGCCATGATCTGGGTCAGGTCTAGGACCACCATCTCCGAAAGGGCTGATTCAGTCGTCATCGTCGTCACCTATCGAGCCGATCTCCCGCGATTCAATGCCGGGCGATGCCGGGAAATCACCTGAATCCAATGATTGTGAATTGCATCCCAAGTATACTAGAGGCCGCCTGTACGGGCGGCTGCAACGCCCAGCCATCATAGAAGGGGGCCCAATTGGTCAAGCCCGCAGAGAACGCCAAAGTTAGGGTTAAACAGGACGCGGACTACATCTTTCACGAATTGACCCGCAGCATCTGCCCTGAGTGCGTAACGGTGATCGACGCCCAGATCATCATCCGCGACAACAAGGTCTACATGCGGAAGCGGTGCCCAACCCACGGCTGGTTCGAGGGCATCATCAGCTCCGACGCGCAGATGTACGTGGACTCCGTCAAGTTCAACAAGCCGGGGACCATCCCGCTGGAATTCAGCACCGAGGTCAAGGACGGCTGCCCCCTGGATTGCGGCCTCTGCCCGGAGCACAAACAGCACATTTGCCTGGCATTGATCGAGGTCAATTCGGCCTGCAACCTGAACTGTCCCGTCTGCTTCGCCAACGCCGGAGTGGGTTTCAGTCTGACCATGGAGCAGGTGGAATCAATGTTGGACCGCTTCGTGGAGACAGAGGGCGACCCGGAGGTGATCCAATTCAGCGGCGGCGAGCCGACCATCCATCCTGAGCTGTTGGATATGATTCAAGCCGCCAAGGATCGGGGCATCCGCCAGGTGATGGTCAACACCAACGGGGTCCGCATCGCCCGGGACGACGAGTTCCTGGATGGGCTGGCCAAGGCGAACCCGGTGATCTATTTCCAGTTCGACGGTCTGCGACGGGAGACCTATGAGACCATCCGGGGCGAAGACCTGCTTGACCTGAAACTCAAGGCCCTGGACCGATTGGCTGAGAAGGGCCTGGACGCCGTGCTGGTGGCCGCCATCGAACGGGGAGTGAACACCGACGAGGTGGGCGCCATACTGGAATTCGGCCTGGAGCACCCGGCGGTGCGCGGCGTGGTCTTCCAACCGGTGACCCACGTCGGCCGTCACATCCAGTTCGACCCGATGGAACGGGTGACCATCCCCGACGTGATACACGGCATCGTCGACCAGACCAAGGGCCGGTTCGTGCTGGAGGACTTCGTGCCCGTGCCCTGCTGCTTCCCCACCTGCCAGGTAAACTCCTATGTGTTCGTGGACGGTGACAAAACGGTGCCGCTGCCCCGGATGTTGGACATCGACAAGTACCTGGACTACATCACCAACCGGGCCCTGCCCAAACCCACCAATTCGGCCGACGTGCAAAAGGCCCTGGAGGGGCTATGGTCGGCCTCGGCCGTCGCGGGCACCGAACAGACCGCCGGCCAATTCCAATGCGCCTGCGGGCCGGGCCTGGAACTGGGATACGAGTTGTCCCACCTGAAAGACCACATCTTCCAGATCGCCATAAAAGACTTTATGGACCCTTATACATTCAACGTGAAGCAGGTGATGAAGTGCTGCGTGGGCATCCTGGTTCCCGACGGGCGGATCATACCGTTCTGCGCCTACAACTCGGTGGGATACCGGGAAGAGATACGGGAACAACTAACCCAAGAACGGAGGCTGGATTTGGCCAGGAGCAAGATTAGGTTTGCAGAGCGAAGCAGAAGCTAAGGCCTGCTGCGCCGACCTCTATCAGTCGGACATGGCCAAGCTGATAATGGGCGACACCCTGCATCCGGGCGGGCTGGGCCTGACCAACAAGCTTGGCCGGCTCATGGGACTGCAATCGGGCGACTTGGTGGCCGACCTGGCCAGCGCCCGGGGCGACAGCGCCCAGGCGTTGGGCCGGGTGTTTCGTTGCCGCGTGCTGGGGGTCGAGTTCGGCGCCGAGGCCGTGCGTCATGCCTGCAGCGCCGCCCCGGAGTCAGGCCGCGCACACTTCGTCCGGGGTGACGCCGAATGCCTGCCCCTCCGTTCCGGGGCGTTCGACGCCGCGGTCTGCGAGTGCTCGATGAGCATCTTCATCAACAAGGCCCAGGCCGTAGCCGAGACCGCCCGGTTGCTCCGGCCCGGCGGCAGGTTCGGCTTGAGCGACGTCACCATCGAACCGGACTCGCTGCCTCCGGAATTGGAAGGCGAGTTGGGTCAGGTGTTGTGTATGACCAGCGCCCTGACCGCCGACGGCTACGTTGACCTGCTGGAAGATGGCGGTTTTACCGTAACCGAGCGTCTGGAAGCCTCCGGTGAGATCATCAAGATCCTGGACGAGGTTGAGTCCAAACTGGCGGCCTTCTTGGCCTTTCAGCGCATGGGCGGCGCTGCTGTAGGGGACAGCCAACTGGAGCGGTCGCCGGAACTGGTGGCGAAGGTCAGGGAGATGGTGACGGCGGGACAGTTGGGCTACTGGCTCTTCGTTGGAGAAAAACGGCCATAGGGGAGAAAAACGGGACTAGCTGGATTCCGGCGTCTCGATTCCAAACCGGCTAGGTGCCTATCGCCATGGGTCTGGCTGGTATATCATTGTTGTGGACTATCCTGTTTCCCGGCATACCATGACCATTTCAACTCCACTATCAACCAATCCGGCCGGCCCGCGAGTAAGCGGACCTGGGGCCATTGAGACGCCATGATCGAAGAACTGCTACTGGTCCAAAAAGTGGTGATGGCAATTGCCGCCGGGTACCTGTTGGGCGCTCTGCCTTTTGCTCAGATCGCCTCCCGCCTCCGCGGGATCGACGTTTTTGACACGGGCAGCACCCTGGCCGGGACCGCCAACGTGTTCTTCAACGTTGGCCACCGTACCGGGGCGCTGGTCTTGGTGGGAGACGTGGCCAAGGGTAGCGCGGCCGTCTTCGCCGCCTGGGCTCTGGGTGTTCCTCCGGCTCTGATGCTGGTGGCCGGTGGCGCCGCCGTGGTGGGTCACTGGAAGTCGGTCTTCACCGGATTCAGGGGCGGCGACGGCATGGCCCCTCTGATGGGCGTATCCTTGGCGCTGATACCCGCCTTGGCGGTGATGGGAGCCGCCGCCGGTCTGGCGACAATCGTGCTCCTGCGTCATTCGGCCCTGCGTTCCACCTGGGGGGTGTCACTGTGTTTCCTGGTCATGCTGGCCATCAGCCAGTATTACCAGATCGAGCGGGACTTGGTCTCGGGATTGGTCGTTCTGGCTTCGCTGGTCCTGCTGCGGAGCATGTTCACCCGCCGGCGGAGACTCCATGCGGCGTCGCATCCGGTCTACCGGGACAACGAAGATGAGGACGGACTGGAAGACGGCGACTCCGATGAAGATTTGGGGCGCGCCGCCGCCGATCGTCGTTAAACCGAGGCGTTAGGCTTGGGCGTCAGCCCTCGCCCCCCTGGCCGTCATCCGGCTCCCTGACCTCGCGCATCTCCCTCATTTCCAGGGCCCATCCCAAATGCTCGTCATGGGCGGCGTCTTCCGCCAATTGCGGGGCAATCTCCAATACCCGGTCCAGGTGCTTCAGGCAAGCGGCTACGTCGCCGGACCGCGAGTAGAGACGGGCGGCGTTGTAATGGGCGGAGGCCAGGTCGGGGTCGGCCTCCAACGAGTACTTATACTCTTTCAACGCCCCGTCCAGGTCGTCCATCACCTCCAAGACCGCCCCCCGGTTGCTATGGGCCTCGGCGAATGACGGCCGCAACTCCAAAGCCGAATCAAAGTCCTCGACGGCCTTTTCGTAGTCCCTCAAGGCATCGTAAGCCAGGCCCCGGTTGTTGTACGCCTCGGCGTCGTCTGGGGTGAGTCCGATCACCCGGCTGTAATCGGCCAGTGCATCGTGCAGCTTTCCCAGGTAGTAGTTGGTCCGGGCCCGGTTGAACAGGGCGTGGGCGTTCTCCGGGTTGAGGCCGGCCGCTTTGGTGTAGCTGCTTATGGCCTCATCGTGCAGTCCCAACTCGTCCAGTGAGGCTCCCCGGTTCAGGTGGGTATTGGATATGTCGGGCCGAATGGCGTTCACCTTGTCGAACTGGGCCACGGCCTCCTGATGCCGTCCGGCTTGGGCCAGCACGATCCCCCGGTTATACATGGCCTGAACGTATCCGGGGTCCAACTCGATGGCCTGGCCGTAGTCCGCCAGGGCCCTCTCGAGCTGGCCCAGGTCGTCGTGACCGTTGCCCCGTTGATAATAAGCCTCGGACAAGAAGGGCTCCCGGACCAACACGCCGGTAAACTCCCGGACCGCGTCTTCCGGGCTCTTCAGGCGCAGGTAGGCCAGACCCAGGTTGAAGCGGGCGTCGGCGTCGGACGGCTCCTTCTCCAAGATGGCCAGATAGACCTGAGAGGCGTCGGCGTGGCGGCCAACCGCGTAGCAACCGTTGCCATAGACCAGCGAATCTCCGGCCTCCGCTGATCCCTCTGGCGAGTCCTCCACCGCCGTCACCGCCGCCTCCAGCATGGCCCGGACATCCGGGCTCAGCCGCGCGCCCCTTGGCCGGGGCGTGATGCGGCCCGATCCGGTGGCGTGCTGCTCCAACAGCATTGCCAGCGCCGCCAGGCTACCGGGAACTTCAGGGCAGGCTCCCTCTTGGGCGTGTTCAGTCAAGGCTGGAAACCTTCCTGGGTTGGAGTGACTTTGGCCCCCGATGGAATCGGGGCGGCCCGCCGGATGTGTGCCCACAGCATAACATCCTAGGCGGCCTGTGCTAAAGAACCGCAGGCCCAGACCGGCGTGTTCGTTGAAGAAACGTCAGGCCGGCCGTACAATTACGGCCAGATACAGGTTATGTCGGGTGTCTTCCGATAACCCTTATAAAGCAGGAGTCTAACGTGGCCCAACCAAGCACAATCATCTATACCCACCCAGACTGCGCCTTCTCGGTGGCCGCCAAGATGGACTACCGTAAGCGCAAGGTGGAGTACACCGAGATCGACCTATCCAAGCAGGCCGACCAGATCCCCGCCCTACTGAAACTGACCGACGGAGACCGGGTGACCCCGGTGATAATCGAGAACGGAGTCGTCACCATCGGCTTCAAAGGCGGCACTTGAGACTTCTGATCCGGGGCCGGTTGGCCCCTATTATTCGCAACCTGCCCGCGATCATCAGAACATTTGTACTGACAATTTGTCCTTGTTCGGGGATGGGACACAATGTTAGGATGCGGCGCATGTTGGTCCGGCGCGAGCTGACCTGACAACGGATGCCTGAGAAAGGACGAAGGATGGGTGAGGATGACGAGTAAAGATAAAGATAAAGACAAGCAAGCGGCCGATAAGCAAGCGGCCCTGGAGATCGCGCTGAGCCGGATCGAGAAAGACTACGGCAAAGGCGCCGTGATGCGCCTTGGCGAGATAAGCCAGTCCCTGACCACCGAGTGCATTCCCACCGGCTCCCTGGCCCTGGACATCGCGTTGGGCATCGGCGGCATACCCCGAGGCCGGGTCACCGAGATCTTCGGCGGCGAGTCCGCCGGAAAGTCTACCCTGGCCATCCACATCATGGCCGAGACTCAGAAGCTCGGCGGGACCGCAGCCTACATCGACGTTGAGCACGCCCTGGACCCCGTCTACGCCGGCAATTGCGGCCTCATCCTGGACGATCTGCTGATCGCCCAGCCCGACAGCGCCGAGCAGGCGTTGGACATCACCGAGCAACTGGTCCGCAGCGGCGCGGTCGACGCGGTGGTGATCGACAGCGTGGCCGCCCTGGTGCCTCAGGCGGAAATTGAGGGCGACATGGGCGACAGCCACATGGGCCTGCAGGCCCGGCTCATGTCCCAGGCCCTGCGCAAGTTGACCAGCAGCATCCACCGGTCCCGGACCGCCGTGGTGTTCATCAACCAACTTCGGGAGAAGATCGGGGTCACCTACGGCAACCCCGAGGTCACCCCTGGCGGACGGGCCCTCAAGTTCTATAGCTCGGTGCGCATCGACCTGCGCCGGGTGGAGTCCATCAAACAGGGGTCCGAGATTATCGGCAACCGCGTCCGGGCCCGCGTCGTCAAGAACAAAGTCGCCGCGCCCTTCCGGGTGGCCGAGTTCGACATCATGTTCAACCTGGGCATCAGCAAGATGGGCGACCTGCTGGAGATCGGCACCGAGCAGGGCATCATCAAGAAGTCCGGCGCTTTCTACTCCTACGGCGAGACCAAGTTGGGCCAGGGCCGTGAAAATTCCAAGGAATTTCTGACCCTGCACCCGGAGATTGCCGCCTCTGTGGAAGGCCGCATCCGAAGCCCCGCCGGAGACTCCGAGCCGACCGGCCAGGTTAGCCCCGGCGAGGCGCTGACCAACGGAGACTCGCCCCATCCCGAAGGGTCGGTCGCGGACATCCTGTCCAGCAACATCTCCCAGGGGTTGGACGACAAAGAGTAACTCCGCCCCGCCAGCATGGTTCGACAAGCTCACCACGAACGGGGTAGGCGCGTTTACCACGAACGGGAGGAGAGGCTTTTACCACGAACGGAAAGAGGGGTGTTTACCCCTAACGCAAGCAGGCGCGTTTACCGTTCGTCGTGAGTTCCGACCGGAGGTCGATGCCCGCGCGCCGGGCGATGAAGTCCGACTTGTCGAAGAACCCAATAACGGGTCGTGCGGTATTCAACAATAGCCTCTAATCACCAACCCCAGGCACCCCAGATTACCGGGAGCATCGACCGATGGCTGAAGCGCCACACCTAGACGGAGACGCCGACTCTCAATACGTCAAGGCCAAGAACGCCGCCCTGCATCTGCTCTCCTACCGGTCACGGTCGGAGAGTGAGGTCCAGCGACGGCTACAAGGCCGTTTCACCGGGGAGGCCATCGACCGCACACTGTCGGATCTTCGCCGCCAGGGTCTGTTGGACGACGCAGCCTTCGCCAAAGAGTGGCGGGAGCAGCGGGAGAAGTTCCGGCCCAGGGGACAAAATGTGATCAGACAGGAACTGCTGAGACTGGGGGTGGACCGGGAGGTCATCCGGGACGCCCTTTCCGGTTTCGATGCCTCCGCCAACGCCTACCGGGCCGGTTCGAGATACGCAGCCAAGCTACCGGTGGAGGACGCCGGGGCCTTCCGCCGCAAATTGGGCGGGTTCTTGCACCGGAGGGGTTTCGAAGGGGAGGTGTTGGGCCAGACGGTCGAACGGCTTTTGCGAGAGTTATTTGACCCGCTGCACAGCAGTGTAGATGGCGATGGCCAGTACGATTAGGCTGAAGAATCCCGCCGTTGATGGGCTGGACGGCAGGCTGATGATATACGCTCCAATCACCGACCCGGCGGCGATATACGCCAGACCCTTGCTCCGCTTGGCGTTTACCGAGGCGCTGATCAGTTCGCCGGCGGCGTAGCCAACGCCCAGGGCAGGCAGTGACGCCAGTATGCCGAAGCCCCCGAATATCAAGTTGAAGATAATCCAGAGCACACCGCCGCCGATGGCAACGGCAACGCCAACGCCGGCGGCCTTGGCATAGTAGCCCGGCTGAACGTCGAAGGTGGGCATCTTGGCCGCCTTGCCGCACTCTGGGCAGCGGATGCCGACCGAGACCTGCACCAAACACTGGGTGCACATGCTCCGGCCGCATTGACCGCAGGACAGCGCCGTCTCGACATGAGGATGCCAATTGCAATGGTCAGTCTGTGGTGGTTCGCCGGTCCCGGTTTGTTGTTCCATAGCCTCTAATGTCCCGCCGGAGTTTCTCCCCAATCTATTGGATTCAGGAAGAGCCCTCCGGGATCCGCCTCACCCATCCGGTGCGGTCCAACACATCACGGTCCCGGACCAACCGGTTAAACAGGACTCTCTTACGGGAAACGTCTTCCGGGAAGGGCGTCCAATTGGCCGATAAACGCTTGAGGACCACGATACCTAGAAGCCCAAAGCAATACCAAACCAAGTTCAGATTGTCGTGGACCAGGTAGGCCCAGAGGGGCAGCAGGACCAGGGATATCAGCACCCAGAGCCCGGAACTTTTGGTGACCTTCCAACCGCCGGTTGCTATGACGCAGGAAGCAACCAGCAGGACCGGCGACAAGGCCAGCAGGGTTCCCCCCGTCACGGCGATTCCCCGCCCACCCTGGAACTTCAGAAAGGCCGACCAGTTGTTGCCGGCTATGGCCAGCAACGGAGGACCGATGAGGTAGGCCGACGACCGGTCGATGTCCAAGACATACAGGGCGGCCCAGATGGGGAGCGCGCCTTTAACCAGCATCTCGAAGGCCACCAGGGGAACGACCCACCGCTTGCCCACGTGCTCGTAGAGATTGGCGCTGCCCACGTTGCCGCTGCCATACCCGCGGATGTCCACTCCCCTGATCAGCCGGCCGATGAGGTAGGCCGTGGGGATCGAACCCAGCAGATATGAACCTATGTATAACGCCGCAATATCCAAGTGCGTATCCCGCTTTGAATCCTGTGAAGTATCCCTATTCGGACTTCGCCTTTTCTGACTTGGCCTTCGCGGCCGCCTCTTCCAGCAGTTTAATGGTCTCCTCCGGCGGGCCCAGGGTGCCGGGCAGGGGCTCTCCGGAGTTGCCCAGCCCGTGGTAGTCGCTGCCGCCGCAGGGGATCAAGTCGTATTCCCGGGCCAACCGGGCCAGATGACGCACGGTGTCCTCATCGTATTGGGCGTAATACACCTCCATACCCAGCAGGCCTGCCTGCTTCAGGCTGGAGATGCCGGCTTCCAGGTCGTTCATGAATGTCGGATGGGCCAAAACGGGCACCCCGCCGACTTTCTTAATCATCTCAACGCCCTCGGCCGGGGTCATCTTGGGCCGTTCGGCGTAGGCCAGGCCGTTACGGCCCAGGTATTCGTCAAAGGCGTCTTTGGGCTCTTTGCAGTAGCCGGCTTCCACCATAGCCAGGGCGATGTGGGGCCGCCCCACCGTGCCGTCGCCGGCGAAGTGCAGGACCCGCTCCCACTCGATATGGACTCCCAGGGAGTCCAACTTCTCCACCATCATCTGGGCCCGGTCAACGCGTCCGCGCCGAAATTCCAACAGTTGGGCCTGGAAATCCGGGTCCTCATATTCCAAGAAGTAACCCAGAACGTGGACCTCGTCCCCGGGTATGTCGGCGCTCATCTCGATCCCCGGTATGATCCGCAGACCGGGGAATTCCTTGGCGGCCTCGTAGGCCTCCGCCAACCCATCGGTGGTGTCATGGTCGGTGATCGACACGGTCTCAAGTCCCTGCTTGGCCACCAGTTGAATCAGCTCGGTGGGGGTGAGACGGCCGTCCGACGCCAGGGTGTGTAGGTGTAGGTCTATCGTCGCGGCCAATCTAGTCCACCGTCCTATCAACCCGTTCTATCGACAACGCCTTGCCGGTCTCCTCGTCCACGTCCACCAGCACCGCGTTCAGCACGCAGGGTCCGGTGGCCACGGGAAGCCGGTGGGGGAGGGAGGTCAAGAACCGCTCCAACACCGCATCCTTGTCCGAGCCGATCACGGAGTCCAACGGCCCGGTCATGCCGACGTCGGTCAGGTAGGCCGTGCCCTTGGGCAGGATCCGGGCGTCCACGGTCCCCACGTGGGTATGGGTGCCCAACACGCCGCTAACCCGGCCATCCAGGTACCAGCCCAGGGCCTGTTTCTCCGAGGTTGCCTCGGCATGGAAATCCACGATTATTACCTTGCTTTCGCCTTCCTCTTGCCATTGCTTCAACAGGGCGTCGGCGGTGCGGAAGGGGCAGTCCAGCGATGTCATGAACACCCGGCCCATCAGGTTAACCACCGTCACCCCGCCGTGGTGCAGATATCCCCGGCCGGGGGCGTCGGGATAATTGGCCGGCCGGATCAAGGGAAGTCCTTCATCCAGAAAAGGAATGATCTCCTTCTTGTCCCAGATGTGGTTGCCGGAGGTGAGCACGTCCACACCGCTCTCGAGAAGCTCCGACGCCGTGTCCGCGGTGATGCCGAACCCACCCGCCGTGTTCTCGCCGTTGCAGATCACGAAGTCGATGGACTTTTCGCGTTTCAGACCGGGCAGCACGGCCCGGACCGCCTCACGGCCCGGCTTCCCAATCACGTCTCCTATCATCAGTATACGCAAGAACTGTTGCTCCTTGATTTAACGAAACCGGAATTTAACAAAAACCTAGACCGAACTAAGACCGGGTATTAAAAGAGATCGGTTGCACCGGCGCCGGCGATTGAAAAGGGGACCCAGTAGCCGGTACGCTCCCGCTTCTGGGTCCCCAGTATGCTTGCCAATTCGTTGCCGTCTTGGGCCGTTATTTAGCGTATTCCACGTTCCGGGTCTCCCGTATCACGGTCACTTTGATCTGACCGGGGAAGACCAGGTCTTCTTCCACCTTCTTGACGATGTTCCGGGCCAATGCGGCGGCTTCTTGGTCATCCAGGTCGTCTGGCTTGACCATGACCCGGACCTCGCGGCCCGCCTGGATGGCGAAGACCCGTTCAACGCCGTTGAAGCTGGTGGCGACCTCTTCAAGGTCCTTGAGCCGCTTCACGTACAGCTCCAAGGATTCTCTGCGGGCGCCGGGGCGTGACGCGCTGATGGCGTCGGCGGAGGCCACCAGGAACGACTCAACAGTCTCGTGGTCGTCGCTGTGGTGCTCCAAGATCCCCCGGTAAGAACTATGGTTTATACCATGCTTCCGGGCAATCTCGGCGCCGATCTCAGCGTGGGGGCCGGAGATCTCGTGGGTAACCGCTTTGCCGATGTCATGCAGCAGACCGCCCATCTTGGCGACCTGTACGTTGGCCCCGGCCTCCGCGGCCAGCATACCGGAGAGCAACGAGACCTCAATGGAGTGTTGCAGCACGTTTTCCCCGTAGCTGTAGCGGTATTTTAGCTGACCCAGTAACCGGATCAACTCCGAGTCCAGGCCGCTGACCCCGGCATCGAAGGTGGCCTGTTCGCCCGCCTTCATAATTGTCTGGTCAATCTCTTCCTGGGCCCGGTTGACCATATCCTCGATGCGGGCGGGCTGGATGCGCCCGTCCGAGACCAGCTTCTCCAAGGCAAGGCGGGCTACTTCACGCCTGACCGGGTCGAAGCAGGATACAGTCACAGCCTCAGGAGTGTCATCGATGATGATATCCACTCCGGTGAGGGCTTCCAGTGTGCGAATGTTGCGCCCTTCGCGGCCGATGAGACGACCTTTCATCTCATCGTTGGGCAGGGAAACTGTTGCAGTGGTCGATTGGGAAACTACGTCGGTTGCGAGACGGTTGATGGCGACTGTGATGATCTTGCGGGCGTTTACGTCGGACTTTTCTTTGTGCTCTTTCTCTAGTTCGTAGTACCGCTTGGCCAAGTCGTGCACGGCTTCTTCTTCACCGCGCCTCACCACCTGATCACGGGCCTCGTCAACGCTGAGGCCGGCCACCTGTTCCAGGGCCCTTGATTGTTCCGCCTTGAACTGGTCGGCTTCCTGCTGGGCCCGTTCGACTTCCACCTCTTTTGAGGCTAACTCGCGTTGCTGCCCTTCTTGGGCTTCAATCTTCCGTTCCAGTTGCTCTTCCCGCTGCAGATGCCTGCTTTCCATGCGGTGGAACTCCTGGCGTTGTTCTTTCAGTTCCGACTCCGTTGCGTTACGTAGTTTTAAAACCTCTTCCTGGGCCGCCAAGAGGACTTTTCTACTTTCCTCTTCAGCCTGGGTGATAATACCCCGGGCGCTCCGTCCGGCGGACTCTGCCCCTAAGGCTTCATTCCGCAATTTGAGAGCGAACCAGGTAGCAACACCAATCCCTGCGGCCGCCAGGACGGCTAGGATGACGATGATAATCTCCACGGTAATCACCTATACCTTTCCGCCTAGTGTGCCTAAAAGGGAGCCTTTGCTCCCAGCTAACATGCTAACCAGATGCCTAGAGGGTGTCAAGGCGAAACCCGGCTCTGCGGTGGCTGTAAAACTAACCAATGCGACCAGACTTCTACGTAAACAGCCGCCGGAATACCCCAATCGGTCTAGTAGAAACGCCGCCGGGCACAGGCGTCCTTGCTCTTGAGCGGCCACCAGGCCTGCTCTATAATGATTGGTATCCGAATCCGGCTTGGAGAGCAGAACACAACAGGTGTTCGTGAATGGCTAACAGGAATTATTACGACCTACTCGGTGTCGGCAGAGGCGTCGGAGAGGAAGACATCCGCAAGGCTTTCCGCAAGAAAGCCATGGAGTTTCACCCCGACCGCAACAAGAGCGCCGGCGCAGAAGAGAAATTCAAAGAAATAAACGAGGCCTACCAAGTCCTCTCCGACCCGAATAAGCGGGCGCAATACGACCAATTCGGCAAAGCCGGCGTGAGCGCCAACGGGGGGTCTGACCGGCCTTTCGACGGGTTCGATGTTTTCGGTGGCTTTGGCGACATTTTTGATTCGTTTTTTGGGGACCGGACCGGCCGCCGCAGCCGCCAGGCGCAGCGGGGAAGCGACCTGCAGCACCGGGTTGTCCTAAGCTTCGAAGAATCGGTCTTCGGCGCCGAGCGTGAAATCGAGCTCAACCGCCTGGAGAACTGCGGTGTCTGTTCCGGGGCCGGCAACGCGCCCGGCACCTCTTTGGACACCTGCAACACCTGTAAGGGCAAGGGCCAGGTGCGGCGCGCCCAGCGTAGTGTGTTCGGCCAGTTCACTCAGGTGATCACCTGCAGCAGTTGCCAGGGAAGGGGGACCATCATCAAAACCCCCTGCTCCAATTGCCGGGGCGGAGGCAAGGAGCGCAAGACCCGCAAGATTGCCGTTACCATCCCCGCCGGAGTGGAGAGCGGCATGCAGGTGCGCCTCAGCGGCGAGGGCGAAACCGGCAGCGACGGTGGCGGGACCGGCAACCTGTATGTCTATATTGAAGTGCGGGAACACCAATTCTTCGAGCGGGACGGCTCCGACCTGGTCTACGTGCTTCCGGTAAACATAGCCGAAGCCGCCCTGGGCGCTCTCAAGTCCATCCCGACCCTGGACGGAAAAAACGAAGACCTAAAACTGCCCCAAGGAACCCAGCCCGGCACCGAATTCCGGATCAAGGGCAAGGGCGTGCCGCATCTGAACGGCAACCGGCGGGGCGACCTCAGGGTGATGGTGGACATCAGGGTTCCCGGGTCCCTGGACGACCGGCAACGGGAGCTGCTCCAAGAGCTTTCGCAGTCCTTCGCGAATTCCAGCGGGAACTCCCGCAAAGGCGGCTCTTCGGGCGGCGGCGAAGAAGAAAAGGGCATCTTCGATAAAATCAAAGAAGCGCTGGGTTGATCCCAACCTGTATCGAACACGGAGCCTTAAGGCACGGAGCGAGGAGCCATGAGGAAAGACCCGGGGACCGACGGTCCCGCGGGTCTTTTTACTTGGCGCTCCAAGGCGCGGAGGGCCGGTGGCCTGGATAGAGTTAAGTATCTCTGTTCCCCATGAATACGTGGAGCCCATCTCCTATCTGTTCGACCGCTACGGGAAGGGACTGAGCACCGAGTTGGACGGCAAGGGCCGGGTCCTACTGCGCACCTACATGACATCCGGCTCCCGCCAGCGGCTGGCCCGCATCGAAGTGGGGGTGAAATTGGTGGCCGCGATTGAGCCCATCGGCGGTCTGGAGATCCGCGATCTGCCCGAAGACGAGGACTGGCAGAACTCCTGGAAGTCCCACTTCGGGATCCTGCGGATCGGCAAACGCCTGGTCATCAAGCCGACCTGGCTGGACCTGGACCCCGGACCGGACGACATCGTCATTGAACTGGACCCCGGCATCGCCTTCGGCACCGGGTATCACCCCACCACCGACACCTGCCTGCAGGCCATGGAGCAGCACATCACCCCCGGCATGACGGTGTTGGACCTTGGCACAGGCTCCGGCATACTGACAATCGCGGCCATGAAGCTGGGCGCCGGACTGGTGACCGCCCTGGACATCGACTCCCAGGCTGTATCCGCCGCCCGCCGCAATTTCAGGCGCTGTGGCATCAGCAAGCAGGTCAGATTGGGCCAGGGCTCGGTGCCCCATCCGACCGCTGGCGCCGGGCAGTTCGACCTGGCCGTGGCCAACATCTCGGCCAGGGGCGTCGCCGACCGTTGTCCCTTCATCCTCACAGCACTGAAACCGGGCGGGTTGTTCATCGCCTCCGGTCTCCTGACCACCCAGAAAGAAGAGGTCGCCGCAGCGGCTGAGCCCTTGGGGTTCGCCCTGGTCAGCGAGTGGCCCCAAGAAGAGTGGGTCACCCTGCTCTATAGGGCCCCGGATTCCCCCGCCGGCGCGGCGGAATAGTCCATGCGCGGGCGGGCCGGTCTCAGGCTCGATCTCGTGTTGCGTTTTCCCAGGCCAAGGGGTACCATCCAATCGGTCTCTAAACGGGGCCATTTGGACTCGATTGACCAAGATTTCAACGGGCTGCCCAGGGGGATTTCCGGCCCGCTTTGCTGGGGGACCAGCCCCCGGTCCCAGGTCATTGGAATCACGTCTGGCGAATCAACATCAGGCCCCCAATTTCATCCGGAGCGGCATATTTGGAGAAGGTCGACCTAGACCGATACGAGATCACCGGGCGGCTTGGCGCCGGCGCCGACTATGAAGTGAGAGCGGCCGTCGACCGGGAGACCGGCCGCCAGGTGGCCATAAAGCGGCCCGTGCCCCAGGCAATCAGCCGGAACCAGCACGAAGCCATTGAGGCCCGCACCGAAAAGACCCTTCAGGCTTACCAAGAGGTCGGATATTCCACCAACTTGATCTCGCCGATACTGGGTTACACCGGACGGGCCGTCCACGACGACTTCTTCGGCGACGAGTTGGGAAAGGAATACCAGGTCTTGGTGGAAGAGCGGGCCCGCGGCATCCCCCTGCTGGGCGACATGATGTCCAAGTTCAAGGGGGTGCCCATCGGGGCCGGTCAAAACCTGTTCACCCTTTTTCCTCTGGTCCAGCCCAGCGCCGTCCCGCCACATCCGGTCCACAACCAACTGCTGGACCTGGAGGAGGTCTACCTCAAGTCCGGTTACGTCATTCTGGACCTGCGGCCTCAGAACATCTTCTACCAGCCTGGCAACGGACAGATGGTCTTGATCGACACCGGGGCCCTGGCCCGTTTGGACGATGACGCCCCCCGGGGCCGGCCTCCCTTCGACGTTAACGACGCCTGTTTGGAGATCTTGAAGTTCTACACCACACCCCAAGAGCCGCCGGCCGATTCTTCGGGCTACCGCGAGCCAAGGGGCATCCGTCCCATCATAGACATCGGGGAGGAATTGGACGAGATGGCCCGGGACCTGGCCGAGTCGGCGCCGCCCGTTGCCGCAGCGGGCGCGGAGATCCTGGACAACATACGGGCGCGGTCCTACACGGACTATACTCAGTACCGGGCCGACCTGACGGCCTACCTAGACCGGATCAAAGAGCGGAACACCGCACTGGCCAACGCCGCTGAAGCGGGCCGGTCTTGGCGGGAAGCCGCCCAATGGTTGAAAGAAGACTATTGGCGGGGATTCCTGTTCGACCCGGACTCGGAATTGGCCGGTTATTTGGCCTGACGGCCTGGACCCATGGAATATTCTCGATGAGATACATCAGCAGTCCCCCCAAGGGCAAAGTACCAAGGCGGATTGTTACGCCGGGCGCGGGGTGTAGCTGGCATTTTCACGCAACCCGGACCGCCACTGGGGAAAAGGTGTGACATGAAGGTGCTTGTGACCTCCGATATCGACTTCCCGGTGTCGCGTAGCTTGAAGCACGCTGGCATTCAAAGGGTGGTATACGCCCTGGCAAAGGAGCTTCAACGGCTGGGAGTTGAGGTTACAGTGTGCAGCACAGGCGACTCTGATGTGCTGGGAGGAGCACTCTTTGCAACGGTGGAGCGCGCCTTGCATCACCGGCCGCCGGTGCCCAGCATGCCCACTGATTTTAGTGGCGGAGTATCAGACCTGCGTTCGGAGATAATCTTGGAACGCCCCTATACTACTGAGGCGCACCAGCGGCATTACTACTTGAGTCTGCAACGCGCTCTTTCCGAGGGCGTTGACATAGTGCATGACCACGGAGGAGGCCTTCTGCTGTCTGATGCGTACCGGGAATATCAAAACCTCCTTCATATGCCCATCCTGACCACCCTTCATGGAGCCGTGACTGCCGACGGGCATCTCGACGAATGCGGTACCTACAGACAACGCGCCAGGCATAACGTCTTCTTCAGTTGCGTTAGCCAGCATCAGGCGGCGTTATATGGGCAGTATATAAATATTAGCGGCATCGTCTGCAACAGCGTCTTTTTCGACGATTACCATCTTCAGAGTCAGAAAAAAGACTATTTGTTCAGCCTCGGGAGGATTATGCGGCGTAAGGGGCAAGATATCGCTGTAGAGGTGGCGGAAAGGGCTGGACAAAAGCTGGTTCTCGCAGGGCCTATCATGGAGCCACATTATTTCGACCAATTCCGTTCACGGGTGAGGGTAATGCCCCACATCGGCCGCATCCCCGTGACGCCTTCTTATCTCGCGGAGGTTGTAGAACGTGTGTTGGCTTGCCCGGAGCCTGCCGTCTACATCGGGCAGCTAGACGACACGCAGAAAGACGTGTGGTTCGGGCATGCTTCTGGTTTCCTGATGCCTATCCGTTGGGATGAACCGTTTGGTCTTGTGCTCCTAGAGGCAATGGCGTGTGGGACGCCGGTATTAACGTTCAACCGGGGAGGGGTGTCTGAGGTGATTGTTGATGGGCAGACTGGCTTTATAGTCGACTCTCCTGATGAAATGGCCGAAGCCGTCGGCAAGGTGGACCAGATTGATCCGGCACGGTGCAGGAGGCATGTGGAGCAACATTTCAGCAGTCAGGCAATGGGGCTAAAGTACCTGGAATTGTATAAGCGGTTACTCAACTCAGCATGCTGAGTAATCCGCGTAGAACGCCTGATAACCTTAATCTTTTTGCAGGAGCGAGCTATCCCGAAATTACCGGAAAACGTTGTCGATAACCTTTACAGGCGGGGTACAGAGCCCCTCGCGAGGCGTCTGGCCCCGTATCGTTGGATCACTCCAAATCGAATTTCCTTCGCCGGTTTCTTGGTGGGTGGAGTAGGAGCCTCAATTTGTATCCTGGCGCTTCCGTTATGGACTGCTGGGATCCTCTTCGCCTTGGGCGACGTCCTCGACTACCTTGACGGTGATCTGGCGAGGGCACAGGGCACTGGCTCTAGGGAGGGGGCCATATTCGACGCGACGTTGGACCGGTATACCGATTTCCTGGTCATCGGGGCGTTGGCCTACCTGACCGCCGTGGCACTGGACCGGTACCAGGACCTTCTCATCGGGCATCTGTCCTTCTTGACCTCCGAGGCCGCCTTGGTCCTCGGATTGGCCGCGCTCCTAGGGGCGATGATGACGCCCTACGTGAGGGCCAAGACCGAAGCCGAAGGAAAGAGCTCCGCGGCTACCATTGGCGACCGGGGAGTGCGCAATCACATACTGGTGGTTGGACTCCTCCTGAGCCAACCCATCTGGACATTGATTGCCCTTGCCGTGGTCGCTAACTGGGCGGCGATCCATCGATTAGCCCACGCCTTGCGCAGGGAGTGACGGTACGTTGGTACGGGTATACATCGACGTGGTGGCGCCCGGCGCGCCGCAGACCATTGACCGTGCCTGGATTAAGAAACACGATATCGACCTGGTGGTCCATGGTGACGGTTGCGCCCAAGACCGGCTAGAATGTATCTGCAAGGCACCTGTCTCGATGGGGATATTCCGTACTATTCTCCGTACGCCGGGGATATGGACTCGAGAACCGGGCCGGGGTCCAGCAGCCCGAAGGTGACCAGTAGGATAGGCGGCGCAAGTCGTTGGTTGTGCCCTTGCGCCGCGGCGTTCAAGCAGACGGCCCGCAGGTCGCGGCTGTATTACAGGACTGCCCGGCGTAGATGCAGACTAACCGGAGGGGTTATCCCCGGTTGCCGGGTCTGCATACCTATTCCGCGGTTTATCCGGAATTAAGACCTGGCGGGCGTCAAAAGCAGAACAAAAATTAACCGAGGTTTGGCCCCCATGCTGGCAAGCACAGTCACCACGATGCAAGACAATTCAGCCCACGGCGAGGACAGCTTCCTGAGCAAAGACTTGGGAAACGGAGAGTTCTTGGACGTGGTGATGGACGGCGTCACCGGCCACGGCGGTGAGCAGGCCAGTACTGAATTGAAAGAAGCGCTGGATAGCGGAGAACTGAACAACTCGGCGGATATAGTCCGGCTCCTGTCCGAGATGAACGCGGACTTCTATAGCGTGGGGGCGGGGCGGTTCCTTCTGACCACGGTCTCAGCCGTGCTGGGCCGCGGCGACATAATCCAGATCATCTCCGCCGGAGACAGCCCGGTGATCCTGATAAACAAGGATGGTCACCGGAAGCTTTCGGGCCACGCCGGCGGGTTCCTGCATGTGGGCGTGGCCAAGGCCATCGGCGCGTCGGAAATACTGGGTGAACCGGCCCAAGTCGAGATAACTCCCTCTGCGGGTGACCGGATCTTGGTGGCGACCGACGGCATCACCGACAACATGACCATCGAAGAACTGGCCGAGGTGGTCGGCAACGCCTCCACCCCGGAACAGGCGGCCGAGACGATTGAAGACACCATCAAGGGCCGTCTTCAAGAGGGCTACGTTCCGAAGACGATCGGCGTGCGGTTCCGCTATGATGACCGCACGGTCATAATCCGGTTCTTCTAATGAGCGGATGATCCGGGTATTTGAAGTGGTCCGTTGCCGCCCGTATCCTCCGCGTAAGCGTTGTGATCCGTAACGGCGTCTCTTGTGGCAGCTAGGGCGAATTGCTAAAATGCAGCGGTTTGGTTTACGCTGGTAAGTCAACGCAGGGTAAGGGCGAAAGGAGCCGAATTCGTGGGGAAAATCAAGGTTGCCATCATAGGCGTGGGAAACTGCGCCTCGTCGCTGGTCCAAGGGATACATAAATACGTGGAGATTCCGGACGACGCCGAGGTAGCGGGCGTCATGCACAATAGCATCGGTGGATACCGGATCGACGACATCGAGGTAGTGGCGGCCTTTGATATCGACGCGAATAAGGTCGGCAAGGACCTGTCCGAAGCCATATTCACCACTCCCAACAACACCCTCAAGTTCGCCGACGTTCCCACCACCGGTGTGATTGTCGAGCGGGGAATGACCCACGACAGCGTGGGCAAATACCTGGCCGACATCGTCAAGAAATCTCCCCACTCCACCGCCGACATCACCGGCATCCTGCAGGAGCGCGAAGTCGACGTGGTCATCAATTACCTTCCGGTGGGCAGCGAACAGGCCACCAAGTGGTACGTTGAGCAGATACTGAACGCCCGCTGCGGCATGGTTAACTGCATTCCCGTGTTCCTGGCCCGCGAAGAGTACTGGCGCAACCGCTTCGAAGAGCGCGGCGTGCCCATCGTCGGTGACGACATCAAGTCCCAACTGGGCGCCACCATCACCCACCGCGTCCTCACCCGCCTGTTCGAAGACCGGGGGGTCACCCTGGACAACACCTACCAATTGAACTTCGGCGGCAACACCGACTTCCTGAACATGCTGGAGCGGGAGCGGCTGACCTCAAAGAAGATCTCCAAGACCACCTCGGTCACCTCTCAGATGGACAACGGCATCGGAGACGACCAGATTCACATCGGCCCCAGCGATCACGTGCCCTGGTTGAAGGACCGCAAATGGTGCTACATCCGCATGGAGGGACGCGTGTTCGGCGGGGCGCCCATCAACCTGGAGATCAAGCTTGAAGTCTGGGACAGCCCCAACTCGGCCGGAGTGGTGGTCGACGCCATCCGGTGCGCGAAACTGGCAATGGACCGTGGACAGGGCGGCGCGATAGAGGGGCCCAGCGCCTACTTTATGAAGTCTCCCCCCATCCAATACACCGACGACCAAGCAAGAGATATGGTCGAGGCCTTCATCGCCGAGGAAGCATAAGGGAGCCGATCCCTTGGATGCCGACGGTACGGGAGTGACACCGTGAAGATTGCCATGGTTTCTCCGTACGACTTCACCTGGCCCGGTGGGGTTACGGCCCATGTTACCCAGTTGGCTCGGGCGCTCGGGCGCTCCGGACACGAGGTCCAGGTGCTTGCCCCACACTCCCCTTCCCGCGAATGTCAGGACGCCGACCTGCTGGTGCCCTTGGGCCGTTCGGTCCCACTTCCCAGCGGCGGCTCCATCGCCAGGGTGTCTCTTTCCTGGTGGCTCTACCCCAAGGTTCGGGCGCTGCTGCAACGAGAGCAATACGACATCATCCATCTGCACGAGCCGATGGCGCCCATACTCCCACTGTGCGTTTTGGAGTTCTCCCGCTCGGTGAACGTGGGAACTTTTCACGCGTCCTACGCCCGCCAGCACCTCTACCGCGTGACCCATCCCATCATCAAACGCTGGCACCAAAGGCTCCACGGCAATATCGCTGTCTCCCCAGCTGCCCGCCGTTATGTAAACAACACCTTCCCGGGCGATTATGAGATCATCCCCAACGGCATCGACTTTGACCGATTCTCAGCCGGTGTTGCGCCGCTGCCCCAGTACCAAGACGGCAAGCTGAACATCCTATTCGTGGGCCGCCTGGAGAAGCGCAAGGGATTGCGGTACCTGTTGGAAGCCTACGGCAAGTTGAAATGGGACCTGCCCAACATCCGGCTGATCGTGGTCGGGCCCGGCAACCCGGACAAAGAGTCCTACCGAATCATCAGCTCCCACAACCTCCAGGACGTGGAGTTCGTGGGACGGGTCTCCTACGAAGACCTGCCACGCTACTACGCCAGCGCCGATATCTTCTGCTCCCCGGCCACCGGGGCCGAGAGCTTCGGGATCGTCTTGCTGGAGGCCATGGCGGCGGGCAAACCGGTGGTCGCATCCGACATAGAAGGGTTCCGGGGGATTGTCACCGACGGCGAGCAGGGTCTGCTCGTTCCAAAGAAAGACAGCGACGCCCTGGCCGGAGCACTGGGGACATTGGCCCGCGACCCGGAGTTGCGACGCAGGCTGGGCGGTCAGGGCAACCGCTCGGCGGAAGATTTCCGGTGGGAAGTGGTGGCCGGCCAGGTGGAGGATTACTACAACTCCTGTCTACAGGCAGCTAATGGCTCTTCCGGGACGAGAACAGTTTAGGGCCGCGGTCCTCCGCTACATCGAGTTGCCGGGGGCCAAGTTTTTCCGGGCGATCAAGTTCACCCCCAACGGCATCACCATCCTCGGTTTCCTGATCACCGTTGTGTCGGCGTACCTGGTCGGCGCCGGCTGGCTGCTGGCGGGCGGGATCGTCTTTCTGTTCGCCGGGGGGCTGGACCTGATGGACGGCGCGCTGGCCAGGCTCACCGGCAAGGTCAGCCCCTTTGGAGCCCTGCTGGACTCCGTCTTCGACCGGCTCAGCGAGGCCGCATTATTCGTCGGTCTGGCGGTCTACGCACTGCGGGCAGACATCAGCGAAGACCGGCAAGTGTTCTTCATCACCGTGATTCTGCTGGCCCTCATATTCTCCCAGGCGGTCAGCTATCTCCGCGCCCGCGGCGAGGGCCTGGGCGTGTTTACCAAGTCGGGGCTGATGACCCGCCCGGAGCGGGTGGTGTTGCTGGGCGCCGGGCTGATCGTTGGTCAGATCGAGTGGTTTCTGCTGGCCATCGCCGTTGTCTCGTGTTTCACCCTGTTTCAGCGCATGCTCATCATCCGCGACCTGCTGGACAAAGCTGGATAACCCAATGCTTCCCGTGTAAACTGGTCTCCATTCAAGGGGCTGTCCCGTCGAGAATAGGAGACCGGTGAATGACCCAGCAGGCGCTGATCCCGGACCAGGAAAAGGCCCAGCTAAAGCGGACCTTCCGCAAGGACCTGAAGGCCGAGGTCAACCTGCGCCTGTTCACCCAGCGGCCCTCCCCCATCGCCGTGCCGGGCAGGGAATGTAGGTACTGCCTCCAGACCCAGCAGATGTTGGAGGAACTGGCGGCGCTGTCGCCCAAGGTCCACCTCGAGACGGTGGACATCTACGCCGAGCCCGGCCTGGCCCGCGACCAGGGCATAACCAGGGTGCCGGCCATTGCCTTTGGCATTAAAGGGGGACCGAAGGGCGGACCGAAGCTAAGGTTCTTCGGGATTCCCATGGGCTACCAGTTGGCCGTCATCGTAGAAAACATCCGGACCATCTCCCGGGGCGTCAGTCCCCTGAGCATGGACACCCGGAAGAAGCTGCGCGGGATCAACCAGCCGGTGCACATCCAGGTATTCGTTACGCCGGGCAGCGCCCAGTGCCCATCCATCGCCCGGTTGGCCCACGCCCTGGCGTTGGAGAACCAAAATATCACCGCCGACGTGGTCGAGGTTGAGGAATTCCCCGCCCTCGGCCGGCAGTACGGCGTCCGGTCGGTCCCGCTGACGGTGGTGAACGAGCTCACCCAGATCGCCGGTGTGGTGACCGAAGCGGAATTCGTCGAAAAGATCATCCAGTGCGGAGTGCGCCAGCAACCCGATGCCGCACCGGTCAAGGCTTAAAACAACCAACAGACTGCACCAGGAGAAATAAGCGTGCCCAAAGAATTAAAGGGCGACATGAACGGACAGGGACTGCATATAGGAGTGATCGTTGCCCGGTTCAACGAAATCGTTACCAAGAAATTGCTGGACTCGGCCGTCGAAGCCCTGCTCCATCACGGGGTCAGGGACGAAGACATCACGGTCAGTTGGGTCCCTGGGGCATTTGAATTGCCCGTGGTGGCCAAGGCCCTGGCCAAGTCCGGCAGGTACCAGGCAATCATCTGTCTTGGGGCGGTTATCCGCGGCGAGACCTCCCATTACGATTTCGTGGCCGGTCAGGCCGCCAGCGGCATCAGTTCCGTGGCGCTGGAAACCGGTGTGCCGGCGATCTTCGGCGTGCTGACCACCGAGAACCAGGCGCAGGCTTTGGACCGGGCCGGCGGCAAAGTCAGGGACATGGGCGCCAACACCGCCGCCGTCGCCGTCGAGACGGCGCGGCTCATCGAAGCCGCCAACACTGCTTAGTCCCTCCGTCTGTCCGTTGCCCCCGTTTCAAGGTGCAAGGAGCGCTCCGTGAAGTTCGGCGTGACCATTCCCAACAACTGGGGTGTCGAAAACCCGCAACAGGTCCTGGAATTCGGCCCGCTGGCCGAAAGCCTGGGCTACGACTCGGTCTGGGTCATGGACCACCTGTTCAACACCGGATACATCCGTGAGCGGTTGGAAGACAAACCCTACTACCATCCCATGTCCACCCTTTCCTACCTGGCGGCCACGACGTCAAAAGTGACCCTGGGCACCTCAGTGCTGGTGCTTCCCTATCACAACCCCGTGGAACTGGCCAAGTACGCCGCCACCCTGGACCAGATTTCCGGCGGCAGGGTCATCCTGGGCGTGGGTGTCGGCGCAATGACCGAGGAGTTCGAGGCCCTGGGCATCTCCATGCGTCGGCGGGGCTCCCTGACCGACGAGTGCATGGACATCATGAAGGAGCTCTGGTCCAGTCATCTGCCCCGGTATCAGAGCAAACGTTGGGACTTCTCGGAACTCTACTTCTCGCCCAAGCCGGTGCAGCCCACCATACCGCTGTGGGTCGGCGGTTCCAGCCCCGGAGCGATGAGGCGGACCGCCCTGCGAGGCGACGGCTGGCATCCCACCGGACTCTCGCCCGAGGGGTTCGCGCTGGGAAAGCGGGAAATCACCGAGGCTGCCACTGCCGCGGGAAGGGACCCCGATCAGATGACCTGGTCGATCAGGGTCGAAGTGGAGGTGCACGGCCGGCCCTCCAGCGACCGCGCCGCGAGCCGGACGACCATGCCCGGCGACGACCCGGCCATGATGGTGGCCTCGATCAAGGCCTACCAGGACGCCGGCGTTGAGCACATGGTGCTGGCCCTAAACTCGGGGGACGTCCCGGCCCTCAAGCGGCTCATGGAGACGATTGCCTCCGAGGTCATGCCGGAGTTTAGGTAGGGGGTCAATGCGTCATACTGTGCTGAGGCTATCGGTGGTTACTTCACGCTGACGAGTAATTCGAGGGAAAGGACTCTGGGCGGTTAATTTACTTTGGTTGAGAACGCCGCGCCCAATACTCGGGGCGACGATAATGGTGCGCTACCGCGAGGAGCAGGATGTTCTCTCCCGTTTCCAGGTAGATGATGCTATAGGGAAATCCCCTTAGAATCAGCTTTCGAAGGCCTCCACCGAGGGGAGAGCCTGATTCCGGGAAGGCCGAGAATCGCTCGATTGCACTTTTCACTGCGGACAAGAATCTTAAGCCAAGGCCCCTGAGGCGCGATTCGTAGAATTCCACCGTTGCCCCGAGTTCCGCCGAAGCCTATGGGTGGAAATATGCTTCTTTCACTATTGGTCGCGCTGAGACCCCAGCCCATTCAAAACGTCTTCGGCAGGAATCCCCCTTACCGAATTTTCTTGAATCTCTCGGACCCTTCTTTTCGCCTCAGCAACCCAAAGTTTCTCTATTTCCTCTGGGTCGTCGCTCGTCTCTTCGAGGCTACAGAGAGGCTGACAGCCAGCCTCGCGCGGTCTTCAGCGGGCAGTTGCAATGCGTCCTGTTCCAATTCACCCATTGATTGGGCCATGGTCGTTCTCCTCGCTGCGAATCAGAATAGCACTTACAGGCTTTATTAGTTGATCAAGAAAAACGCGGATGATGCTGCTATGGCGGGCCCGTCAGGATTAATTATACGTTGGCGTAGGCCGCAGAATACACCGACGATGGCAAATGGCTTGTCGGTCTGCCTCCGCTCCGCTTCGGGTGGCGTAGCCCCAGACGGCCAATGTTAAACTGGCGGCAGAGTTCCGGACGACCGTGGAACTGCCCGACGCGAAGAGAATGGCCCAGCAGTCGTAAAAGGGCAGCCTAGTTAAGAGTCGATACATTAGACAACTGATTGATTACCGTATATGAACATGCCAAACAAAAACGCCGCGGCACGACAGAGGTCTCGCCGCGGCGGTCATTCACCGGTGACCAGTGTGTAGCTTGAACCAGACTTGCGCCAATCTTGGCGTCAGACTCCGTTTCCCCTTGGCTTTGGTGGCATTGGCAGTGCTCGCCATGCTGGCGTGCCAAGGCCCGGGGGGAGAACCCGGTCCGGAAGGGCCGCAGGGACAAATGGGCCCGCCGGGCGTTCAGGGTGAAGCCGGCCCCACCGCTGAAAGGGGGCCGGCGGGTGACCCGGGGCCAAAGGGCGACCCGGGGCCCCGGGGATTCCCCGGGTTTGTCGGTCCCAGAGGCCCTGAGGGTCTGCCCAGCGAACCGCCGCCGGACTTCAGCGACTTTGTCGGCGACATGCGGAGGGCCGTCGTCTTCGTCAATCTAATCTTTTCCCAGGGGTCGGGCGTCCGCATCTCAACCACCGAGATACTTACCGCCGAACACGTGATCACGGGCGCAAGCCGGGTCGATGTCTCAGTGGGCGGCGGGTCCTATCAAGGGGCCACGGTGACCGGGTTCGATACCGCCCGCGATCTGGCGCTCCTGACCCTGGACAGTCCCACGGAGGGCTTAACGGTCGAGCTGCCGGTCTCTAACCAGGTATTCGCCGATCTATCGCAAAGACTCGTCGAAGATATCGGCTATGAGGTTGCGTTGATCGGATTCGTTCCCGATATCTCGAACTCGACCCCATTGGTCACCTTTGGCCGCATCGGGTCGCTGTGGAATATCAGTCCCGGCGATTTTGCCATCGGCCAGGTGGACGCTGCGGCAACCAATGGTATGAGCGGAGGCGGCGTATTCAACAAATTCGGCGAGTTCTTGGGAATATTGATTACATCATCCAGCTTCGACGGCAACATCCGCTACGTCAGGTTCGAGGAGATCAAAGAGGTCATCGATGGGCTGCGGGCCGGAAGCAAAAGATAGGTGGACCGAGGCCTGGAAGCCAGGGGTTAAAGGTCCTCCCGGTCCACGAACTCGTTGATCTCCTTCCAGTCCTGGCGTAGGCCTTCCACGCCCGTATCGTCCGATTTGATCCGCCCGTAGTGCGAACGCTGGAATCGCTGCACGATCCGGTAGACCGGGTCGGTCGGCAAGAGACCCCACAGGCCCCGTTGATGCTCGTTGGGCGTCTCCCAGTCACGGCGAGGCCGGCCCAACCGGGCGGCCAGCCCCAAGAAACCGTGGTAAAACTCCCTGGGCGAGGTGGGTTCCTTGCCTCCATCAGGCCTATTTTCTCGCACCGGGAACATCCTTTTCCACCATGCGGCCAACATCCCCGATACGTCGTCGTTGGCCCGCTTCCAGGTGAAAAGTGACTCCCTGGTCTCTTCAACGTCGCCCTCCCGGCCCATGAACCGCCGGGAGTGGAACAACCGGTAGACCAACCAGCCCGCGATCGAAGCCGCCACGGCCAATGCGAACCACTTGAGTGCGGTAATTAGGGCGGTTGAAGCTTCCTTTTCCTCGCTCTGCTCTCTGAGTCTCCGGTGGAACTCGTCCAACTGTGCCTGAGCGTTTTCCAGCCCCGTAAAGTCGCCTCCTCCGAACATTCCCGCGAACCAGTTGGCCAGCCCCACGATCACGCCGGCAAACAACCCCATCAGCAGCAAGACCGGCCGCAGGACCCAGAACCCGGCCGTGCCGCCGAATTTCAGGGTCTCCCGCGTCACATCGTCCAGGCCGCCCAGCCCGATGGCGCTGATGACCAGTCCCAGTAAAACCACTGCGGCGATACTGACAACGATGGGCATCACCCATTCCCGGGACATCACGTGCGTCTCCCCGCTCTCGGAGGAGAAGCGGGCCAGGGAAAGCCCCAGCAGACCTACCGCGAAGAATCCCACCACCAGGAAGCCGTTCACCACCCGTTCTTCCACCATGCTGTCCACCAGCGCGGTGGCGAACAGCACGCCCAGGCCCCACAGGAAAGCAGAGCGCACCGCGTCCAGAGTTATGTCCTCTTTGGCTACGCCGGCGCCCCGCCACCACACGATGATCAGGAACAACATTGTCCCGATGATGGCTACCGTGGAATCCACATCGCCAGAGATCAGGGTCTCCACGGGCACGTAGCCGGACCCGGTGTTCATGTTGGTCAGGACCAGCAAAGAAGGCAACCCGGAGGCGAGACCCAACAGGCCCCTGATGCGGGGATTGACGTTGACCGACAGGACGTAGGACATGAGGACGAATGACAAAACCACCGCCAGCAGCACCAGCCAGAACGGCAGGGCTATCTTCGGTTGGTCGATGAGGGCGGCCACCGCCACGAAGACCAGGTAGAGGGCACAGCCCTCCAGGAACAGGGCTACCGCAGTGACCGTGTTATTCCGCCAAGACCGGCTCATGTTCCTCCAGAGGATCCAAGACGCTGGCCATGGGAATCACCCGTATGTCACCCAATTCCCGGTCCGGAAGCCCATCCCCAGCGTAGAGCACCATCACCGGGCAGCCGTGGTCTCGGATCCCGGCGATGTCATTGACCAGGGAGTCTCCCAGGGTTGCCGTGACCAGCAGGACCGTCGTCCCGGCCGGAAGGGAGTCCCGTTCCGCGTTCAACACCTCGGCAAGGGGGGCAACCACGTAGGGCGCCGCCATGGCCAGGGACTCAAGCGCCATTGAAAGCTGGCTGGACGAAGCTCCCATGGGAACGTTGATCCACTTCCCGGTGTAGCTGGCCACGGCGTTGCTGACCACCCCGTAGGTGTAACCCCGGCGGTCCGCCAAGTCAGCCGTCGATGCCGCCACGGTCACGGTTCGCTCAAAGAGACGGCGGTTGCTGCCTTGCCAAGTGTAATCCCGGGTAGAGCCGTTCATCACGATCAACATGTTCAGGGAAACCACCGGCTCAAAGACCTTGGTCTGCAGCCTTCGGGCGCGGGCGGTCGCCTTCCAGTCGATGTGCTTCAGCGGGTCTCTGGGCAGGTAGTCCCGCTTTCCCACGACCCGGTTGGTGTCGTAGTAGAGCGGCCTTGAACCGCGGACCTCTCCCAGTGGATGCTCCGGCGGGAACAGGAGCCCTTCCAAGTCCACGATCCTGGGAAAAACCAAGATATGGTCGAAATGGGTGTAACGAGTCTCGGCGGAGCTGAAACCGAAGATGTCGCCGGTCCGCAGGCGCACCGGGCCGATGCGGTGGTAACCGCGCTCCGAGCACGTCAGGGAATACTTCCAGGTGGCTTTCTGATAAGGGAGCAGGGAGGTGGTGATGGTGTGCTGCCGGTTGATTTCAAGCCCGGTGCCCCGCATGGTCGCGCCGATCAGGTCCAGTCCGTCGGGAAAGGAATCTTGGATATCGACCCAGATCAGCGGCAGCACTTTGTCATTGTCCAGGGTGACGGAGTAGTCCACGGTGTCGCCGATGAAGGCCCGTTGGCGGCTGATCGACCGTGAATGGCTCACGGAATGGAAGGCATAGCGGTCCCAGATGCGGGCTGCTAACGCCAGGACAATCACCAGGGAACCCACCACCAGCAGCAACCCTTCGCTGGCCACCAGGCCGATGAAAATCATGATGCTGCTGAATAGAATCCAGAAATCATTAAGCATCGCAGCTCCCAGACCGGAGTGTTGATTCGGGGTGTTAGACCGGGACTTCGACCTGGGACAGAACGTCGGCAACCACGTCTTCGGAAGACCGCTCGCGGAGCCGGGCTTGAGACTTTACGATTATGCGGTGGGGCAGTGCGTAGGGAGCCATTAGCTTAATGTCATCGGGGCCCACATAGTCACGGCCGTGGATGGCGGCCATGGCCTGGGAGCAGCGGTAGAGGCCCATGGTCGCCCTGGGACTGGCGCCCAGTTCCGCGTCGGGGTGCTGTCGGGTGGCCCGCACCAACTGCACTATATAATCGCTCAGCACCGGGTCCACGTACACCTGCTGCACCAGGCGTTGCAACTCCAATATCTCGGGGCCGTCGGCCACCGGCTGGAGGTCAGCCATGGGGTTTGCCCCGTTGAACCGGGCCAGCATCTCCCCCTCCTGGACCTCGTCGGGGTAACCCATGCGGATCCGGATCAGAAACCGGTCCAACTGGGCTTCGGGCAGGGGAAAGGTGCCTTCCAGTTCGATTGGGTTCTGGGTGGCGATGAGCAGGAACGGCGCCGGCAGTGGAATGGTCAGGTCGTCCACCGTCAATTGCCCTTCAGCCATGGCTTCCAGCATCGCCGACTGGGTCCGGGGCGTCGCCCGGTTGATCTCGTCGGCCAACACCACCTGGGCCAGGATGGGCCCCGGCCGGAACTCAAACTCGCCGGACTTCTGGTTGTAGAAATGGACCCCGGTGATGTCCGAAGGCATCAGGTCCGGGGTGCACTGGATGCGCTTGAAGGAGCATTGGAGAGACTGGGCCAGGCAGCGTGCCAGGGTGGTCTTGCCGATGCCGGGCACGTCTTCCACCAGGATATGACCGGCGCTCAACACCGCGGCCAGGGTCAAGTCGATGACATCGCCCTTGCCCACCAACACCTTTTCGATGTTGGCCTTGATCTTGGCCGCCGCTTGGGAAACAGCGCCCGAGATATTTGCCGGCGTTTCTACCTTTGGCGCTTCACTCTGGGTCATGATGCTTGTAACACCTATACGGATGGCCGCCACCGCTGGTTCAACGGCACTCTGCCAGGTAGATTTTACGACCGTTCCTTCACCGGTGTCGATTCACCGGCATCGGTTCAGCGGCTGCCCACGTGTTCTTCGGCTTCCCGCAGGTCCTTGAAGGAGTCCACGCTGCGCCAGAAGCAGCGCGACCTCAAGGCTGCCAGTCGTCCTGTTTGGGCCAGCCGGGGAAATGTCTCGGTTTCGTGGTCGCCCAGATCGGGCAACTCGGCGGCGATTGAACGCTCGAAGAGGTAGATGCCCCCGTTGATCCAGTGCTCCATCTCAACCTTCTCCCGGAAGCCGGTCACGGTGCCCGTTTCGTCCATGTCCACCAGCCCGTAGGGGCTGACCATGGGCACCACTAAGATGGTGGCCATGTGGGACTCGTTTGCCGCTCTTCGCTCCCGGTGGCGGGCCGACAGGTTATCCAGGGTCTCGGCGGTGATGATGTCGCCGTTCAACACGGCCACGGTCTCTTCGGTCTCTGGGACCTTGGGGAACCCCATCTTGATGGCCCCGCCCCGGCCCAGGGGGGAATCTTCCACGCTGTAGTGGGCATTGATGCCGAAGGCCTTGCCGTCGCCGAAGTAGTCCTTGATGGCCTCCCAGCGGTAACCGGCCAGAAACACCACGTCAGTCACGCCGCCGGCCTTCAGCCACTCAACCTGGTGTTCCAGGATGGGCTTGCCGCAGACTGGGACCATGGGCTTGGGCAGGGAGTCGGTCAGCGGGCGGAGTCTTTCCCCTTTCCCGCCGGCCAGGATCAACGCATACACGCTGTGATAGACCTCGCAAGCGACGGACTTAGTGAAACCGGACCGCCGTATTCCGGTTAATATACCCGCGCCGCCATTAAAGGGTCAATGTGATGCGTGGCTGACTTGTGGGGTGAAGGGGGATTCGGGCGCTGGGGATGCTTGAATCGGCGTCAAAGAAGAGTCGGTTGCCCTGTCTGGATATACCTACACGGAGCCATCCCCTCTACCTACCAACTCCCGGATAGGCAGTCCCAGAGCTCGCGCCAACGACTCCAGCGTCTCGTACCTGGGCGACTGCTCCCCATTCTCGATTCTGACCAGAGTGACCCGGCCGATGCCGGCTGCTTGGGCCAGAGCTTGCTGAGTTAAGCCGGTGGACTCCCTCAGTTGCCGGATTCTGGCGCCGATGGTCTGCCTGCCCAACAGCGCGACTGCCTCAACCCTTGGCCGGTAGGAGGAATCGCAGTAGTGGCGAACGAAGTCCCAGGGGAGCTCGACCGTTTTCCCGGATTTGGTGTGCAGAACGAGCTCGTAAGGGTTGGGCAATTCTACCTTGGCGAGCTTGTCATCAGCTTCGGCTTCGCGAATTTCCTCGAATGGAACCAATCCCCTGAGGCCGTCGGCGAAGGCAATCTCAATCCCTTCCTGCAGCAGTTCCACGGAGGTCATCATCCGCTCGGCGTTTTTAACTAATACTGCACTCATATCTCCACACTACCTGTGGTGAATTTCGTCCCAAGTCCTTCTAACAGCCTCAGCGTGCCTGGTATAAGCCTGGAGAATGTTCCGGTATTCGCCGGACGGTGGTTCGTCCATGAACCTGCCGCCGTTCAATTCGATGCGGCATACATCTTCGTTGCCAACCCACACATGCACATGGGGAGGCTCAAAGTCGTTTTCTCGGGTGTTAACTACAAGCCGATACTGTCCCTCTCTGGCGACGGTCGGCATCCCTTGCTCCGCTGCAAAATTTATCCGGTCTGGACCGCCTCCACATGACTTAATGTATCATAAACGATACATGGCATCAAGGTCACCAGGGTTACAAGCGACATGGGAAGAAAAAGGAAACAGGAAGCACATTGGCTACCCCGCCTGGGTTCGAACCAGGGATTCCAGCTCCAAAGGCTGGCGTGTTACCACTACACTACGGGGCATCAATAAGAGGGAATCCGGCCGTCGAAACAGGCCTCGCTATTTATTCTGATGTCACGGCACCTGGCCGTCAAGGCCGGGAGGTGCTGCGCACGCTGGGTGCTATAATCTCCCGAAGATGAAACCACTTCGGATATCGTTCCTGCATCTGGCCCCCATCACCAGCGAAATTGACCACAACCGCAAGCTGGTGGAGCGAGGCGTCGAGGTCGCCGCCCAACAGGGCGCACATTGGGTGATAACACCCGAGTTGTGCATCTCCGGCTACCTGTTCATGAAGACGATCGGCACCGATTGGATACTGCCCCAGCCCGACCCATGGATGAAAGGATTCCTTGGACTGGTGAAGGAGCATGGTCTGACAGTTTTTCTGTCTCACCCGGAGCGGGACCCGGCCACCGATAAGATGTACAACACCGTTTTCGTCATCGACCGGAACGGCGAGATCATCGGCAAACACCGGAAGGTCAAGGCCCTAGGCGGGGCCGAGTCCTGGTCCACCAGCGGCTGGAAGATCGACCCCATCGAATGCGACGGCATCAAGACTGGGATACTGATCTGCGCCGATGCCTACAAGAACGAGATCGCCCAGGTGTTCAAGGACAAGGGCGCCCAATTGCTGGTCTCTCCGGTGTCCTGGGGCCCCGGCCACTGCGGGCCCGACGGAGAGTGGGAGGCCCGGTCGGCCGACACCGGCCTGCCGGTAATGGTCTGCAACCGCTCGGGCAACGAGGCCGGCGAACTCGATTACAGCCTGGCCGAAAGCGTGGTTGTCCAGAACGGCAAACGGCTCTTGGAGGCCACATCCGACCGGTCGGTGGTGCTGTCATTCGACTGGGACATGGACAGCATGTCCATGCTCTCCGACGATTTCGACCGGGCGTATCTCTAGCAGTTATTTCAATATCTTTTATGACCCGAGGTGGGGTCCTTCGACAAGTCCCCTATCCCCCGTAGACCGTTTCACCGCCAACGATGGTCCGTTCGACCTGGATGTCCTTGATCTCAAACGGGTCAACCTGGGTGGGGTCGCGGCCCAAGACCACCAAGTCCGCCAGCTTTCCGGGCTCGATGGACCCCTTGATGTCCTCCTCGAAGGAGGCGTAGGCCCCATTCACGGTGTACAGCCGCAGGGCCTCCTCGACGGACACCCTCTGGCTAACACCCCATTCCTTGCCGGTGCTGTCGGTGCGGGTGACGCAGCTTTGAATGCCCAGCAGGGGCTCGAAGGGACCGGGCGGGTAGTCGGTGGCCCCGGTGGACACCACCCCGCTGTCGATGAAAGACCGTTGGGCGAACATCCACTCCAGCCGCTGCTCGCCGTAGTAGCGCATCTTCTCGCCGTGGTGGTACACGTAGGTGCAGAAGGGCGTCGCGATGCAGCCCAGCGCCTTCATCCTCCCGAGTAAGTCTGGGTTGACCAGGGTGCAGTGTTCGATGCGGTGCCGGGCGTTGGCCCGCGGATGGGCTTTTTGCGCCTTCTCGTAGGCGGTCAGCACCATGTCGATGGTCACGTCGCCGTTGGCGTGGATGCAGACCTGGAAGCCGGCCCGGTGCATCGCCATCACCTGTTCCTCGATCTCATCTTGCTCCATGGCCAGGATGCCGTGGTCGCATTGGGAACCCTCGTAGGGCTGGGACAGGTAGGCGGTCCGGGTGGCGATGGCGCCGTCGGCCACCATCTTGATGCCGCCGATGCGGAGCCGGTCGTCCCCCAGGCCGGACTTGATGCCGGCGTCCCGGAGGGCGGGAAACTGGGGGTACCACATCAGGGCGTATACCCTAAGCCTCAACTCACCGGCGGCCTTCCCGTCCTGATAGGTCTGAAATTCCTCGGCCGTCACCCTGGCGTCGTGGACGCTGGTCAGGCCAACCCGGTTCAGCATGTTGCAGATGGTCCTCAGGCCCTCCCGGCGCACCTCTTCGGTCTCAACCGGGATGAGGCCAAAGCGCACCGGGTCGATGGCGCGCTCGTAGATCATGCCGTTCAACCGGCCCGTGTCGGGGTCGCGGCCCAGCCTTCCTCCCGGTGGGTCGGGGGTCTCGTCGTTGAACCCGGCCAACTCCAGGGCCGCGGAGTTCATGTAGTAGACGTGTCCCGCCCGGTGGGCCACCAGGATGGGGTGGGCGGTGCTCACCGAGTCCAAGTCTTCCCGGTAGAGGTGGCGTCCATCGTTCGATGGGGTGCGGTCGGTCTTGGTGTCGTCGAACTTGAAACCCTGCACCCATCGGCCGGCCGGCGTTTTCTCGACCCGCTGGCCCAGGGCGGCCTGGACTTGGGCGACGGTGGGCAGGTCGCAGTCGGCGGCCATCACGTGGCGGACGCCGCTGTTCAACACGTGGATGTGGGCGTCGATGAACCCCGGCAGCACGGTCTTGCCGCCTAGATCCAATACCTTGGTGCCCGGCCCCACCAGGCCCTCGATGTCTTCGTTGCTGCCAACCCCTAAGAACCTTCCATGGGTCATGGCCAGCGCCTGGGCCGTCGGACGTTCGGAGTCCATGGTGATGATGTTGGCGTTTTTGATAACGGTCTCGGCCTTGCCGTTGGCGCTGGTCATGGCGGGATTCCTCATCTGTATATTGATCGTCTAATTGGAGTTGCGGGGTGCCGGGGCCTGCGGTCATTGTAGGCCCCTTTCCGGCACGGCGCACGGCGGCTGAGCCGGTATGAACCCTGCTGTATGATATTTTGATTGCTGGATAAGCGCCCCGAACCCAAGTGCTTTTGATCGCTGAATGAAGGAGTCGCAGATGACAACTTCAAGTCTCAATTCGGACCTGGAAGTAGACTTTATTGCCGTCGGATCAGGGATGGGAGCAAGCTGCGCGGCCCTGGCGGCCCAATCGCAAGGTCTCGAGACCGTCATCCTGGAAAAATCCGGCAAATTCGGCGGTGGGACGACCTATTCCTACGGGATAGTTTGGGTGGGGGACAACCATCTGGAACGGTCTTTGGGGATCCAGGATTCTCGGGAAGACGCCTATAACTATCTGCACCACCTGGCCGCCGGCCATGAGCTCGAAAGTAACCTCCGGGCATACATCGAAAAGTCCCCCGAAGCACTCAGATTTTTCTGCGACGATGTGGGAATCCCCTTCTATGTGGTCCCAGGCTTTCCGGATTACTTCCAGGGCATGGCCCCCGGTTCCCTGGGTGAAGGCCGTAATCTGCAAGTGAGGCCTTTCGAGGCCAGGTCATTGGGCGAATGGCATGACCACCTGAGGGCTGCTCCGGCGGTCACCCACCGCGCGACATTCGAAGAGGTTGCCGGTTGGGGTGGCCGGGCGCGGCCTCAAAATTGGGACCGGCAGCTAATCCGAGAGCGCATGGAAAAGGATATCCGCACCTTTGGGGCCGGTCTCATCGGGCATTTGATGAGCGCGGTGCTGCGGCGGAATATCCCTTTCCACCTTGAGACCCACGTGCGATCCCTGATACTGGAAGACGGACGGGTCCGAGGGGTCCTCGCTAGGCAAGGGCACAATGAGGTTCGAATCATGGCCCGGAGAGGTGTTGTCCTAGCTACCGGAAGCAATATCAGAAACGATTCCTTGACCCGGAGGTTCAGCGAGATGCACGCCGCCGAATCGCTCCTTCCACCCAGCGTGGACGGCGACTCGGTGGTGATGGCGGGCGAGATCGGCGCCGCCATCAGCGTCAAACCGATGTTCCAACAGGACCTGCTCTATGTCATCCCAGGAGAGGAACACGATGGAGTGCCCCTTTACCGGGGCGTCACCAACAACGAATCGGGGTTTCCGCACAGCATTTTGGTGAACCTGGATGGCAACCGGTTCGCCGACGAATCCATCGGCCAACAGGTCGGCGCCACCCTGCGCAACTTCGACGTTCGGCGGCACCGGTACGTCAATGTGCCGTGCTTCTTGATCTTCGATCAGACCTACCTGGATAAGTATGGCTTGGGCAGCATTCAACCCGGCCAGGATGTTCCCGATTGGCTCATTCGTAATAGGACGATCAAGGGATTGGCCCAGGAATTGGGCATCGACGGCGAAGGCTTAACCAAGACCATCCGGCGGTTCAACCGGTTCGCCGGTTTGGGGAAAGACCAAGACTTTGGCCGAGGCGAGTTTCCCTTCGCCAATTCCGTCAGCGGGGACCTTACCCACGAGCCCAACCCAAACCTGGGTCCGCTGAGCAAACCGCCATACTACGGCCTTCCCCTCGAGCCTGCGGCCACCGGCTCGACCGGTCTCATGACCAACGAGTTCGGCCAGGTGCTGCACCTCCGGGGCCAACCGATCCCAGGGCTCTATGCCTGCGGGAGCACCTGCGCTCACTTCTACGGCATCGGCTACCAAGCGGGATGCGAGCTCGGTGGCGCCATGACCTTTGGCTACCTGGCGGCGAGGCATGCGGCGGCGGCATAAAACTGGTGTCGAGAGGCCAATGACTCACGCGAACCGGCCCCCTGTTTAACTCTCCCCCTTGCGAGTGTGAGAGGACCATCAGCTGATGCGGGAGTCCACTGCCCTACCAGAAAAATCCCTTCCCCCGCCTCGGGGGCTTGCCTCAAAAGTGTCATTCTGAGGAGTGAAGTCCCGACGCATCGGGAAAGAATCTTCCAATCATCACCTTGGCAGACCCTTCGCTACGCTCAGGGTGACACATGCGTTGCGCCGTTCAAACCAGAAACTAGCTGCGGTCGTTACTTTAGAGGCAAAGCCCCTGGCGGTGGAAGGTTAGGATTGGGCCGCCTTATCCACATCAAGACCCCTGGGACGCCAGGAACCGCTGCAGGATCAGCACCGCCGCTGTCTCGTCGACGGTCGGCCGGTCACGGGAGGGTTGGACCCCGGACTCACGCAGCAGGGCCTCGGCCTCGACGCTGGTGAAACGCTCGTCCATCTCATGGACGGTCAGGGATTCTTCTTTGCCGATGGCCCGGCGGAGGGCACGGATGAAACCATGGGCCAGTTTGGCGGAGGGGCCGGTCTCGCCCTGAAGGGTGTAGGGGATGCCGACCACGATGCCCTGGGCCTGGCGGTCCTGGGCGGCCTTAATAACCTGTTGAACGTCTTGGGCCAGCTTGCTACGGATGAGGTGGCCGGCGGGAAGGGCCAGGCCGCCGGGGCCGCTGACCGCCAGACCGATGCGGCGCTCGCCAAGGTCCAACGCCATCAGCTTTGGTTGATCGTCCATCCCAGTATCAGGACAGCCCCTGGCGCACCAGGCCGGGAACGCCGCTCAGGGCCTCGTCCAATTTCTCGGGCTGCTTGCCGCCGGCCTGGGCCATCTCGGGGCGTCCGCCGCCGCCGCCGCCCATGACCTTGGCGGTGTCTCGGGCGATGTTGCCGGCGTGCAGTCCCCGCGCCACCAGGTCGGGGGTGACCATGGTGATCAGTATCGGGCTGCCCTCGACCACGGCGGCCAGGGCCACGACGACGCTGCCCAGTTTATCCCGGAGGAAGTCGCCCATCTCCCGCAGGGCGTCGGCGCTGCCGGCGGAGGTCCGGCCGGCCACCACCTTTACTCCGTCCACGTCCTGGACCTTCTCCAGCAGTTCTTCCGCCTCGCCGCGCAGGGAGGTCTTCTGGAAACCCTCCAGTTGGCGGCGCAGGTCTTCGGTTTCCTGGATGAAGCTGTCCAGACGGGTTTCAAGGTCGGCCACCGGGGTCTGCAGCTTCTGAGAGATGGCTTCCAGCCGGTCGGACTGCTGCACGAAGAGTTCTTCCGCGGCCCGGCCGGTCACCGCCTCGATCCGGCGCATGCCGCCGCCGATGCTGGACTCGCCCAACACCACCAGGGCGCCCACCTGGCCGGTGGCGGATACGTGGGTGCCGCCACAGACCTCCACGCTGAACGGATCCTTATTAAATGGGGCTCCGGGGGCCATGGTGACCACCCGGACCACGTCGCCATAGCGGTCTCCGAAGAAGGCCAGCGCACCCTCGCGGACCGCCTCGCTGTAGCTGGTCTCGTGGGACGTGACGGTCAGGTTGCCCCGCACATTTTCGTTGGCCAGTGACTGGACCGCCAGCAGCTCGTCCCGGGTCAGGGCGCTGACGTGGCTGAAGTCGAAGCGAAGCCGCTCCGGGGCCACCAGCGAACCGGCCTGCCGGACGTGGACTCCCAGCACCGAGCGCAGAGCGGCGTGGAGGATGTGGGTGCCGCTGTGGTTCCGGGATGAGTCCAGGCGGCGCGCCGCGTCCACCGTGGCCGTGACCGGTTCGCCCACGGAGATTTCGCCCTGTTGGACCGTGCCCCGCTGGATTATCAGCCCCGCCACCGGGCTCTGGGTGCCCTCCACCGAGACGACACCGTTGGGGCCGCTGATCGTCCCCCGGTCGCCCAGTTGCCCGCCGCCCTCGGCGTAGAAGGGCGACCGGCTGATCACGACCTCCACCTGCTGGCCCTGGGTGGCGTGGTCAACCGATTCCGCTCGTCCTGAGCCCGTCGAAGGGGCAACCAGGATGGCGGCGATTGTGGAGTCCTGTTCCGTCAATTCGTAGCCGACGAACTCGCTGGCGGCGAGGCCCAGGTCCGCGTAGCTGCTCTGCATCTCCATGCTGCCGGAGAACGAAGCCGAGGAGCGGGACTGCTCTTTCTGGGCTTCCATCTCCCGCTCGAAGCCTTCCATGTCAACTTCCAGCCCGTGCTCCTTGGCGATCTCGGCGGTCAGCTCCGGCGGGAAGCCGTAGGTGTCGTAGAGAACGAATACCTCTGGACCGGAGATCCTGGTGACTGCACGTTCTATTTGCATCCAGAGACTTTGGAGTTGGGCAAGGTCTGAAAATCTTGTGTTGTTTACGACCTCCACCAATTGCTCTCGTATGGCTTGGTCAACGTATATCGAGAATATTCCGTGGACATCATCCGTTACCGACCCTAACAACATCTTAAGGTTATCTTTCGCCTTATCTTCGCCGTCTTCTCGTTGAAGATGAAGAGGCAACAAATGTTGTCTAAATTCACTAAGCTTGCGTTGTAACTCCTTCCGACATGTGATTGCGCCAAAAGTATCGGTGAGAACCTCCAGTCCCCGCTCAAAAGCTTCGGCGAACCGATCTTCCTCCCCCCGAATCACCCGCATGATGAAGTCATGGTTCTCGGAGAGCTCTTTGTAGACGGCGCTGAAGTGGGGGATGACTTCTTCCACCACCTGGGTCAGGAAGGGCCCGTCTAGACCCAATTGGCGTCCGTAGCGGATGGCCCGGCGGATGATGCGCCGCAGGACGTAGCCCCGGCCCTCGTTCCCCGGCACCACGCCGTCGCCGATCAAGAAGGTGGCCGCGCGGGCATGCTCGGCCACCACCCTCATGGCGTAGTCGGTGTCCTTGTCCGAGCCGTAGGTCTTGCCGGCAAGTTGGCAGACCCGGTCGATGATGGGGACGAACAGGTCGGTCTCATAGATGTCGTTCTTGCCCTGAAGGATGACCGCCGCCCGTTCCAGGCCCATGCCGGTGTCCACGCTGGGGGCGGGGAGGGGGGTGCGGTTGCCCTGGGGGTCCTGGTAGTACTGCATGAACACCAGGTTCCACAGTTCCACGAACCGCTCGCAGTCGCAGTTGGGGTGACAGCCGGGGATGGGCAGGGACTCGCCGGTCTCCAATTCCTTGCGGAACAGGGCGGTCAGTTCGTCCGGGTGAACCATGGGGCCGCAGCCCTTCTCGGCGCCGCCGTCGTAGTGGACCTCGGAGCAGGGGCCGGTTGGTCCTTCGTTGCCGGCGGGACCCCACCAATTGTCGTTGTCGCCGTAACGGTAGATGCGCTCAACCGGGACGCCGATCTGGTCCCGCCAGATGGCGTAGGCCTCCTCGTCGTCCAGGTGAATGGTGACGTAGATCCGGTCCGGCTCCAGCTTGAAAAGCTCGGTGACCAACTCCCAACAGAACTCCACGGCCTTGTCCTTGAAGTAGTCGCCGATGCTGAAGTTCCCCAGCATCTCGAAGAAGGTCAGGTGCTTGTGGTCGCCCACCTCGTCGATGTCGGTGGTGCGGAAGCTCTTCTGGCTGCTGGTCAGCCGCTTGGACGGGGGGGTCTGCTCCCCCATGAAGAAGGGCTTGAACGGCACCATGCCGGCGCTGGTGAACAGCAGGGTTGGGTCGCCGGCCGGTATCAATGAGGCCGAGGGCATATGCTGGTGCCCCTTGCTCTCGAAAAACTTTATGAAGGAATCCCTGATCTGGTCGCCGTTCATCGATTTCCTTTTGATTTCCAATGGTGAGTTTTCCCGGTGAATCAAAACCGCCGCGCCGGCGGAAAGGCGTGGCCGAAGTTACGAATTTCGCTCACCGGAGTGCCTGATTTGAATTGTATTTGCTCAGGCATAGGCAGTCAACGGCTACGGCCGCTTTCCGCACCGGTCTTGGCATCCCGCCCCGGTCAGAAGAGATTGCTTTCAGTTTGCCATAATCTCCCTTGACCCAACCCGTTTACGACCTTAAGATTTAATCGACGGACGCGAATTTTCGGACCCCGGCCGCGTCCACTGTGGGTAAGGTAGGAGGTGTTGATGGACTCCAGCATTATCGGCAAGATCGCGAAGGCCAAGCAGTACGCAGAGCAGAAAGACCGCGTGAACATCACAAGTTTCGCCGCCACATTCCAGGGGAACCACAACCAATACGATGTCCGGTTCGAAGACGGCGCCTGGCGTTGCGAATGCCATTTCTTCGCCACCAGGGAAATCTGTAGCCACACCATGGCCCTGCAGCGGATCCTAAACGAGATGCTGACCAAACAACCCGATCCGGTATCCGCCAGCTAGGACAATCGAATAAAACTTTAGGGACGAAACCTCCGGTCCGGTCACCGGGCCGGACCAAGCCGCTTTTGGGCAAGAAGGGCCTCCTCGAATAAATGGAGGCCCTTTTGATTTAGACGGTTGGCACCAATCACCGCCGCTGTTACTATTTGGCCGTAAACGAAACCGCCGCCCACTTCCTGGGCTTTGTCATGCCCTTTGGAAGCTGTGAATAGTTAAACCGTAGATTTGCAACAACCTCCAGAAAATAGAACGCCGGTGGAGCAGGGCCGCTTTGGAATCCCGCCTGCCCTCCGTTATCCGGCCTACCGGGCGTATTGGTTTGGCCTGCTGGCGTCGGTCAGCGGATTCCAGATGTTCCGGGTGGGGCAGGGTTGGTTGATCTACGAGATTACCGGCTCTCCATGGTCCCTGGGCCTGGTGGGAGCGGCGAACGCCATCCCAGCCATATTTTTCAACCTCTTCGGCGGCGTTTTCGCTGACCGCTTGGACAAGCGCCGCCTGATCATGTTCACCCAACTCACCACCGGCAGCCTGATCTTTCTTCTGGCCACGCTCACCCTATTGGGCTTGGTCGAGCCTTGGCATGTCTTGGTGATCGCCTTTCTGGCCGGCGGGGTGGAGGCGTTCGACAATCCCGCCCGCCAGGCCCTGTACCCCCACCTCATCGACCGCAGGGTGATGATGAGCGCGGTGGCGATGAACTCGGTTATCTGGCAGGGCACACGGATCATTGCTCCGGGGATAGCCGGTTTTATCATCGATCTGATAAACACCGAGACGGCCTTTTACATATCGGGAGCGGGATTTCTGGTGCTGGCCGTGGTGATGGCGCGCCTCAAAATCCCGCCCATTGCCAGGGGGGCGCTGGGCAATCCTATCCAGGACATCAAAGAGGGCCTGAAATTCATCAAGGTCAATTCCATATTCTCCTTCCTGATCGGCATGACCTTCTTCAACAGTTTCTTCGGCATGGCCTACGTCATGCTGATGCCCATATTCGCGGTGGACATACTGGCCGTTGGCGCCAAAGGCCAGGGCCTGCTCTTGGGGATCTCCGGGGCGGGCGCGCTGCTCAACACTCTGTGGATCGGCACCCGGGGGAGCGTGCCCAACCGCGGTCTGGCAATCATCGGCGGGGCGGTACTGTTCGGTCTGACGGTGGCGGCCTTCGCCCTGACTGCCGAGTACGTGGGCTCGTTTGCCTTGGTCATGGCGTTGATGTTCTTCATGGGAATCTTTAATTCGTTGTACATGATCTCGGTTCAAAGCTCATTGCAGATCATGGTGCCGGACCGGATGAGGGGCCGGGTCATGGGGGTCTACGGAATGACTTGGAGCATCATGCCTCTCGGCGGGTTACAGGCCAGCGCTTTAACCAGTGTATTGACCGCGCCCATCGCAATCGCCATCGGTGGTCTGGCGGTAGCCCTCTTCGCCCTGGGTCCCGCCGCGGTCAACTCTAAAGTGCGGAATTTGGGCAGCCATTTAACGCCGTTGGAGGAGGAGGCCGTCGGGGCTGCGGAGCCCGCCAAGGCGCGTTGACAGCGGGTTACGGGCCTATTACACTCCCATGTAGTCCGGAACTTTAGACCGAATCATAATAGGTTTCGGTAGGTTTTTATAGATTTTTGTAGCCTTGCCAGCGGTGACCGTCCGGTTTGTCGGCGCTCTCCATGCCTTACTTCCTGATCATTAAATGATAATAGCTTCGCGTTATGGGTCCGCCCAATGAGTGGCCAAAGCCAACCGGCGGACCGGTATATCCCGCCAGAAACCACCGGAGAGAACTTGGAATTCCTAGTCGTTGGACTTAACCACCGGACCGCGCCCGTTGAGGTCCGAGAGCTCCTCTCGCTGAATAAAGAGCAACTGCCCGGCGCTCTCAACGCCATGAACGCTCACGGCGCGCCCGGCGTTATCCTGTCCACCTGCAACCGCTCCGAGTTCTACACATTGGAAACCGCTGGGGAAACCGCTGGGGACGCCCCCGGCCCGGAGGCCGGGGCTGACCGGGTGAAGCAATTCCTGGTCGAGAAATTCGGCATCTCCCTGTTGGACGTCGACCGCTATCTCTACGTCTACCGGGGCTACGAGTGCATCCACCACCTGTTCCGAGTAGCCTCCAGTCTGGACTCGATGATCCTGGGCGAGGAGCAGATAATCGGCCAGGTGCGCGACGCCTACGAAGCCGCGACCACGGCCGGCACCGCCCAGGGACCCCTGGCCCAGCTATTTCAACAGGCCCTCCGGGTGGGACGAAGAGTCAGGCGCGAGACCGGCATCAGCAGAAATGCTCTCTCGGTGAGCCGGGCCTGCGTCGAGATGGCCAGGTCGGTGCTGGGCGATCTTTCCAACCGCCGGGTCCTGGTGGTTGGCGCCGGTGAGGCCGGTGAACTGGCCGCCGAGGTGTTGAGCCTGTCCGGGGTGAGCGACATCACCGTGACCAGCCGCACCTACGAACGGGCCAAGGAGTTGGCCGCCAATCTCTCCGCTCGGGCCGTGCCGTTCGACGGCATGCCCAAGGCTTTGCGTGAATCGGACATCGTCATCGGCTGCACCGGCTCTCCGGGATACGTGCTGCAAGCGGACCTGATCGGCGACGCCATGGCCGCCCGCCCGGACCGTCCGCTGTTCCTCATCGACATCGCCGTGCCCAGGGACATAGACCCCGAGGCCGCCCAGGTGAAGAACGTCTTCTTGAACGACGTTGACGACCTGGAGTCGGCGTCCCAGGCCAGCCGGGAGAAGAAAGCCAAGGAAGCCGAATGGGCCGAGGAGTTGGCCACCGACGAGGCCCAGCAATTCCGCCAGTGGTGCCTGGACCTGGAATCCCTGCCCACGGTGATCGAACTGCGCAACCGTGCGGACCGGGTACGCTCCTTCGAGCTGCGCAAGACCATGCGGAAACTCAACGGCAAGCTGGACGCAGAGGCGCTGGAGTCGCTGGACGCCATGACCAAGGCCATCGTGAACAAACTGCTCCACGACCCGACGATGTTCTTGAAGGAGCGCAAAGGCCCGGAGGAACTGCAGGTCGCCCGCGACATCTTCCGCCTGGGCGAAGAAGGCCCGAAGGACCCCGATTAGCCCCCTCCCCGGCTCTTTCTCCTTCCATTGCGCCGCTCCCCCTGCCCTCACCCCGCGAAACCGGCTATAATTACTCACCGGTAATATCGGTGTTGATGTGTCATTAGTCGAGAAATACGCCCTCCTCCCAGATGAGATTGACCGTCGTAGCATCGAGGTGGTCGAAGCCAGTCTGCCCCAGTTGGACGGCCTCACCGCCGAGGAACGCTACGTGGTGTGCCGCATCGTGCGGGCGGAAGGCGACCCGGAGATCGCCAAGGCCGTCGGGTTCAGCCCCGGTGCGGTTGAGCGCGGCATCGCCGCCATAAGGGCCAGGGCCGATGTGGTCACCGACGTACGCATGGTGGAGGTCGGCATATCCAAGGCCCTACTTAAAAAGTGCGGCCTAACGACCCACTGCCAGATCGACACAACGAACACCGCAAAACGGGCAAAGTCCGATGGCACCACCCGTTCCGTGGCGGCCATCCGGGAACTGGCGCCCCACCTGGACGGCGCCATCGCCGTGGTCGGCAACGCACCCACCGCCCTGTTGGCCCTATTGGACATGGTAAAAGAAGGCCGGGCTTCGCCCGCGCTGGTCATTGGTATGCCGGTGGGTTTCATCGCCTGCGCCGAGTCCAAAGCCGAACTGGCCAAGGCCGACGTGCCCTACATCTCCATCTGGGACCGGCGCGGCGGCAGTTCCGCGGCGGCGGCCACGGTCAACGCCCTGCTGGGACTGGCGCTGCAAGAGGTGGCCCGGTGAACGAAAACAATAACGGCAAGGACCGCTGGGGAGTGGTGCTTCTGGGCCACGGCAGCCAGCGAGGCACCAGCAAAGCCGAGTGTTCTTGCGCCTGGCTCCAGCCAAAGACCCCGTCCGGAATTCCGTCCCATATTCCCGTTTGGTGTCAGGACTGCCCGAGCACTCCCGACGGACTGCGGCAGGCGGCCAACCGGCTCCAGGGAATGTTGGAGATAGACCAGTCGCAGTTGGTCCTATCCTGCCTGGAGTTCATCGAGCCCTTCCCATCTGAAGCGGTCCAGATGTTGGACGAAAGGGGCTTTCATCAGGTGGTGTTGGCGCCATTCTTGTTGGGAAACGGCAAGCACGCCACCCTGGAGATGAACGAGATCATGGAAGAGGTCCGCGGCCAATTGCCGGGGGTCCAATTGCACCTGGCCGACGGCCTGGGCTCAGACCCCAATCTGGCCGACCTGGTGGTCGAGAGGGTACGGGACCTGGAGGAGTCTGGCGAACCGGTGGCGGGGGAGCGCGTGGCCGGCCGCCGGGGCATACTGCTGGTCAAAGCCGGCACCAAAACCGAATACGACGACTGCATCTGGTTGGAAGAATTGGGCCAACTGGTAGAGGACCGGTTGGGGACGGAGTACGCCGTGGCGGTGGCACAGTCCCATTACGGCGACCCAACCATGGACGCGGCGGCCGCCAAATTGGCTGAGACGCGCCGGGTCTCGTCCATCATGTGTGTGCCCTATCTCTTCTTCCCAGGCATCATCCTCCAGCGAAACGTCATCGGCGGCATGGAGCAGATCAAAGAGCGGTACCCCCAGGTCGCCATGTCGGTGACCCCTCCCCTGGGAGTGGACGACCGGATCGTGGCCATCACCGCCGAGCGGGTACGCCAGGTCTGGCGTCAGGCGGCGCAATGAGCCGCACTAACAATGGCGATGTCGCCGGCAACGGAACGCCCGAGAGCGATTACAGCCGGCAGACGGTCCGGGGCAAGGGCATGCGCACCGGGTACACCACCGGCTCGTGCGCGGCCGCCGCGGCCAAAGCGGCGGTAACCGCCCTCCTCACCGGAAACCCCGTAGACAAGGTGACCATTCACCTGCCCATCGGCCGGGACGCCGACTTCACCTTGAACCGTTGTGAGTGGACGGACCAGACTCCGGGCAGCGAAAAGGTCCTCTGCTCGGTCATCAAGGACGGGGGCGACGACCCGGACGTCACTCATGGCGCGGAGATCTGCGCGACTATTTCGATTGGTCCAGCCACGGAAGAGGGCGTCACCATCAAGGGCGGAGTGGGCGTCGGCACGGTGAGTCTGCCCGGCACCGGTATCCCCGTGGGCGAACCGGCGGTCACGCGGGTGCCCCGGCGGATGATTATAGAGTCGGCCCTGGAAGCAGCCGAGGCCCACGGACTGGAGCCCGGCAAGGGCATCATCGTCGAAATCTCCGTGCCCACCGGCGAAGAGGTGGCCCTGAAGACGACCAACGCCCGGCTGGGTGTTCTGGGCGGCATCTCGATCCTGGGCAGCACCGGGGTGGTCCAGCCCTATTCCACCGCCGCCTGGCGGGCCAGCGTCACCCTGGCCATCGACGTGGCCGCCACCAACCAAATCTCCCACATGGTGCTCTCCACGGGCATCCAGAGCGAGGCCTTCGCCAAAAATCATCTGGACCTGCCCGAGATGGCCTACGTCGAGGCCGGGATATTCAGCGGCCCCGCACTCAAACGGTGCGTCTCGCGGGGGATAAAACGGGCAACCCACGTCGGCATGGTGGGCAAGTTCTCCAAGATGGCCATGGGGTATTTCGTAACCCACGTTGCCGGGAACAAGGTGGACACCGGTTTCCTGGCCGGTCTGGCCGGACAATGCGGCGCGTCCAAGGAGTTGCAGGAAGAGATGGCCGCGACCAGCTCCGGCCGCCATTTCGGCGAGATCGCCCTGGCCAACAATCAACTCTCGCTTTTCACCCTGATGTGTCAAATGGTCTGCGACGAGAGCCACAAGCTGCTGGGAGACGGCGCGGGCAAGTTGATCGTTGACGCCATGTGCTTCGACTTCGACGGCACCCTCCTGGGCTACGCTTCAACATCGCCCGACGGCATTCCCCTCGTCTCCCCTTCGATTTCCTCTTCGGGGGCGTCTCCAAGTGGTTAAGGACCCGCCGGACCTGGGCCTGCCCCGGTCCTTGGGCCTGCCCGATGACGCCTTCGAGCAGCGCCGGCCCGATAAGGGCCAGATCACCAAGCGGGAAGTTCGCGCCGTAAGCCTCTACTCCCTGGGCCTCCGCCAGGACAGCGTGGTCTGGGACATCGGCGCGGGTACCGGGTCGGTCACCGTGGAAGCCGCTCTGATATCTAATCGAGGCCAGGTCTACGCCGTGGAGCGCGACGCCGACTCCCTGCCCCTGCTGGAGGCCAACGTTTCCCGCTGGGGTTCCGAAAACATCCACATCGTGGCCGGAGAGGCCCCCGGCGTGCTGGAGGGGCTGCCCAGTCCCGACTCGGTCTTCGTCGGCGGCAGCGGCGGCAATCTGTCAGCGATCCTGGAACACGCCGCCTCCCGTCTCAACCCCGGCGGCACAATCGTGGTCAACCTGGCGGTGTTGGACCGCACCCAGGAAGCCTACCGGCTCCTAAAGAAATTGGGCCTCATGACCGAGCTTACCCAGGTCACCTCGGCCCGGGGCAAAGAGATGGCCGACGGCGCGGTGCGGTTGGAGTCGCTCAACCCGGTGTTCATCGTCTGCGGCCGGCGCGGGAACCAGGCGCCGCCATGACCGAAAGATCGTCCAAAACGGGCACTTCAAGCGCGTTGGGATGCCTCTACGGCATCGGCGTCGGTCCCGGAGACCCCGAGTTGCTGACGCTAAAAGCCCTGAAGGCCCTCCAGAGAGCGCCGGTCATCTGCGTGCCTCAAGCGGCGGACCGGCCGGAAAGCTACGCCCTGAGCATCGTTAAAGATTATGTAAAGCCGGAGCAAGAGATCCTGCGCGCTCCCTTCCCCACCGACGACGCCGAAGGGGCCGCCCAGGTCTGGCGTGAAGCCTCTGAAATGGTGGTCGAACGTCTCAAGAAAGGGCAGGACGTGGCCTTCATAACCGAGGGCGACCCCATGCTTTTCAGCACCTTCTCCTACGTCTTGGCCGGGGTGCGGGAATTGTGCCCGGAGGCCCCCGTGGAGATCATCCCCGGTGTATCATCGGTGATGGCCGCGGCGGCAAGTTCGGGCATTCCCTTGGCGACCCACGGACAGCGGCTGGCCATCCTGCCGGCGGCCTACGGTCTGGACGACCTGTCCGAGGCCACCTCCAATTTCGATACGGTGGTGTTGATGAAAGTCAGCCCCAACATCGTGAAGACTCTGGCGGACCTCCAGGAACTGGGCCTAACGGGACAGAGCACCTACGTGCGGCGGGCCACCACCGACCGGGAGAAGGTGATCAGAGACCTAAATGAAATAACGGACGAAGACTTGGACTACTTCTCCCTGCTCATCGTGAAAGGAAAGGCCAAGAAACGCCAGGCCAAGGAACGCACGAAATGATCGACACCAAAGGCAAGGTCTATATAATCGGCGGCGGTCCTGGCGACCCGGAACTGCTGACCCTGAAGGCGAAGCGGATCATCGAGTCCGCCGACGTGGTGATCTTCGCCGACTCCCTGGTGCCTCCCGAGGTTGTGGAGTTCGCCAAAGAGGGCGCCCAGGTCATCGGCAGCAAGGAGCTGAACCTAGACCAGATAATGGACCTGGAATTGGCCGCGGTCCGCGAGGGCAAGATCGTTGCCAGGGTGCAGAGCGGAGACCCCTCGATCTACGGGGCCATCCTAGAGCAGATGCGCATCCTTAAGCGGGAAGGGGTCGAGTTTGAGATCATCCCCGGCGTCAGCACGGCCTTCGCCGCCGCCGCGGTCTTGAAGTGTGAACTCACCGTCCCGGAGAAGTCCCAGACCGTGATCATGACCCGCATGGAAGGCCGGGTCGACATGCCCCCAGGAGAGCAGTTGAAAGACTTGGCCGCCCACGGCTGCACCTTGGTCATATTCCTGAGCATCACCAGGATGACCAAGATAGTGCGGGAACTCACGTCTTCCGGGTACACCGAAGACACCCCGGTGGCCGTGGTCTACCGCGTCGGCTGGCCGGACCAGAAGGTTATCCGGGGCACCCTGAAGGACATTGCCGACAAGGTGCGGGCGGCCAAGATAACCCTGCAGGCCCTGATTATCGTGGGCGATGCCGTTGACCCAGAGATTGGCGGCGGGGCGGTCTCCCACCTGTATTCCGCCGATTACACCCACCGTTACCGGAGGGCCCAAAAAGCCGGCTCTGGGACACAGGTCAGTGGCAACGGAAAGGGTTAACCCAAAAGAATCGATGGTCGGTGAAAGTACGGATCCCGAAAGGACGGCCCCCGGAAGAACAGCGATTATTGCGCTCACCCGCAACGGGGCCCGGATGGCGCGGGCTTTGGCCGGGTCTCTTAACCGGGACCGGGACGTTACCCTGTTTCTGGACCGCCGGTTCCTCGACGAATCCGAAGAAGGCGACGCCGCCGAACCCTTCGACCTGCCGGTGAGGCCGGTGGTGGAACGGGCCTTCGCCGAGTATTCCAGCCTGGTGCTTTTCCTTTCCGCCGGGGCCAGCATCCGGCTGTTGGCGCCGTGCTTGGAGAGCAAACAGGTGGACCCGGCGGTGGTCTGCGTCGACGACGCGGGCAGCTTCTGCGTGAGCCTGGTCTCGGGACACGTGGGAGGGGCCGACCGGCTGGCCCAAGAAGTGGCCCGGCATCTGGGCGCAACCCCGGTGGTAACATCGGCCTCCCACGCCTCGGGCACACTGGCCGTGGACCTGTTGGGCGCGAATTCGGCTGGCGGTTGATGGCCGGGCCCACCGTCGTCACCCGCGCCAGCGCCGCCGTGATCAACGGTCAGCCCATCGGTGTCTGGCAGGGGGCTGGAGAACCCGGCTGGTGGCCCCATGAAACGCCACTGCCGGAGAACATCACGGTGTACCGGGCCCTAGACGACCTGGCCGCTTCCGCCTGTGCCGCGGCGCTGATCATCACCGACACGCTGGTGCCCCTGGACACGTTGCTGGCCGACAAGATTTTGGTGGTCTACCGGCCTCGTAGCTTGATAGCGGGTATGGGATGCCGCCGGGGCGTGCCGGTGGAAGAACTCGAGTCCCTTCTGGCCGAGACCTTGCAAGAAAGCGACCTGTCCATTGAATGCCTGGCGGGTATCGCCACCGCCGAGATAAAGCGCGGCGAACGCGGGTTGGAGCAACTGGCCGAACGTCACGGTGTGCCCCTGTCTTTCTTCCCGGCCGAGGAACTGAACGAGGTATTCGAGACCAATCCGGATGCAATCACCTCCAAGTCGGAACGGGCCCACGGACTGGTTGGCGTCTGGGGAGTGGCCGAGCCGGCCGCACTTTTGACCGCCGGGGCCGACGAACTGTTGGTGACCAGGAAAAACACGGCGCGGGCGACCATCGCCATCGCCCGGAAAAATTTTGCCTCTGCCGGAAACCCGAGTTAATGACCACGAAACGGGGAAAGATCTATCTGGTCGGCCTGGGTCCGGGAGACGCCCAGTACCTGGCTCCCGCCGCTTCGCAGGTCCTGGCCGCCAGCGACGTCATCGTCGGCTTCCGGGCCTACATCCAGCAGATCGAACAGTTGACCGCCGGCAAAGAGGTGGTCTCCATGGAGTTGGGCCAGGAGTTGGAACGGGCGTCCGCTGCCGTGGATTTGGCCTACGCGGGAAGGACCGTCGCGGTCGTATCTTCCGGCGACGCCGGTATCTACGGGATGTCCGGCCCGGTGTTCCGGGTGCTCACCGACCGGGATTGGGACGGCCGAAGCCCGCCGGTGGAGACGGTGCCCGGCGTGTCCGCCATGCAGGCGGCGGCGGCGGTGCTGGGGTCTCCATTGATGCAAGATTTTTGCGCCATCAGCCTCAGCGACCTACTCACACCCTGGGAGAAGATCCGTGCACGGTTGGAAGCAGCGGGCCAGGGCGATTTCGTGGTGGCCCTGTATAACCCACGCAGCCAGCGGCGGCAGACGCAACTCTTGGAAGCCAGGGAGATACTGCTTAAACACCGGCCCGGCAGCACCCCGGTCGGCATCGTTGGCGACGCCTTTCGGCCCGGCCAGCGGGAAAAGATCACCAGCCTTCAGGACCTGGAAAAAGAGGCCGAGTCCGTAGACATGGTTACCATTGTGGTGATTGGAAACTCCACAACCTACCTCCACGGCGGGAAGATGATCACTCCCAGAGGCTACGAAGAAAAGGCCAAGCCAAGCTAGCGCCCGCTCACAGGCAGCCCCAGTTCAAATCATTGCACCATTCCTACAAATTCCAAACCATACTCTCACGAAATTCACCCAAAGTTCTCCGGTAGCTCCCATAGTTTGATGCTAGGGTAACTGGGACTTACCGAATCGTCTAGATTCGGGCGGCCCTCAGATGGGGAGACTGCGACCGTTGATCGCGTTGCATTGAGCAAAACTCAACTGCATCAAGGATAGTGAAGGCTGTTGGGCAACAAGATCTTAATCGTCGACGACGAACCGAACATCGCCCGGTCATTAAGCTTCGTCCTCAAAAAAGACGGCTACGACGTGTCAGTTGCGGAAGACGGGGACCAAGCAATGGCGATGATTCGTGGCTCCAAGCCCGACATCTTGATTCTAGACGTGATGATGCCCAAGAAGAACGGGTACGACGTGTGCCAAGAGATAAAGTCAGACGCTGAATTAAGGGACATCCACATAATGATGTTGACCGCCAAAGGCCAGAAAGGCGACCTGGAAATGGGGCTATCGCAGGGCGCCGACGAGTACATCACCAAGCCTTTCAGCCCAATGAAGATAGCGGCCAGGGTAAAGAAATTGCTCGGCTAGCTTCGTTTCACCGATCACAGCCCCCTTTGGTCAAACGGGTCCAGGCCGAAGTGGACCGGAGGGCGGAGAGTCGTCTCTGCGACTGGTTTCTTGCGGTCTCTGGTGCAAACCCTCGGCCAACGTATCTAGACCAACATTTGTTACGAGCAAGAGACGCAGGTGGCCGGAGCGCTTCCAACCTAGGGGCCACCCCGATCAAGAAGTGAACAGATGAGAATCAGCATCGGACAAAAACTAACTCTTTCGTTTTTGCTAGTAGCTCTACTGGTTGGACTTCTCGGGTTTGTTGGGTACGCCAATATGAGAGAGACTGCCAGACAAGTAGACGTGATAGCGGAGGAGACGGCCGGTTTAACTAAATTAAGTGAGATGAAATTCCACATTCTAGAGGGTATCGAGGAAGCGTTTGCGTACCCTCTTTCGGGCGACCCAAGTGAAAAAGTAGAATTTTACGAAAAGTTAGAATATTTTGATAGTTCCGCCGCTGAGTTTAAGGAGATTTCCCATATCGGTCGGCGTGGTCAAGAGGAAGAATCTGAGTTATTCAATCAAATACTTGCAGCGAAAGAAGGCCTAGCAATAGCTGCCGACAACATGTTTAAGAGTTATGAAAAGGATGGAACAGCAATTTTCTCGCATGGTTCTCCCTTTGACAACGCGATGCATGTTTTACTTCCGTTAATAGACCGGTTTTTGGAGATTGAAGGTGAAGAAGTTGCCGAAGCACAAGAAGATATAGCGGCGGCGATTGCAAATGCGGAAAGGCTAACAATCATCGTAATATCAGTAGCTGTACTTCTAGCGATCGGCTTGGGTATCCTCACTTCCCGTTCCATCTCAATCCCAATCAATAAGTTGAAGGATGTGGCAGAGGAGCTGGGCAAAGGGAACCTTGGCATAAGGGCGGATATCGAATCAAGAGACGAAATTGGCAGCCTGGCAACTTCATTCGATCAGATGGCCGGAGTGCTCCAGCAGGCGGAGGAGCAACGGAGAGACCTGATTGCGGAGCTGGAAGATAAGAACGCGGAGTTGGAGCGGTTCGCCTATACCGTCTCCCACGACCTGAAAAGCCCCCTCATCACCATTAAAGGTTTCCTGGGGGCGCTGGAGCAGGACATCGCCCGGGGAAATACCGAACGGATGCAGTCCGACATGGCCCGCATCTCGGCCGGCGCGGACCGAATGAGCGGCCTTCTGGATGAACTACTGGAGCTTTCGCGCATCGGCCGTGTAGTAGGCTCTCCAGAGGAGGTGCCGCTGGGCGAGGTGGCGCGGGAGGCGGTAGCCCTGGTCGCCGGCCTCGCGGAAGAGCGCAAGGTACGGGTTACGGTGTCCGACGGTCTACCCGTCGTCTTCGGGGACCGGTTGAGGATCCGGGAAGTACTGCAGAACTTGGTGGAAAACGCAATTAAGTTCATGGGAGAGCAGCCCGATCCCATTGTAGAGATCGGGGAACTGCAAAGGAATGGAGAGAGTGTCTGCTTCGTGCGGGACAACGGCATGGGCATCGATCCCCGATTCAGCCAAAAAGTGTTTGACCTCTTTGATAAGCTGGACCGAAACACGGAGGGGACAGGCATTGGGTTGGCCCTTGTCAAACGGATCGTAGAGGTGCACCGCGGGCGCGTCTGGGTCGAATCCGATGGCTTGGGACAAGGGTCAACGTTCTATTTCACCTTACCGTCCAAAAGAGGCATGCCGCACGATGACTGAGTCGCAAATGCAGGGGGAAGCTGTTCAGATACTGTTGGTGGAGGATGATCCGGACCACGCCGAGCTGATCATCCGCGGTCTCCAAGACAACGGGGTAGCCAATCGAATCCACCATGTCTCTGATGGCGAGACCGCCCTGGATTACCTGTTCCAAAGAGGGGAATATGCCGATGCGGAGACGAGCCCCCGCCCTCACTTGGTGCTGCTGGACCTGCGCCTGCCCAAAATTGACGGTCTGGAAGTGCTGAGGGAAATCAAGGCGGACGAGGGGTTGCGCCGCATTCCGGTGGTGGTCCTCACCTCCTCCGCTGCGGAGAGCGATATCGCCGGCGCCGGCGATAACTACGTCAACAGCTACCTGGTCAAACCGGTGGAATTCGACGAATTTCGACGGATGATGAGGGACCTCGGCTTCTACTGGCTGGTTTGGAACCAGCATCCATGAGGGCCTCCTTTACTGTCAGGCCAGAATTGGCCAGGGGACACCGATGAACGAACCGTTGACTCATATCCTGCTGGTTGAGGACGAGAAGGCCCATGTCGAGTTGGTGTGCCGGGCCTTCGAGGCGCAGCGGGGGCGGTTCCACTTGTCCATCGCGGGCAGCCTGGCGGAGGCGCGGACCCGCCTGGCGGAGGCCCTCCCGCACCTGATCATCGCCGACCTACGCCTGCCGGACGGACTGGGGACCGGCTTGCTGCCGGCCGAGGGAGAAGAGCGCACGGTCCCGCTGGTCGTGATGACCGCCCAAGGAGACGAGGCGGCGGCGGTGGAGGCCATCAAGGCTGGAGCCCTGGACTACCTGGTCAAGTCGGAGGAAGTCCTGGCCGACATGCCCCGCATCGCCGAACGCGCCCTGCGGGAGTGGCGCAACATCACCGAGCGCCAGGTGGCGGAGCAGGCCCTGCGCCGTTTCTCTCAAGAGAACGCAGTGATGGCCGAAATCGGGCGTATCGTCAACTCTTCATTGGACATTGAAGAGGTATATGAGAGGATCGGCAGCCAGGTTGGGAAATTGGTTCATTTCGACCGGCTGACCATCAACATTATCAACCGAGAAAACGGGACTGCCGCCAGTACCTTCGTCACCGGGATCGACATACCGGAGTTACCGACAGGTCGAGTATTCCCGCTGGTGGGGTCGTCCAGCGGCCTCGCGGTCAGCACCAAGGCCACTCAGCTAATCCTGCCCCAGCACGAACAAGAATTGGCTGAACTGTTCCCTCCTATGGTTACCGCCTACCAGGCAGGCATCAAGTCTTTCATGCTAGTTCCCCTCATCTCCCAAGGGGAGGTGGTGGCGGTGATGCGCCTTCAGTCAAAAGAGGCCAACGCCTACAGCAAAGATGATGTGCGAGTAGCGGAATTGGTCAGCGCCCAGGTTGCCAGCGCCATCGCCAACGCCCAGCTTTTTGCCGAAAGGATGCAGGCCGAGGCTGCCGAGCGCCGGCGCTCCCAGGAGTTGGCGGGCCTGTACGAGATTTCCCGGATCTTCTCCGCCATGGGCGACTTCGAAGCCAAAGCCACCGATGCGCTGGAAAAACTAGTCGTTCTAGCCAGCGCCGACTGGGTAACCCTCAGGCTGCCCAAAGAGGGAGAGCCGGGCCTGCGCCTGGTGGCCGCATCGGGACCGGCGGTGGCGGAACACGCGCCAATTCCGGTGTTTACAAAGGCCATGACCATGAGCATGGCGGCATTCGCCGAGGGCAGAATCATAGTGATCGACGATTACGCTAGCCAGCCTGCGGCTTCCCAAATCCTCGTCGATCTGGGAATGCAGTCCATGGTGATCCTGCCGGTCAAAACCGGCGACCGCACCATGGGCGTGGTTACCGTTATTTCCAAGGATAAGAGCCACTTTAGCCCGGAGTTGGTAGAACTTTTGACCGCCGTCGGTGAAGGGCTGGGTGTACTCCTAGAGAACTCCATGCTCCATGAGGAGTCCGAGACTGCGCACCGGGCCCAACGGCGCATGGCGGAAGTAAACTCAGCCATGGCCGAAATTAGCCGCATCATTAGCTCCTCCCTGGACATTGACGAAGTCTACGAAGCCTTCGCGGCCGAACTGGCAAAGCTGGTTGCTTTCAAATGGGCGTCGGTAAACTTGGTTGACCTCGATGAACAGACGTTGACCGCCACCTACGTGTCCGGCGAACCGGTTGCTCGGCGCCGCCACGGCGAAACCTTCCCACTGGCCGGGACATTCACCGGCGCGGTGATCAATGAGCCTGCCGGGTTGGTCGTGGATTTCAGCCACGGAGAAGACCACACTCGGTTCCCGGGGCTGGACCCGTTTTTGGAAGCCGGATATTGCAGCTTCATGGGGGTACGGCTGATCCACCACGACCGCGTAATGGGCGTGCTGATCTTGGCGTCGGCCAGTCCTGGCGCATATGGCGACCGAGACTTGGAGATCGCCGCCCGGGCCGCCCGTCAAATCGCCGGGGCCATCGCCAACGCGTCGCTTTATGTTCGACAGAGGGAGGCCGACGAGGAAATTCGAGACCTGGCAAAATTTCCTTCGGAAGACCCGAACCCCGTCATCCGCATGTCCGACGACGGGATAATCATGTACGTCAACGACGCAGCCACAAAAATCTTGGAGAACCGTGGCCTTAAAGACGGCGAATCCACCTTGGTGGTTTGGCAGGAATTGGTCAAAGAAGCTTTAGCCAGTGGCACGCCCAAAGAAGTTGAGATCGAATACGGCCCACGAATCATTTCATACTCTTTAGTTCCGGTGCCGGACGCGGGGTACGCCAACATTTATGGGAGAGACATCACAGCGGCGAAGGAAGTGGAACGTTTGAAAGACGAGTTTATCTCCACTGTCTCCCACGAACTGCGCACGCCGCTGACCTCCATCAAGGGCGCGGCGGAGATCCTCCTGAATTACAGAGACGAGGACCCAGCGGTTCAGGAAGAATTCCTGAACATAATCGACAGCGAGAGCGACCGGCTCACCAGGTTGATCAACGATGTGCTGGACCTAGCCAGGATGGAGTCGGGCCAGATGCAGTTTCGCACGTCCGAGGTGGACCTGCCCGGCATTATTGAAACGGCCGTCGACAGTACCCACTCCCTGACGGTAAAGAAGAACCTGACGGTTGAGATTGCGTTGGATGAAGACCTGCCTACTGTCGCCTCTGACCCGGATAGGCTGGTCCAGGTGCTTACAAATCTGTTGAGCAACGCCATCAAATTCACGCCCACAGGGGGCCTCATTCGGGTGCGGTCCCGTTTGCTTCCCATTCCGGGACCGGACACCGGTATTAAGATGGTGGAGGTCAGCGTGTCCGACAATGGCGTGGGCATCCCCGATAGTGAGTTCGAGAAGATCTTCAAGCGGTTCCAACAGGTCAGCACAACCCTTTCGGACCGGCCCCAGGGCACCGGGCTTGGATTGCCCATCAGCAAGGAGATTGTGGAGCACCTGGGCGGGGCGATCTGGGTGGAGAGCGAACCGGGGAAAGGTAGCACATTCTTCTTTACCATCCCGTTGGAACAATCCTCGGAACAGTCCCCGGAACCGGCGGCCGGCGAACCCGGCAAGCGGGATAACACCGCGCTGCCCGCTTAAAATCCGGTGCACCCCTCAGCATCAAGCACAACCAGAAGCACGAATCTAAGATGAAACGAAGCGAGTCCCGGATACTGACCACCCACACCGGCAGTCTGCCCCGCTCGCCTGAGTTGCAGGAATTGCTACGCTCCAGGCTGGACCCACGGGATGGCGAGGAAGACGAGTATATAGCCGGGGTGGAAGAAGGGGTTGCCGACGTCGTCGCCAGGCAGGCGGCCATCGGCATTGACGTGATCAACGACGGAGAACAGGGCCGGGTCCAATATGCCACCTACGTCAAGGACCGTTTAACCGGCTATGAAGGCGAGCAGGTCCTCCGGGCCCGGCCGCGGATCGACCTCTTAGACTTTCCCGAATTTGCCGCTCAGAGTGGCGTATCCTCATCGGCCACCATCCCCTGGCCTGCCTGCACCGGGCCCATCGGCTGGAAAGACCGGGACGCCGTGCAACGGGACATCCAACGGCTCAAGGCCGCCACCTCCGGCGTCAATGCAGAAGAGGTCTTCATGACCGCCGCCTCGCCGGGCGTCATCGCCAACTTCCTGCCCAACGAATACTACCCCACCGAAGAGGCCTACCTGTATGCCCTGGCCGAGGTGATGAAAGACGACTACAACGACATCGTCGATTCCGGATTGCTGCTCCAGATCGACTGTCCCGACCTGGCCATGACCAGGGTCACCCAGTTCTCGCACCTCAGCCAAGAAGAGTTCATCAAAATCGTGGAGATGCACGTAGAGGTCCTGCAATATGCCCTGGCCGGGATCCCACCCGACCGGATGCGCCTGCACCTGTGCTGGGGCAACACCGAAGGGCCCCATCACCACGATGTGCCGCTAAAAGAGATCATCAACATCGTCTTGAGGGTGCCGGCGGGGGCCATCTCCTTCGAGGGCGCCAATCCCCGCCACGCCCACGAGTGGAAGGTCTGGCAGGACGTGAAACTTCCCGATGGAAAGATAATCATCCCCGGAGTCTTGGACACGACCACCAACTTCATTGAGCACCCCGAACTGATCGCCCAACGGATCGTCCGTTATGCCGGAGCGGTGGGCAAAGAGAACATGATGGTGGGCAGCGATTGCGGGTTCGGGACCTCCGCCTGGGGGCGCCGGGTGGAATCTCGGATCGCCTGGGCCAAACTGGAGTCCATGGTCGAAGGCGCACGGCTCGCCAGCCAGGAACTCTGGTAAGAATCGGCCGGTTCCCTGGGAGTCAGTCGTCCTGCTGGGCAATCTTGAAACTGAACGTTATCGTGCGGGTGATGGTCCCGTCGAAGTCCCGTTCCGGGCCGTATTCCTCCGCGGAGACCCGCAGGTCCATGCCCAGGCCCCGCATGTCGTTGGCCAGGGCTTCCACCCGTCGGCGGACCTCGGCCACGTCTTGGTCAAGTTCTGACTCGTCGTTTGTCGCCATTGTTCGGTTGCACACCTAACCGGGGCGCCACGCCCGGAAGAGAGCAAAGGCGCCCATCGAATTTCGTGGGTTAGCGAGATTGTCGCCGCCTAGTAATAGACTGCGTTCCCAGTGCCGCCGCCGGCCATGATCACTTCCCCGGTCACCGCCCATGACTTGTCCGACGCCAGATAGGCCGTCAAGTAGCCGATCTCCGAGGCGTCGACCATCCGGTGGATATGGTTTGCCCTGGGGGACCCGACGGCGAAGTCTTGGGCTTCGGCCTCTTCGGGAGTGACGCCCAGAGTCTTGGCGCGCGCCTCCAACAGACTGGGGGTGCGCTCGGTGCGGGTAGTGCCCGGATGGATGCAGTTGACGGTGATGCCGAATTGTCCCACCTGGGTGGCCAGGGTCTTGGTCAGGTGGACCAGGGACACGTTGCGGGCCCCGCCGCTCAGGTTGCCGGCGTTCCGGGCGTTGCCGCCGCTGATGTTGATGATCCGGCCCCAAGGCTGTTCCTTCAGGAAGGGAATGGCCGCCCGGGCGCAGCGCAAGGCCCCGACATACTTGACGTCGAAGTCGCCGATCAGTTCGTCTTCGTTGACCGTGTCGATGGGGCCGACCGCTCCCGGAGAGCCGCCGGGCAACGAAGCGCTGTTAACCAGGATGTCCAGGCCGCCCAATTGGCTGGCCGCATCGGCGATGACGCGGTCGACCTGCTCGCGGGAGGTGACGTCCAAGACCATGGGGATGATCCGCCGGCCGGTGATATCTTCGATCTCTTTGGCGCTTTCCTCCAATGCCGAAAGGGTCCGGGAAGCTATCACCACATCCGCGCCCTCCCGGGCCAACTCCAGTGCAATGGCTTTACCGATGCCACGGCTGCCGCCGCCCACGAACGCGTGCTTGTCCTTCAGTCCGAGATCCATGTTGCAGTCTCCTCTCTAGCCATTCAATGCTTGACTCCCAATGCTGGGCGCATTCTACACAACGGCCGAACCGGCGGCAATTTTACCCCCCGCTCTTCCCGCCACACAAGCGGTGGTGTACCGGTAGAAGAATCCAGACCCGAAAAGCTAAGATATAGAAGAGAGGGGTTGAATTCGCGAACCCTGGGGTGGCTATCCGGAATCTTAAAAGATGAATTACGGCTCCTGTCCGCCGCCATGGCGGGCGCCCGGCCAGGAGGCCTGGCGACACCTTCGCCATCGATAGCAGCTCTACGGGAAATCAATCGGGTAGGAGGAGGCCATGAAAATCGTAGCCGTATTGTATCCGGGAGGTCCCGCCGCCGGGGAGACACCGGAGCTTCTGGGTTGCGCCGAAAACGCCCTTGGGCTGCGCCAATGGGTGGAGTCCCAAGGGCACGAGTTGGTGTCGATCTCCGACACCGGATCCGGGCTTGAGGCCCACCTGCCCACCACCGATGTCCTCATCGCGACTCCCTTCTGGCCGGCCTATATCACCAGGGAACGCATCCAGATGGCGCCCAACCTCCGGCTGTTGCTCACCGCGGGCGTGGGCTCGGACCATTTCGATCTGGCCGCGGCGGCCGAACGCAACATCACCGTGGCCGAGATCACCGGCAGTAACGTGGTCAGCGTCGCCGAGCACGTCGTGATGCAGATCCTCACCCTGGTCCGCAATTATATCCCCTCCTATATCGAGGTAACGGAAGGCGGTTGGGACATCGGCAAGGTCGCCGCCCGGTCCCACGACCTTGAGGACAAGTCCGTCGGCATCGTCGGAATGGGGCGCATCGGACAGCGGGTGGCCGCACGGCTCAAGCCCTTCGACGTCCGCACCTCGTATTTCGATTACCGGCGGCTGAGCACGGCCGAAGAACAGACCTTGGGCGCCCGCTACTCGCAGCTTATTCCCTTGGTGCAGTCCTCCGACATCGTCAGCATCAACATCCCCCTTACGCCGGCGACCCAGGGCCTCTTCGACGAGAAATTGCTCTACAGCATGAGGAAGGGGGCCTACCTGGTGAACACGGCCCGGGGGCGGATAGTGGACACCGACGCCCTGGTGAAGGTCATGGAAGCCGGCCATCTGGCGGGCTACGCCGGAGACGTTTGGTATCCCCAGCCCGCGCCGGCGGACCATCCCTGGCGGAAGATGCCCAACCACGCCATGACACCCCATGTGTCCGGAACGTCTCTCGAGGCGCAGAAGCGTTATTCCGACGGAATACGGGATTGCCTGGAAAAATACTTCGCCGGGGAACCCATCGACCGCGATTACATCATCGTCGAAGGGGGCCGGGTGACCAGCCCCAGCTACAGCTACGCCTACGAGGGGTGAGGGCGACTCGCGGCCTCCGGTCGATACAGTCGTCGCCACCATCGGAGTGGAGCCGACTGTATCTATGGAAGACCTGACCAGCGTTTACCATGCGAAGATGAGTATGCCCATCAGGACGGCACCCAGCACCGAGAGGAGAGTCAGGGAGGACCGGACGAAGAAGCGCCTGACCTAGGCTGTAAAGCGACCCAGAAGGTCCTGCAGGAGAGGTGAGCGATCCGTTGCAACGAGAAAAAGCCGGCGTAGATCGGGATACTTTCTGCTTCTCGACTTAAAATGATTCCCAAGGTATGATTTATATAAGAGGTGCAGGGAAGTCCAGGGGCCAGAGCTTCTAATTTGATTCAAAACGGCACGATTCTATAGGTAAATTTAAGAAATCGGATAGGTATAATCAAGACCGGCTAGCATTTCCGGCACCACTAGAAAAGCCTTCCGGCGAGTCGTTGTGGGCAACCGCGGAAGGCTTCTAGAACAAGTCCCTGGGCAAGGTGGCGTCTTGTCGCGTCCGATTCTACTGGAGGACAAACAGTTGGTCAACCCCAACTATCGATCTTGATAAGCGATATTGGATTCATAGCAGTTGGCTTGACCGCAGGAGCGACCATAGGGGTGGCTTTAGCCCTATTAATGCAGTTTCTTGCTTTGAGGCGCAGTTTGCAAAAGCGATGTACTCGTGTTGATACTGAACATGCCCTGAGGTTGCTCGCGGATTATCGACAGGCATGGGCAAACAAATCCTTGGCATCAAAGATTGCCAGTCTTGGCTTTTTGGTCGGAATGAAGGTATCTGAACGCCAATACCAACGCGATAACTACAATGAGGACACCCTAGACGCCGTTGGCTTATAGCAAGCTTCATAGACGGCCTGACGGTGTGCCCTGTGCCGCCCACAATTTGTAGACGGTCCAAAGCGTCATAATCCCTAGTATTGCCAGCGCTGCCGACAGCAGAACCCAACGAGGGAGGTCCCAAGGAACCGCACCCGCGACAACGAACGACGCAATTGCGGCCACCAACACTGCTGCGACCCGGCGATGCATCCGCAACGCCCACTCCTCCGGAAACAAATTATGGAGGTTGGCAACCTGTGCAAAAACGACCGCGAACAAAGCTGCTAGTATTGTTAAGGACAATTGCTCCTCGGTCATTGGGGAACTCAGGTGTTCTCGGCGTCGCGGGAGTCGCCTACCTCACCAGAGCCCACAAATACCGGTTGCCACGCTTGGTTAAAGTGGTCCCTCAGTTTTCTCACGGCTTTGCATTTTCGGTCTACTGTGCCATATTTTCGGTTCTGGCCATCACCGTTTGAGAATACTTCGTACCACAGTGCGGCTTCGTCTCCAAATATGGCATAGGCGGGCGTGGGACGGCAGGGCACAGTCTTAACCGTGACTCCCTCTTTCTCTTGGATGGCCTCCAGTTCTCGCTCAATGCTATCGGTGATTTCGCTACGGGGTCCTACCGCCAGTCGCAGCTTAACTTCACCCGGCTTGAAATCTATAGCCTTTTTGAGTGCGTGTATGCTAGGTACAGCGTCGATGCTCCAGGCAACATCTATGTCGTACTTGGTGTCCTGCGTGGCCACTTCAGCGGCCTCACTCCACCGGCGCATCTTGTCAATAAACCATTGCTCCATCCCGGCAGGATCGACTTTGCGATACCTAACTCTCCCTTCGACACGCATTATCGCAACAATCATCGCCAGAGCGAGTGCAGCAAATCCCGTCCCAAGGCCTAAGAATACGGTCTCCACCTAACGTATCCTCCAAATCAGGGTGGGAGGTCGACCACCCCGGTATTCAAGCTTTGCAGAATTTCGGCGGGGCTTACCCGCTCTTTCTTGGCGCGACTTCTTGAACTAGCATTTCCTCGACAAATAAAAGGCCTGTGTCCGTGGTCCGTCGGATTACCGTTAACACGGTTGCGGCCGGCGGGCCTTGCCACAAGGCCCATGGTTCCCGAAATGGTTATTTTTCAAACGCATCATATATCACCCTGCTAATATTCTGTCAAGCAGCGGAGTCCTATATGCAATCGGGCCAGGTTGTCCTCTGAGATTGACCTATGGGTCACTTCCGTTATCCAGGCATCGAATGGCGCTCTTGGCATCCATGTCACATGCCAACGTCAAACCTGTCCTTCGGCTCTGGGCTGTCGCAGAGATTGGCTAGCTGGATGGCCCGGCTGACGTCTTTGGTGCGTAGGACCACCCGCTCGGCGACGTAGCAAGCCAGGTCCGGGTCTTAATCCAGTTGGCCGTCGATGACCTCCGGGCCACTTCCAGGAACTCCTCCGGAGTATGAGGCTTGATGTCGAAAGTCACCAACCAGGACTACATCATCGTCGAAGGAGGCCGGTTAACCAGCCCCAGCCACAGCTACGCCTACGAGGGGTGACGGCACCTTGGGCAGGGAACGCTCCGACCAGGTTAGGCCGCCGGGACGGACCTCGACCAGTGCAACAACCGAATATACCGGCAGGGGGATGTAATCGGACCCAAGGATTTTCGTTGCCGGTGCTCTGCCTGGTTCATAGAAACGGGATTCCATCCCGGCGCGTAGGGACCTCTTTTGAATGACAGGTGGTGCGGACCACAGGCATTTAATATCACGACAGATAGCCGCATCGTGTTCCGGGTCACGCCAACCTGGGATATAGTGTTTTCTGCGCTATTTGATATGGGGCTCTGGCAACGGAACACCGCCGAAAGAGGGAGAGAGCATTAAATGCCCGCCAAGAAAGGGACCTGACTGCTGATGGTCTGGTGCGACGTTCCCGAGGACCGGGAAGACGAGTTCAACCGCTGGTACAACGAAGAGCACATCGGGGAGATCCTCACGGTCCCCGGCGTGCTGAACGCCGCCCGCTATGAGGCGGTGAAGGGCGGGCCCAAGCACCTGGCCTGCTACGAGTTGGCCAGCCCCGAGGCAGTGCTGGGCGACGGCTTCACCAAGCGCACCAAGTCCATATGGAGCGAGACCATGGGGCCGACTTTAATCGGAAAAAACTTTTTCAACCCGCTCTACGAGATGATCTTTCCCGACAGCGTCTCAGGTGAGATGGAGAACAGCGGCATGGCCCCGGCCCTGCAGATCGGACGCATGAATATCCCTCCCGAGCGGGCCGATGAGTGGAACGAGTGGTATAACTCCACCTTCGTGCCCAATTTCGAGAAGGTGCCGGGTGTGATCCGGGGGCGGCGGTTCAAGACCGTGCGGGGTGAAGACCCCATGTACTCGGTGGTCTACGAGTTTGAGAACGAGAACGTCTCACAGTCACCGGAATGGGCGGCCCAACTGGAGGCCGACCCCAAGAACGCCGGGATGCGCGCCTTGATCACCCACGGTCCTGGTTCCCCAAGTATTTTCAAGAAGACCTTCGAGCTTTCGTAGCCGCAGGACGGAGTAAACGATGCCCAACCACAAGATAAACGTCGGCAACGTCGAACTGATCTCGCTGAACGACAACCTGCCCATCAGGTCGCCCTTCGTGGCCTTCCCTCACACTACCATCGAGCAGTGGCGGGAGTACCCTGAACTGATGGCCGACGATGAGAACGGCAAGCACCGCTGGGGCTCATTGGCGGTCCGTTCCTCAGGCAAGTTGATCATCGTCGATACCGGGATGCAGGGCGAGGGCTGCTACCTCCTCGACGATATGAAGGAGAAGGGCATCGACCGAGAGGCGGTGGACATCGTGGTCTTCACCCACGTCCACCCCGACCACGTCGGCTGGAACTTCACCGGCGGAAAACCAAACTTCCCCAACGCCCGCTTCCTGGTGCCCAAGAAGGACTGGGACTACTGGACCCAGCCCGAGGTGATGGCCACGGTCGAATACGTGGAGCCCCAGGTGTTGCCGCTCAAAGAACTGGGCGTGCTGGAATTGATCGACGGCGAATACGAGATCACGCCGGAACTGACCACCTATCCGACGCCGGGCCACACCCCAGGCCACAACTCCATCCGCATAACGTCCAACGGGGAGCACGCGTTCATCCTGGGCGACGTGGCCCACAGTCCCATCCAGGCCCATTACACCGATTGGTGCCCTGAGTTCGACGTGGACCAAGACGCGGCGCGGGCCACCAGGCATGCGGTCATTGACATGCTGGAAGCCGAGGGCACGCTCGTATCGGCGGGGCACTTCCCCGACCCCGGCTTCGGCCGCTTCGTCCGGGGAGAAGACCGGCGCTACTGGCAGGGTATCTAGCACCTACGGGACCTGACTAACGGAGACCAAAATGCTCAAAGCGAAACTGGTCCGCTTCGACAGCGTCGACCACCAGGAACGGCGGCCGGGTGTGGTCCTAACCAGCCTGGTGGACGGGGACACCGGGGCCACCCAGATCTCCAGCGGCGTCGCCGAATTTGCCGTCGGGGCTTCGGCGCCCACCCACTACCACGACGCCGAGGAATCGGTGATCGTCATCGAGGGCGAGGGGCTGATGGTCATCAACGGCGAAGAACACATAGTCCGGCCCAACGACGCCGCCTTCATCCCGCCGGGCGCCCACCACAGCATCGCCAACCACGGCGGCCGGCCCTTCAAGATCAGTTGGACCTACGCCTCGATCAATTGGTCCACGACGCCGGTGGAATAAGCTGCGGCCCTAGTCCAGCGGTCGGATGTTGTCGGACCGGACTAGGAACAGCAGGCCGGTCACCACCGCCACGCCGAAGCGGGCGCTAATTGCCGCCATTGGTCCGTCAATGGGACTACCCCACCATCGGGTTATTGGTTAAACTAGCCACGGTCTTGAGGCCAACCCTGTTCAAGTAGCCTACTCCGTCCAATCGGTCAAAAAATGAAATTCGGTCTATTCCAATCGGTGCAACTGCCCAATCCCAAGGAACAAGTCAGGTATTACAAAGAGGCGTTGGCCCAGGTGCTCCACGCCGAACAATTGGGCTTCGATTCGGTGTGGATCACGGAGCACCATTTCTCCCGCCATGGCATCGTGTCAGCCACACTGTCGGTGCTGGCCTATCTGGCGGGCGTAACCGAGAAGATCCGCCTGGGCACCGGCGTCACCGTCCTGCCCTTCCACAACCCCATCGAACTGGCCGAGCAGGCGGCCACGGTGGACCTGCTCAGCGGAGGGAGGTTGGACTTCGGCGCCGGCCGGGGCTTCCAATGGGGTGAGTTCCACAAGTTGAACATCCCCATGGAGGAAGCGAGCCGGCGGTTCGAGGAGAGCATGGAGGTCCTGACCAAGGCCTGGACCGCCACTGAGCCCTTCGATCACGCCGGAGAGTTCTGGCAGTTCAACGACATGACCGTGCACCCAAAGCCGGTCCAATCACCCCATCCGCCCATCTTCGTCGCCGCGTCCAGCGAGGCCAGCGTCAACCGCGTCGCCCGCAACGGCTGGAACCTGCTCATCGGCCAGGGGGAGCCATTCGCCCAGGTGGCCGAGCAGATCGAATACTACAAAGGGGCTCTGTCTCAAGCGGGACACGACTACCACCGGGAGCGGGTGGTGGTGGCGCGGGCCATGTACACCGCCCCCAACTTGTCCCAATCGCGCCGGGACACGGAAGCGCCTTTCATGTGGTTCAAGCAGACCGGTCAGGAGGTCGGGGCGCCACGGGACTACGACGTGGAATTACTGCCCGAGGAGTACCGCGCCTACCGGAGGAGGTTCGCCCGGGACGTCACCTTCGACTACGACTCGATTTATGAGAACGTGGCCCTGTTCGGCACGCCCGATGACCTGACTGCGCGCATCCAAAATCTGCAAAAGTCGGGCGTGGAAAAGATCATCTTCTTCATCAACTTCGGCGGCATCGAGCACCGGAAGGTGTTGGACTCCCTGGACCTCTTCGCCAAAGAGGTCATGCCCAACTTCGTGGACTGACCCACCCGCTGGGTCCCCGGCTAGTCGCTAGATCTGGAAATAGCAGTTTCCAACACCGTTCGTGGTGAGCCCCGTCACCGTTCGTGGTGAGCCCGTCGAACCATGGACGCGCCGCAACCGAGGTCCTTCGACGGGGCTCAGGACGAACGAAAGGCCGTGACGGTTATTTCCAGAACTAGGTGCTAGTCGCGGTAGTTTATGAACTGCAGCGGCTGGCTGTTCTTCATCTCTTTGATTAGGGAGATGACCGCTTGCAGGTCGTCCCGCTTCTTGGCCGAGACCCTGAGCTCGTTGCCCTGGACCGCCAGTTGGACCTTCATCTTGGCGGACTTCACTTCCTTGCTGATCTTGCGGCCCAAGTCGCCGTCGATCCCCTGTTTGATGGCCACGGTCTCCCGCAGACTGCTGCCCGCCGCGTCCTGAGGTTTTCCGAAATCCAGTGCCCCCAATTCCACTTTGCGCATGGCCAGGTACTTACGGAGCAGGTCCTCGACCTGCTGCATCTTCATGCTGTCATCGGCGGTCAGCGTCAGGGTGTCCTCCGAGCGGACGACGGCGCACTTGGTATTCACGAGGTCGAACCGTTGCTTGATCTCTCGAGCGACGCCATTCAGGGCGTTGTCCACTTCCGCCAGATTCGTTCGAGAGACCACATCAAAGGTTGGCATTGGGGGGAGAGCTCCTTGGGGCTAATACTTCGCCGTAAACATGATACATGAGGCCCGCGCCAGGATAACGGCGCCACGATTGCGGGTAAAGAATGGCTTGGGAAAATTTGGGTCCAAGGGGCGTAGGCTCTCCAAAGCGACGGCCGCGGCCACCAGGCCACCTCCGACAACCATGCGGCTAAGAATGCCCGTTTCTTGTTGAGCGTTTGCCGCTCAGATGCTACAATCCGTTAGGCTTGACACCACGGCTACACCCACGTTTCCTCAACGTTCCCCGATAGCTCAGCGGTAGAGCGGGCGGCTGTTAACCGCTAGGTCGTAGGTTCGAATCCTACTCGGGGAGCCAAATCTTCGGCAACCAACCCTTATCCCGGCACTACCTGCATTCCCCCCATCACATCCATCCCTCTCTTTCTTGCGTATTAGAAAATGGAGAACGGGGAAGTTCAGCTCATCCTCCTAAGACATTCCCTGTTCCCCATCTGAGGGCGCCTTACCCCCAAAGGCGTCCACGCGAGGGCCCCGGTGGGCACCCCCCATCGGGGCTCGCATGATTTGGGCAGAATCAAAAAGGGACCTCCCCCGGCGGGGAAGGTCCCTTTTTGCAACCTCTGGGTAACCCCAGCTAGCCGGTTACTTGCCTTCGGGAAGCGCTGCGCCCACGGCAACCTTCAGGTGCTTGGCCTTCTTGGACTCGGCCACCGGCAGGGTGATGGTCAAGACACCGTTCTCATAACGGGGCTCGACCTTGTCGGTGTCCACGTGCTCGGGCAGCCGCAGCGACCGGTGGAACGACCCCGACCGGCGCTCCCGGACCACGTAGCCGCCATCTTCCCGCTCTTCATCATTCTTGAGTTCGGGCACCTTGGTGTCGGCCTTGATGGTCAATACCCCGCCTTCGATGGTGACATCGATGTCGTCGGGCTGAACGCCGGGCAGGCTGGCTTGAACCGTGACTTTGTCACCGTCCCGGACGATGTCCAAGGGAATGGACCAGTCCCGCCTCTCGGCGCCGTCGAAATAGCCGGCGCCCGCGCCGGTGAAGAATGTGGGGAATCCGGCCCAGCGCCGGTTGGCCAGACGGTGCGCCCGCCTGATTTCATATAGTGGGTTCCAACGAGTCAATACCATTTTCAGTCTCCTCCTGAATCTTGGGTAATTCGGTTGCCTGGGGGCTTGGGAACTTTTATCTCAACCCCTAACTAACAATCCGTATTGTATATAGTTGAGTGCTTACTGTCAAGTTTATATATTATCTCACTCATATTTACTATAATAATCCCATTATATTACATTGACAAATAGTCTCAATTAAACTACAATCCATGCTGGATATAGATCAGAGAATCTCGGCGGTCCGGTAAACATCATGGCTGACTATTACGACGCATTAGGGGTGCCCCGGGGGGCCTCGGAGAAAGACATCCGGGCTGCTTTCCGCCGTTTGGCGCGCCAACATCACCCCGACGTCAACGACAGCGACCCGGCGTCGGAGGAGAAGTTCAAGGAGATCAACGAGGCCTACACCGTCCTCTCCGACGCCGATTCGCGGCGCAAGTACGACCGCTACGGCGACGATTGGAAACACGCGGACCAGTTCGAACAGGCCGGCCGGGGTGGCGGATTCTCCTTCTCTAATATGGGAGGCAGGAGAGGTGGGCGGAGCAGTATCTTCGACCAATTCTTCGGCGGCAGGGGCGGCTACGAAGTTAGGCCGCCGCCCGCCGAGTTCCGGGTTGAGATTACTTTGGAAGAGGCGTTCAACGGCGCCGCCCGCCGCCTCCAGATGCAGGACGGACGCCGCCTAGAGGTCAAGATCCCGCCCGGAGTCGATAACGGTTCCCGGGTCCACATATCCGCGGACCTCGCCCAAGGCGGCGATTTCTACCTGCTCGTGTCGGTCAAGGACCACCCAAGGTTCCGCCGTCAGGGCAAAGACCTTTTTGTGGACGTGGAGGCGCACTTGGACGACGCCGTCCTGGGCGGCGAGCTGACCGTGCCCACCCTTACCGGGCGGCTTGCATTGACCATCCCCCAGGGGACCCAGAACGGACGCCGGTTCCGGTTGGCGGGACAGGGCATGCCGGCCCTGAACAACTCGGCCAATAACCCACGGAGCGACGTCGGCCACCGCGGCGACCTGTTCGCCACGGTGAAGGTGAAACTTCCCTCCGAATTCACGGAGGAGGAATTGGACCTGTTCAAGAGATTTAGGGCCAAGCGCATGGAAACGCCGGCGTCCTCAGTTTCCAAGGATGACGGGCCGGCCGGGAATGACGGCGCGGCCGGCGAGGAGCAATCATGACCACTGAGAATCAGTTTCGGGACGAACCGTGTTTCGTGATCAGCGTGGCCGCCCGCATCGTCGGGGTCCACGCCCAGACCCTGCGCCACTACGAGCGCGTGGGCCTCATCTGGCCATCCCGGACCGGGGGACGCCAAAGGCTGTATTCCATGGCCGACATCGACCGCCTGCGCCGTCTAAAGTCCCTGACCGAGGACATGGGACTCAACCTGGCTGGGGCTGAGGTGGCCCTAAAGCTCATGAACCGCATCGAAGAATTAGAGACCGAAGTTAAACAATTGACCGAGGCCGTGAATATCTTACAGAATCAGGGACCGCGTCAGGTACAGGGAGCGGCCAACCGCCAGGGGAGCACCGCCTAGCCCCCATCAGAGGGGGCGGACCTAGGAGAAATCATCATGGTATTAAGACCGGACCAATTCACCGAACAAGCGCAGGAAGTGTTGCACAATTCCCAGGACCTGGTGCGCCGGTACGGCCACAGCCAGTGGGATGTTGAGCACATCCTGCTGGCGCTTTTGGAGTTGGAAAGCGGGATTCCCGGCGAGATACTCGTCGAGATCGGCGTCCAAGTAGACGCCATCAAGGCCCAGTTGGACCGTGCGTTGGAGGCCGCTCCCAAGGTGGCCGACAACGCAACCCAGATCTACGCCACTCCCAGGGCCTCGCGGCTTCTGGAGGACGCCAAGAATGAAGCATCGCGGCTGAAGGACGACTTCATCGGCGCCGAGCACCTGTTCATCGCCGCCGTCATGGAGTCCCAGGGGGAAGCGGCCCAGGTGTTGAAGGAACACGGCATCGACCAGGAAAAGGTCTATCAGGCGCTCGCGGAGATCCGGGGCAGTCACCGGGTGGACGATCCCAGGGCGGAGAGCCATTACCGGTCGCTGGAAAAATACACCATCGATCTGACCCATCTGGCGCGCCAGGGAAAACTGGACCCGGTGGTGGGACGGGACGAAGAGATCCGCCAGGTGATGCAGACCCTGACCCGTCGGAAGAAAAACAACCCCGTGATCATCGGCGAGGCCGGCGTGGGCAAGACGGCCATCGTCGAGGGACTGGCCGCCCGCATCGTGGCGGGCGACGTGGCCGACTCTCTAAAGGGCCGCCGGGTGCTGGCCCTGGACATGGGCGCATTGGTCGCCGGGTCCAAGTTCCGCGGCGAATTCGAAGAGCGGCTCAAGTCCGTGGTGGACGAGGTGAAGCAGGCCCACCGGGAGGTGATCCTGTTCCTGGACGAGATACACACCATGGTGGGCGCCGGCGCTGCCGAAGGTGGCATCGACGCCAGCAACCTGCTCAAGCCCGCCCTCGCCCGGGGTGAGTTGCAGTGCGTGGGCGCGACCACCCTGGACGAGTACCGGAAATACATCGAGAAAGACACCGCTCTGGAACGCCGTTTCCAGCCGATTATCCTTGAAGAGCCGTCGGTGGAGGAAACGGTGGAGATCCTGCGCATACTCCGGCCCCGCTATGAGGCCCATCACAAGGTGGACATCGACGACTCCGCCCTGGTGGCGGCCGCCCGCCTCAGCGACCGCTACGTAACCGGGCGTCAGCTTCCCGACAAGGCAATAGACTTCATCGATGAGGCCGCCAGCAAGCTGCGCATCGACGCCGAAAGCCTGCCCGCCGACGTCAAGAACAAGGAAGACCGCATCGCGCAGTTGTTGGACCAAGAGGAGGCCGCCGCCCAGCGCACCGAGTACGAGCGTGCCGCCGAGCTCAGGGTGGAACGCCTGCGCTTGGAAGAAGAATACGAATCGGAACGGCAGCGCCTGCACCAAGACCGCAAATTCGACATGGTGGTGGGCGAGGTGGACATCGCCGAACTGGTCTCTAAATGGACCGGGATACCCACCGGACGTCTGTTGGAGGGCGAGGGCGAGCGCCTGGTGCACATGGAGGAGAACCTCCACCAACGGATCATCGGCCAAGAAGAAGCGGTGGTGGCGGTGGCCGAGGCCATCCGGCGTTCCCGCTCCGGCTTGAGCGACCCACGGCGGCCCATTGGCAGCTTCATATTCCTGGGCCCCACGGGCGTCGGCAAGACCGAGCTGGCCAAGTCCCTGGCCCAGTTCATGTTCGACGACGAGTCCAACATGGTGCGCATCGACATGTCCGAGTACCAGGAGAAACACACCGTCTCCCGGCTCATCGGCGCCCCTCCGGGCTACGTGGGCTACGAAGAGGGCGGCCAACTCACCGAGGCGGTGCGGCGCCGTCCCTACCGGGTGGTGCTCTTTGACGAGATTGAAAAGGCCCATCCCGACATCTTCAACATCCTGCTCCAGGTACTGGAGGACGGGCGGTTGACCGACGGTCACGGGCGGGTCGTCGATTTCAGGAACACCGTCATCATCATGACCAGCAACCTGGGCACCTCCAGCATCGGGCGGCAGGCCTTCGGGTTCCGCACCGGCGGCAAGGCCGGCGAGGACGAGGACCAAAAACTCCGGGAATCGGTCAACGCCGCCCTCAAGGAGACCTTCCGGCCCGAGTTCCTCAACCGGATCGACGAGACCATCGTCTTCCATCCATTGACCCAGGAACAGATCGTCCGGGTGGTGGGTCTGATGACCAAGGACGTCCAAGGCCGTCTCGAGGAACGGGGAATGACCTTTGAATTGACCTCGGACGCCAACCTTTGGTTGGGCAAGGAGGGCTACGACCCGGTCTACGGGGCGAGGCCCCTGCGCCGGGCGGTGACCCGCTACCTGGAGAACCCACTGTCCAAGGGCATATTGTCCGGGGAGTTCACCTCGGGCGACCACGTCTTGGTGGACGCCGGAACGGATAGCCTGGTGCTGACCAAGGTGGCGGCCCAGGCACCAGAGTCCGAGCCTGAAGCCCCCGGTCCGGAAGCCCCCGGTTCGGAAGCTTCAGGAAGCGAGACGGACGAAGCGGTGCCTTCAACGCCCTAATTCCGGGTCCTGAACCAAGGGCCTAAATCTGGCCGGGCCGGGAGCCGATCGCCGATGCAGCGGGCGGAACACAAAACACTCAGCGTCTGGGGATTGAACGTCCGCTACGTTCAGGCCGGAGAAGGCCCCGTGGTGCTGCTGCTCCACGGACTCGCCGCCTCGCTACTAACCTGGTACTGCAATATCGACGCCCTGGCTGACGCCGGATACCGGGTGATTGCTCCGGACCTGCCGGGCTACGGCGACTCGGACAAGCCCAGCCACCTGGACTACAGCCCGGAATCGGCGGCCGACTTTGTCTATGACTTCAGCCAAGAACTGGGATTGGACCGGTTCTCTCTGGTGGGGAGCTCGGCGGGGGGATTGATCGCCGGGCTGTTCGCCCTGGAGCACCCGGAAATGGTGGAAAAGATGGTGCTGGTGGGCTCGGGCGGGTTCGGCCGGAAGGTGTCCTGGTTCCTTCGGGCTATGTCCCTCCCAATATTGGGCGACCTTATGTATCAACCCTGGTTGAACAACAAAATGAGAGCTACCAAGTACCTGTTCTACCGGCCGCCCGACATCTTGGAAGAGTTGCTTCCGGAGATGGACCGGGTCAAGCTGCTCCCCGGAGCTCGGGCCGCAATGCTGCGTTCCATACGTTCTAGCATCAATCTCCGGGGATTCCGCAAGGAGGGGTATATCCTTGAGCGGCTAAAGGCCTCTCCCGTGCCTCTGATGACCGTTTGGGGGGCCGACGACATCATCATCCCAGTGTCTCATGCCGAGGCCGTCCGCCGGGAATTGCCCGAAAGCGTCGTGCGGATCATACCCGAGTGCGGCCACTGGCCTCAGATGGAGAAGCCCGGCCAGTTCAACCCGATGTTAACCGGTTTTCTGGGCGGCGGCCCCGCCCAGGCGTCCCAACAAGAATCTTGATGCGCTACGTCAGCCGGGCGGCCGGCTTTCCCGCCCGGATGGCCAGATTGCCCGCCAGGGTGGATTGGCGCAAACCGGAGAACCTGGTCCGGCTGGGCATCCTGACCGTGGTCATCGCCGCCATCGTCGCCGCCCTGTTGCTCCGCGACAACTTCGGCGCAACCGAGGTGGGCTACGGCGCGGTGGCCCTGAGCGCGTTGGTGGCCAGCGCCGGCCTGCTGATCCCGGTCCCGGCCCTGGCGACCGCCTGCGCCACGGCCATCTTCCTGAGCCCCTTCCTGGTGGGCATCATCGCCGGGACCGCCGAGGCCGCCGGAGAACTGAGCGGTTATTACCTGGGTTACACCGGCCGCGACATCCTGGGCCGGAGCCGTATCTACCAGCGGCTGGAGCAATGGATGCGCCGGAGGGGCTGGCTGCTGCTGTTTCTGGTGTCGTTGGTGCCCAACCCCATCTTCGACATCGTGGGCATCGCCGCCGGGGCACTCCGTTATCCGATCTGGGGATTCCTGGCGGTGGTCTGGACCGGAAAGGTACTCAAGTTCCTGATATTCGCCTACGCCTGCAACGCTGGGGCCGATTGGCTGACCGGCCTATTCGGGCTCTAGCCAGCGTGCTCGAAAAAGCGATTTCAGGCACGAAAAGTGGCGGGTCTCGGCATAGGAGTGTATTCTTACTCCGGCTCCCGCTCCGATCCTCAGACCCCGGAGGTCCCCCTTGATCCGCCCATTAGATGGAAAAAGCCCCCGGATACACCCGTCTGCCTTCATCAGCGAAGCGGCCTACATCGTTGGCGACGTAGTCATTGGGGAGAACACCAGCATCTGGCCCGGCGCGGTGATCCGGGCCGACTACGGCGATATCGTCATCGGCAAGAACTGCTCCATCCAGGACAACGCTGTCCTCCACACCGACGACCACCTGGAACTGGGCGACAACGTGTTATTGACCCACGGTGCGGTGGTCCATGGCGGCAAGGTCGGCAGCAACGTCCTGATCGGCGTGAATGCCGTTCTCTTGGAGGACACCGACGTCGGAGACTACGTATTCATCGGCGCGGGGGCCATCGTCCGGGGCAAGGTGCCGGACAACTCCCTGGTCATCGGCGTCCCCGGCCAGATACGGCCCCTCTCGGAAAAGCAGGCCGAGCGGCTGAAGGACCCCACGGCCAAATACGTTCAAAACGGCAAACGCTTTGGCGAGCAGGGACTGGGCCTGGATTTCTCCCAATACCGGGCGGAAAGCTAAGGCATGACCACCAAACAGGACACCCCCACCCTCCCACTGGCGGGGATCAGGGTCATGGACGTCACCCACATCGTGGCAGGGCCTTTCTGCTCGATGATCCTGGCCGACATGGGAGCGGAGGTCATCAAGATCGAGCGCCCCGGCGCCGGCGAGCGAGGCCGCAGCAACGGCCCGTTCATCGAAGACGAAGACGGCCATCGGGTGAGCGCCCGCTACCTGGGTCTCAACCGTAACAAGAAGAGTGTGACCCTGGACCTCCGCGACGCCCGCTGCAAGGCGGCCTTCGAACGGATGGTGAAGGAGTCGGACATCCTGCTGGACAACTGGGGTCCGGGGGCCCTCCGGCGTCTCGGCCTGGGTTACGAAGTATTAAAAGACCTCAACCCCAGGCTGGTCTACACCAGCCTCACCGGCTACGGCGACCCCGAAGGACCGGCCCCGGGACCCTACTCCGACTGGCCGGCCAATAACCCGTGCGTCCAGGGGATGGGGGGCTGGATGGCCGTCACCGGGGAGCCGGGACGCGGGCCGCAGATGGTCGGCGACAACATCGGCGACTCGGTGCCCGGAGTTTGGACGGCCCTGGGGATCATGATGGCCTTGGAGGCCCGTCACCGCACCGGCCAAGGGGCCTACCTGGATATGTCGATGTACGACTGCATGGTCGCCCACACCACCAGCACCATGCCCTTCTACCAGGCCACCGGCGACGTGGCGGGCCGGGAACGGGGCAACATGCTGAGCGCCCAACTGGCCCTCAAGGCCAAGGACGGCTACGTGGTGCTGGCCGGGGCCGGCGGACCCGAGAAATGGAAGGACCTTTGGCGGCTGATCGGCCGGGAGGACCTCATCGAGGACGAGCGTTACCTGGGCCGGGGGATCAGCGGCGATTTCTACCTGAGCAACTTTGTCCCGGCCATCGAGGGTTGGACGTCGGAGCGGACCAAGGCAGACGTGACCCGCAAGCTAATTGAGATCGGCTACTCCATGGGGATGGTGCAGGACCAAGCGGACCTGGACCAGTGCCCTCACCTGGCGGCCCGGGGGATGTTCATCAACGGCGGCAACAACCTGGGCGGCATCTTCAGGACGGTCAATACGCCGATCAAGTTTGCCGGCGGGGCCGAAACGCCCAACGTCGAACCGCCCCTCTTGGGGGCCAACAACGAGGAAATACTCTGCTCCATCGGCGGCGTGAGCCCGGATGAACTGGAGCGGATGCAGGCGGACGGCGTTGTATAACGCGCCCGGTCTGGGGGACCTATGCGAATAGCGGTCATGGGTGCGGGCGGTGTCGGAGGATGTCTTGGCGGACTCTTGGCCAAGGCGGGCAACGACGTGTCGCTCATCGCACGAGGCGAGCATCTGGAGGCCATCCGGGCCAATGGGCTGAAATTGATCCGCCCCAGCGGCGAATTCGTGGTCGAGGTAAAGGCCACCGACGACCCGGCCCAAGTCGGTCCGGTCAATCTGGTGCTGTTCACCGTCAAAACCCTACACAACCGCCAGATCATATCGACCCTCAGGCCGTTGATCGGCCACGAGACCTCGGTCCTGACGCTGCAGAACGGAGTGGAAAGCCACGAACAACTAAGTGCGGTCCTGGGTTCTCAAACCATCCTCCCCGGCGCCTTCTGGGGGTCCTCCCAGATCCAGTCTCCCGGAGTGATCTCGGAAGTCGTCGAAGCCCGGATATCCTTCGGCGAAGTCGACGAGACCGAAAGCCTCCGCGCCCTGGATATCCGCAAGGTATTCCGGGAAGCCGGAATTGAAACCGAGCTCTCACCAGACCCCATGCAGGTGCTTTGGCGAAAGTTCATCGTGTTGAGCGCCGTAGCAGGCGTCACCAGCGCCGCCCGAATGCGGATCAAAGAACTGCTCCGATTTTCCGATGCCCGCCTGATGTTCTGCGACGCCATGGAAGAGGCGTTGGCCGTGGGCCTCGCCAAGGGAATCAATCTCCCCGAAGGCCTGGTCCAAGAATCTTTGGAGTACATCGACGGTCTCCCCAGTTTCCAAACTTCCATGCACACCGAATACGAGAGAGGACTGCCCACCGAATTAGACGCGCTGTCCGGCGCGGTCATCAGACTGGGCAAACAGATCGGGGTGCCGACTCCGGTGCACAGTTTCCTGTATTCCGTGCTGCTGCCCCACAAAGACGGGCATCCGGCGGCGGACTAGGCCCGGACCAGTCCGTTTCTCCCCGGAGGGGGACCCCTTAGCTAATTCCATACAGGACGATATCAGCCTATAATATTCCCCTGAATAGTCGATTTCGGAGTAACCACTAACCTTGTTTCAAGCGCCCCGGGGCACCGTAGACCACCTCCCTGAAGAACAGAAATACTGGCGGTATATCGAGTCCAAAGCCATGGACGTAGCCGCCCGGTTCGGCTTCGGCCGCATCGACACCCCCCTCTTCGAAGACTCCAACCTTTTCATCCGGTCGGTGGGCGAAGGGACCGACATCGTCGAGAAAGAGATGTACACCTTCGAGGACCGGGGCGGCGACAGCATCACCCTGCGCCCCGAGGGCACCGCGCCGGTGTGCCGGGCCTACCTGGAACACGGGATGCACAACCTGCCCCAACCCGTGCGGATGTATTACTTCTGCCCGGTTTTCCGGTACGAACGTCCCCAGGCCGGGCGCTTCCGCCAGCACCACCAGTTCGGAGTTGAAGTGCTGGGCGACGCCGACGCGTCGGTGGACGCCGAGGTCATCGACGTCGCCTGGGACCTGATGACCAGCCTGGGCCTCAAAGACATCAATCTCCTGATAAACAGCGTCGGAGACCCTCAGTGCCGCCCGGCCTACGTGGCCAAGCTGCGGGACTATTACTCCGGCCATCGAGAAAAGCTGTGCCCCGACTGCAAGGAACGGCTGGAACGGAACCCGCTGCGTCTGCTGGACTGCAAGGTGGAGACCTGCCGCGCCCTGAGCAATGACGCGCCCCGGTCTGCCGACAATCTCTGCGATGACTGCGGCGAGCACTGGACCAAGTTGCTGAGATACCTGGACAACATGCGTTTGCCCTACCAGATCGACCACCGGTTGGTGCGCGGTCTGGACTACTACACCCGCACCGTGTTCGAGGTGCAGCCGGTGGACGGCGGCGGGCAGTCGACCATCTGCGGCGGCGGACGTTACGACGGACTGATCACCCAACTGGGCGGCCGGGAAACGCCGGGCATCGGCTTCGCCACCGGCATGGAACGGTTGACCTTGAACCTCAAGCGCAGCGAGGTGCCGGTACCCGACGAGCCATCGCCCCGCTACCTGGTGATCAACGTGGGCGAGGACGCCCGCATCGCCGCCTTGGAATTGTCGGTCCGCCTGCGCCGGGCCGGCGTCGGCGCGATCTTGAGCAGCGGCTCCCGGGGCCTTCGGGGCCAGATGCGCCAGGCCAACGCCCTAGACATACCCTTTGCCCTGATCTTGGGCGACGACGAGATTCAGAAGGGCGAGGTGGTGGTCAGGGATATGGAATCGTCGGTCCAGGAGAGCAGGCCCCTGGCCGATTTTTTTGAAGAAGTGACCAAGTCTCACGGTAGAGGCGCCTAGAGCAGCACAATATCGACAGGCGGTGTACCCGGGCGGACGGGTTGAAATTAGGTGCGGATGTTGGGAGGGCGGGAATGAAGCGGCTGGGCGTGATCTTGGTCCCCATAATGCTGTTGGCTTTGGCTTGTGGCGAGGCGGCCACCCCCGAAACTCCGCTGCCCCCGGACCTGGAAGCCACCATCCGGGCCCTGGTGGGCGACGCCCAGGCGGCTTCCCAATCCGCCGGCGAGCCTGATACCGAAGCCACCATCACGGCGCGGGTCCAGGCTACCGTCCAGGCTCTATTGGAAGCCACGCCCATACCCTCGCCCACGCCAACCGTAAGTGGCTCTCGTTTCATCACTTCTCCCGACCCGACTAGGTCCAGCCCCAGCAACCTAACTACCGTCCCGGCGCCCACCGCCACCTCGGTCCCGCGGCCGACTTCCACTCCCACGCCCACGCCAACTCCCTCGCCGACCCGCCAGGCCGGTTGCTCAGCGGCCGCCGATGGCGTGGAAGTCTCCGCTTGGGTCAACGGCGCGTTGGCGGCCTCGGCGCTGGTCGAATCCGGAAGATACAGCTTGCTGGTGGAGCAGCCCTCCGGAGGATCGTTCAGCGGCCAGACAATCACTTTCACAGTGGGGTACTCCGACGCCAATCAGACCGTCGTCTGGATGCAGGGAGGGGCGACTGAATTGAATCTGACTGCGCCGGACGGCGGACTTGGCCACCTAGCGCCGGACGATGTTGGCCGGCCTTCCATCACCGGCGGCCCGCTGGCCCAACCGGTCCTGCCCCACGTAATCCTGGGCACCGTGTCCGTGGGCGACTGCTAGGGCGTGCGGGATGACATTTCCCCGTTGACCCTCCCGGCAATAAGATAGAACATATGTCCTCAAAGGAAATCCGGCGGCGCCTCCAGTAGCCTGATCTGGGGTTGGGCGACCGCTGGAAACCGGAGGAGGGCGGCAACCATGAGGATCTATTACCGGGGCTATGTCATCGACGAGGAGATCCCTTCCATTGTGTATTCGGTGTACGGGCGGCGTCCCGAGAGGCCGGAGCTGACCGCCAAGAGCACCTCCCGCCAGGCCATGGAATGGATCGACGAAGACGTCAAGCGGGAGGCCACCCTGGGAGCAACCAGAGCACTACAACCCTCGTCCCACTAACACACAAATCCCTTTAGCAGCTTACCGGGTTGCCACGGGACCCCATTGGCGGGAGAATGGGCGGAAGCCTGCAGGAGGCTTACCCGTACGGGCTTGCCTTTTCGGGCTTTGATGTAGGGGGCTTATTTGATGGTGACCCAGCCACAGAACGATGGACCCGCCTCTGGCGGGTCCATCTCTTATTCCAAGGTCGTCGACCTGAGTTGGCCTATTCATCACGGCATCCCCCAGTGGCCTGGGGACCCCGGTGTGGAATTCGAGACCGTGGCCAGCATCGAAAAAGGCGGCTACTTCCTTCGCCGGTTTTCCATGGGCGAACACTCCGGCACCCACCTGAGCGCTCCCTCAAGTTTCCATCCCGGCGCGCCCGGACACAACGAATTCTCTCCCCAGGACCTAGTCCGGCCAGCGATAGTCATCGGCGTTGGGGCCCAGGCGGAGGCCGACCGGGACTACGCCCTCACCATGAACGACGTCCTGGACTGGGAGTCGGACCACGGCCCGGTCCCCCAGGGCTGCGTGGCGTTACTCAACACCGGCTGGCAGGCCAGATGGAGCAACCCGCCCGATTACCTGGGCGGGACCAGCGCAGACCAACTCCACTTTCCGGGTTTCGGGCTGGACGCGGCCCGGCTGTTGCTCGAGGGACGGAACGTGGCCGGATTCGGCACCGACACCGCCGGAGTGGAGCCGGGGGCCGACACCCGGTTTTCCGTAAGCCGGTTGGCCTTGGAAAAACGCCGCATCGTGTTGGAGAACCTGACCAACCTTGAACTGTTGCCCCCCACCGGCGCGTTGCTGGTGATCGGCTTGCTACGGCTGGAAGGAGGCAGCGGCGGCCCGGCATCGGTCACGGCCCTGGCGCCCTAGACGCAACCAAAGCCCAGCGATTTACAGCTTGGCGATCCCGGCCTTGGCGCAGTCCTCGTCTTGCTGGCTGGTGCCGCCGCCGACGCCGACCGCTCCATCGACCCCGCCGTTCCGGAGGACCGGAGCGCCGCCCTGGCTGGGGATGCCGTGGCCGCCCTCAGCGCCAAGGATACCCTTGATGATGGGCGATTCGGCCCGCTCTTGCAGCTCGCCGCTGGTGCGCCCGAAAGCCGCCGAGGCCACCGCCTTGCCCTGAGCGCCGTAAGCGCCGCCCCAGATCGCGCCGTCCATGCGGTTGAAGGCGATCAGCCGTCCACCGGCATCGCATACCGAGACGTTGATCTTGATGTTGAACTCGGCGGCTTTGGCGATGGCGCCCTCCACCATTCGATTGGCTTCCGCTAGTGTAATGGCCATGCTGATGATTCCCTCCTCGAAAAATGTAGGCCCATTCTAGCGCAGGCGGCCCTCCGCGCCAATGGGAATAACCAACCTGTCCTACATAGGCACGGTGTTATACTGCTAAATGCTGCTTCAAAATCCTGTAATACAACTCGAACGGTCCTTCGACAGGTCCGATTCCATCCCCTCCCGATGGAATCGGGGCGTCGGGGTCGACCTCCGGCCGGAACTCAGGATGAGCGGAAATCTGGTGTCCGCCCGCTCATGGTGAGCTTGTCGAACCATCCGGAACCCTTGGAGATACAGACCCCCAGTGCTGACCAAGCGTATAATTCCGTGCCTGGACGTGGACGGCGGCCGGGTGGTCAAAGGCGTTAGTTTCGTCGAGCTCCGCGACGCTGGAGACCCGGCGGAGTTGGCCGCTTTTTACGACCGGGAAGGCGGCGACGAGTTGGTCTTTCTGGACATCACCGCCAGTTCCGATTCCAGGGACACCATGGTCGACGTAGTCCAGCGGGTGTCCGAGCAGGTGTTCATCCCACTGACCGTCGGCGGCGGGATTCGCTCGGTGGAAGACGTGCGGCGGATGCTGAAAGCGGGCGCGGACAAGGTCGGCATGAACACCGCCGCGGTCAATAACCCGGAACTGGTCAGTCAGGGCGCAGCCGCCTTCGGCAACCAGTGCATCGTGGTGGCCATCGACGCCAAACGGACCTCTTCCGCCAACGGACAGCCCGCTCCGGAGACCGCCGGCCCGGCCTTGGACAGCGGCTCCCGTTGGCAGGTCTACACTCACGGCGGCCGTACCCCAACCGGGTTGGACGCGGTGAAATGGGCGGTCAGGGTGGTCGAACTGGGCGCGGGAGAGATACTGCTCACCAGCATGGACGAAGACGGGCAGTTGTCGGGCTACGACCTGGACTTGACCCGCGCCGTCTCCGAGGCGGTGCCGGTGCCGGTGATCGCCAGCGGCGGGGCCGGCGAGTTGGACCACCTCTACCAGGCCCTGGACCAGGGAAAGGCCGACGCTGTTCTGGCGGCCAGCATCTTCCACTTCGGGACATTCACCATCGGCCAGGCCAAGGAATACCTCAAAGGAAAGGGTATCCCGGTCAGGCCAAATTATCGGGGGCCGGGCTAATAATCCGGTGGACCGGCGGTCAAGACGCTTCGCCCCGGACTATCAATCAGATAATTAGGTAGCTACCGATGCCGCGAATCACCACTGTAATCTTCGACATGTATGAAACACTGGTCCAGAATCCCGTCGGCACTGGGAAGGCCAGCTTCGCCAAGACCATCGAGCAGCAAGGACTAAATACCACCGTCGATGAATTGTGGGAGCATTGGCTGCCCGCCGACGAGGAGTTCCGCAACTCCCGGGTGGAACCGGACCGGCCCTTTCAGAGCTACTTCGGCGCTTGGAAGGGCGGCTTCGAACGCTCTTTTTCGATCCTGAATCTGGACGGCGACGCCCAGGCCGCCACGGAGCAGTTCTTTCGGGACCTATGCCAGCGCCCCCCCTATACCGAGACCAATGAGGCGTTGGCAGAGGTGCAGAAGCGGTGGCGGACGGCCCTGCTGTCCAACGCCGACGACGGTTTCTTGCTGCCCAACCTGGAACTCCTGGAGGCCGGGTTTGAGACGGTCCTCACTTCGGAACAGGCCCAGATCTACAAGCCCAGGCCGGAGTTGTTCCAACTGATGCTGGAGCGGTTGGGGGTGTCTCCGGAAGAAACGGCATACGTGGGAGACCGGCAACTGGAAGATGTGATGGGCTCAACTCAGGCGGGGATGCACCCGGTATGGATCAACCGGGACAACCATCCCTTGGACCCCGGCCTGCCCACCCCGCCGCACCGGATATCCAGCCTGCTGGAACTGCCCAAGCTCCTGGAAAACGGACTGGCCGTCTAGGGACGGCCCGCAAACCCGGCATCTGCAAACATCGGTTTCCATCATCAATACAAGGCATCGATAAAAGGCAAGTTATGAAAGTCAAACTCAACGAGCAGGGCCTGCTGCCCGCCATCGCCCAGGACGCCAACACCGGCCAGGTGTTGATGCTGGGCTACATGAACCCCGGCTCACTGAAGCGCACCGTGGAGGGAACCCAGGTCTGGTTCTACAGCCGCAGCCGGGAAGACCTCTGGCACAAGGGCGAGGTCTCGGGGAATTACCTGAACCTGAAAGAGGCCTGGCTGGACTGCGACGCCGACACCATTCTGTTGAAGGTCGAACCCGACGGGCCGGCCTGTCACACCGGCGAGGTCTCCTGCTTCTTCAATAAGCTGGAAGGTCTGCCCGACGAATACGAGCGGACCGAGTCGGGGCCCAGCATCCTGGGTGAGCTATTCGCCGTGATCAAGGACCGCCAGCGGGAGATGCCGGAAGGCAGCTACACCACCAAGTTGTTCCAAGAGGGCGTGGGCCGCATCGCCCAGAAGGTGGTGGAGGAGGCCGGCGAGACGGCCATCGCCGCCGCCCAGGGTGACACCGAGAGCCTGCCCGGAGAGGTGGCCGACCTGCTCTATCACTCCCTGGTGCTCCTGGCCGCCACCGGCGTCCAACCAGAGGCCGTCTACGAGAAACTGCGGGAGAGGCGTAAGTAGGGGCCTTGCGACCGGCGTAGCCCCGTAGGTATAACGAGGCGCCGCGAAAGTTAACCTGGAATGAAAACCGATTGGAAAGTGCCGGCGTCCAGAGTGAAGTAGATCAACCCGGCCCCCACCAGCACCAAGAGCACACTGGCGCTCCGTTGGATCGCCCGGCTGGAGCCCCGTAGCCGCCTAAGAGCAGCGTTTTGTGAGGCGCCGACCAGCAGGGAGATGGCCAGCATGAGGGCGCCCATTGTTCCGGCAAATAACAGGAAGGCCAGGAACGCTGTCAGGAACCCGCCGGTGCTCAGGGCAAAGGCCGCGACCGCGGCCAGGAAGGGGCCCACTCAACCGACCCCGACCAGAACGTAACCGGCCCCATAGCCGTAGACCGACCGGAGGGACGGCCCACCTTCACCTTCGGCTTGAATGGCCCACGCCGATATCCTGCCTAGTAATGGAATCCGGTGGGACAGGTCCATGATGTGTAAGACACCCATGGAGATAAGAAAAGCGCCAATTGCCATGCGGAGCGCTTTGGCCAAGGTGCTCGGGTCTGACCCGGTAATCGACAGGTCGGACCCAACTCCGGTCCCCAGGGCTCCGATTAAGGCTCCCAGGACGGCCACCACCGTTATCACCCCCAACGCCGCCACTAGGCCGTTTTTGAGGGCGCTCTGGAACCTTCTGCCCGGCTCGACGTCGTTTCCGGATCCTGCGAAGGCGATATAGCTGGGAAGCACCGTGAAGCTGCACGGAGAGAAAAAGGAGGCCGTCGCCGCCGCAATTGTCGTGAGAATGAGGCCATAGGCGGCGAACTCGTTGGGCATCAGGAGGCCCTTCACGAAGGCTAGAAAGCCCAGGTAGCCCAGGCCCCCCAAGGCGAGCAGCACCCCAGCGAGGAATATAAAAGGAATGTAGGCATCGGCCTTTTGTATCTGCATATCGTTATTCGGTGCTGTATCCCAGGTCTTTTAGCTTTTCTTTGACTGCTTGGACGGTGAGTTTCTGGGGGTCCAACTGGAGTAGGACATTCTGGGTTTTGTAGTTCGCCTTGACCTCTTGGACCCCCGGCAGCTTGAGCAACACGCTCTGTATCCGGGCCTCGCACCCTGCGCAGTGGATTCCTTTATCCAGTACCTTGATCTCGTGGTTTTCTATCTGTGCCACAAAACGCCTCCTTTGTTCGTGTCTGGGTCCAGCCTACACTCTCCAGTCGAGGTCAGAGTCAAGGGCGCACTAAAACCTCCTCAGCGGTTGGGCTTGCCCATCTGACGCCCTTCAAGCCAGGCCAGGGCCAGCTCCCCCTTGTGGTGAATGCCCCGCTCGATGATGCCGCAGACCGCGGTCCCTTCTGGAAGATTATCAAGTTGGTTCACCGATTCCTCCCGCAAGCCCGCCAGGTCTTGCCTGAACACTTGCAGGTCCTCGATTATTCCATCGATTTCTGCGATTTTGCGGTCCAGCAGGGCCAACACGTGAACACATGGCGCCTGCTGGTTCTCGTACAGCTCGAGAATATCTTTGATCTCGTCCAAGGAAAGCCCCAACCGCTTGGCCTTCTTGATGAATTGCAACCGCTGCACAGCGTCCTGGCCGTACATCCTGTAGCCCGATTCGGTCCGCGGGGCTTCCGGCAACAGTTGAAGGAGTTCGTAATACCGGATGGACTTGACTGTCAGGCCGGTAGCCTCGGCCAGTTCCCCAATTTTCATCGTGTCTTGTTTCACGGTTTCCCCCCTGCGCTTACGTGCGGCACAACTACACTACACTCTCCAGTCGAGAGGAGAGTCAACCCTTTGACCGATTGCTCTGCTTACGGGCTTGACATTCCAGTAGGTAGAAGGATTAGGCTGATCTAGAGGTTCGTGATGGAGCGGAAATTGACCATCGGCCAGCTATCGGAACTCGCGGGCGTCCCGCGCAAGACCATCCGCTACTACGAGGGAGTCGGTGTTCTTCCACCGCCCGGCCGTAGTGATGCCAGGTATCGGCTCTACTCGGATATAGACGTCCGCCGGGTGGAACTGGTCCGCCGGGCCCGTGCGCTGGATATGGGACTGGACGAAGTGCGAGAGCTGGTGAAGTGGGCTGGCACTGGGTCTTGCAACGATTTCCAGGAGCGCTTCCAGGGGGTGCTCCACCGGAAGCTGGAGGACGTGGACCAGCGGATTGCCGACCTAGAACACCTGAAGCAGGACCTCCAACGCCTAGGTGCACATTTCGAAATGTCTCAAAGAGAGGCCGACGCTGGCCACACGATGCTGGAGTGTTCCCCTGAAACATGTACCTGTCTAGGGGCCGCAGGAAAGGACCCAAATCAACTACAAGAGGTAAAGTTATGGTTGAACAAGTCAGAGTCCGAGAGTTGACCGCCCAGGAACAGAAGCAGGACTGCGGGTGTGGGTGCGGTGGCAGCCAATGCGGGAATGCCCAGCAGGAGCTGGTCTTGGTGGACGCAGAGCAGGTTGCGGAGATGAGGCAGCAGGCGGCCAGCAACGCCTGTGCTTGCGGCTGTGACGGTAGTTGTGGCTGCTGGTCAGTGTAACCGCTGAACCCCTCGGTATCAAAACCAAAGTCCAGGATATGCGAGAGCTCCTGGCGTCGCGGCGATTCCGTGCCGACCGATTTAGCTGGATGGAAATGCCGGAAACCGCGAAATGTTCGGTGATTAAACTTGGCCTATTGCTTTGGCCGCTGCTCCTTGCCGGGTTGGTGTTTTCGGCCTGTTCGCCGGCACAGGACGCCCTAGCTACTCCTTCCCCCGGCCCAACGGCGGGGAGTGCGACCACGGCTTCCGGGGCGACTCCCTTGCCGGCGCAACTTGAAGAATTGGAAATATCGAGCAAAGGAGCAGTACTCCGGGTCTCGTTGAAGGGTCTCCCCGAAACCGTCGCCGATCTTGTGCGGTCGCTAGACAGTGTCACCATAGTTGAAAAATACCTCATAGTGCTGTCGCCCAACTATCCTGACCCCTTCATCGGCGTAGGACCAGGCTCGATTTACCGGGTTGAGGATAGCGTCGTAAGCCTAGTAGCCGGCGAGGACTTTCAATCCGGGGAGCAACGGGTCGCCATTCCGGGCTTTGGCGTGAACTCCAGTTCGTACTCCGGCGGCGCAATGTCCAATGCTGCGATGGCCCACAGGTTCATGGCTGGCCAAAGTTTTGAGGTTGATGGCACTAGGCTACGGGTCGTCGGCCTATTTAGAGCGCCGAGTGGAGGCCCGGAAAATGCGATTTTGCTCCCCTTGACGACTGCGCAGGAGATCTTTGACCTGCATGGCGAGTTGACCGACATTTTCGTTACCGTCGACTCCAAAGACAAATTAGAATCGGTCGCCGCCGAGATCAGGAATATTCTGGTAGTGGCCTACCGGTGAAGTCAGTCCTTCGAGGAATCAGGAACTCCTACCGGAGCAAGGGCCGGGCCGCGCTGGTAATCCTTTTGCTTGGGTTAAGCGTCGGAATAGTCACAACCATGCTCCAAGTGTCGCGGTCCGTTTCCGCCAATACCGACGAGCTGAAGAGGAACGTCGCGACTCTCATTGAGGTCAGGGCTGCCGGTTCCACGGCCATGGGGCGCGGGGTCGAGCCCTTGGCCGAGGACGTGGCGGAGCCGATAAGCCAACTGCCCGGCGTCCGGTCAACCGAGAAGTACCTGTATGTCAGGCAGGTAGATAACGCCAAGCAATTCCCAGTCTCAGTCATCGCCGGCTTGGAGCCAATTACTTCGGAGCTGCGGGTTAATAGTCATGGGGAGGTGGGTTCCCCAAGGGTGACGAAGGGCCGCGGGTTTAGTGCCGGAGATGCCGGCAAACTCAAGGCGCTGGTGGGAGAGGTGTACGCAGAGCAGAACGGTCTTTACGTTGGGTCCACCCTCGCGTTGGGGGAATTTCCACTTGAGGTGATTGGCATATTCGACTCCGGGTTCGTCTTTGGAAACAACCAGGTCTTCGCCCCTCTCAAAGTAGTTCAAGAACTAGCCTATAAGGACGAATACATTCCCTCTCTCGACCGAATCTCCCAGGTGTATGTTACTGCCCAGTCGGTGGACGTTGTGGACGCCGTGGAAAGGGCGCTCAGGAACGAGCTAGGAGAGGCCGTGGACGTTCTAAGCGGCCAGAAAAACGTTTTCCTCGCATCAGAGGGGCTGTCCAGCATCGAGTCCAGCAGCTTCATCGGGGCCCTATCAGCCTTTGTAGTAGCGGGGCTGGTGGTCTTGTTCACAATGGTCCTGGTGACCAGGGAAAGGACCAGGGAAATAGGGCTTCTCAAGGCTTTGGGCGCTTCCAATGGTCACGTAGCCAGCCAATTCGTCGCCGAGTCGATGGCTTTGGCGTTGGCAGGAGGGCTGCTGGGCCTGGGAATATTCGCCGTCGGCGCTTCATTCATCGCGGACCGGATACTAGGGCTGTCATCCACATCCCTGACTGGAATTGCCGGCGGAATGGGAGCTCAGACGGCCTCGGACGTGATCACCTTCTCTATATCCTGGGACGATGCCGGTTACGCGATACTGGGGGCCTTGGTTCTGGGTGTGTTGGGGAGCCTTTACCCCGTCTACCGGGCTTTGGTGGTGACCCCTGCCGAGGCGCTCCGTTATGAGTAGCCTCATTGAACTTAAGGGCGTCATCAAGGAATATAAGACCGGCCCGTCGGTTATCCGGGTGTTGAAGGGCATAGACCTATCCGCCGGTGAGCCGGGCAGCATCGTAGCGGTGTTGGGACCGAGCGGTAGTGGTAAGACTACCCTCTTGAACCTCATGGGCGCCCTGGACAAGCCCACCGCCGGCGAAGTCGTGGTCCTCGGAATGCGGCTGGGCGAACTGTCTGAAAAGCAGCTCACCGAGTACCGGCGGAAAAAGGTGGGCTTTGTGTTTCAGACGTTCAACCTCATTCCCAATCTGAGCGCCCTGGAGAATGTGGTCCTGCCGATGGAGTTTTTAGTACCCGGCGACAAGCAGGCTGGGGAAAAGGGTATGCACCTGCTGGAGCAGGTGGGGATGGCGCACCGGGCCAAGCATAGTCCCGCCAAACTGAGCGGGGGGGAGCAACAGCGGGTAGCTATAGCCCGAGCCCTGGCCAACGACCCTGATATTATTCTGGCGGATGAGCCGACAGGAAATCTGGACACCAGTACTGGAGAGGAAGTGGTTTCCTTGCTGACGGACCTGGTGAAGAGGGAAGGCAAAAGCCTAATGGTAGTGACCCACGACGACCGGCTAGCCTCGCTCGCGGATTTCGTTTTGCACATCCGGGATGGGCAACTCGCGCCGGAGACGCCGATACCGCCGCCGAGTTAGAAACCTGCCGGAAGCTTGTCCCCGGCGTTGAAGACCTGCCATTCGGAGCCCTGGTAGACGGTCACCCGGCCGGAGCCGACGACCCGCCAGTTTCCCGGGGTTCCCAGGCAGCCGGTGCGGGCGTCGATGCCCAGGAAGGTCAAGCCACTGGGCGCTGACTGTTTCAGCTCCTTGGAGGTCTCGGCTTGGTCGCGCCGTTCATGGTGGGGTAGAACGGCAACCCCAGGAACCAGGCCCAAGGCCTCGACCCAGCCGCCGCCGCTGGGACGGCGCATCATCGACCCCATGACCATCGCCCCGGCGCTGGAGCCCGCTAGTACCGCGCCCCCTGCCATCGACGCCAAAATGGCCGCCAAGAATCGGGATTCCCGAACCGTCTCCAGCAGGTGATCGGGGTTGCCGCCGGTGAAATAGACCACGTCGGCCAGGGTAGCCGCGGAAAAGAATTCCGGGTCCTCGGCGTGGCTCCGCTCCAACAGCATCAGCATGCTGGAGTCTCCGCCCAGGTCGCCGAAGTGGGTTGCGCCGTCGTTGGCGGCCTTGGCTGGTCCGGTGACCGCGGCGGTCGGGACCACCACGACTTTGGCCGGGCTCTTGCCCGACGCCCGCATGATCTCCCGGTCCATCCCTTCACAGCCGGGCCGGAACTCCTCGCCGCCAACCAGGGCTATCTGTCCGGACATATTTCCCCCATCTTGCCGTTTTCCGGATTTTCGTTTTCCGGATTTTCGTTTTCCGGCCCCGGCTCAGACCAGGTGCTGAACAAAGATCGCCGCCAGGCCCAAGAACAATACGAAGCCGATGACGTCGGTAAAGGTGGTCACGAACACGGCCGAGGACACCGCCGGGTCCATCCGCAGTTGCCGCAAGAGCAGCGGCACTCCGGCCCCGAACATCCCCGCCACCAACATGTTTCCCAGTATGGCCAGACCCAATATCAGGCCCAGCGTGAAGTTGCCCTTCCAGAGGTAGGCCACCACTCCGACCACCACTCCCAAGGCCACCCCGTGGATCGTCCCCAGGGCCAACTCCCTGACCAAGAGCCGTAATCCCAGCCGGCGGGGCAACTCGCCCAGGGCCATGCTCCGCACCACCAGGGTTACTGTCTGGGTGCCGCCGATGCCGCCCTGGCTGGCAACCACCGGCAGGAAGACCGCCAGGGCCACCACCCTAGATATGGTGGACTCGAATAGGCTGACCATCACGGCGGCCAAGAATGCCGTCGCCAGGTTGATGTAAAGCCAGGGCAGCCTGCTGCGGAGGGAGTTGCTGAGCGGGCCGGCAATTCGTTCGCCGCCCACGCTGGCGATGCGGAACATGTCTTCCGTGGCCTCTTCCGCCACCACGTCCACCAGGTCCTCGGCCAGGATCACCCCGGTGAACCGGCCCTCGCCGTCCACGACCGGGAGAAAGCTCAGGTTATACCGCTGCATCATCCGGGCGCACTCTTCCTGGTCTGTCTCGGCGGTAACCGAAGTGAATTCCCGGTGCATGATATCGCCGACCAGAGAACTGGAACGGGCCAGGGCCAAGCGGGTGACGCTCAATGACCCGACCAAGCGGTGCTGGTCGTCCACCACCAGCACCGAGTTGATATTCTCGGCGTCGGGGCCCAATAACCGGAGTTGGTCCAGGGCGTTGGGGGTCGTCGTCGATTCGGTCACCACCGGGTATTCGGGGGTCATCAGCCCGCCGGCGGTGTCGTCCCGGTACTGGAGAAGGTCCGTCACCTCGGCCGCGTCGGCCATGGCCTGGAGGGTTTCCTGCTGCTTCTCCTCTGGGATCTGCCGCAGCAGGTCCGCGGCCACGTCGGGGCCGGTTAGGTCAAGTACCTTGGCCAGGTCGGCGGGCTCCCGGCCGCCGACCATCACGGCGGATTCCTCGGGCTCCAGGTATTCCAGTATCTCGGCCACTATCCAGGGATCCAGGTCCGCCAATAGCGATTGCCGAAGTTCTCTGGGCAGCCCGTCCAGGACCTCGCCTTGGTCCACCGGGTGCAGTTGGCCAAAGCGGTTCAGCATCTCCGGCCGTTGGCCGGATTCCAGGAGACGCTGCATGTCTTGGACCAGTTCCTGGACCACCTCTTCGGGTGGCTGGGACTGGTCTTCGGCGCGGGAGTCGGGCGGTGTCGTCTGGGATTGATTCATCTTGTTATTACTGGGCGCACGCCGGGACGCAGACCGTCAATCGGCCGCAATTGAGATGGTCCGCCGGGTGCAAATCCGTCATCTGCCGGCCACAGGACTCTCGTCTATCCAGGCCCGGCACGGGAGGAAAATCAGCGTTGCAACAATTGTAACAGGCAGCCAGCCGCCGGAGCATCTGCCTCTCGGAACCGGTGGCCTTGCGCTATCGGGCGCGGCCCCTTAAGGGGTTTCCACCAGACCGGAGTTGAGCTCCAACCCCGCCCCTGATCCGTGCCTGAAACGGCCATGACTATGATAAAATATGCAGGCGCCACCCAAGAAATGCGGCCATTGGACGGCCGCCTTTCACTCATTGCCTGCACTCTTTAATAGAGCGCCGGACGCCCAGGGCATCGCAGTTAAGCACGCAAGGACCTTTCGCCAATGCCGGCTCCGTTAATGATCGAACTAATCCAGCAGCTTGTGGCCCAGGCCTTGGAAGCCGCCCGGCAAGAAGGCGTGCTGCAGTTGGAGACCATGCCCGAGATCCAGGTGGAGCGGCCTGGGAACTCCGACCACGGCGATTTTGCCACCAACCTGCCCCTGCGCCTGGCCCGGGCCACCCGTATCAGCCCCCTGGAGCTGGCCCAGTCACTGGCCGCCCATATCCCCACCGGCGACGTGATCGAGCGGGTTGAAGCCGCCCCGCCTGGGTTCGTAAATTTCTACCTGAAGGATTCCTGGCTCCAGCAACAGGTCGATATGGTGCGCCAAGCCGGCAACGAGTTTGGCAACGTCGATACCGGACACGGCCGCCGGATGATGGTGGAGTTCGTCAGCGTAAACCCCACCGGGCCGGTCCACGTGGGCCATACCAGGGGCGCGGTCTTGGGCAGCGCTCTGGCCAACATCCTGGAGGCGGCCGGATATGAGGTCACCCGGGAATACTACGTGAACGACGCCGGCAGTCAGATGCAGGCGTTCTACCGGTCGGTCCTGACCCGCTACAAGGAGCACCTGGGCCGGGAAGCCGAGATGCCGGACAACGGCTACATGGGCGATTACATCATCGACCTGGCCAAGGAGATCGCGGATTCGGAGGGGCCCCGCTTCCTCGACCAGGATGAAGAGCAGGCCCTGAAAGAGATCGGCGACATCAGCCGCGCGAAGATGGTGGCCGTTATCAAGGAGGACCTGGCCGGGATCGGAGTGGAGTTCGACAACTGGTTCAGCGAGCGCACCCTGTACCAAGAGGGGGAGTATGACGACGCATTAAAACTCCTCCGCGAGAAAGGCTACCTGTCGGAGCGGGACAACGCGCTGTGGTTCAACTCCACCATGCTCGGCGATGACAAAGACAACGTGGTGGTCCGTTCCTCAGGGGAGCCGACCTACTTCGCTTCGGACATTGCCTATCATTACAACAAGTTCATCAGCCGGGGTTTTGACGCCGTGGTGGACATCTGGGGCGCCGACCACCAGGGTCACGTTCCCCGGATGAAGTCGGCGGTCCAGGCTTTGGGGATCGAACCCGGCCGCCTTACCGTGCTTATCTCCCAGATGGTGACGCTGCGCCGCGGCTCCGAGGTGGTGCGGGCCTCCAAACGCACCGGAGACTTCGTGACGCTGAAGGAACTGGCCGAAGAGGTGGGCCGGGACGCCTGCCGTTTTTTCTTCCTGACCCGGACTCCGGCGACCCAGATGGAATTCGACTTGGAATTGGCCAAGAAGGAGTCTTCCGAGAACCCGGTGTATTACGTGCAATACGCCCACGCCCGCAACGCCAGCATCATTAGCCTGGCCCGGGAGCAGAACATCGACTGGAGCAACGGCGATGTCAGCCTGTTGACCCACCCCAGCGAACTCGAACTGATTCGCGCCATCCTGCGGCTCCCCGAACTCGTGGCCCAGATGGCCGAAGCTCTGGAGCCCCACCACCTGCCCCATTACGCCATCGACCTGGCCAACGCTTTCCATACGTTTTACGAGAATTGCCGGGTGGTCTCCTCCAAGGAGGAGGACAATGCCATCACCGCCGCACGGCTGAAGTTGGTGGAGTCGGCCCAGATCGTCTTCCGCCGCTCCTTGGAACTGATGGGCATGAGCGCCCCGGACCGCATGTAGGCGCCGTCCCACCCCAATCCTCCCGACCGGCCAAAACGCCCGGCTTTTCACCCCGGCTTTTCGCTCCGGTTTTTCTCTATCGAAAGGACGGGTCTTTCATCGCGGCAGCGGAATTGCCGTGGTAATACGTTGCCGGCCGGTAGCACCGCCAATCATAAATCATGATTTATTAACGTTATAGAAAAATTAGGATGGTATTTATGGCAATCGGCCCGTAAAATCGAAAATATCCAGATCTCGGAGTAGCGGGTATGCAGGTCGACTCGACATTGGCGGACGAACTGCTGGACAAGGTCCGGGAGGCCTACTCCAAGGCTGCGGACAGTCCTCGGGACCCCCATCCATTCCCCATCGGATATGACTTCGCCCTGAGTCTGGGATATCCGGAAGACCTCTTGCAAAGTCTCCCTGAGTCATCCGTGGAACGTTTCACCGGGGTGTCCAACGTGTCGGTCTTCGCCGAGATTCCGGCCGGGTCCACAGTTTTGGATTTTGGCTGCGGAGCGGGCATGGACTCATTGATCGCGGCGGCGAAGACGGGGCCGGATGGCCGGGTGCACGGAGTTGACTTCAGCCCGTCGATGTTGTGCTACGCGCGCACTGGAGCCGCAGAGGCTGGCGCGGCCAACGTCGAATTCCAGGAGTCGGAAGGACAGCGGCTCCCCTTCGCCGACGGCATGTTCGACGTTGCCTTGTTGAACGGAATCTTCAACCTCAACCCCTACCGTGCCGGTCTCTTCCAGGAACTGGCCCGGGTCATCCGCCCCGGAGGAGTCCTGTACGGCGCGGAGATAGTCCTCCGGGAGCCGATGGACGAAGAGGAACGGGCCGGCCTCGCCAACTGGTTCTCTTGAGTGGCCGGCGCCAAGGAAGGCGTTGCCTTCCTGGAAGAGTTCCGGGCCGCTGGGTTCGCCAACGCGGAGATACTTCGGACCAGCAGAAACGCGCGCACCAATAATCCCAAGTCCCTGGCGGCTGATATAATTGCCCAGAGATAATAGAGAGACCGGCCAGGGATTATCGCAGACAAAACTCCGATTTGGGGGAAAGAAATGGCCACTCAGATTGCGCCCGAAGTAGATATCTTACGCAGAGAGATCCAGGAGAAATACACCGAGGTAGCAAGTAGTCCCGAGCTGACCTTTCACTTCCACCATGGCTTACCCCTGGCCAAGATTCTGGAGTATCCCGAAGACCTTTTGGCCGGCCTGCCGCCGGAGGCCGTGGAGTCTTTCGCCGGAGTGGGCAATCCCTTCTCCGTGGGCGAGATCGCTCCCGGCGAAACGGTGCTGGACATCGGCTCGGGGTGCGGCTTCGATTGCATGATCGCCGGCAGGTTCGTCGGTCCCACCGGCAAAGTGATCGGCGTGGACATGACCGACGCCATGTTGGAACGGTCCCGGAAGACCGCCAAAAGCCTGGGGCTCGCCCAGGTCGAATTCAAGAAGGGCTTCGCCGAGGAATTGCCCGTCCCCGACAATTCGGTGGACGTAGTCATCTCCAACGGCGTGATCAATCTGACTCCCGACAAATATGCGGTGTTCAAAGAGGTTTTCCGGGTCTTGAAGCCCGGCGGACGCCTGCATCTGGCTGACATTGTGGTCTACAAACAGGTGCCCGACGAGGCCAAAGAAGACGTGGACCTCTGGACCGCTTGAATCGGCGGCGCTCTCCTGGCAGGAGAGTATCTTGACGCCATACAGAGTTCCGGCCTGGCCGATGTGGAACTGGTATCCACCAAAGACGTGTTCTTGGGGGCGGGGGGTGAAGAGAGTGCCCACAACTTCGAGACCATGGGCGCCAACATCCGGGCCAGAAAGCCGTAATCAAACAACCGGAATCCTAAACGAAAGGGCCTCCAACCGTGGCGGCGGAGGCCCTTGTTATGTCAATGAGCCGCGGCATCGTAAACCCAATCGGGTCCCGGTCCAGCTTGAACTGGGTATCTCTTTGGGTTTATGATTGGTCAACCGCCAGGTACTGCTTCAGGTATCCGGCAGCGCAAATTTCCCCGTCCGCGATTCGCCCTAAAGAACGGCGCGCCGATTTTCGGCGGCCGTTAAGTATCTCTCTTTTGCGGTAGGTGGACCAGGCATATACGATTAGATGGTAATCCTCATTCGTATCACCAAGATTGCGTGGCAGTTCCGCGCCCGCCTGATCTTTGCTTATCTGAGCTTCATAGCCGCGATCGGCGTCTCCCTGCTCATACCCCATATATTCGGTGAAGCCATCGACCTCCTGGTCGCCGTCGATGGAGACGGCGTCGTCGGAAAAGCAGTCAGCACCAGCACCCTCGCCTACCTAGCCCTGGCTCTTCTTGGCGCCAGCTTGTTGCGCGGTTTCCTGGATTTCGCCCGCACCTACTGCACGGACTCTCTGTCCCAGAAGGTCTCTTACGACATCCGCAACAAGTTCTACGACAAGCTCCAGCACCTGAGTTTCGCCTACCACGACAAGGAACACACCGGTGAGTTGATGTCCAAGGCCACGGCGGACGTCGAGGCGATCCGGCGGTTCGTCAACATGGGCTTGGTCCGCGCGCTGGAAGTTGTCGTCCGCCTAGTGGCCCTGCTATTGATCTTGAACCTCATGAACTGGCAGCTAACCCTCATCAGCCTGGCCTTTGTGCCCTTCATCATCATCCGCTCTTCCTTGGTCATGGGAAGGCTCCGGCGGATGTGGCTGCAGGTCCAGCTGCGGATGGGCGAAGCGGTAACAATCCTTCAGGAGAACCTGGTCGGCATCCACGTGGTGAAGGCCTTTGCCTCCGAGGAATTCGAGAAGAAGAAATTCGCCAAGAAAGCCCAGGAACTGCGGGAAGAGTACTTCCAGTCGGAGCGGCTGCAGGGCACAAATAGCGCCTGGATGACCTTCTTCTTCACCTCGGGCTTGGGCCTGATTCTCTGGTACGGGGGATGGGAAGTGATCCGGGGAAACATGTCCCCCGGCGACCTGACCAAATTCATCCTCTACCTGAGCCAGTTGACCTTCCCCATCCGGATGTCATCCTTCATCATCAACTCCTTCTCCAGGGCCATCACTTCGGGCGGCCGCATCTTCGACGTTCTGGACGCCGAATCTCCGGTGGTGGAGAAACCAAACGCCAGGGTATTCGAGAGGCCCCAGGGACGCGTGGAATTCGAAAATGTGTCTTTCGCCTACGAGGGGCGGATGCCGGCATTGCAGCACCTCAACATCTCGGCCGAGCCGGGCCAGATAACCGCCATCCTGGGCGCTCCCGGCAGCGGCAAGAGCACCATCGTCAACCTGCTGCCCCGGTTCTACGACGTTAACGAAGGGCGCATCACGATAGATGGCCAGGACATCCGGGAGTTTACATTGGAGTCCCTGCGCCACAACGTGGGGATCGTCCAACAAGATGTTTTTCTGTTCGGCGCCACCATCCACGACAACATCGCCTACGGAGTAAAAGACGCCACCCGGGAAGACGTGATCCGCGCCGCCACCGTGGCCCAACTCCACGATCACATCGAGTCACTGCCCGACGGCTACGACACCTGGGTCGGGGAGCGCGGCGCAACCCTTTCCGGCGGCCAACGCCAACGGCTGTCCATCGCCCGCAGTATCCTGATCGACCCGCCGGTCCTGATCTTGGACGACTCCACATCCAGCGTCGATGTCCAGACCGAACGTATGATTCACCGGGCAATGGTCAACGTGATGAAGGACCGGACGACCTTCGTAATTGCCCACCGCCTGAGCACCGTCCGGGAAGCGGACCTGATTGTGGTGTTGAAAGACGGCCAGATCGCGGAGCAGGGGACCCATGAAGAACTCTTGGCGGCAAACGGCTTCTACCGCGATATCCACGACCTCCAATTGCTGCCTCAAGAGGAGTTGCTGTTGGACGCCTCTCTGACTCCAGAGAGCGGTATTCAGGCCGACGGCGCCGGTGGCGGCGGGAGGCCACGTCTGGCTTCTGAATTAGGAGACGACTGATGCGAGCTGCGGGACCGGGAGGAGGAGTCGGCGGCATGATGGGCGGCATGCGGGGCATGGGCGCACACGGGATGAACGTCGCCAACATGGACAATCTGACCGACGATACGATTGTCGGCTCGGCGTACGACCACAAGGTCGTGGTCCGGTTGATGACCTACATCTGGCCCTACAAGCGGGATGCCTTCATCGCCTTGGCCGCAGTGCTGGTCTATACCCTTGGCAACGTGGCCGTCCCCTGGTTGATATTGAAAGGCATCACCTGGGCCATCGAACCCGGCGACATCTCGCACCTGCACATAATCGGCCTCATCTTCGTAGGCGTCACCATCATCCATTTCGGAGCGAATTTCGTCCAGTTCGTCTACATGCCCAAGGTCGGGCAGGGGATCCTTTATTCCCTGCGCACCGGCATGTTCAACCACCTGCAGGAGCTTTCACCTTCGTTCTTCCACCGCACGCCGGTGGGCCGCATCATGTCCCGGAGCCAGAGCGATGTCCTCCAACTCCAAGAGACCTTTGAACTGATTGTCCAGAGCTTTTCGGACATCCTCAGCTTGGTGGGCATCATCATCATCATGGTGGTGATCGACTGGCAGTTGGCGCTGGTCACCATGAGCATCCTGCCGGTGCTCTTCTTCGTGCTGGGTTATTGGCAGAAGTTCGCCCGGCACTCTTTCATGCGCATCCGCCGGGCCATCGCCATGGTCAACGGCGAGTACAACCAGAACATCACCGGAGTCCGGGTCGTGGAGAGCTTCAACCGGCAGGAAACCAATATGGAGCACTTCGACGAACTGAACACCGAGCACTTGAACGCCAACCTGGAAGCCAGCCGGTACTCCGGCGCACTCCAGCCGTTTGTGGAAGTCCTGATGGGGATCGGAATGGGTTTCGGCGTTGTTCTGATGGGCGGCATCATGGTCAAAGGCGGAAGTCTCGACTATGCGGTAATGCTGGTCTTCGCCCTATATATCCAACGGTTCTTCGAGCCGGTGCGCCACCTGACGATGCAGTACAGTCAACTGCAGCGGGCCATGGCCGCCGGCGTTCGCATCTTTGAGGTCTTGGACCTGAAACCCGAGGTGGTGGACAAGCCCGGCGCCATCGAGTTGCCCGAGATACGAGGTGAGATCAAGTTCGAAGACGTGAGCTTCCACTACGTGCCCGGCGTGGAGGTGTTGAAGGGAATCAATCTGCACATCAAGCCGGGACAGAACGTGGCCTTGGTCGGCTCCACCGGCGCCGGCAAGAGCACCTTCGTGACCCTGATACACCGGTTCGCCGACGTTACGAATGGGCGCATCACCGTTGACGGCCACGACATCCGGGACGTTACCCGCCATTCGCTGGTCAGTCAGATGAGCATGGTGCTGCAGGAGCCCTACCTGTTTTCCGGCACGGTGGCCGACAACATCCGTTACAACGACGAAAACGCCACCGACGACGACGTGGTGGCCGCCGCCCAGACCGTTGGGGCCCACGACTTCATCATGTCCCTTAATCTGGGTTACAACACGGTGCTGGCCGAACGGGGCATCAACCTAAGCGTGGGCCAGCGGCAGTTGCTCAGCTTCGCCCGGGCGGTGGTCGGGAACCCGCGGGTCATCATACTGGACGAGGCTACCGCCAACATCGACACCCATACCGAAGTTCTGATTCAGCGGGCTCTGCAGCGGGTGTTGCAGGGCCGGACTTCCATCGTCATCGCCCACCGGCTCTCCACGGTGCGGAACGCCGACAACATCGTGGTGTTGGACCACGGCGAGTTGGTGGAGATGGGCAGCCACGAAGAACTGCTGGCCAAAAAGGGTGGAGTTTACGCCAGGCTATACGCGGTCAATTATAACCTTCCCACCGACGATGATGAGCAATCGCTCCAGGGAGGGCCGTCCTTGGCGCCGGTGCCGGCCGACGACTGACCCAGGAGCGCCAAGCTTGAAACTCAAAAGGCCCGCTTGATAGCGGGCCTTTTTGATGCCGTTAAGGAATCGGGCCAGGAGTTGGTTACGAATCTGAAGCCGGTGGGACTCCCTCGTTCAGGAAACGCTCCATGGCCGACTTGAAGATGTTGTAGGGATGGGCGCCGGTGAAGAGCAGGTTGCCCACCAAGAAGGTGGGGATGCCGCTGATCCCGTACTTCAGCGCCTCCTGGTACTGGCCCATGACCGCATCGGCGTAGGTCTTCTCCTCCAGGTGCTTCACCATGTCGTCGGCGTCCAGGTCCACGCTGTGGGCCACCGCGTGAAGCACTTCGAGCTCGCCCAGGTCCTTCCGGTCCTCCCAGAACGCCTTGTAGGCGGCGTGGTGGAACTCCATGAACTTACCGTGCTGCTGGGCGTACTCGGTGGCCTCCAGGGCGTACAGAGTATTGGGGGTCCGGCCCGGCGGCTTCATGATCAGACCGGCATCTTTGGCCTGGCCCCGCAGCGGCTCGGACAGTTCGTCGGCGGTCTCGCCGGGACGTTGGGGCCGGTCCGCGCCTTCTTTGGGGGTGTCGGGACGCAGCAGATAGGCCCGGCCCTCAACGGTAATGTCGTACTCGTTGGCCAATTTGTCGACCCGCTCCAGGCCGACGTAGCACCAGGGTCAAATATAGTCGTACCAAACCGCGATACGAACCGGCTCGTTGTCCTGTTTGGTGGTCTGGGCTTCTTCGGCCATTTGACCCCTCCTGCCGGGCACGGCGCAGCGCCGACCGTATGGGATGAATGTCCTAACAGGGTATCACCAACTGGGGGACGGCCACCACAAATTTAGGGCGGGCCGCGGTCCAAGCCCAAACCGGCGCCCGGTCTAACTCAGGCCCTCCAATATCTGGCTCAACTCAGACAGGCCGGCGATTTTTGGACAGTCCACGGCATCAGGGCCGTACCCGCTCCGGTCGATAAGGACCGCCCGCATCCCAACGCCCTGGGCGCCCAAGACATCGGAACGGAGCTGGTCGCCGACATGAACGACTTCTTCGGGCTTTGCCCCGACCCGCTTCAGGGCAGCCATAAAGATGGGCGGGTGGGGTTTTTCCATCCCGACTTCTTCTGAACTCACCATGAAATCCAAGTAGGGCGACAGGCCGACCTGCCGGCACAATTCGCCCAGGTCCCGGCGCAGGTTGGTGATCACCCCCACCTTGTAGCCCGCCTCTCTGAGTTGTTCCAAAGCGGGCACAACATCATTGAAGGGGATGAAGTCTTTGGGGACCGACATGGCCAACTTCCAGACCCTTTGGGCCAGGTCCATGGTAACGGCAACCCCGGCGGTTTCCAGTATCAACTGCTCGTAACGGCCAAAGAATTCGAGGCGGTCTTCCTCGGAACGATTGGAGAGGGGGCGGTCTTCATTCTCCCGGTTGAAGAGCACGTCGGCTACGGCATAGCCGCGGATGATGGCCTCCTCCCGAACGGTCAGCCCGAGTTCGTGGCAGGCGGCCTGCTGTATCTCCTCCAGTGGAGGCCAGAACCGGACCAGCGTGTTGTAGAAGTCAAATGAGACCGCTTTGATCATCAGCCCGCCATGTGGAGGCAGTCCAAGAAGCGCCGCAGAAAAAGCAACCGCCCGTTTACCAACCTCCCCGATTTCGATCGGGGGACGGGTCAACGGGCCAAGCTGAAGCGAGGGCATTCTAGCATAAGACAGTATTGATGGGAATCGATTCTGGCCGTGGGGCTATAATACTTAGGGCTGGGCTCTATTTAAACTCCGCATGGAGCCTTTCGGCGGCTCCTAGCCGTCCTCCATAGCAACGCCTTGAACGGCCTTGCGCCTGCCTGGCCCAGTCGGTATGCTGGGGATACTGTCCGGACGGAGTAACTTGATGAAAGTGGCCATCGGCGCAGACCACGCTGGTTTCGAATTGAAAGGCGAGATAGTCAGGTGGCTGGAATCTGCGGGACACCAGGTCAAGGACCTCGGCGCCCACGTCATGGACCCCGACGACGATTATCCCGATTCTGCTGTCGCGGTAGCCAATTCGTTGCGTTCGGGAGAAATGGAAAGGGGCGTCATCATCTGCGGCAGCGGGGTCGGCGCCTGCATCACCGCCAACAAGGTGAAGGGCATCCGGGCCTGCCTTTGCCATGACACCTACACGGCCCGGCAGGGCGTCCAGCACGACGACATGAATGTGGTGTGCATCGGCGGGCGGGTCATCGGAATCGAGCTGACCAAGGCCGTGTTGGAGGCTTTCTTGGAAGCCCGCTTCCTACCCGAGCCCCGATTTCAGCGGCGATTGGAAAAGCTCGCCCAGATCGAACAAAACGGGTTTATCTAGAGTACCGTCACAGCTGGACCAGCAGCGCCAGCACCTGGCCAACCTCCGCGGGCGAATCCAGATGGTGGAGCGCCAGGGTTCTCTCCCGGATCGGGCCAACGTACACCGCCAATCCTCCGGCGTCTTGCACCGCGACAAAACCATCCTCGTCGGTCTCGTCGTCGCCGAAGAACATCGGTAATGGGTTGTCCCCGCATTCTTCCCGTATCTTCTCTATGGCCTTGCCCTTTCCCCAGTCCAGGTTGGGCCTGACCTCCACCACCTTCTTGCCCCTGGTGATCTTCAACTGCCCCGCGTCCACATACGGCGCGGCGGCCGCCACAACCGTGCTGTCCACCAGGGCGCCGTAGGAATCGGGAGTGTTCCTGAAGTGGACGGTCAGGGTCAGCCGTTTGTTGTCCACCAGGATGCCGGGGACCTCCATCAATTCCCGCTCCAACAACCGGGTTACCTCAGCCAGGGACGCCCCGAAGGCCGGGGCCTCCGGATGCACGAAGTCCATCCCTAGGCCCCTCATCTCCAGACCGTGATTTCCCGCGTAGACCAGGCCGTGGATGGCCACCAAGACCTCCAAATCGGCCAGGGCCCGGCCGCTGACGACTCCCACGACATACCGGTCCATACCGGCCAGGGCCGAGAGTGACCGGCGCGTTTCATCCGACAACGTCGCAAGTTCGGGACGGGCGACGATGGGCGTCAGGGTGCCGTCGTAGTCGAATAGCAGGAGTACCCGCGGCGCGCTTGCCAATTGGCGGCACACGCTGGGCCAGATGTTGAGCAGATGGGGCATTGAATCAGGCGGCTGGAGCGGCCGGACTAAAAGCTCCGGACGGGGCGGCGGGACCGGCGGGTGCCCTGCATCAGGTCCACGAAGAGGCGGGCGGCCCACAGGTAGATGTTGTTCTCCTCCACCACGCTGCGCATCCGCACCATTCGGCCGTGGCGTTCCTCGTAGGGCATCTCCACGGCCTCGCAGATGGCGTCGGCGAATTTCTCGGTGGCGTAGGGGTTCACGATCACGGAATCGGTCAACTCGCTGGCAGCCCCGGTGAAGGGGCTCAAGACCAACACGCCGTCTTCGTCGAACCTGCTGGCCACGTATTCTTTGGCCACCAAGTTCATGCCGTCGTGCAGAGAGCTGACCACGCAGAAGTTGGCGATGCGCCGCAGCGCCGCCAGCGTAACCGCGGGCAGGTCGTCGGGCAGATAGACGATGGGCCGCCAATCGTCGTGGGCGAAGCGGCCGTTGACGTTGTTCAACTCTTGGTCTATCTGGTCGGATAGACGCTGGTAAGCGTCGATATCGGTCCGGCTCATCACGCCGGCCTGGATGAACACGACTTTTCCGATATATTCTGGGTACTTCTCCAGGAACCGCCCGATGGCCCGGATACGGTGGGGGATGCCCTTGGTGTAGTCGATGCGGTCGATGCCGAGACCAACGATCATTCCCCCCAGCTTCATCTCCTCGGTCAACCTGTCAATCTCTTCGGTCACTTCGGGGCTTCGGGACTCCTGGGAGATCTGCTCAAAATCGACGCTGATGGGGAACGGCCTGACCAGTGTCGGTTCCTCATTTTGATAGACCAAGTTGTATTCGTCGTGGACGCTGGAGCCTAAAATCCGGGACGCAGCTTCCATGAAATTGTCGCAGTGGTCGCCGATGTGGAAACCAAGGAGGTCGTTGCCCAACAGGCCGTCGAGAAGCTGGTCGCCCCAGGGACAAATGCGGAATATCTCGTAGGTGGGCCAGGGTATGTGCCAGAACTGGCCGGTGATGATGTTGGGGTCGGCCTCCCTAAGCAGACGGGGCAGCAAGGCCAGATGATAGTCCTGAGTGAAAACCGCGGCCGGGCGGCCATCGACCTCATCCAAGACCTGCCTGGCGAACTCGTTGTTCACCGACTTATAGGTCTCCCAGTCCGAGGTCTGAAAGGTGGGCTCGATGAACGCGTTGTGGCACAGCGGCCACAGGCCTTGATTGGAGAAACCGTAGTAATACCCCTGTTGCTCTTCCTCGGTGAGCCAGACCAGCCTCAGGGTGTAGGACGGGTCATCGGGAGGTACTTGGATGCGGTTCTTCTCATCGACGGCGTACAAGTCTCCCTTGCCGCCTCCGAAGGCGACCCAGGTGCCCCCGCATTCTTGCATCAGCGGGTCGATGGCGGTGGTCAGTCCGCCCGCTGGAGAGGCGTAGCTAAGCTCGCCTCCAACCAGATCGTGGACGTAGGGTTGGCGGTTGGAGACTACGATCAACCGGTAATCACCGATCTCCCGGTGGACTAACCGTCGGAGTTTTTCCCGGGTCCAAGTGGGTTCACCCATCACCCTACCCCTTATGACCCCTTCGTTGGAGCGGGCCGGCGTCTCGGTTTCCGGCTTTTTACCGGAGAAGAACCAGCAGCGTAGCAACGAACCATCGCTCATCGCAAGATCGAGTGAACGCTCAGCGGTTCCCAGGTGAATTTTTTCATACTAGTCGTTAAACGTCAACCGGAGACGGCTGCCTGGGCCAAATTGACAGAGCGCCTGGCGGTGAGTACGATAGCGCCAACTTGCGCCTGGCGCCCTCGCCAGGCAAGGCCATCAGGAGAAGGGCTCTATGTTCGTACGCCGCGACCTAACCGATACCGTCCCCACTCCATCGGGAAATATGCACTTCGTTAAGAAGGGCAGCGGCTATCCGGTTGTCTTACTCCACCCTCTGGGCACATCGATATGGACCTGGGAGGGCGTGATCGACTCCATCAGCCAGAAGTACACCTGCTACGCCTTCGAGATGCTGGGGCACGGCGAATCGGACAAGCCCACTCGACACTTCAATCTTCCCGATTACGCCCAGGCGCTCGATCACGCTTGTCAGGTACTGAACATCCACCGGGCCCACATCGTCGGCAACTCGGTGGGCGCGGTCCTGGCGACCGAAACCGCCGCCAGCTTCCCGGAGCGGGTGGACAAGCTGGTGCTGGTGGGCTGCCCGGTCTGGAGCCCCCTCACGGCCAAAGAGCGGTTGAAGGAGGCGGCCAGCCAATTCGACGCGAAAGGGATGCCCAAGCCGCGGACCCTGAAGGGCCTGAAGGAAGCCACGACTTTCGCCGAGCCCAGGCAGGAGTGGTTGAACGCCAACAACCAGAGCCGGGCCAAGGCCGGTGTGTGGGTCGGCAAACTGATGGAGTCCCTGGCGCACTACGACATCATGTCCCGGCTGCCCAGAGTCAAAGCTTCGTCCACCATGGTGCTTTACGGCGAGGTGGACCGGCTGCGGGACGGCGAAGAACTTCTACACAACAACATCGTCAATGCCCAGAAGGTGGTCCTGCCCGGCCTGGGCCACATCCCCCAGGTGGAAGACCCCGAGGCTTTCCTGGGCGCGCTGATGCCTTTCCTTGACGCCTAGCCACCCGGGACGCCTAGCCACTCTGGACGCCTGACCAACCCGGATGCCTAGCCGCCCCAGACCCAAATTTCTGAAGGAGACAACTTGGCCTCCACCAGTAACCGGCTGCCCCTGAGGCTCATCGAGACCTTCCGTTCCGTGTTCTACACACCGATCTACGTCTCGGTGGCCGGAGGGTTCCTGGAGAAAGAGGGCCTGGACGTCGATTTCAAGACCTGCCCGCCAGAATTCGCCCACCCGATGAGCGCCCTGAACCGTGGCGGAGCGGACATCGCTCAAAGCGGCATAATGCGCTCGATCATCGCCTCCGACTGGGGAGCGGAAACGGTCCCGGTCCACTTCGCCAAGATCAATTCCAGGGACGGGTTTTTCGTCCTGAGCCGGACTAAGCCAGACCCCTCTGGGCTAGAACCCTTTCGGTGGGAGTCGCTGAAGGGCGCCAAACTGATCCCCGTGGGGTTCTCTCCCATGCCCTGGGCCTCGCTTCAGTTCGCCCTGCGCCGGCACGGCGTCGAGCCGTCGGAGTTGGACCTGGTCACCGGACTATCTCTGGACGAGGCCGTGACCGCTTTCCGCGAGGGCAAAGCCGAGTATATCCACGTTCCCCAGCCTACGGCGGAGCAACTGTTGGACGACGGTTCCGCTCACTTGGCAGCAGCCCTGGGCCCGGAGAACGGGCACCTGGCCTACAGTTCCTTTGCGGCCACCAACCAATTCTTGGAGTCCCAGCCGGAAACCGTCCAGCGGTTCACCGTGGGCTTCGCCAATGCCTTGGACTGGCTGGCGGCCCACGACGCCCCCGAAGTGGGGGAGGCGGTGGCCGGTTTCTTTCCCGAGGTGAGCTTGGACCTGGTGGTCAAATCGGTGGCCAGGCTTAAGGCCCAGGACAATTGGCCCACTGATCCGGTGTTGGCACAACCGGAATACGAAAACCTCCACGATATTCTTATTGCCGCCGGGCTTGCCAAGGAGCGGCAGCCCTACAGCAAGGTGGTCCGCGCCGACATCGTGGAGACGGCCCTGGCCTCCCGTAAGTAACCGGGCAGAATCAGCCAGACCACTCCTCCCCTCTCTGGTTCAAGCCTGGCATGAAAGTTCCCGCTACGCGCCGCATGGTGTAAAATAAACCCTCCAGGCGGGCTGGCGGTTTACTGGAATAATCCCCGACGAACTTCCGGAGGCATCTTTGACCACAATAGCAATCGTAGGCACTGGCCTGATGGGCACTTCCCTGGCCCTGGCCATCAAAGCCTCCAATCTCCAGGTGGACGTCGTGGGCACCGACTACGACAGTACCGCCCGCGCCGGCGCCCAGAAAACCGGGGCGTTCAAGAAGGTTGAATCCCGCCTGTCCAGCGCCATCAGAGGGGCCGACGTAGTCGTGTTCGCCATCCCGATCATGGCCATGCGGGAGATGATGGAATTCTCCGCCAACGATTTTCAAGAAGGCTGCGTGGTAACGGACGTGGGCAGCTCCAAGCGGGTGGTGCTGCAATGGGCCGAAGAAGTACTCCCCAAACACGTGAACTTCGTCGGCGGCCACCCCATGGCCGGCAGAGAACTATCCGGCCCAGAGAACGCCGACGGCACCATGTTCAAGGGCAAGGCCTACTGCATAGTTCCCAGCGTCACCGCCGACAGGGCCGCGGTTTCCTCGATCACGACCATGGCCGAGGCGATCGGCGCCAAGCCTTTCTTCATCGGCGTGGAAGAGCACGACAGCTTTGTGGCCGCGGCCAGCCATCTGCCTTTTATGATGTCGGTGGCGCTGATGGGCTGCACCACCAAGAGCGCGAACTGGGAGGACATCGCCCAGTTGGCTTCCTCAGGATTCGGCGACCTCTCGCGCCTGGCGTCGGGCGACCCGGTGATGCACCGGGACATCTGCATGACCAACTCGGAACCCATAGTCGCCTGGATGGACGCCTACATCAAGGAGTTGTACGACCTCCGCAACATGCTGGCCGCCGAGAACGGGCCCGACCCGGACGCGGTGCAACAGGTGTTCTCCGACGCCATGGATGCCCGGGCCCGTTGGCAGGCGGGGATATTCACCACCCACGACCGGGGACCGTCCACCGAGATTCCCAGCTTTGGTGAAAGCATGAGCGAGATGTTCATCGGCCGCAGGGCGATGGAAATGCAAAAGAAAGTTTTTGGCGGGCGGAAGAACCGCTCGGGCAAGAAGGACTAGCCGCATCACCACGGCGGCAACAACCGCCCGTGGGTCTGGTCCGGCCGCTGCGAGTAAGACCACACCATGAGCACCGCCCCTCCATCCAGCCCCTCCCGCAGCATCAGCCGTCCCGCGTCGTTGGGCGGCGTCCTCTCCGTTCCAGGGGATAAATCCATCTCCCACCGTTCCATGATCCTAAACGCCATCGCCCAGGGCGACGCCTTGGTGCAAGGCCTATCCGGCGGCGAAGACGTGATCTCCACCATGCGCTGCCTACAGGCCATGGGGGTGAGCATCGAACCGGCGGGAGCGCCCGGCAGCTACACAGTAAAGGGCCGCGGCCCCGAACTGGAAGAACCTGCCGACATCTTGGATGCCGGGAACAGTGGAACATCCATGAGGCTGCTTTCGGGGATCTTGGCTTCCCAGTCGTTCGTCACGGTCATCACCGGCGACAGTTCCCTGCGGAGCCGCCCCATGCAGCGGATCGTCCAACCTCTGAAGCAGATGGGAGCCCAGATCATGGGCCGCCAGAACGACTCCCTGGCGCCGTTGGTGATCCGGGGCGGCGGCCTGCGGGGTATTGAATACGACCTGCCCATGGCCAGCGCCCAGGTGAAGTCGGCGATCATACTGGCGGGCCTGTCCGCCGGAGGCCAGACCGTGATCCACCAGCCGGCGCTTTCCCGGGACCACACCGAGCGGATGGTCTCGGCCATGGGCGGAAAGATTGAAGAGAACGGCCTGGACTTGGTCATTCACCCGGCCCGGCTAAATGCAGTCGATATCACCGTGCCCGGCGACGTCAGCTCGGCCGCATTCTGGATGGTGGCGGGCCTCTGCCACCCGAACTCCCGCATCCTGGTCCGCGGGGTGGGCCTGAACCCCAGCCGCACCGGGATCGTGGACGTGCTTCGAGAGATGGGCGCCGGCGACGCGCTCCAACTGGTGGACCAACGCACCGAAGGCGGAGAACCGGTGGCCGACATTCTCGTTACCTCCGCCGAACTGCACGGTGTCGAGATCGGCGGCGATTTGATGCCCCGCATGCTGGACGAAGTGCCCATCCTGGCGGTGGCCGCCTGCTTCGCCACCGGCGACACCGTGATACGCGACGCGGCGGAACTCAGGGTGAAAGAAACGGACCGCATCGCCACCACCGTGGCAGAACTCACTCGCCTGGGCGCGAACATCGAAGCCACGGAAGACGGCATGGTCATTCACGGTAGGGGCGCGGGCGCCGGCAGCCTCAACGGTGCCGATTGCCAGAGCCACGGCGATCACCGGCTGGCCATGTCCATGGCGGTGGCAGGACTGCTTGCCGGCGGCGAGACCACGGTCCACGGCGCGGCAGACGCTTCGGTGTCCTACCCAGAGTTTTGGCGGGACCTGGACCTGCTGCTCCAGGACGCCGGTTAAACGGGGTGCCCGAAATCCCATCTCAGACGCAATCGGAGAATGACGCCCCACCGCTGTTGGTGGTGCTTTCGGGACCGTCGGGAGTGGGCAAGGACGCCGCCCTCACCGAGCTGCGCAAGCTGGACCGGCCGTGGCACTTCGTGGTCACCGCCACCACCAGGCCCATCCGCGCCGGAGAGCGGGACGGCATCGACTACATCTTTCTGGACGAGCCCACCTTTCTGCGCATGAAGGACCAGGACGAATTCGTGGAGTGCGCCCAGGTGTACGGCCGTTGGTACGGCGTCCCCCGGAGCCAGGTAACCTCCGGTCTGGAGGCGGGCAAGGACGTTCTCCTGAAGATCGATGTCCAGGGAGCGGCCACGGTTAGGAAGATGGCCCCGGACGCGCTATTCATCTTCATGTTGCCCGGTTCATTCGACGAATTGCAGGACCGCTTGTCCCAACGCATGACCGAGTCGGCCCCGGAGATGGAACTGCGGCTGAAAACCGCGTCCGAAGAGATGAAGCAGGCCGGTCTGTTCGACCACCAAGTGGTGAACCGCAAGGACAACCTGGAGCAGGCGGTGGCCGACATCGACGCCACCATCGCCGCTGAGAAGCGGCGGCCCGGCCGCGTTCCCATTCGCTTCCTATAGCGTTTTTACAATCCTTGATATAATTGCCTAGACTTCCCGGTGTCTCTAAACGGCCGGGAGCCGTACCCGCCAGCATTTCCCCAACCGGAGACCCCATGGCCCAAGTCCCCGAAAAATTGGAGATCAGGCCCCGCCTTCCCGAATGGCTCAAGGTCAAGATGCCGGGCAGCCCCCGCTATCTGGAACTACAGAACCTCATGCGGGGTCAGAAGCTGCACACCGTCTGCGAAGAGGCACGCTGCCCCAATATCGGCGAATGTTGGGACCGGGGCACCGCCACATTCATGATCCTGGGCGAAATCTGCACCCGGCGCTGTCACTACTGCGCGGTGACCACCGGCCGCCCCAACGGCCTGGACCTGCAGGAACCCAAACGCCTGGCGGAGGTCGTCCGGTCCATGGGGCTGCGCTACTGTGTGATCACCTCGGTCAACCGGGACGACCTGCCCGACGGCGGCGCGTACATCTTCGCGTCGTGCATCGACAGGATCAGGGAGACCAGCCCGGACTGCCGGGTCGAGGTGCTGATCCCCGACTTCGCCGGGTCTTGGCCTGCCTTGAAGCGGGTAATCGACGCCGGGCCCGCAGTTTTAAACCACAACATCGAGTCCTCCGCTCGCATCTTCCCAAAGGTGCGGCCCAAGGGCGACTATCAACTTTCCTTGGATTTGCTGGCCAAGGCCAAGGACATCAATCCCACCACGGTCACCAAGTCGGGCATCATCCTGGGCATGGGGGAGACCACCGAAGAAGTCCTGGAGACCATGGCGGACCTACGAAAGGTGGACTGCGACCTGCTGACCATCGGCCAGTACCTCCGTCCCTCGCACCGGCACCTGGCCATCGACCGCTACTACCGGCCCGAAGAGTTCGACGAGCTGCGGAAGGCCGGGGATGCAATGGGGTTCAAGCACGTGGCGTCGGGACCGCTGGTGCGCAGCTCCTACCACGCCGACGAGCAGCACGACGCGGCGGTTTTACGGCTGCCGGTTTAGACCGCCGGAACGCGCAGGGTCATACACTAGGCGACTCCCAACCCCAGAGTGATCCCCACATCATCGACTCTCTCCCAGCAGAACTCCGGCTTAAGGGCCAACACCCGCTCCCGCTCCACCGACGCCCATAACGCCGCTCCGCTCCGAGCGCCGGCCCGCCGGGCGCACTCGATGTCCCGGTGGCTGTCTCCCACGAAGAGGCATTCATCCGGAGCAACATCCAGCGATCCCATCACATCCTGGAGGCCGGACGGGTCCGGCTTGGGGGCCATACCATCCGCAAAGAACAGGACCCGGTCAATTACGGGGCCCAGTCCTGAATGCTCAAACTCGGGCACCCCGAAGACCTGCCGCTTGTCGGACAGGACCGCCGTGCGGTAGCCGTTTTCCTTGAGTTGCTTCAAGAGTTCCGCAACCCCCGGATACAGGCGGCGCTCCTGCCAAACGACGGCATGGTAAAAACCCATGTAGGTATCGACGACCTCTTGCTGGCCGCCGGGGAAGAACCAGGCCAGATGATCAAGGAAAGGGCGGGAATACTCCCGGCCCAGGTCGGCGGCAACGGGCCGGGGATAAGCCAAGGCGTCGGCAGTCTGGTTCATCAGACTCAGGTGGATGTCCCAACTGTTCCACAGGGTCAGGTCCCAATCGAACACCACCGCCTTTAGCTGTAAGTCACCGGCATCTTGCAAAGGATTGTTCAGCTCCTCATACCAGGTTGGACCGATTCTACATTATCCCGCTCCAGGGCAACGCCGCCGTTGGTTTGGACACCGCTTTGGGAGAAAGCTGGAATATGGTTGACAAAGCAACAACATGCCATTAAAGTTGCAGTAACAATACTTGCACGAGCAATCATTTATCGCCTGCAAGTACCTATGAGGGCCGGTTGTCCAGCCCAGTGATATACTTAAAAACCTGGCGGCCATAAGGCGGCTGGAAAGCCTGGAGGCATGATGAAGACACGCGGAATCAATCACCTGGCAATGGTGACCAACGACATGGAAAAGACCGTCCGCTTCTATAGAGACGTCATGGGTTTCCCCTTGGTCGGGGCGATCGGCAACAACCCCAACGGCCTGAGGGCCCGGCACTACTTCTTCGAGATTGGCCCCAACTCGACCATCGCCTTCTTCGAATGGAAGGGCGCCGAGGACTTTCACAAGCCCGCGGGCCTGGAAGCGGCGGGCAGGGTCCAATTCGACCACATTTCCTTCGACGTTGAGACCGAGGACGAATTGCTGGAGCTGCAGAAGAAGCTGGCGGATGCCGGCCAGGAAGTAACCACGGTGATTGACCACAACTTCATTCACTCCATCTACTTCCACGACTTCAGCGGCATCGCCCTAGAGGCTTCGGTCTGGATCACCAATCCCACCGGGAAGGCGCCCGACTACTCCAACAAGGACGTTTTCGCTGACCCCAACCCGGTGCCGGCCCTGCAGGAAGAGATGGACAAGGCCCGCCTGGTCGAGTCCAGTAGCTAGAGTCCAGCTAACACTTTCCCAACCACTAAAGGTAAAGTTAAGGGGATGGCCGTTTGGCCATCCCCTTTTTGTTGTCCGCCGAGACCGATCCGCAAATTAAAAGACGTTTGACGCTTAGGGAGAGACGCCCAAGACATGCGGCAGAAACCCGATTTGGTGATAATCAACGCCGACGTGCTGACCATGGACCCATCCCGCCCCCGGGCCCAAGCAGTGGCGGTGGCCCAAGAACGGGTCCTGGCCGTGGGGACCGACGACGAGATAAACGGGCTGGCGGGCCCGGACACCCAGGTCATCGACGGCCAGGGCCTGACGCTGTTGCCCGGCCTGATCGACTCCCACATCCACTTTTTGTCGCTGGCCCGCACCACCCAGGAGCTGGACTGCCGCCCGGACAAGGCCTCGTCGATCGGGGCCATAACCCACCGGGTCTTCGAGTGGGCCCGCATCGTTCCGCCGGGGGAATGGGTGCGCTGTTTCGGGTACGACGACCTGGCCCTGGACGAGTCCCGGCATCCGACCCGCCATGACCTGGACGAGATCTCGCCCAGGCATCCCGTGCGGCTGGACCACCGCTCCGGACACGCCACGGTGCTGAACAGTCTGGGCCTCCAGACGGCCGGCATCAATGCCGAGACCCCGGACCCGGTTGAGGGGGTGATCGAGCGGGACGCCAACGGCGAGCCCACCGGCGTGCTGTTCGAGATGTCCGCGTTTCTATCCCAGAGGGTGGACAGCGGCCGAAGCCGGGCCAAGATGCAGCAGGGAGTGACTGCGGCCAACCGGCTGCTCTTGAGCTACGGCATCACGTCGCTACAGGACGCCGGCCCGGAGAACGGGCCGGAAAGATGGCAGGCCTTCCGCGAGCTAATCGACTCGGAGACCCTTCAATCGAGGGTCACTATGATGGCCGGGGCCGGACGCCGCGCGGAGCTATTGGATGCCGGACTTTCCTGGGGTTCCGGAGACCACCGTCTGCGGCTGGGCCACGTCAAGGTCATGCTGACCATGAGCACCGGCGCACTCCATCCGAGCCTGGAAGAACTGCATCAGATTGCCGCCCAAGCCTGCCATTCCGGCTTTCCCTTGGCGGTGCATTGCGTGGAGCAGGAAGCGGTGGCCGCGGCGGCCCAGGTGATATCGGGACTGCCGCCGCTGCCCGCCGGCGTCCCGCCCCACCGGATCGAGCACTGCTCCGAATGCCCGCCCGAGGTGTTGGCTGCAGTGCGGCGCAGCGGGGCCGCGGTGGTCACCCAACCGGGGTTCATCCACTGGAACGGGCCAATCTACCGTCGAACCGTTGCGGCATCATTGCAATCCCATCTGTACGCCATCGGCGCGATACAGGACGCGGTTGTACCGCTCGCCTTTGGGTCGGACGCCCCGGTGATCGACCCCAACCCGTGGCCCGCAATCTACAGCGCCGTCACCCGCAAGGACCATATAGGCCAACCCTTCCCGGAATCTAACAACTCGGGCCACGTCAGCACCGAATCGGCCCTGCGCATGTACACCCTGTCGGCCGCCGAATCCGAGGGCACGCAAGCCGACAAGGGCACCATCACACCCGGAAAATTGGCCGACTTGGTGTTGGTGGACGCCGACCCACTAACGATCGACCCCGAGGGCCTGAAAGACATCAAGGCAAGGATGACGATAGTTGGAGGAAGGGTGGTCTGGGAAGGGCGGTAGGAGCAGACGGCATTCAGAGACATAGGAGGCGTACTCTCATTGACCTCGGGAGTTAGCCCTAGTTTGAGGGGTGGAAATCCCCCCATCCCCCCTTTACGAAAGGGGGGCTTTATCCCTCTTCTGGTGAAAAACAGCCCGGTTTTCCAATCATGGAAAGAAAGATTCTATTTCCCCCTTTCTTAAAGGGGGACTAAGGGGGATTTTGGTTGCCCCAGGAAAGGTCCATTCCCACAGCCAATCATTCAACGGACCCGGCTTCGTCCCCAGAAAACCCGGCTGCGCCGGCGGCGGTTATCGGCGGCGGGCTATTAGGTAGTCAGCTAGGTCTAGCAGGGAGCGTTTGGGGTCGCAGTCGGGGAGGACCTGGAGGGCCTGGCGGGCCTTGTCGCTGTAGTCTTGGACCACCTGTTCGCAGTCGGGCAGGATGGTCGAGTCGTTGATCACCTCCACCACCTTCTGCAGTTTGCCGTCATTCGACGGGTCTTGGAACAGCGATTGGACCAAGTCGTCGTTGGGGTAACGCTCCATCAGCATGATGGTGGGCAGGGTCAACACCCCGTTCAGCAGGTCGCTGCCCACCGGCTTGCCCAGATTGGACGCGTCGCCTTGAAAGTCCAACAGGTCGTCACCCACCTGAAAAGCCATGCCGATGTTGTAGCCGTAGTCCCGCAGCGCCTGCACCTCATTCTCCGGCGCTTCGCCCAACACCGCGCCCGACTCGCTGGCGGTGCAGAACAGCGACGCCGTCTTGCGGTAGATGCGGTCGTTGTAGAGGTCCCTGGCCTGGGAGGCGTCGAAGGCGGTGAAGTACTCCATCAACTGGCCGCTGGCCAGTTCCATGATGGTCTCGGAGAACCGGCGGATCACCCGGATGTTCTGGGTGTCGCAGACAAAGGTGGCCGAGGTTGCGAAGACATAGTCGCCGAAGAGCACCGCCACCTGCGGGCTCCAGCTATTGCTCACCGTGGCGCGGCCGCGGCGCAGGGGCGAATTGTCCACCGTGTCGTCGTGGATCAGGGTGGCCAGGTGGAGCAGTTCCACGGCGCTGGCCATGAATATGGGCCGGGCCGGGTCGTGGGGATGGAACTGGGCGGCCAGCAGGGTGATGGCCGGGCGCACCCGTTTGCCGCCGGCGTCGGTCACGTACTGGAGCAGGGGCTGGACGGGAGAGGTCTCGGTCTCCGCCAGGCTGCGGAGCTTGTCATCCACCTTGGTTAGTCCCTCTTGGACCGGGGCGTAGATGGAGGCTGTGCGCTGGTCTAGGCCGTGGAGCATGTTATACGCCGGAGGCCCCGGTACCCAGTTTCCGGACCTCTTCCTCGATGATATCCGGGTCCAGCTTAGTATACAGCGGCGAGGGCTGCCGCAGGCTGGCGCCGGCCTTGATGCCGTCCACGATGGAATCGAAGTCCCACGCGCCCTCTTCGACCGGACCGTCGAAGCCCAGGAACTCGTGGACCTTCTGAGCGCTGAAGGGCATGAAGGGATAGAGGATGGTCTTGAGGCAGTTGATGGCCTTCATGGCCACGGTCAAGCTGGCCCCCGCCAACGCACGGTCTTGCTTGATGGTCTTCCACGGGGCCTTGGTATCCAGGTAGCGGTTGGCCTCCTGGGCCAGACCGAAGGCCAGGGTGATGGCGGCCTTGAAGCGGCAGTTGTAGAGGCTTTCGTCCACCGAGTCCATGGTCTCGCGGGCGGTGCGGAGCAGGCCCTCGTCCACCTCGTCCAACGACTGGACTCCTGGGACCTTGCCGTCGAAGTTGCGGTAGGTGAAGGACAGCACCCGGTTGACCAGGTTGCCGTAGGTCGCCACCAGTTCATCGTTGTTGCGGCGGACGAACTCGGACCAGGAAAAATCTGAGTCCCCCGACTCGGGCATGTTTATCGACAGCAGATAGCGCAGGGGGTCCGGGTCGTATTTTTCCAGGTAATCGGGCAACCAGACCGCCCAGTTCTGGCTGGTGGAGAATTTCTGGCCCTCCAGGCTCAGGAACTCGTTGGCGGGCACGTCATAGGGCAGGTTCAGGCCGTGGCCGTAGCCCATGAGAATGGCCGGCCAGATGATGCTGTGGAAGGGGATGTTGTCCTTGCCGATGAAGTAGTAGCTCTTAGTGCCGGGGTCCTTCCAGAAGGCTTCCCAGGCGTCCGGTTTTCCGTTAATCTCGGCCCATTCCACGGCCGCCGAAAGGTAGCCGATGACCGCCTCGAACCAGACGTAGATGCGTTTGGAATCGTAGCCCTCCAAGGGCAGCGGAATCCCCCAAGTCAGGTCCCGGGAGATGGCCCGGTCTTTCAAGCCGTCCTGCAGAAAACGGCGGGTGAAGTTCAGGACGTTGGGGCGCCAATGGGTCTGCTTCTCGACCCACTCCAATAGGGGTTTTTCGAAGGCCGACAGCTTGAGGAAAAAGTGCTCCGATTCCCGGAATTCGGGAGTCGTGCCGCAGATGGAGCAGCGGGGTTCGACCAGGTCCTGCGGGTCCAGGGTCCGGCCGCAAGAATCGCACTGGTCGCCCCTGGCGCGGGTGTTACCACAGTGGGGACAGGCGCCCTCCACGTAGCGGTCGGGCAGGTGGCGGTCGCACCGGGGGCAGTAGGCCAGCAGCATGTCGGCGGTGTAGATGTAGCCTTTCTCCAGCAGCGTCTTGAAAATGTCGTGGACCACCCTTTCGTGGTTCTCAGTCAGGGTGGTGGTGAACAGGTCGAAGGAGATGCCCAGTTTCTCCCAAGCTTCCAGGAACATGGCGTGGTACCGTTCGACCACCTCCTGTGGGGTGATGCCTTCCTGGTCGGCCCGGATCGTGATCGGTGTGCCGTGGGTGTCGCTGCCGGTGACCATCAGGACGTCGTTGCCCTTCATGCGGTGGTAGCGGGCGAAGATATCGGCGCCCAGGTAACAGCCGGCGATGTGGCCCAGGTGAAGGGGACCGTTGGCGTAGGGCCAAGCCACGGCTATGAAAATACGCTCAGGGATGCGTTCAGGCAAGGGGAAATATCTCGGTTACGATTTACGGATTTTGTGTGGGTATTCTATCATTGGGGGAGGCGTAAAGCCAAAGACGGGCGGGTGGCAAGCTGGCGGGCACGTTATGTCCGTTTGACAAGCCCTGACCCTGCTGATACGATTCTTTAGTTACAAAATTACGAATTCCGCTGGGAACGGGAGTAGTAAGGATACCCTGCCCAAGAGAGCCGGTGGTTGGTGCGAATCCGGCGGCAGAAGGACCCCGAACTCGCCCGGGAGCGGCCCGCCTGAAACAGCAGTAGGGCGCGGCGGTTGACACCGATATAAAGTCTTCGAGTGGCCAGGCGGCAGCAATCCCGATGAATCGGGACGCCGGGCCAGAAGAAGGGTGGTACCACGGGAACCACAAGCCCGTCCCTTCAGTGGGATGGGTTTTTTTATTGGGAAATATTGGGCGAGGCCGTTGAATCAAAACCGGGAATCAAAACCACGCAACAGAAGTCAGAACATGGAACTAACCGGCGCTGAAATAGTTTGCGAAAGCCTGCTCAAAGAGGGCACTGACGTGGTCTTCGGACTGCCCGGCGGCGCGGTGCTTCCTTTATATGGGGCGCTCTCCAGCTACCCGGCCATCCGCCACATCCTGGTGCGCCACGAGCAGGCCGCCGCCATGGCCGCCGACGGCTACTCCCGCGCCACGGGCAAGGTCGGCGTCTGCATCGCAACGTCCGGCCCCGGCGCCACCAACATGGTCACCGGCATCGCCGCCGCCCAGATGGACTCGGTCGCCATGGTGGCCATCACCGGACAGGTGCCCAGGCCCGCCATCGGCAGCGACGCCTTCCAGGAGACCGACGTCACCGGCGTCACGCTGCCCATCACGAAGCACAACATGCTGGTCATGGACGTGAAAGACGTGGCCCAGTCCATCCACGACGCCTTCCACATCGCCCGCACCGGCCGCCCCGGACCGGTCTTGGTGGACATCCCCAGGGACGTCCTGCTGGGCGAAAAGACGGAGTTTGTCTGGCCCGATTCAACCAAGCTGCCGGGCTACAGGGTTCCCGGGAAAGCGCCGGAGGCCCAGGTGGCCGCCGCCGCCGAATTGATCAACAAGGCTAAACGGCCCCTGATCATGTCGGGGCACGGCGTGCTCATCTCCCATGCCTACGGGCTCATGACCGAGATGGCGGAGAAGGCCCAGATACCGGTGATCACCACCCTGTTGGGCATCAGCGCCATACGCTCGGACCACGAACTTAACCTGGGTATGTCGGGCATGCACGGCATGGCCTACGCCAATCTGGCCATCGACGAGGCCGACCTGATCATCGGCCTGGGCATGCGGTTCGACGACCGGGTGACCGGCCGGATTTCCGCCTTCGCCCCCAACGCCAAGATAATCCACGTGGACATCGACGCCTCCGAGGTGGACAAGAACGTCAAGGCCACGGTGGGCCTGGTCGGCGACCTGAAAGCGGTCCTGGGCCAGTTGCTGCCCAAGATCGAGGCCAACGTCCACATCGATTGGCTGCGGCGCATCGATGAACTGAAGGCCCAGCACCCGTCGCATCTCGTCCGGGAGTCCGATGAACTCCTGCCCCAGTACGTGCTCCAGCGGTTGACCGAGGTCACCCAGGGCCGGGGCATCGTGGTCACCGGCGTGGGCATGCACCAGATGTGGGCCGCGCAGCACTGCCGGTTCACCGAGCCCAACACCTTTATCACCTCGGGCGGGTTGGGCTCCATGGGATTCGAGGTCCCCGCCGCGCTGGGCGCTCAGGTGGGACGGCCCGACGTCACCGTCTGGTCGGTGGCCGGCGACGGCGGATTCCAGATGACCATGTGCGACATCGCCACCGCCGTGGAGAGCCACGCCGACGTCAAATTCGCCATCTTGAACAACAACTCCCTGGGCTTGGTCCATCAGTTGCAGGAGCTCTTCTTCGAGAAGGACTACGTGGCCAGCGAGTATTCGGCCAACCCCGACTTCGTGAAGATCGCCGAGGCCTACGGCATCCGGGGCATCCGGGTCACCCAGAAGGACCAGGTGGTGGACGCCGTGCAACAGGCCATGGAGACCGCCGGACCGGTGATCGTCGACTTCAGGGTGAAGGAAGACGAGGGGCTCTATCCATTCATTCCGTCCGGCCAATCGGTGAAAGAGATGCTGGAAGATCCGGCGTTAATTCAGAATTCGTAACCGAGATTCTGCCCAATAGTAACCAAGTAGCGAAAAAAACCGGATAGAAAGAGATTACTTGAGATGGTCCAGACCAACCACACCCAACAACACACGCTGATAGCCTTGGTGGAAGACAAGCCGGGCGTCCTGACCAAGGTAGCCAGCATGTTCCGCCGCCGCGGGTTCAACATCGTCAGCCTGGCCGTGGGCAACAGCGAACAGCCGGGCCTGTCCCGCATGACCTTCGTGGTGGCCGGCGACGATCACACCGTGGGCCAGGTGGTCAAGCAGTTGGACAAACTGATCGACGTTATCGAGGTCTCGGACATCACCGGCGAGTCCATCGTGACCCGGGAGTTGGCCCTGATCAAGGTCAAGACCACGCCGATGACCCGAGGCGAGATCATCCAGATCGTTAACCTCTTCCGGGCCAACATCATCGACGTCGGCAGCGAGTCGATGGTCATTGAGATCACCGGAGAAGAGGACAAGATAAATGCCCTGCACAACCTGCTGGCGCCCTTCGGCATCATGGAGATGCTGCGGACCGGGCTGGTGGCCATGGTGCGGGGCAAGACCAACGGGCTGGCCAATGAACATGCTGGTCATACCAACGGGAACGGCCACAGCCATTCCTAAGCACTAGTATCCAAATATAGGTGAGATTGACCGATACGAATTCTCCCCCACTCTCACTCTCCCCCGTCGCGGGGGAGAGAACTGAAGCCCCTTCCCCCGCGACGGGGGAAGGTTGGGATGGGGGCCTCGCACAACGTAAGTCGAATTGTTGGCAAGGAAGAACCAAAGATGGTAGACGTTTATTACGACAAGGATGCAGACCTGGCCCACCTGGCGGGCAAGAGCATCGGCATAATCGGCTACGGCAGCCAGGGCCACGCCCACGCCCTTAACCTGAAGGACAACGGGCAGAACGTGGTGGTCGGCCTGTACCCCGAGAGCAAGAGCCGGGCCGTGGCCGAAGCCGCCGGTCTGCGGGTGGCCGACGTCCCCGAGGTGGCCAAAGAGGCCGACGTGCTGATGATGCTCATACCCGACCACATCCAGGGCCGGGTCTACCGGGAGCAGATCGAGCCCAACCTCAGACCGGGCAGCGCCTTCATGGTGGCCCACGGCTTCAGCATCCACTATAAGGAAATCGTCATCCCGGACACCATCGACGTGATGATGGTGGCCCCCAAGGCCCCCGGCCACCGGATGCGCGAGCTGTTCACCGAGGGCGTGGGAGTGCCCAGCCTGTTGGCGGTGCACCAAGACGCCACCGGCTACGCCAAGGAGATCGGCCTGGCCTACGCCAAGGGCGTCGGCAGCACCGGCGCGGGCGTGCTGATGACCACCATCAAGGACGAGACCGAAAGCGACCTGTTCGGTGAGCAGACCATCCTCTGTGGCGGCGTGACCTCTCTGGTCAAGGCCGCCTTCGATACCCTGGTCGAGGGCGGGTATCCCCCGGAGATCGCCTTCTTCGAATGCCTGCACGAGCTGAAGATGATCGTCGACCTGATGTACCAGGGTGGGTTCAACTACATGCGCTACTCGGTCAGCGACACCGCCGAATACGGCGACCTGACCAGAGGCCCGCGGATCATCGACGAGCACGTTAGAGAGAACATGCGGGCCGTCCTGAAAGAGATCCAAGACGGCACCTTCGCCCGCGAGTGGATCGCCGAGAACGACGAAGGACGCAAGCGGTTCACGCCCCTGAGGGAACAGGCCCAGCACAGCCAGATCGAGGAGATCGGCAAGGAGCTGCGGGCCATGATGCCCTGGATGGACCCCAAATAATAGATCAACGAATTACGATACTTCGGCACAACGAATCACTGGGAGCAATATCATGAGTGACCCAAGAAAGTCACGGGAGGCGCTGAGTGTAGTCCACCATCGCCCGCTGGTCCTGGCAGGGCTGGCGGCGGTGGACTACGTGACCCTGCGGCCCCTTTCTGAGCGCCGCGGCTAGCGGCAACGGCACGCCCAAATCTATAACATCAGAAAGGGATTAGGTAATAGACATGGCTATGGAAAAAGTATTGCTCTTGGACACCACCCTCCGCGACGGAGAGCAGTCGGCCGGCATCGGCATGACCGGCCAAGAGAAGATGGAGATCGCCCGCCAACTGCAGCGGATGCAGGTGGACATCATCGAAGCCGGCTTCGCCGCCAGCTCCCCCGGCGATTTTGAGGCGGTGTCCAACATCGCCAAGGAGATCAAGGGCCCCATCATCGCCTCACTGGCCAGGGCCGTCGCTAACGACGTGGACCAGGCCTGGCGGTCGGTGGAGCACTCCGAGCGGCCCCGCATCCACGTGTTCCTCTCCTCCTCGGAGATCCACCAGATGCACCAACTGCGCAAGAACCGGGAAGAGGTCATGGATATGGCCGTCACCATGGTCGAACGGGCCAAGGGCTACTGCGACGACGTCGAGTTCTCCCCCATGGACGCCACCCGGACCAACCCCGAATACCTGTTCCAGATGTTGACCGAGGTGATCAAGGCCGGGGCCACCACGATAAACATCGCCGACACCGTGGGGTACGCCATCCCATCGTCCGCCGGATTCGGTCAACTGCTGAAGGACGTCCAGGCCAATGTCCAGGGCATTGAAAACGTGGTGCTAAGCGTCCATTGCCACAATGACCTTGGACTGGCCGTGGCCAACAGCCTCATTGCCGTCGAGTTCGGCGCCCGCCAGGTGGAGGGTTGCATCAACGGCATCGGAGAGCGCGCCGGCAACGCTTCATTGGAAGAGATCATCATGGGTTTGGACACCCGGAAGGACCACTTCGGGGTGGAGATCAACGCCGACACCACCCAGATCTACAGCACCAGCCGCATGGTCAGCCGTATCACCGGCATGGCCGTCCAGGCCAACAAAGCCATCGTCGGCGAAAATGCTTTCCGGCACGCCTCGGGCATCCACCAGGACGGCGTGTTGAAGAACCGCTCCACCTACGAAGTGATGCAGCCGGAGCGGGTGGGCGTCCCCGGCAATACCCTGGTGCTGGGGAAACTCAGCGGCCGCGCGGGACTCCAGTCCCGGCTGGAAGACCTGGGCTACACCCTCTCCAGGGAGGACATGGCCAAGGTCTTCGAGTCCTTCAAAACCCTGGCCGACAAGAAACGGGAGGTCACCGACCGCGACTTGGAGATCCTCATGGACGAGGAGAAGCGGACGGCCACCGAGCCGATCAGCTACACCCTGGAACATGTCCAATTCACCGGCGGCGACCAGGGCATCCCCACCGCCACCGTCAAGCTCATCGGCCCCGATGGGGAATCCATCACCGACGCCTGCACCGGCAACGGTCCGGTGGACGCGGTCTGCAACGCCATCGACCGGGCCATCGGCACCGAGTCCAAGCTGGTGGACTTCAACGTCCAGGCGGTGACCGAGGGCATCGACTCCCAGGGCACGGTCACCATCAAGATCGAGAAGGACGGCCGCTTCTACACCGGCCGCGGCGCCGACACCGACATCATCGTCGCCAGCGCCAAGGCCTACCTGAGCGCGGTCAACCGCCAACTGGCCTCAGACGAGGAGTCAAACGTCCCCGCCCTCGGCAGCACTCCCGACTAGACCTAGGGCCATCTACGCCAATAATAGGTCCCTGGCTCCGTAGGGGCATCCCGATTCTATCGAGATGCCCCTACGTTTTTATTGCCGTCCCCGATTCTGGGAGCCGCAGACTTTGGTAAGCCAACAACAAGCCACACGACGGTCAATCCTCATCAACCGAAACCCCGGCCCCTAGTCCGCTCATCGTAGAACACCCGGTTCACGGGCGGTGGACACTTATATCGCAGGGGTATTAGAATCCCACCACTATGACCAGCGAACGAACGCAACGGCGAATCGACAGTCTGCTCGATCAAGCTGAGGAAGCGATTGCACAGCTGGATTGGCCGGTTGTCCAGAGCCGCGCCCAAGCGGTCATTGCCCTCGATCCAGCCAACCCCGACGCCACCAACTACCTGGCCGCCGCCGACCGGGCTTTGAATGTCTCCGACCCACCATCAACCATTGAGCCCACCACTGTCTCAGACCAACCCTCCTCCTTCGCCAATGGCCGCTACCAAGTCCGGAAACTCCTGGGAGAGGGTGGCAAGAAGAAGGTCTACCTGGCCCAGGACACGACATTGGACCGGGAAGTAGCCTTCGCGCTGATCAAGACCGAGGGCCTGGACGAAACCTCCCGCACGCGCATCCAGCGTGAGGCCCAGGCCATGGGCCGGTTGGGCTCCCACCCTCACATAGTCACGGTCTTCGACCTGGGCGAGGAGCCTTCGACAAGCTCAGGCCAGGGCCAGCCCTACATGGTCACCGAGCTCATGGGCGGCGGAGACGTGGAAAGCCTGATCGAAGACGCCCCCAACCATCTGCTTCCATTGGAGCAAGCGATCAAGATCGCCAAAGAGACCTGCCGGGGCCTGGAGTTCGCCCACAGCCGGGGCATCGTCCACCGGGACCTTAAGCCGGGCAACGTCTGGCTGACGGGAGACGGGGTAGCCAAGATAGGCGACTTCGGCCTGGCAGTTTCCCTGGACCGCTCCCGGCTGACCCAAGAGGGCATGATGGTCGGCACCGTGTCCTACATGCCCCCGGAGCAGGCCATGGGCGGAGAAGTGACCCCTCGGTCTGACCTGTATTCCCTGGGGGCCATGCTCTATGAAATGGCGACCGGCCGCCCGCCCTTCTTGGGTGACGACTCGGTGGCGATCATCGGACAGCACATCAACACCCCTCCGGTGGCCCCCACCTGGCACAACGGGCAGTGCCCCCGGCCCCTGGAAGCGCTGATCATGCGTCTCTTGGCCAAGGACCCGTCGGAGCGGCCGGATTCGGCCGCCGACGTTCTATCAGCCCTGGACGCCATCGACCTGACCACAAGCGCGGAACAACCAGAAGCGTCCGGTGAAGAGGCTCACGCCCTGGACAGCCTGGCCGGCGGGGTCTTCGTAGGCCGGCAGCGGGAGATGGGAGAGTTGAAGGCCGCCCTGGAAGATGCATTGTCCGGCCGGGGCAGGTTGGTCACTCTGGTGGGAGAGCCGGGTATCGGCAAGACCCGGACGGCCTTGGAGTTGGCGACCTATGCTGGACTGCGCCAAGCCCAAGTGTTATGGGGCCGCTGCTACGAGGGGGAGGGCGCGCCGCCTTACTGGCCCTGGGTGCAGGCCATCCGCTCCTACGTACGGGACGTGGACCCGGAGCAACTGCGCTCGGAGATGGGCGCAGGGGCTGCCGACATTGCCGAGGTGGTATCCGACGTAAGGGAGCAACTGCCCGGCCTGCAAGCGCCGCCCCAACTCGAGCCGGAGCAGGCGAGATTCAGGCTATTCGATTCCATCACCGCGTTCTTGAAGAGCGCCGCCCGTCGCAAGCCCTTGGTCCTGGTCCTGGACGACTTGCACTGGGCCGACCATCCGTCTTTGCTGCTGCTGGAGTTCGTGGCCCGGGAGTTGGCCAGCGCCCGCGTGCTGGTGATTGGCACCTACCGGGACGTGGAATTGTCCAGGCAACATCCCCTTTCACGGACCCTGGGAGAGCTGACCCGGGAACGACTCTTTCAAAGGGTGTTGTTGCGCGGGTTGGACCAGGAGGACGTGGCTCGGTTCATCGAGCTGGTGTCCGGGGTGAATCCGCCATCTGGATTGACTGAGGCGGTGCACCGGCAGACCGAGGGCAACCCCCTCTTCGTCACCGAGGTGGTGCGGCTGCTGGTGCAGGAAGGGGAACTGACCCAGGACCCTTCGACCGGCTCAGGACGAGCGGGGGAGAGTGACACTTGGAGCGTCCGTATCCCCGAAGGGGTCCGCGAGGTTATAGGGCGGCGGTTGGACCGGTTGTCGGGGCGGTGCAACGACACATTGACCATAGCCTCGGTGATAGGCCGTGAGTTCACGTTGGAAAATCTAAGCCCATTGATCGAAGATATGACCGAAGACCGGTTACTTGAGGTGCTGGAGGAGGCGTTGTCGGCTCGGGTGATCGAAGAGTTGCCCCGGACGGTGGGCCGTTACCAGTTCACCCACGCCCTGATCCAAGAGACCTTGGCCGGGGAGCTTTCCACCACCCGAAGGGTGCGGCTACACGCCCGCATCGCCGAAGCTCTAGAGGATATGTACGGCGAAGAAGCCGAGGCCCACGCCGCCGAGCTAGCCCACCATTTCGCCGAGGCCCAGACGGTGCTGGGGACCGAAAAGCTGGTGCGTTACTCGCTGCTGGCCGGCGAACGGGCGCTGGCCACCTATGCCCATGAGGAGGCCCTAGCCCACTTCCAGATTGGGCTGGCCAGCAAAGAAGGGCGGCCCATTGACGCCGAGACGGCAGCCCTATGTTTCGGCCTGGGAGTGGCCCAGACCGCCACTCTTGAGACACACCAGATTCAGGACGCTGTGGCCAGCCTGACCCGCGCCTTCGACTACTACGTCGAAGTGGGAGAGGTAGAGCGTGCTGTGGCCGTAGCGGCGCACCCTTTCTCAATGTTGCCGGGGCAGACTACGGGTGCGTCCCAGCTTATCACCCGAGCCCTGGCATTGGTGCCGTCCGATTCTCACGAAGCAGGACGTCTACTGTGCCGCTATGTCACCGTCCTGGTCATCGAAGAAATGGACTACGAGGCTGCCCAAGAGGTCTTCGGCCGGGCCTTGGATATCGCCCGCCGGGAAGGTGATGAAGCTCTGGAGATGCGCATCCTGGCTGGCGCTACTGATCCCGACGTGAACTACCTGCGCCTTCAGGGGGCCCTGGTGAAGAGCCTGCGGGCCCTGGAGTTGGCACAGAACGCCGACGATCCGCGTACCGAGGTTAACGCCCGCTATTTTGGTGCGCTGGCTCAATTGATCATGGCCGATCTCGAGGGGATGCGGCAACAGGCGGCGGCCATGCTGGCGCCGGCGGAGCGGCTACGCGACCGTTACTTGCTGGCCGGAGCGCATTACTCGAACCAGATAGCTTCCAGCCTCGCAGGCGATTGGCAATCCTCTAGAGACTTCAGCGACCGTGGCCTGGCGGTATCGCCCATGGACCCGCGTCTCCTCTTTGGTCGAGTGATGTTGGAGTCGGAGGTGGGCGAAATTGATCAGGCCTTCGCATACTTGGAACGTTTTTTGGAGACCATGCGGCTGAGTGCCCCAGGACCGACGTTGTTGTATTCATCGACGGCTTTACTGATACCATCGGTCGCCCGAATCACCGGCCGGATGGACCAACTCGACGTCGCCGAGGAGGTTGCCGAAACGGTGCTCTCGTCCCCAGCTGTGACTCCAATGGTTTCCATGATCTCCAGGTGCGGGCTGGCGATGCTGGCGGTACTGCGGAGCGACGTTGCATCCGCAGAGGAACAGTACGCCGCCCTGGAATCGGCGAGAGGCATCGGAATACCGGCCAGCGTCATGACTATCGTCCGCGCGGTACCCATCAGCTTCACACCTACCAATCATCTGCTGGGGCTCTTGGCCCAGACCATGGGCAATCTTGACCGGGCAATGGCCCATTTCGAGGATTCCCTGACTCTCTGCCGCAATGCCGGTTTCCGGCCGGACCTGGCCTGGACCTGCTGCGACTATTCTGACGCCCTGCTCCGACGCAACAACTCCGGAGACAGGTCTAAAGCCATGGCTTTGTTGGACGAGTCGCTGGCCATCTCCAGGGAGCTGGGCATGCGGCCCCTGTTGGAGCGGGCGCTGTCCCGCCGGGACATCTTGACCGCCTAACAAATGTACGCTAAATTGGTAATGTCTGTAACCATATCTCATAATCGATGGCATCTTTAGAAGAATCCAGGGTTGCCCAAAGGTGTGGATCATGACTGTGCGAGTTGCGCCACCGACAGAGGTTCTGCGGAAGGAAGTTCAACACCGATATACCGAGGTGGCGACCAAACCTGACCAGACTTTCCATTTCCACCATGGCTGGCCCATGGCCGAAATTTTGGGCTATGCGATGGACCGGGTAGACGCCATGCCCCTTCAGGCGGTTGAGTCCTTCGCTGGTGTGGGCAACCCCTTTTCTCTGGGGTCTATCCAGCCAGGTGAGACCGTTCTCGACGTGGGTTCGGGCGCCGGGTTCGACTGCTTCATAGCGGGGCAGGCGGTCGGCCCAAAAGGCAAAGTCATAGGGGTGGACATGACTGAGGCCATGCTGGAAAAGGCCCGCGGCACCGCTCAGCAGATGGGTCTGGAACAGGTGGAGTTTCGTCACGGCTTCATTGAAGAACTACCAGTGCCGGACGCCTCGATTGACGTGGCCATTTCCAACGGAGTGATAAACCTGTGCCCGGATAAGTACAAGGCGTTTGAAGAGGTCTTCCGGACGCTGAAAGCGGGTGGCCGTCTGTATCTCGCCGATATAGTGGTGCACAAACCGGTCCCGGACGCCGCCAAGGCAAATGTAGACCTCTGGACCGCTTGAATCGGCGGAGCTCTCCTGGAGGGAGAGTACCTGGATGCCATCGGGCAAGCCGGTTTCGTGGACGTGGAGTTGGTATCCACCGCCGACGTCTTCGCCGGAGCCGAGGGGGAGGCTAACGCCCACGCCTTTGAGACCCTGGGCGCCAACATTCGGGCCAGGAAACCAGCTTAGGCCACGGGGACAGGGGCAGCTCAGATGCTGCCAGGCATTGCAACGCATCGATTTTATCGAGACTTAGGTCCCCACAATCTTCATTCCCGTGCATTCCCGTTTTCCCGGCCTCTTAATTACCTGTCTGATGACCGGATGCGGTCGCTTAACGGTAAGACTTCACTTGGACCTGCTGCGGCTACGCCGACGCTTTGCCTGATCGAGACGGCGAGGAAGACCGGCTCAAGACCGTGCCCCTGCTGGACGAGTCCTTAGCCATCTCCAGCGAACTGGGCATGCGGCCCTTGATGGAGCGGGTGCTGTCCCGGCGGGAGATACTCGGGGCGTAGACTGCTCAGTCAGGCGGTTCCGCCAAATCAATATTGAACTCATTCACGCCTCACCTTTCTCAATGACCATCGATGGCGAGCTAATAGCGCCGCCATTCTGTGTTTCAAGCTACCGGCAACCCCTTTACCCAATTCGATCCACGGGAGACGACGATGCAACCGCTGAGCAGTATGGGCGTCCTGCTACCCACCAGAGGAGTTCTGGTGTACGCCAAAGGCGCCAAGCCCCGGGTCGAACTCAACTGGCAGATGGCGGAGACCGCCGAGCGGACCGGGTACGACTCCGTTTGGGTTGGCGACAGCATCACCTCCAAACCCCGATTGGAGCCGCTTGCGGTGATGGCTGCCCTTGCCGCACGCACCCACCGCGTCAAGATCGGGACGGCTGTCATGCTGATCGCTCTGCGCCACCCGGTGCACCTTGCTCACGCCATCGCGACGATCGACAACATCTCGAACGGCCGGATCGTGTTGGGCGTAGGAGCCGGGAGGAGCAACAACCAGATGTTCGTGGATGAACATGCCGCCGTGGGTGTCCCAATCACCGAACGGGCTGCCCGGATGGAAGAAAGCATCGATATTCTCCGGAAACTATGGTCTCTCGACAACGTTTCCAACCCATCCGGATTCTACCCGTTTACCGGCGTGACCCTGGAGCCGAGACCGGTCCAACAACAGGTGCCCATATGGATTTCGAGCAATTGGGTGCAACGCGGCCTTCGGCGAGTGGCGGCCCAGGGCGATGGGTGGATCACCAATGTCCCTTCGACGGAGCTGTTCACCCAATGCTGGCGGAAAATTGAAGATAAGGCCGGAGAGTTGGACCGGGATATAGGCGACATGCGGCGTTGTCTCTACATCTCAGTCAATCTCAATGAGGACGCCGAGGCTTTGTCGGATGGCGATCAATTCATGCGGGCTTACTACAGCACGCCCTACGAAGTGATAAGCAAGCAATTACTGTGTGTCTTCGGTCCGGCCCAAAAATGTATCGACACGATCCTGCGGTACAAGGAAGCCGGAGCCGACTATTTCATCGTCCGGTTCGCCTCCCCGAATCAGATGGAACAGTTGGATAAATTCACCGAGTCCGTGATTCCCTCTCTGGACTGAGCTTGGCGGCGTTTGCTTAACGCCTGACAGGCGGGCTAGACCAGTTTCATCTGGAAGCCGCTGTCTTGTTTCTGACCCCGGGCGTTCAGGTGGACCGCCGGGTAGCCCAGCTCTCGGAGATGGGCGGCCAGTTCGGGGAAGCCGTTTACGGTGTAGACCTGTTTGGGCGAAACAGCCTTCACGTACTCCACCAGTTCGTTGAAGTCGGGATGGTCGCTGTAGGGCAGGCTGGCATCGGCTCCCCGGCCCCAAGGCATGCTGCCCGTGGTAGCCCAGCCGGTCAGTTCCAACGTCCGTTTTCCCCGGAAGCCCTTCAGGGCCTCTCGGCGCTTTCCTGGGGGGAACAGCAGGACCCAGCCCTCGGGCCAGTCGCCTTCGAACACGTTCACCTGCCCAGGAAATTCCACCCCGGCTTCCAGGTACACCTGGGCGCCCAGGTAGATGCTCTCCTCGACCATTACGTCGAATCCCTCGGCCAATAGGTGGTGGAGTATCTCCTGGGATTTGCCCAATCGCCAACCTTGGACCACCGGCCGCTCGCCGCGGGACAGCCACATCCTCAGGGTCCGGTAGGCGGTCTCCAACACCTGCTCCTGGGGCGGGAACACGTACTCGGGCCGGCCGTAGGTGCACTCCATGACCAGGGTGTCGCAGGGCACTACCTCCAAGGGCTCGTTGGTGGGGCTGGGGCGGCTCTTGATGTCGCCGGTGTAGAGCAGCCTTTCCCCGGTTTCCTTGGATTCGATCAACGCCTGAGCGGAACCGAGGCAATGGCCGGCGGGATGGAGGGTCATGGTGAAGGCCGGGGCGTCAAAGGGCTGGTGGTAGGGGAGGAGGATGGGATCGGAATCTTTGAGGTAATCACCCAACAGCTTGGCGGTGTTGGGGGTGAGAACGGGCCGGTGATGGCGTCCGGTATGGTCGGAGTGGGCGTGGGAGATCAGGCTGAACTCCCGCCTTCTGGTGGAGTCTAACCAGAGGTCCAGTTCGGGCAGGTAAACCCCGCTCTTAAACACCGCCTGCACGTACACCTCTCCCCGCCGCTATTCTCGCTGGAGGCAACGCGGCCAAGTATATCATGGGGCCCTGGCCCGTCTTCATGGGGTCTGCCATTCACTGGGATAGGTGTCTCCCGCCGGATTATGCGGTATAATCTGCTAGGCGCGCCTGGAGGCGCCCAAATCTCAATCAAAAAAGGCGGGAGTATGCCGGCAGAAGTTGGCGATGTAGCCCCCGATTTCAAACTTCCTTCCCCCGATGGGGACGTTTCCCTTGGCGATTACAAGGGCAACAAGATAGTCGTTCTTTCCTTCCACGTATTCGACTTCACCGCTGGTTGAACGACGCAGGCAGCTTCGTTCCGCCAGGAATACAAGCGGTTCGAGGAAAACAATGCTCAGGTACTGGGCATAAGCTGTGACACCGTTCACTCCCACCGTGCTTGGACCACCGCGTTGGGGGGCCTGCCCTACCCCGAGTTGTCCGATTTCCATCCCAAGGGCGACACCACCAAGGCGTACGGGTTGTGGAACGAGGAGCGCGGGGCCGGCAACCGGGCCGTGATCATCGTCGACAAAGAGGGTGTGATCCGATTTCGGGAGACCTACCAACCTGGAATTCTACCCGACCCGGGCACCATCTTCGAAGTGGTGGAAGGGCTCAACAAGTAGGTTATCCGGCCAGGTCCAAGGACATCAAAAAGGCGCCCCAGAAAATGGGCGCCTTTTTATTTGCCATTTTTATGTCCGGTCATTCACGGGTCATGCGCCGGCTCATATTTCGACAAAACAAAAGGCCGCCCCACTATGAGAGGGCGGCCTTCTTTGTTTCTAGCTGTTGGGTTTCCAGGGAATCAACTGCTGGCGGTTATCCGCTGCACCCGGTAGCGCAGAGTGCCCTTGGGGACGTTAATGGTCACCTCTTCGCCGACCATCCGGTCCAACAGCGCTTGGCCCACCGGCGAGACGGTGGATATCTTGCCTGCGGAGACATCGGCTTCGCGGACGTCAACCAGGGTATAAGCTATGGTCTTTCCGGAACTGGTGTCCTTCAGGGTTACCTTTGCGCCGACGGCGGAACGGGCCACCTTGGATGACGCTCCCTCCGGTAGGATCTGAGCATTGTTGATACTGACTTCCAGTTCGCGGATGCGGAGCTCGATGATGCCCTGCTGGTCCTTGGCCGCATCCAGAGGGGCATTCTCTCTGAAGTCTTTGTCGGCCATTGCCCGTTTGATGTCTTCTAGGACGAGGGCCCGCTGGTCCTTGAGGTCGTCCAATTGACTGACCAGACGGTCATAGCCCTCTTGACTGAGTTGGGAGCCGCCGAAGAATACTCGGCCGTTGGTGCGGGTGGTGGTCTTGGATGGGGAGGCGGTGCGGCGGGTGCGGGGAACGCGGAGGTGGGATGCTAGTCCATTATTGATCCAGCCCTGGTCTTTCCAATAGGTGAGGAATATTTTGACGGGGCTAAGCCGGTGTATGGACTCTGACCCACCGAGACCGATCTGTTGAGCGTATTCAGCGACTTCCGAAGGGGCGAGCTCGGAAACCTTGCGCTCCCGGCCACACCAGGCCACGAAACGGCCCAGTTCCTGGTGACTTTGTTGGGCTGACTTGGCGGATTTCTTAGCCGCCACAAAATGAGTCAGAGCTTCCGATATTGAAAGGCTTTGCTCGGTCGTCACTCAGGTACCTCCACCTTCAGTCAATCTTCAGTTTTAGTGAATGGGCACTGTAGTAATGTGGGGAATCTCCGGAGAGCTTTGAAGAGGTTGCCGGAGGGCCATAACTTGAAACGCTTGGCCCGGAACCGTCGGTTAAATCGGCCTTCTTTAGAGGGCCATGCAACCTATAAATTCTACCAGTTTCCGCCTGTAATGGCAATCCGAATTTCCGGAGCGGCGGTCAACGGCCGGGCCCGGCTTCATTGCAACATCCCATTCGACATATGGGATGCGCCAGCCTCAAAACCTCCGTGGCGTTGGGAGATTATTCGACCGGTTGGGGACCCGGCCGGACCGACGGCGCCACGTTTCCGTAAACGGGACTCGATGGGTGGCCGGGTCCTTGGATTTTCCCCACCGCGGACCAAAAATTCACCCCTGGAAATCTTTGACTTGGTTACAGCCGCGATGTAGCATACGGTCGGTTTTGGGCGATATGCCCGTCGAGTTACCGGCGACCGCCTCAATAACGGCAGCACCATAATATTCTGTCACCTAACACGGAATCGGAAAACATGAGTCCCCAAACGCAGCCAACCGCTGGCTCGTCCCTCGCCGGCCCCGCCATCGTACCGGAATTCGAAAAAGAACTGGACCGCCTGGTAGCTTTGGCCCGCCGGGGTCACAAGCCCGGCGCACCCTACAATAACCCCTCTGACAAATGGCTCATCAGCCAGATGCGCGTGTTGCAGGACCTTCCCGAAGAAGAGCAACAGCGGTTTCTAGGCGAAGCCCGCCTCATCGACAAAAAGGCCGCAGAGGCCAATGCCGCCGGGAGAGCGGCCAGCAGGGCCTGGCCCGGAGTGGTCGTGCGCTTGGACACCGGCGGGTACGCCTTCTTCAGTCAACTGGGCGTCGTCCGCAGGCCCGACCTGACCCAATACTTCATCGACGGGTTCGCCAAGAACCGGGACGGTGTGGTTTTCAGCGAAGAGAACCAGACTCTGTTCACCGAGGTCTTCAGTTATATCAACGCCTTCATGGAGGAGAAACTAGCCTCCGGCGACACGATCATACAGTCCGACCGCCAGATCGGCGACGCCCCGGGACGCTCCTTCCACGCACGCCAGATGCTCTTTGGAACGAAGTACCTGCAGATCCCCATGATGTGGCGTCAATTGACCTTCGGCGTCTCCAATGAGATAAGCCGCCAGGAACCCGACATTCTCGAAGTGTCCCTTCCCCACTGGCTCGAGGACCTGGGAATGCCCGAAGATTTGAAGCAACGGGTCCGGGACGCCGGGTTCAACCAGTTGGTGTTCAAAGCGCCCACCAGGGGCCTGTCACTGCATTTGGGTTTCGATTACGTCGGCGAACACAAGATGGGCCCACTGTCCATTGCGATGTTCAAGGTCAAGCAGGTCGACGGACTGGCGATTCAAGCCGCGCTGAGCATGGCCCGCGCCAAAACCCTGGACGGCCAGATACGAAACACGGCGCTGATCACCATAGGGCCGTCCCTCCACGGCAAGAGCACTCTGACCATCATGCTGGAACTGGCCAACAGCGAACTGGCCAAGCTGCTCAACCTGAAGGTAGACGCCGAAGAAGGCGTCTACCCCATGAACGATGACATAGTGTTGCTGCAACCCCTGAAGGAACCGGTCAAGGTCGTCAAGGACGGCAAGCAGTCAACGCTGTACTACGGAATAGACGGCACGGAGAACAATCTCTACGCCATGCCCTTCGGCCTCAACCAAGAGGAAGACCCCATCACCTACGAGGCGGTCCGCGGCACGGACCAAGACCCCAACACCCAAGAGACCCTGGAGAACGTGCCGGTCAACCTGGACTCATGGTCCCCCAATTTCCTTTCCAACCCGGTCCGCAACATGCGGGTCACCCTTTCACGCTCTAGGTTGGTGGCCAGGAAGGGGGCCAATGACCTGCTCAAGAAGATCACCAACGGGCGGGAAACCGAGGGAGTCCACGTTCCCATCGAGGACACCGACCAGATTTTCTGGCAGGCCGTGATGCGGCAGAACACCGTGGTGCCGCCGTTGCGGCGTCTGAGTCCGGAACAGTACATCAGGGTCCTGATGTACGGTGAAGCGGTCCAGATGGGCGCGGCCATCGGAGCCATCGGCAGTCCCTACGTCGAGTATTTCTCCGACCCGTTCATCATCGGGCTGGAGGACGACAACGCCAACAACCTCTACCACATCGTCAAGAAGATCGAGCAGGGCGGGCTCCATCAGCAGTACTACGTCTTCAATACCGGAGGCGTGGGCGCCGACACCAATGCCCAGGCCAGCGGAGCGCGTTACAAGAAGATTCCCCGGGAATTGACCCTGATGCTTCAAGAAGCTTTGCTGCGGAACGCGGTGAAGTTCGAACACGAGGCGCTCCTGGGATCGGACATCGCCGTCGCCATCGTGGACGAGTCGGGCAATGACGTTGTCGATCTTCGAACCGAGTGGCTGCCCAAGAACATCTACGGCGAGGAAGATTATTCCCGGCGCATCACCGAGTTGAGCCGCCGCAGGTTCTACGGGGAGAGCTCGGAAGACAAAGCCGGTATCCTCCGTTACACCAAGGTCGTAAACGGGCTCTACGACCTGTCAGACATCCCTATTCCCAACAACGAACGGGAGTTGACCTGGTTGCTTTCCTTCTTCTGGAACGTAGACCAGGCCTACAACACCCTGGCCGAACTGGACGCCCATCGTGGCGAGGGGAGCGCTCCCGACGCAGCCGCGTCGCAAAGACTGCAGGACATGTACGAAAGGGCCGCCGCCCACGGGCTAAGCCTGCCAAGCGGCGCCTCCGCCGCATTGACCTCCCTGGGGATCCGAGGCTCTTAACCGCGGTTTTGACGCATTGGCGGCCGGCTCCCTTGCGACCTCGTCCCTCCCGAGCGAGCCCATAGAGTCCGGGTCTTAATTCTTGGAACACCGCCGGTTTGACCTGCCGTAACCGCCGCCAATCCATCCCCGGTGTATACTAACCGCCATCTATGCAGCACCCCCGGCGCCGTCGGCCGATGCCCGATGGTTCGACCGGGTCCGACATTCTCGCTGACAACTCAGGAGGGCTCAACATGAAAGCAGTGCAGATCAATGAATTCGGCGGCCCGGAGGTCATGAAATACCAAGACGTGGCCGACCCGACCCCCGGCGAAGGAGAGGCGGTGGTTGAGATACAGGCCGCCGGCGTGAACTTCACCGATGTCTACAGCCGTCAGGGCATAAACCCCGGCCCGCCGTTGCCCCGTACCATCGGTGTGGAGGGCGCTGGGGTGGTCAAGGCCATAGGCCCCGGGGTGACCGAGGTCAAGGTGGGCGACGAAGTTACCTACTGCACCTCACCGGGATCATATGCCGAGTTGGCCCTGGTGCCCGCCTGGCGGCTGATGAAACGGCCCAGCGGCGTGGACGCCAAAGCCGGCGCCGCCGCCATCCTTCAGGGCATGACCGCCCATTACCTCTGCCACTCCACCTACCCCGTGCAAAAGGGCGACCGGGTCATCATCCACGCCGGAGCCGGCGGCATGGGCCTGCTTTTGACGCAGATGGTCAAGCGGTTGGGCGGATACGTGTTCTCCACCGTCTCCACCGAGGAAAAGGCCGAGCTATCCAAGCAGGCCGGCGCCGACCACGTGATCCTCTACACCAAGCAGGACTTCGCCGAAGAGGTCAAGAAGGCCACCGACGGCGCGGGCGTGCAGGCGGTGTTCGACGGCGTGGGCAAAACCACCTTCAATCAGAGCATCAGCAGCCTGGGCCGCCGCGGCCACATGGTGCTCTACGGCGCGGCCAGCGGGGCCCCAGACCCCATCAGTCCCGGCATCCTTGGCGCGGGTTCCCTGTCGCTGACACGCCCCGGACTGGGCGACTACACCGTCAACCGGGCCGAGTTGGAAAAACGGGCCGGCGACGTTTTGGGCTGGGTCAGCTCCGGTGAATTGAAGCTCAGGATCGGCGGTGAATTCTCCCTATCGGATGCCTCCGAAGCCCACCGTCAACTGGAGAGCAGGGCCACCACCGGCAAACTGCTGCTCATACCCTAGGAATCTACGAGACAGCGCATGGCCTGGAATTGGCCGGATCTTCCGCTGTCTGGTGGATGGGCCCTTGAATAATTGTTGACCAAGTTGGTCGACTTTAATATAATTGTGGCAGGCGACCCCGATTAGGAGGTAGACATGCCCGAAGCAACTGTCACCACAGAAGCTATCTATGAGGCGTTGAAATCGGTGTATGACCCGGAGATCCCGGTCAACGTCGTCGATCTAGGTCTGGTCTACGACGTTCAGGTAAACGACTCCGACGTTTACGTGCAGATGACCCTCACTTTCCCCGGTTGCGGCATGGGCCCGTACATCGGCCAACAGGCTGAATGGGCGATCCAGGAACTGGACGGCGTGGAGGAAGTGCAGATCGAGATGGTGTTCGACCCGCCCTGGTCGCCCGAACTGATCAGCGAAGAGGCCCGCGCCCAACTGGGCATCTAGCCGGCCCCAAGTCTGACCTTGCCATCCATCGTCCAGAGCCCTTCGCCCAGAGCCCGGCGCAACAGCCGTTTGGCCTAAGTTAGAGCCCGGAGCGCCACCGATCAGCAACCCTTAAATCCCGTCCGGAGGACTGCATGCCCACGCCCCAGGAAACCGCGCGCCTGGAACAGATCAAAAAGACCTGGCAGCAAAAACGCCAGATAACCGACCGTCTTGGCAAGATCAAGACCAAGATCGGCGTATACAGCGGAAAGGGCGGCGTGGGGAAAACCACCGTCGCCGTCAATCTGGCGGTGACCCTGGCCAGCCAGGGGAGCAGCGTTGGACTGCTGGATGTGGACATCGACTGCCCCAACGTCACCAAGGTCATGGGCATCACCGACAAACCGGACTACGTCGATGGACAGATCATCCCTTCTGAGAAATGGGGCGTCAAAGTGGTCTCCATGGCCTTCTTCCAAGAGAACCCGGACGAGGCCATCATCTGGCGCGGACCGATGATCCACAACGCCATCAGCCAGTTCCTGCAGACCACCGATTGGGACGAGCTGGACTACCTGGTTGTAGACTTGCCGCCGGGCACTTCGGACTCTCCCCTTACCGTGATGCAGAGTCTGCCCATGGACGGCTTCGTGGTCGTCAGCACCCCTCAGGAACTGGCCAACCTGGACGCCAAGCGCTGCATCAACATGATCCGCAAGTTGAACCTAAATGTGCTGGGCGTGGTGGAGAATTACACCGGGGAGGTCTTCGGAGAGGGCGGCGGAAAGAACCTGGCCAAAGAGGTGGACGCCCCCTTTCTGGGCGACTTGGCGCTGCGTTCCGTCTACCGGGACTCGTCCAAACCGACAACTCTATTGGACAAGTCGGTGAAAAAAGAGTACGCCGCGGTGGCGGATGCGATGAAAAAAAGCCTCAAGGAGTTCGGCTCGGAAGCAGCCTAACCGGCTCGGGCCTGTCCGGGATTAATCGTCGGTCGATATCTGGGACTCGGCGGGTTCCTCCGCCCGGCCCTTTCTTTTTTGCCTGCGGGACGGCCGCTCCGGCGGTGCCTCACCCGAAGTGATGCTCATTAGGAGTTCCACTTCCCGGCTCATGGCCTCCTGGGAATGGCCGCTGCCCTCGCCCATCCTCCGGAACTTTTTATACCGCTTCTTAAGCAGCTTGCCCTGGGACATCTTGGACAGTTGGGCGATGTTAGCCAGGATAGCCGTTTGCAGCGCCGCCGATGCCTTGCGGGGATCGACGTGGGCCCCGCCCTCCGGCTCGGGGACGATTTGGTCGGCGATGCCCAATTCCACGCAGTCATGGGCCGTCAGCATCAGGGCCTCGGCGGCCTCGCGGTCCAACATATGGTCATGGTGGGCGGCGCCAAGGGTGTGATTCACCGAGATCGGCGAATAGATGGCATACTGCTGGATCAAGATCCGGTCGGACAATCCCAGGGCCAACGCGCCCTCGCTGCCGCCTTCGCCGATGACCACCGAGACCATGGGCGTCGGAACCTTTAGCATCGACGACAGAGTCTTGGCGATGGCATTTCCGATGCCCTGCTCCTCAGCTTCCAACCCAGGGTCGGCGCCTTGGGTGTCGATGAGGGTCACCAACGGCAGCTTGAAACGGGACGCCAGGTCGATCACACGCTGGGCCTTGCGCAGGCCGTCGGGAAAAACGTGATACCTCTCGCCCTCCGCCAAGGGCCACCGCTGCTGCCCAATCACCGCCACCGGCTGTCCATCCATGAACCCCAGACCGGCGACAATAGACCGGTCATCGCTGTTCAGACGGTCGCCGCGCAACTCGATGAACGGGTCCAACATCGACCGGAAATAGGCGGTGGCCTGGGGCCGCTCCGAGTTCCGGGCGGCGGTAACCGCCTCCCACGGCTCGACCTCGGCGCACTCTTCAGGTTCCCATTTCAGCAAACTTTTGTGGTTGGACTTTCCCTGCTTCTGAGCCGTGAGTATCCGCAACAGGTCCGCAATCCTAGGTTGCAGGTTTTCCCGGTCCACCACATTGTCCAGAAGCCCGTGACCCACGTGGGCCTCGGCCGTGTGGGCGTCCAGAGGCAGAGGCATGGGTGATACTTCCCGCAGGGTGCGAAGGGGAGAGAGTCCGATCAACGAACCCGGCTCGGCCAAAATCACATCGGCCAGGTTGGCGAAACTGGCGTAGGCCTGCCCAGTGGACGGGTTGGCCAACACCACAATGAAGGGCACTTCCTCTTCGCGCAGGCGGTTGGCGGCGGTCACGGTCTTAGCCATCTGCATCAAAGACAGGACACCCTCCTGGATTCGGACCCCTCCTCCCGAGACCACGGCCACTGCGGGCATCCCGCGGCGAGCCGCATTCTCAAAGGCCATTGACACCTTCTCGCCGACCACGCTGCCCATGGTCCCGCCCATGAACCCAAAGTCCAAGACGATGAGCATGACCTCGGTGTCGCCTATGCGGCATTTTCCGACAACTACCGCTTCGGTAAGCCCGGTGCGGTTCTGGTCCTGAGAAAGGAACTTTCGGTAGCGGCTCCGGCGGGAGAACGAAAGGGGCTCAACCGAACTCACATATTTGTAATACTCCTTGAACGTTCCCCGGTCGGCCAGTAGCTCGATGCGCTGCCGGGCGGTGACGGTGTAATGGAACCGGCAGAAGGGGCAGACCCGGTAGGTCAAGTAGGAGGGAGAGTCGCTGATCGGCTCTTCGCAGAACAAACACCGGTCATGGACCACCGACAGATAGGTGCGGTCGGTCTCGCCGTCACGGTTAAAGAGGTGGACAAGGAAGTTGGCCAGGTTACGCAAAGGTGGCCTCCGGTGTTCTTCCGAGGGCGGGACAGACACCTTTAATGATCCGAGCTTTCCCGCGACTCGCCTCATCCATCATACAACATGCAAAAACTACGCTGAATATAAATCCCGGACAGTGCCAACTGTCAGATCGAAATGTCCCTGGCGCCGGCCCACTCGTTGGTTGGCAGGGGCGTCGGCCACGTGGAGATACGGGCTCATCCAGACCAAAACCGCGGAGACGGACAAATTTTCCAAATGTTCGGCTAAAGCCGCCTTCTTCGCTATCCGATTTAGTGATATCAAAACATGGTCCCAGACGCCCTCAGAGGCCGGGTGACGAGCATCCCCATGCTGGACAACGGCTTGATTCGCCGGCCACCGTGGCCTCGATTCGTGCGTAGGCGTCGTTCCATGATTTCTCCGATCACGCTTCCGAATACGCCGCAACAAGTAATATTCTGTATTTGGAATTTATTGATAATTCTAAATCGTAATAAAGCCTATTGACGGCCTCCTAGCTATTGATTATACTTCCGACCGAATCGGGCCTTGGCCATTTCCAAGTATTTCCGCGCTTCGTGTAGATACCAACGGCAAGGTGCGATCGGATAGAATGTCCAAGCGGAGATGAGGCGCCCGGAGTCGGCTTCGGGTATCTCATCTGCCACGGCTCTAGATGCCACTCACATGCTCCCCAGTCAACCCGGCCGGGGGGATGGTGGTTCCATTTACTAATTCAATCGTGAATCCGGACAGCGTTGCAACCGCAATTTAGATAATGTTCCGAAAGAATGGCCCCGCATTCTTGGCGGAGTCTAGACACGGATACCCACTCTGGTAAAAATCTGGCGGGTCCAAAACAAAGCGTCACGGCGCCTAGTTGGGAGGAGACCTCTTGAGCTATAGGGTAGATGCCGCAGGTTCATCAGAAAATGGCCAGAAGCTGGAAAGGGTACTTGAGGGCCGGTCTACGGCGCTCACACTTCTAAACGGGATGAGGGCGGTCACCAAGTCTCTCGACCGAGTCTACCTCGGCATGGGGTATCTGTGCGGGACGATGTTCCTGTTGTTGGCGCTTTTCATCACCTATCAGGTGATCGCCAGGAAAGTCGGCTGGGTGATGGCGCCAGGCATGGACCTGATGAGCGGTTACACGCTGGCCATGGCCACGACGTGGGCATTCTCTTACGCTCTACGGACCGGTTCCCACGTCCGGATCGACGTGCTGTTGCCATTCATGTCACCCAAGGTACGGTGGACGGCCGACCAACTTGCCCTCGCGTCGATCGTCTTCTTTATTGGAGTCACGTCCTGGAAGACTTGGATCATGGTTTTGAAGTCCTATGAAATCGGCGCCGTAACCAACACCTATCCCTTGGTTCCTCTTTGGATACCCCAGACCTTCGTAGCCGTGGGATTCAGCATGCTGGCCATTACGGCGATCCATATGATGACTAACATGATCGCAGAAGCACTGCTGCCGGTGCTCCACAAGATGCAGGGCGGCACCGAGAGTTACCACGCCGTGACGCCGGCTGGTTCAATCGTAAGTGAAGAGGCTACATCCGGAGTTTAGCCGAAAGTTCAGCCTTCTCCCCGTCGATCACGTAGGGCGGGAGGGGGCAGCGGCGATTTCCAGGAATTCCCCGCCAGGCTGGCAGCCCCACCGGCGCCGAAAGGTTAGGAGGACCGACAAAGATGGCGATAACAGCAGCATTCTTAATGATGGGCGGCTTCTTCATGGTCGGCCTTTACGTGGCCGGGGCATTGGGTGTTCTGTCGCTGGTCTTGATGAGTGTTTTCTCCGATGCGCCCCTATGGAACATCATGGGCAACAAAGCATGGGAGACCAACACCAACTTCATCTTGATCGCGATTCCACTCTTCCTCTTGATGGGGGAATTGATGCTGCGGAGCGGTCTGGGCGAACGGATGTACGGCGCGTTATCCCGCTGGCTGTCCTTCCTCCCCGGCGGGTTGATCCACACCAACATCGCCTCTTGCGCCGTCTTCGCCGCTTGCTCCGGTTCCAGCGTGGCAACTTCAGCCACCATCAGCCGGGTGGCCTTGCCGACCTTCCGGCAGCGGGGATACAACGAACGGCTGGTGATCGGCTCTTTGGCCGCCGGGGGCACTCTGGGCATCCTAATTCCCCCCAGCATCGGCCTGATCGTGTACGGCGTGCTCGTCGAAGAGTCCATCGGAAGGTTGTATCTGGCGGGGTTCATCCCCGGGTTCCTCTTGGCCGCCATGATGATGGCCATGATTGTTGGCACTGCTCTCGTCTTCCCCGGTATCGCGCCCAAAGAGCAAGGCACCAGCTGGCGTCTCAAGTTAAGCGGTTCAATTCAAATAGTTCCCATCGGCATCATAATCATGGTGGTGCTGGGCTCCATCTACGCTGGCTGGGCCACCCCCACGGAAGCGGCTGCCTTTGGTGTAAGCGGGGCGCTGGTCTTGGCGTTGATAAACAACTCGGGTCCCTCGGTCGTGGGGTGGCTGCTGCAGAAGATGAACGGTTCTGGCTCCCAGACCGGTCTGATCGCCACCTTGCAAGAGAAGTATCCGGTCGTCGAGGGGCAGATGCGGCAGAGCATGATGGTCAACTTTGACATGATCAAAGACGCGGTGCTGTCTACGGTCAGAACGTCGTCGATGATCATGCTCATCATCGTCTCCGCGTTCACGCTGAGTTTCGCCTTCGCCCGGCTGGGAATATCCCATGACATTTCCCAATGGATCATCGGTATGAACTTGAGCGGCACAGAGTTGGTGATCGTGCTGGTGATCTTCTATCTGCTGCTGGGGACCTTCATGGAAAGCTTCGCCATGTTGGTCACCACGGTGCCGATCCTGGCGCCGGCCCTGGTGGCCACCGGAGTGGACCTGGTGTGGTTCGGCATCATCATGGTGATCTTGGTGGAGGCCGCGCTCATCAGTCCGCCCGAGGGCATCAACCTGTACGTGCTCCACGGAGTGCGCCGGGATGTCGAAGCGGAGATGGCGGAGGCATCCGGCGCAATGGAGCGGGTGGGCACCATCACGGACGTATACATCGGCGTGCTGCCCTTCATGGCGGTGATGGCGGCGATAATCGTCTTGTTGATCATCTTCCCTCAGATCGCCTTATGGCTTCCAGACCTGGTTAAGGGCGCCCGGTAATGTTCCGGTAGACATTCCCGTGAGTTCACCACAAGTCACAACGGGCCCGCCGATGGCGGGCCCGTTTCTTTTGGCGCTAGGGTCACGGTATTGCCGGACTATCTACATGACCGACCTGACCACGCCGCCGTCCACCAAGATGGTCGAGCCGGTGGTGTAGCTGTTCTTCTCGGAGGATAGAAAGGCCACCAAGTCTCCCAGTTCCTCGGGACGTCCCAAACGGCCCACCGGGATGGTGGCCGATTGGGCCTGGAGCAGGTCCTCAACTTTTGCTCCGGTGTCTTGCGAACGGGTCTCGAAGATGTGCATCATCCGGCCGGTCAATAAATAGCCGGGCGCCACGTTGTTCACCAAAATGTTGTCCCGGCCGACCTCGTCGGACAGGCTCTTGGCATAGGCCACCGCTCCCATGCGGGTAACGCCGGAGGTGACCAGATTGTCGATGGGCTGGAAGACCGAACTGGCCAGAATGTTGACGATCCGTCCCCAACCACCATTTTTCATGTGGGGGACCGATTCACGGCTCATGCGGATGAAGAATAAGAGAGCCATGTCGATGGCTTGATGCCAGACCTCTTCGGTGGTGTCGGCAGCCCGGCCCGCCGGTGGGCCTCCAGAGTTGTTGACCAAGACGTCCAGACGTCCAAAGTGCTCGACCGTTCTCCGCACCAGGGTCTGGATATCTTCCAAGAGGGTAAGGTCCCCAGGCACCGTCAAGACATCGACGCCGGCCGTGTCACGGATCTCCGCGGCGGCCCGGTCCAGATCATCGGCGTTGCGGCTGCAGATAACCAGGTTGGCGCCTTCTTGGGCCAGCGAGTCGGCACAGGCCCGGCCCAACCCCTTGCTGCCGCCGCCGACAATGGCCACCCGGCCTCTAAGTCCCAGGTCCATCACAACCTCCAGGTCGAGAGTGTCAACATGCTACCAACCGGGCCCGGCAGTGGCAACCGGCGGCGGGGGCCCGCCCGTTGGGTCTCCCTTGACACCCGTAGACGCCTGACTTATGCTGGCGCAAGCCTCAAAACGGGCGCGTCCAGACCGCCTGGTCTACGCCTGCCCGTCTATCCCTGGGCCCCCTATTTCAGAGCATGGTGAGAGCGTGAGCAACATAGACCGGATACTGGAAGGCGCCCTGGATATCCACGTGCACTTTGGCCCCGACCCCAAGGTCGAACGAAGGGCCGGCGCCGTGGAAATCGCCTTGCAGGCCCGGGAGATGGGTATGCAGGGAATCGTGTTGAAAAGCCACGAATATCCCACCCACCCTGTGGCGGCCACCACCAGCGAATTGGTGCCGGACGTTACCATACTCGGCGGCATCGCTCTGGACGTGGAGGTGGGCGGCCTCAACGTCCACGCGGTGAAAGCCACGGCCAACATGGGGGGCCGGATCGTCTGGATGCCGACCTATTCGGCCAAGGCCGACCGGGAATCAAAGGGGCTGGACGGCGGCATCTCACTTCTGGACAAGTCCGGGGCCCTGGTGCCGGAGGTCCATTCTATCCTCGAGTTGATCAAGTCCCACGACATGGTGCTGGCGACGGGCCACATCTCCACCGCCGAGAGCATGGCCTTGGTGGCGGAGGCCCGCAACATGGGCATCCAAAGGGTCGTGGTCACCCACGGCACCACCATGGCGTTCTGGACGGGGATGACCGTTGAGGACATGAAAGCCCTGGCCGGGATGGGAGCGTTCATCGAGCACTGCCTGCACGTGGTGATGCCGACCACCCACCGCCTGGACCCCAAAGAATTGGCCCAGACCATCTTAGCCATCGGTCCCGAGAAATGTATCCTAAGCACCGACTTCGGACAGGACTTTCATCCGATGCCGGCCGAGGGGATGCGCATGGGCATCGCCACCTTGCTCCGCTCCGGCCTAGAAGAGGTGGAAGTGGGCATGTTGGTGAAGGACAACCCTTCCCGTCTCATGGGGACCTAACCGAAACCCAGTTCCCTCGGAGTACGGGTTAGAGAGTTTTATCCTGGCCCTGGCTGAACCTCACCCACAGGACTTGTTCACCGGCCTCTGCGTTTACCTTGGCCCAGTCCGCGATTCGGTGACCCACCACCCAGGCGATCCCCCTTGCGCTCTCCAATAAAGGCACCCTTGCCCGCCAGTGGCGGGGCACCCGCAGGTCGGTGAACAGGTCCTGCAATTTCTTCTGCCCCCGCATCCCCAAGGGTTGTATCCGGTCGCCGGGCCGCCACGCCCGCACGGTCACTTCGTCCGTTTCTCCGTCCCCCAGGGCCCTCCGGTCCAGACAAGCCGTCCATTCGTCACCAGACCCGGCTCCAGACCATGAAGGCCCCTCCGCGGCCATACCAACCTGCATCGTAATTAGCCAGGGGCCGGCCGACACGATGATCTCAACACCGGGTTCAACCGGCAGTAGGACGGGGTGTTCGCCATCAAGCTCCGGATAGGGGCAGTCTGCTTGTCTATTTCGGGTCAGCACCAACTCCCCATATTCTTGCCGCAGTATCACCCCTCCCGGCAGCTCCAGGACCCGGCCGCCCCGTTGACCCAGAGCCAGGCCCTCCATCGCCACCAGATGGCTCTCCCTAAGCCGGGTGGCGTCCCCCGTCACCAGGATGTAGCCCCGGCGCAGGGCGAGGCGTTGCAGCAACGGATGGAGGGCCGCCATCGCCGGCCTGGCGTAGCGCACCTCTTCACTTAAATTTTCGCCCACGTCCGGTGAATGCTCGACCACATCCGGCCATACACGGTCCAGCTCCCGCTCCACAAAGTCCAGTTCTTCGGCGGCGGTGCGGGCCAAGCGGACCAGGGCGTTTCGCACCTGGGGGTTGTAGTCCTGAACCAACCGGGGCATCAGGTCGTGGCGGATTTTGTTGCGGGTGAACCGCCAAAGGTAGTTGCCGCTGTCCTCCCGGTAGGTGCGCCCAATCTCGCGGCAGTATTCCACGGTCTGGTCCTTGGTTACGTCCAACAGGGGCCGAAACAGCTGCAGGCCTCCGGCATTGGCCGGCCAGGGCCACGCTGACACCTCACCCATGCCGCGGAGGCCGTAGAGGCCGGCGCCGCGGAGGACGTGGAGCATCACCGTCTCCGCCAAGTCATCGGCGGTGTGGCCCACTGTCACCGCCCTGGCTCCGGCGTCCTTGGCGACCCGGGCCATGAAGGCGTACCGCATCTCTCGGGCGCCCTGTTCAAAAGAAGAGATGCCGCGCTTTCTCTGGTACTCGTGGGGGTCCTCTTTGGCCACGGTGACCGGGAGTCCCAGTTCCTTGGAGACCTCGGCCACGAACGCGGCGTCGTCTTCGGCTTCTTGACCCCGGAAGTTGTGGTTCAGGTGGGCAACATGGAGGGACAGGCCATGGGCTTCTCTGAGCCGGTCCAGGGCGTAGAGCAGGGCCGAGGAGTCGGGGCCGCCGGACGCGCCGACGACCAGGGTTACGCCGGTGTTCGAGTAGCCGGCCCTTTGCAGGGCGGCCGCCACCTTGCGCTCCAGTCCGGCGGCGTTGGCCACGATAGTCTCCGGCTACCGGTTTTCTGGGGACAGGTGGCCGGTGAAGTTATACGAAGTGAGCCGGCGGCCCCGGTCATCGCTGTCGAAGGTGCATACCGAAGCCAGACTCAATGACATGCGGTGGAAGTTCTCCAATGGCACTCCCAATAGCTCGCCGACGATGGAGCGGATGGCGAAGTTGTGGGAGACGACCACCACCGCCTCGTCCCCGGAGTGTTTCTGTTCGATATCCAAGATGGCCTGCCACGCCCGCTCGCGAAGCTGGGCCAAGGATTCCCCGTTGGGCATGGACACCTTCGCAGGGCGCGAGCGCCAGGCGGAAAATACCTCGGGCCATCCCAGGCGCATCTCTTCTCCGGTTACCCCTTCCAGATCGCCCAGACTGAGCTCTTTCAGACCCGGCTGTTTCGACACCGGCACCGGAGTTACCTTGGCGATTTCCTCGGCCACCTGGACGGTCCGGACCAGGGGACTGGTGTAGATGGCGGAGTGGCCCCATTCGGCGGCGGCTTTGGCCGTCTCCTTAGCCTGGGCCAGACCACGCTCGTTCAGATTGATATCTTCGTGGCCCTGGAATCTGCCCAGCTTATTCCACTCGGTCTCGCCGTGGCGCACCAGAAAGAACTTCACTAGTCCGCCTCGGTCCGCCCCGTCCCGGTCTCCGTATGGATTCGCCGCAACTCCACTTCCTCGATCTTGACCCGTTCCATAACCTTGATGGTGATGCGCAGGTCGCCGAATTCCATTACGTCCCCGACCTCGGGGATGCTGCCCAACCGGTCCAGGATGAACCCGGCCAGGGTCTGGTAGTCTCCCTCAGGTATCCCCAGTCCCAGTTCTTCGTTGATGTCTGAGATGGCCATTCCGGCGTCCATGCGGAAAGCGTCACGGCCGAGGACTGTAACCGCTTCCTCCGGGGCCGAGCCCTCTTCTCCCACCTGACCGACGATTACAGCCATCATCTGTTTCAGGGTCGCCAGCCCGGCGATGCCGCCGAATTCGTCCACGGTGAGCACCACGCCGTGACCGCCTTCCCGCATCACGTCGAACGTCTCGCTGACGCTCTTGGTCTCGGGAACGAAGAAAGCGGGCCTGAGCTGTCCGGTCACGCTAGCGTCTAAGTCCTTCTGGAATCCGTGCATGGCGGCCAGTACGTCCTTCACCGAGAGGATGCCCACCACGTTCTCCATGGACCCATCGTACACGGGGAACCGGGTATGGGTGTGCTCGGAGTAGATGGCCAGAAAATCCTCCAGGCTGTCGCCCTGCTCGATCCATACGATCTCCGGCCTTGGCGTCATGATCTCCCGCATCTGGCGGTCGCCAAAGCGGAACACCTTCTCCAAGAGTGCGGCTTCCCCAGCATCCACGGCGCCGGTCTGGGCCCCGGCGGCGATCATCATGCGGATCTCCTCCTCGCCTATCTGGGGCGTTACGGCGGAAATGCCAAGGGCCCGGTTGGTCAGGGTGCTGAAAAGCTGGAGCAGGCTCACCACGGGAGAAAGGGCCAGTTCCACCAGCCGGACGGGCCGGGAAACGGCGAACGCGACGCGCTCGGAGCGGCGCCAGGCAATGTTCTTGGGCACGGTCTCGCCAAATAACAGTAGGATTGTGGTCACGCCGGCGGTGGCGGCCAAGACGGCCAGAGACTTGTTGGTGATCAGGTTCAAGGCGAGTACCGTGGCCAGGGCCGCGGCCGCGGTGTTCACCAGGTTGTTGCCCAACAGCACGGTGGCCAAGAAACGCTCGGGGCGCTGGATGATGTGGGAGACCCGGTCCGCGCCGGGCCGGCCGCTGCGGACCAGGTGCATGAGGCGCGCCCTGGGGAGGGCGATAAATGCGGTTTCAGATGCGGAGAAGAATCCCGATAGGCCTAGACATACAACCAATAATGCTAATCGCCACGAATCACCGGCATCCATAAACGGAAGCCACCTCCCAAGGCCACGAAGAGTCGCCCCTTGGCAATATCGGGCCCGTTTACGATGATAGCATCGGGCGTAAATTAGTGTAAAGTTGGACTGAGACCGGCCGTCTCACGGCCCTTCACGCATCGGATACAACCGTGATATTCCTCAGACACGACCCGGAGACAAAATAAAATCCGTGGCAATAAAGATACTGGGCATCGAGACCTCATGTGACGAGACCGCGGCGGGAGTGGTCGAGGACGGCCGCACCCTCCTCTCCAACGTCATATCGTCCCAGGCAGACCTGCACTCGGTTTACGGCGGCGTGGTGCCCGAGATCGCGTCCCGGCAGCACGTCCGAGACCTGGTTCCCGTTTTGGAACAGGCGGCGGCAAACTCGGGGTTTGGTCTTGAAGACATGGACGCGATAGCCGTAACCTTCGGGCCGGGGTTGGCCGGGTCTTTGATCACCGGGGTGAACGCCGCCAAGGCCATCGCCTATTCCCTGGGAATCCCGTTGCTCGGCGTGAACCACCTGGAAGGACACATCTACGCCTCCTGGCTCGCCCAGGGGGACCTGGAAAACGACCCCGGCTTCCCGTTGGCCTGCCTGGTGGCATCCGGGGGCCACACCGACCTCCTATTGATGGAGGGACACGGTAGATACAAGTTGGTGGGGCGCACCCGGGACGACGCCGCAGGTGAAGCCTTCGATAAGGCCGCCCGCATCCTGGGGTTGGGATTCCCCGGCGGCCCGGAGATACAACGGGTCTCCGTGGGGGCCACGGGCGAGGAGAAACTGCCCAGGGCTTGGATGAAAGACACCTTGGATTTCAGTTTCAGCGGTCTCAAGACCGCCCTGCTGCACCTGGCCCAAGACCGGGGGATCTATCCCTCTCCGGAAGACGGCGTGGACCAAGCGCGCCAAACGCATCTAGTCCGTGAGTTGGCGGCGGCGTTCCAGGAATCGGTGGTGGACGTCATCTCGTCCAAGCTGGTGACAATGGCTGCCAAGTACCGGGTCAAGGGCTTGGTATTGGGCGGCGGCGTGACGGCCAATGCGCGGCTGCGCGAGGAGATTGTCCGGCGCTCGCCCTTGCCGGTGATCATCCCGCCGCCGGTCCTGTGCACCGATAACGGCGCGATGATCGCGGCCTGCGGCTACTTCCAGTACCAAAGGGGTGAGGAGTCGGCCTTGGACATCGACGTGGACCCTGGTTTGCCCCTGGGGTAGTCGCCTGGGCTAGTTACCTGGGTAGAAACCCGGCGTCTACTTCACACCCAAGCTGGAATAGCCCAGGATGAACTGCCGGGCGGCGAAGGTTGCATTCACCACCTGGAAGATCTGGTCCTCGGCGGTCTTTCCTCTGAATGGGAACGTAACCTTCACGCCGTCCCCTTGGAAAGTCACCTCGCCGTCGGGCCTGCCGAAGTAGAATTGGGCTATCACACCGACCCCCGTCAGGATGCCCAATAAGACCAGAAAGGCCATCAGGTCCATGCGGATGACCGGTATCGAGGGCCCGTCTACCTGGCCAGTCAACCAGTAGGCCAGCAACACGTAGAAAAAGACGCCGGCCATAACCATCAGGCCGCCCTGGAGCAAAGTGCCCTTGCTGCGCCGTCCCGCGTTAACCGCCACGGCCTTGACCTCCTCCACCGGCATCAGAACGGTCTCTCTCAAGCCGTCCCTCTGCCCGAAGGCGATGAGCCTTCGGTTGGTCAGCACCAGCATCCGGCCCTCTTCCAGGGGATGTGGAATTAGGCCCTTCTCAGGGCAAAAGGTGTGGGTCACCGTCTCGCCGGATAGTAGACTCACTTTGCGGATCGTTGTTGCGGGACCGGGTGCTCCAGCGTCGCTTGGGAGGCGGACGTAGGCCGTTGCCCGCACGCCGGCCGCATCATGGACCAGAGTTTTTAAGCCCCCGTGCAGGCCTTGATACAATCCCTGGTGTAGGCTTTGGTTCAGGCCACGCGACAGGCCCACCGGTTTTCCGGGCCGGCGTACCGCTTGGTTCTTGGACTTTTTTGGTTGCCGCCGGATGGGCGGAAACTTGGGCGGACTAGCGTGCAAATATCGCTCCTTCAAAATGCCATACTATCATAGGGCGGAGGCCCGCTAACACGTAAAACAAGGCGGTAATGGCCGCCGGACGGTTGGTCAAGCCAAGCTCCCACGCCAGGCTTCGTATATTGACACTGCTGGGCCCGTTTGGTAATCTTTATTATCAAAGGCTGTGATGGAGACGAGTAGGCAGGGGTAGGCGCCTAGCGAGCCTGGTACGGTGAAAGCAGGCGCGCCGAAGCTGACCGAAAATCCCTCCGGAGCCGCCAGTTGAAACCCCTCTGAAGATGAGAGAGGGCAAGTAGACCAGGCCGGGGTTCGTACCCCCGTTAAGAACGACGGGACATGTTGGTGTCCTGCTAGAGAGGTCCCGATAAAATCGGGATAATTAGGGTGGTACCGCGGGAATATAACGTCCCGTCCCTATGTGGGATGGGGCTTTTTTATTGTCCCAATGCGGCTCTCCCGGCGCCTTTCTCTGCAGGAGAAAGCCCTGCCATCTTTCGAAGCTGGGGAGGCTGCGGAGGCTACAATGAAACTCAAGGGTTCGGAAATCATCTGCGAAAGCCTGCTCAGGGAGGGCGTCGAAGTCATTTTCGGCCATCCCGGCGGGGCGATTCTTCCCTTTTACGACGCGCTCTGGTCCTATCCCCAACTGCGCCACATCCTGGTGCGCCACGAACAGGCCGCGGCCCACGCCGCCGACGGCTACTCCAGGGTCACCGGCAGGGTCGGCGTCTGTGTCGCCACCTCCGGACCCGGCGCAACCAACCTGGTCACCGGTATCATGGGGGCCAAGGCCGACTCGGTGGCCATGGTCGCCATCACCGGCCAGGTCTCCCGGGCGTCCCTGGGGACCGAGGCCTTCCAGGAATGCGACATCTGCTCCATCGCCGCTACCTGCACCAAGAAGGCGTTCATGGTGATGACTCCCGCCGACTTGGCCGCAACCGTCCGGGAGGCCTTCTACATCGCCCAGGAGGGCCGGCCCGGCCCGGTGCTGATCGACGTTCCCAGGGACGTGCAGCTTGAACTGACGGAGGCCGAGTTCCCCGAGGTGACCGGCGTCCCGGTGCCGGAGGTCTCTGAGGAAACCCTGGAGCGGCTGAAAGAGGCGGCCCGGTTGATCAACGAAGCCGAGCGGCCGGTAATCATCAGCGGCCACGGCATATTGACCTCGGGGGCCAACCAAGAGCTCAAATCTTTGGCCGAGCGGTCCGGCATCCCCGTGATCACCACGCTCCTGGGACTGGGCGGCTTCCCGGGCGGCCATCCCCTGAGCATGGGCATGCTGGGGATGCACGGCATGTATTGGTCTAATATAGCGGTGGACCAGGCCGACCTGATCGTCGGCTTGGGCATGCGGTTCGACGACCGGGTGACCGGCAAGGTGGACACCTTCGCCCCCCATGCCCGGATTATCCACATGGACATCGACCCCACCCAGATCGGCCGCAACGTGCCGGTGGAGGTGCCGTTGGTCGGCGACGCCAAGGCATTGCTCCGGAAGCTGGCGCCCATGGTGGTCAACACACCGCGGCCCGACTGGATGCAATACATCGAAAACCTGAAGCGGGACCACCCCTCTCTGGCGATCCCGCCCAGCGACAAGCTGCAACCCCAATCCGTGCTCAGAGCCCTGAATACGGTGCTACAAGAAGACCCGGAGACCACCGTGGTCACCGGAGTGGGCCAGCACCAGATGTGGGCCGCCCAATTTCTCTCCTTCAACCAGACCAACTCCTTTGTCTCCTCCGGCGGACTTGGGGCCATGGGTTTCGAGCTGCCGGCGGCGCTTGGAGTCCAGGTGGGCAAGCCCGGCGCGCCGGTGTGGTGCGTCGCCGGAGACGGCGGCTTCCAGATGACCCTTCAGGAGCTGATCACCATCTCGGAAGAGAAGCTTCCGGTGAAGATCGCCCTGATCAACAATGGGCACCTGGGTATGGTGCGGCAGTGGCAGGAGATGTACTTCGAGAACCACCTGAAGGCGGTGCCTGTGCCCGGCCCCGACTTTATCAAGCTGGCCGAGGCCTACGGGGTGGGCTCGGTCAGGGTCACGGAGCAGGAAGACATCTTGCCCGCCCTCCGGAAAGCCCAGGCCCACGATGGGCCGTTCCTGATCGAGTTCGTGGTAGACTCAACCACCAACGTCTATCCCATGGTCCCGCCGGGCGGCTCTCTGGCCGACACCATCGAAGACCCGGCCTTGGCCACCACTAAGGGGATTTAACGGAACCGGGATTGAACCGCGCCCCGGCGGCCGATAAAGCCGGGACGGGGGGAAATCAAACGGAGCCAGTGTGGAAAAGCTGACGATTCAAGATGCTTCCCGCCGCCTGAATATCTCCCAGCGCGCTATCCGGGAATATATCAGGAACGGCGAGCTAAAGGCCGAGCGCGACCCGGACTCGGAGCATGGCCGCTGGCTGGTGGTGATGCCCGAGGACGGCTGGGAAGACAAATTCAAGACCTACCTGGACGAGCTGGACAGCAGCATCACCCGCTGGTGGTGGGTCAACCAGAAAAAGACCGGGTTCGTCCATTACCTGAAGAACATGGGCATCGAGGAGATCATGCCAGACTATCTCTGCGGACAGCCCGCGGAGAACCTCTGGCCCGCCCAAGGCCATACCCAGGCCGACCGCTGCCTTGAATGCCTCATGATAGCCACCGAACAGGGCCTGCCGCTGTTCGAAGAAGACCTGGCTGCGGGTTAGTCTCTACTAACCCCCGCCCGCCGGACCGCCGGTCCCCATGCCTGGCTCGGTCATACTCTCCAGGTTGAGCAACTCGTCCAACTCGGCGTCGGATAGGTCCGTTTTCTCTTTGGCCATCTCTCTGATGGTGGTGCCCCTGGCCGAGGCCTCTTTGGCGATGGCCGCCGCCGCGTCGTAGCCGATGGCCGGCGCCAATGCCGTCCCCAGCATCAGACCCTTCTCCACCATGTCCGGCCCCACGCTGGTGGCCGTGATCCCCTTGACGCACTGGTCGGCGAAGTTGTGGGCCGAGGTGGCCAGGAGCGAGATCGACTGCAGGATGTTGTGGGCCGCCACCGGCATCATGGTGTTCAGCTCAAAGTAACCGCCCTGGCCCGCCAGCGCCACCGTGGCGTCGTTGCCCACCACCTGGGCCACCACCTGAATCACCGACTCGGAGATCACCGGGTTGATCTTGCCCGGCATTATGGAGCTGCCCGGCTGGACTTCAGGCAAGGCGATCTCGCCCAGTCCCGCCCTGGGACCCGAGGCCATGAACCGGATGTCGTTGGCAATCTTGTGCAGGCTGATGGCGACGGTCTTCAGCTCTCCGCTGGCTTCAACCAGCGCGTCCAGAGTGGACTGGGCCTGGAAGTGGTTGGCCGTCTCCTTGATCAGCACGCCCGAGGCTTCGGAGACCGCCCGGCAGGTCCGGGCGGAGAACTCCTCGTGGGTGTTCACGCCGGTGCCCACTGCGGTGCCGCCCAGGGCGACCTCGGCCAGTGCCTCTTGGGCCCGGTGCAACCGCTGCACACTGTATTCGGCCTGCCCGGCAAAACCCCTGAACTCCTGTCCCAGCCGGACCGGGGTGGCGTCCTGCAGGTGGGTGCGGCCGGTCTTAACGACGGGCCAGAACTCATCGGACTTCTTGCCCAGTTCGTCGGCCAGAAACTCCAGGGCGGGGATCAGGTCCTCTTTGATGCCCAGCAGGGCCGCCAGGTGAATCGACGTGGGAATGACGTCGTTGGAAGACTGGCACAGGTTCACGTGGTCGTTGGGATGGACCAGCCTGGAGCCCAGGTCTCCGCCCAGTATCTGGCTGGCCCGGTTGGCGATGACCTCGTTGGCGTTGGTGTTGGTGGAGGTGCCGGAGCCGGTCTGGAAGATGTCCAGGACGAAGTGTTCGTCCAGCGTGCCGTCGATGACCTCTTGGGCGGCGGATACGATGGCGTTGCCGGTCTTCTCTTCCAACAGACCCAGGGACATGTTGGTCTTGGCCGCGGCCTGCTTCACCAGGCCCAGCGCCCGGATGAAGGCGCGGGAGAAGCGCAGGCCGCTGATGGGGAAGTTCAACACCGCCCGCATGGTTGACGCACCGTACAGGGCGTCGGCTGGGACTTCCATCTCACCCATGGAGTCCCGTTCTATTCTCACCTTTGGGCGCGCGGGCATATAAAGTACCGTCCTGAATCAAGTTTGTTGCCGG